>NZ_JBSGTS010000001.1:0-579984 GCF_053607525.1 Kribbella sp. NPDC055110
GCTCGGTGGTCGCCGTACTCGAGGACTACGGGCAGACCGACCGGCTGAGCACGATGTCGTACAACCACCCGATCTTCTTCCTGCAGCAGTCCGGCTACCCGTGCTTCCACCTGGAGGTCGGTGGGCTGCCGCTGTGGGACGACCCGGACGCGGTCCGGTCGGTGTACCCGAACTCGAGGATCCATCTCGAGCTCGGCAAGCACGGGCCGATCGGGATGCTGGTCGCCGACTACGAGAGCGAGGAGCGGGTGCTCGCCGGGTTCGCCGAACTGGAGAGTCTGGGGATCGGGATCCACTCACCGCACCAGTGGAATGTCGACCGGCACGTCGAGCAGATCCTGGCCACCGTGCCGCGCACCGATCCGAAGGGCCTGCTGAACCCCGGGAAGCTCAACGTCTGAAGGGTTTTCGCCATGTACTTCGTGGACCGCACGTACGCCGAGATCGCCGAGCTGGACCCCGATACCGTCGCCGTCCTGCCGCTGGGTGCGATCGAGCAGCACGGCCCGCACCTGCCGGTGTCGACCGACTACCTGATCGCATCGTCGACCGCCGAGGCTGCCGTTTCGACGGCAGCTTCGGCGGGGGTGCCGGTCGTTCTGCTGCCCGCGCTCGCCTACACCAAGTCCGACGAGCACGCGTGGGCGCCGGGCACGATCTGGCTGTCGTGGGAGACGTTGATGCATACGCTGATCGACATCGGCCGGTCGCTGACGACGACACCGATCCGGCGGCTGTTCTTCCTCAACGGACATGGTGGAAACTCGGCGCTGGGGCAGGTCGCTTGCCGTGAGTTGCGGCGGGAGTTCGGGTTGCAGACGTTCCTCGGGCACCCGTCGGTGCCGGTGGACCACGGCGGCCGGACGGGCGAACCGTCGGAGCTCGGCATGGGCATCCACGGCGGATTCCACGAGACCTCGACGGTGCTGCATCTGCGGCCCGACCTGGTGCACCTGGAGTTGGCGGCGCCCGCAGTACCTGCTGGGCTCACGACGTACCAGCAGATCGGGTTCGGGAAGCCGGTGAGCTTCGGGTGGCTCTCGGACGACTTCGGGCCTGCCGGTCATATCGGTGACCCGACGGGCGCGACCGCGGCCGTCGGCAAGGCGCACTTCGAGGCCGCGGTGGAAACCACTTCGGCAGCGTTGGCCGAGGCGTCGCGGTTCTCGGTCAGCTGATCAGGGCGCTGATCTCGGCAGGGGTCAGCGCGGTGGGTGTGCCGTCCGTGACGAGCTTGGCGAATCCGCCGTCGTTGGCCATCACCGTGAGCGTCAAGAGCTGATCGGTCGCGCTGGTATTGAGGATGCGGTGCTCCGAACCAGGCTGCAGGACGAGTACGTCGCCCGCGGTCAGGTCGACCTGGTGGTCGTCGCTGTGTGCTTGTGCCGTGCCGGACAGGACGATGAAGATCTCCGCGGAGTCCTGGTGCGAGTTGAGCGGTTGCGCTCCGCCCGGCTCCCAGATCTCCAGGAACACACTCGTGCTCGATCCCTGCTTCGGCCCGGCCAGTTCGGCCAGGCGGACCGTGTCCTGCGGCGAGATCAGGTACGCCGGCAACTCGTGCAACCGGCGGACGACAGGCGGCTCCCCACTCATGGAGCAACGGTATCCCGCCGCCGTGACGCCCGCATGACGTTCACATGTCAGCGGGGGAGTCAGCGGGGGAGGAGGTCAGCTGATTGGAGTTGCTGCCAGATCTCGGACTGGTCGACGACCGCGACGCCGAGCTTCTCCGCCTTGGTGAGTTTCGAGGCGCCGACGTCGGCGCCGGTGATGAGCAGGTCGGTGCTGGCCGAGACCGACGACGCGATCGTCGCGCCGGCCTTCTCGCAGAGTCGCTGGAACGCGGGTCGCGCGACCTTCTCCCCGGAGCGGGGATCGCTGATGGATCCGGTGACGACGACGGTCTTGCCGGCCAGTGGTGCGCCCGCGGCCACGACCGGTGGCAGGTCTTCCTCGCGTACGTCGAGCGAGACGCCGGCTGCCCGGAGCCGCTCGAGCTCGGGCCGGAGGCGGGTGAGGTGCTCGACGAGTGAGGCGGCGACCTTCGGGCCGATGTCCTCCACGGCGACGAGGCCGTCCTCGCCCGCGTCGGCGACCGCTTCCAGGGAGGCGAATCCGGCCCGGCACAACCTGGCCGCGGTGCCTTCGGACGCCATCGGGATCGCGAGGCCGATCAGTGCGCGACGCAGCCCGACCTGCCGGCTCGTGTCGATCGACTCGATCATCCGGGCGGCCGAGATCTCGCCGATGCGATCGAACTCGAGCAGCCCCTCGGCCGTCAGCTTGTAGAAGTCCGACGGGTTCTCCAGGATCCCCGCCTCGGCCAGGCGCTCGATCCAGACTCCGCCGATCGCGTCGATATCGGCCGCGGCGCGGGACGCCCAGTGGATCAGCCGCCGTACGGTCTGGGCCGGGCACGAGACGTTGGTGCAGAACAGTTCGCGGCTGTTACCCTGCTCGGTCAGTGGCTGCTCGCACGACGGGCAGGTGCTGGGCGGCACGATGTCGCGCTCTTCTCCGGTGCGCTTCGACGCATCGAGTACGCCGGCCACGAACGGGATCACGTCACCGGCCCGGCGGACCAGGACCGTGTCGCCGATCTTGATGCCGCGGGCCTTGATCACCTCCTGGTTCGCCAGCGTCGCGCGCGTGACCGTCGTACCGCCGACGAAGACGGGCTCGAGCCAGGCGACCGGGGCGATCTTGCCGGTCTTGCCGACGTCCCAGACCACGTCGGCGAGCACCGTGGTCTTCTCCTCGGCGGCGAACTTGAACGCCAGCGCGCCCCGCGGAGAGCTCGACCGCGTGCCGGCGGCAGCGAAAGCATCGCGATCGGCGAGCCGCAGTACGGCGCCGTCGAGGTCGTAGTCCAGGTCGTTGCGCTGCTGCTCGATCGTGGAGATCACCGCCTGCGCCGCGGCGGCGTCGTCGCAGTGCCGCATGTCGGCGACGGTGAACCCCATCGTCTGCAGCGCGCGCTCGAGATCGGCGTCGGCCTGGTCGCTGAGCAGATCGAACGCCAGGAACTGCAGACGTCGCTCGGCTACCGTCGCCGCGTCCTTCGCACGGAGCGTCCCGGCCGCGGCGTTGCGCGGGTTGATCAGCGGCTTGTCCGGGTGCGCGGCGTTGTAGGCCGCGAACGTCGAGCGCAACATGACGGCCTCACCGCGGACCTCGACCCGATCCGGTACGTCGAGGCGGTCGGGGACACCGTCGGCGAGCGCGCGCACGAGCGGCGTCACGTCGTCGCCGGTCGTCCCGTCACCACGGGTGATCGCCCGCGCCAGCCGACCGTTCTCGTAGACGAGCGCCAAGGACAGACCGTCCAGCTTCGGCATGACGACCACCGGCTGGCCGGGGAAGCGACCGAAGAAGGCCTCGACCTGCTCCGGGCGGGTCGCCTTCTCCAGCGACAGCATCGGCCGCGAGTGCCGGATCGGGGCGTGCAGCACTGTCGGTGCGCCGACCTGCTCCAACGGGTTCGGGTCGGGCGCGAGCTCCGGATTGGCGTCGATGAGCGTCCGCAGCTCGTCCTCGATCGCGTCGTAGTCCGCGTCGGCGACCGTCGGCGTACCGCGGTAGTAGGCGTCACGCAGTACGACGATGCGATCGGCAAGTTCCTGGATCCGCTCCCCAATGTCCACGCCAGGACACTACAGAAACGCTCCGACAAATGGTCAGTCGATCACTTTCTCGTCGACGAGCTGTGTCGCCGCGCGTTTGCGGGGGAGCATCAGGGCCGGCACCAAGGTGAGGAGGACCAGCGACCACGCCACCCAGTACGTGTGCGAGAACGCGTCCGCGGCGTCGACCAGCCCGCGGGCGATCGCTGCGGGATCCAGGTGCAGCGCGGCGAGGTTCTCCGGCCGGGTGTTCGACAGGATCGCCGCCTGCGTCTCGCGGAGCCCGGCGCCCAGGCCCGGGATCTGCTGCGTACCGGGGATGATCGGCGAGTTGTTGAGCTGGTTGGTGAGGATGACCGACATCGTCGCGACGCCGCACGACGACGCGATCTGCTGGCTGATGTTGAGCAGCGTCGAGCCACGCGCGACCTGAGCGCCGGAGAGGGTCCGCAGCGCCGTCGTGAACAGCGGCATCATCGTGCCGCCCATCCCGAAGCCCATCACGACCAGCATCGCGATGATCGCGATGTACGGCGTGGTCGCGGTGATCTGGGTCAGACCGAACATGCCGATCACGATCCCCGCGATCCCGAACGGCACGATCCGGCCCACCGGTATCTTGTCGACCAGCCGTCCCGCGATCGGCATCGTCACCATCGCGCCGAGCCCCTGCGGCGCCACCAGCAGGCCGGCGTGCAGCGTGGACTCGCCGCGGATCTGCTGGAAGTACGTCGGCACCAGCAGCAGCCCGCCGAAGAAGGCGGCCGCGAACAGGAACATCGTGATGATCGAGACCGTCAGGTTGCGGTCGCGGAACAGCCGGAGGTCGAGCAGTGGATGCTGCGGCCGGAACGAGTGCCACACGAACGTCGCCATCAGCACGACGCCGATCAGGATCGAGACCCAGACCCGCGGCGCTCCGAAGTCACCGCCCTCGGCGGGGAGCGACGAGACGCCGAACAGGAACAGCGCGAGCCCCGGCGACATCAGCACGACTCCGAGGATGTCGAGCGACTCCGTGCGCTCCGCGGTGTCCTTGGCCAGCGCGCGCCAGGCGTAGACGAGCGCGATCACGCCGAGCGGCACGTTGATCAGGAAGATCCAGTGCCAGCTCGCCACCTGGATCAGCCAGCCGCCCAGGATCGGGCCGAGGATCGGGCCGAGCAGCATCGGTACGCCGAGGATGGCCATCAGCCGGCCCATCCGGTGCGGCCCCGCGGCCCGGGTCATGATCGTCATACCGAGCGGCATCAGCATGCCGCCGCCGAGCCCCTGGAGGACCCGGAAGCCGATCAGCATGTCGATGCTCGTCGCGGTCGCACACAGCGCGGACCCGGCCGTGAACAGGAAGATCGCGGTCATGTACAGCCGTTTGGTGCCGAACCGGTCGGCGGCCCAGCCGGTCAGCGGAATCACGGTCGCCAGTGCGAGCGTGTACGCCGTGACCGTCCAGGCGACGTGTGAATACGCGATCGGACTCTCGGGCGTGCCGAACTCGTCCTGGAAGGTCGGCAGCGCGACGTTGACCACGGTGATGTCGAGAATCGACATGATCGCGCCCAGCACCACGACACCGGCGATCTTGAGCACCGCGGCGTCGATATTGTCGGGATACTCGGTAGTGGGCTCGCTCACAGTCTGTCCCCCCTCGGCACGAAACATCCTGTGCAGACCCTACGCCCGAAACCCCACCCGAACGCTAGCCCTTTGACACCCGGTACACCGCGCGTCGCGAACAGTTACCCCTCTTGGACCTCGATCCAGGCCGTCTCGTTCGGTGAGATGGGTCAGGGTATGTCTAGTGGATCAGTAGACTTTGAGCCGGATCGCGTCCCGGTGGATTCGTTGCCATCGGCCCCGTTCACCAGGCGGGACCGCGGGCGCCGGGGCGCGGTCCGCATGCCGAGCAGAATGAGAGATGTGATGAGTGTCGACGAGGCCTACCGGTTGCGGTACGGCGCGGGTGCCGGGTTTGTGCCGCCGGCGGTGTGGAGCGACGTGCTCGCCCAGCAGCTCGGTCACCGGTCGGTGCGGGCGTATCGGCCGGATCCGGTGCCGGACGCAACGCTGACCGCGTTGATCGCGGCGGCGCAGTCGGCGCCGACGTCGGGCAACCTCCAGCTGTGGAGTGTGGTCGCGGTCCGCGACGAGCAACGCCGTACCCGATTGGCGAAGCTGGCCGGGGAGCAGGACTTCATCGCGCAGGCTCCGCTGTTCCTCGTCTGGCTGGCCGATCTCGCCAGGGCGCGGCAGATCACCACCGAGCTCGGGTCGGCGACCGCCGAGGCCGCGGACTTCGTCGAGGCAGCGGTACTGGCGTTCGTCGACGTCGCCCTGGCGGCCCAGAACGCCGCATTGGCCGCGGAGTCGCTGGGCCTCGGCACGGTCTTCGTCGGCGCGATCCGCAACCGTCCGCTCGACGTCGCGGACGAGCTCGGCCTACCGCCGAACGTGTTCCCGGTCTTCGGCCTGACCGTCGGCCGCCCGGACGGATTCGAGGAGACCGCGGTCAAGCCGCGCCTCCCGCAGCAGGCAGTCCTGCATCATGAGCAGTACGAGCTCGAGCCGCAGGCGTCGTACGTCGAGGCGTACGAAGACGTGCTGAATGCGTTCTACGCCGACGCCGGACTCCCGGCCGGGTGGATCGACCGTGTCATCAACCGCTTCGGCACCGTCGCGGGATTGAAGGGCCGCGAACATCTCCGCGAGGCCCTCCGCACCCGCGGTTTCGAACTGCGCTGACCTCAGCCCCTGTGCCTGATGTAGGCCGGGAGCGCGATCCATAACGTCACGAACCAGATCAGTACGCCGGCGACCATCGCTACGGCAGCGGGCCGGGGGAGGACGACGTCCAGCGCGATCAGTACGCCGCCGCACATCGACACGACGAGCAGCGCCATACCGCCCCGCGCCAGGCGGTCCGTGGTGGTGACCAGGCGGTCCCGCAACCGATGCCGGTACAGCACCCGATGCAGCGCGACCGGCGCCAGGAACAGCGCGACCGCCAGCGCCGCCGCGGTCAGCGTGCCGGCGTACACCACGTGCGTGAAACCGTCCGCGGCGTGGAACTGGTTCTGGAACGCGATCCCCAACAAGAAGGCGAACAGGATCTGCGTCCCGGTCTGCACGAGCCGCAGCTCCTGCAGCAGTTCGCTCCAGTGCCGATCGAGGCGCTCACCGGAGCTTTCGTCGTCACGCTCGTACGCCGCGGTCATCGGCAAGCCTTCCGTCGTACGTCGTCCTCCGGGTACCCATCGGGTGTTCTGATCAAGCGTTCGCGACGCGTGATCAACTGCGGGAAGGTGGTCGGCGCGAGGGTTGGGGGTGTGACTTCTACGTATGAATCGCCCGACCTCGACACTGGACGTGCGCGGTCTGGGCTGGTGTCGTTGCTCGCTCTCGATCTGGGGATCTGCCTGCTGGTGGCGAGCGAGTTCCTGCCGGCCAGCGTGTTGCCGCGGATGGCCGCGGACCTTGGCGTCTCCGAAGGGACCGCCGGGCTGGCCGTCGCCGCCACGGCGATCGCCGGTGCAGTGACGGCGCCTTCGATCGCTGTGGTGTTGCCGCGTGTGGATCGGCGACTCGTGCTGATCGGGTTGCTAGCGGTGGCTGCGGTGTCGGATCTGGCGGTGGCGTTGTCGCCCGGTTTCGTGGTTGTGCTGCTGAGCCGCCTGGTCCTCGGTGTCGCGATCGCCGGCTACTGGTCGTTCGCGTTCGGCGCTGGTGTCCACGCGCTTCCCGGGCGTGAGCGGTTGGTGTCGACGAGCCTGTCGGTCGGGGTGAGCCTCGCGACGATCGTTGCCGTGCCGCTGGCGTCCATCGGCGCGGACACCGCCGGGTGGCGGGTCGTCTTCGGGGTGGCGGCCGCGTTGACGGTGCTCAGCCTGCTCTTCCTGGTCCTGGTGTTCCCGTCGGTTCCGGCACACCCGGCGGCCGGCCTTGCGATGATGCGGAGCGCGCTGCGCAATCCACTGCTGATCGCGGGCCTGATCATGATCGTGTTCGCCGCACTGGGGAACTTCGTCGCCTACCCGTACATCCGGCTGGCGATCATGCGCATCGCGCCGGACGGTTCCGCCTGGCTGCTGCTGGTCTGGGGCCTGGGCGGATTGGTCGGGAACGTCGCGGCCGGCGCGTTGGCGTCCCGGTTGCGAGTTGCCTCCGCTGCGGCTCCGCTGTTGCTGTCCGCGGGGCTCGCCGTGACGGGGTACGCCGTCGGCGTCCCGATGCTCGCTGCGGGCGTGGTCGTGTGGGGGCTCGCGTTCAGCATGATGCCGGTCGTGACGCAGCTGTGGGTCGCTCGTGCCGAACGCGAACACACCGAGTCCGCCATGGGCCTGCAGGTGACCGCGTTCCAAGTGGCGATCACCGTCGGATCAGCCGTCGGTGGCGCGTTCGTGGACGGTCACGGCGTCGCGGCGACCCTCGTGCTCGGCGCGGTCTGTGCGGCCGTCAGCGGAATCGGCTTCGCGGTGTTGCGCAACCCCGGCTCGTGAAGGGTAGTGACTCTCCAGGACTGCGGTGACAGTCCATGTTCGGCGGCGAACGCCCGGCTGAAGGCCGCGATCGACCCGTAGCCGCACCGGGACGCGACCGCCTCGACCGGGAGGGTCGGATCGGACAGCAGCTTCCGGGCGGCGCCCATCCGCACCTCCCGCAACATCCGGACCGGGCTACGACCGAGCGCCTTCTGGAACCGTGCGCTGAGAGCGGACCGGGACAGGTGCACCAGGCTCGCCAGCGATTCGACGCTCCACTTGTACGCCGGGTCCGCGACCACCGCCTCGAGCACGCGAACCACGAGCGGGTCGGACGTCTGCGAGTCGGAACCCTGGTCCGCCAGCCAGGAGTCCGTCATCGCGGCACCGACGAGGTTGCCGTAACCGTCCGCAAACACGGATGCCCGGCAGGCACCGTCGAGCGGGCAGCCCCGGACCAGCTCGGCGACTCCTGGATGCCGCGCTGCGAACCCGCGAATCACCATCGGACTCGGGAAGGGGTACGCCGCGACAGCCACCCGGAGGTCTCCGACCGCAAGCTCCGCGCGAGCATCCGTGGTCACTGCGAAGCCGGTCCGTGAATCGAGCCAAGCCGCGTCGCCAGGCGCAAGCTGCGTGGTGCCGGCCGCTGTCCCGAGGTTCGCCGTACCGCCGAGCACCAAGAACCACAGCGGTCCGGGAGCGTTGAGCGACGCCGTACCGACGAGGACGCGGTGCGTCAGCTCGCTCAGGTCGAAGCGAGCGCTCGCGGGTCGTCCGCGAAGGTCAGATTGAGGCACAAACGGACAACAGCCCGGGTCGCTCGGTGTATTCCCCAGGTCAGCGTGGCGTAACGTTTCCAAGTGAGGAAACCGCAGCAATCCATCACAAGGACGCCGCCCATGCTGAGGGCGTCGCCGGTGCCACCGGGAAGCGGTACGGCGTGAAGGACGACGCGGGTCATGTCATGGACACCGTCAAGATCATCCAGGACTTGACCGGTGGATACCTCGCGGTCTCGCACCATCTGGCCGCTGACGGACACTTCCGGGTGAACCTCGCGACGTCGACGGATCTGCTCAACTGGCACTGGGTCCGCGAACTCGCAGGCAGCAACACCGGGCCGGCGTCGCAGCCGACGATCGTCCAGGCGTCGAACGGCGGATTCGTCCTCGCCTGGGAACAGGAACAGCCCGGCGGCGGCAACAACCACCTCGCCTTCCGGTACTTCGCGAGTCGCGCCGATCTCCTCGCCGGCCAGGTCAGCCGCGCGTACGGCGCACCTCGCCGGCTCTCCTCGTGCGCGGAAGGTACGCCGAACATCTACAGCGTCACGCTCTCACCCGACATCGACCACTCGACGATCGATGTCGGCGGCCACTACTGGTGGAACTGCGACCGCGACCGCCAGCAGCGCGGAACACTCACCAACTTCAACTCCTGGTCCACGTCCGCCCAATCGAACTTCGACAACGCCCTCCTCTACTGGGGCGTCAACGGCAACATCGGCGACCGCGACAACACGACGTTCCGCGGGTACCGCTTCGGGCTGATCGAAGGCCAGTACACCAAGGGCGACTTCGGTTCCTGGCGCACCTTCGTGTACGACTACCAGACCGGCAATGCCGACCGTACGACGATCTCCACCAACGGCGGCAGCACCGCGTTCGCCAACCCCACCATCACCAACCTGACAGCCCCGAACGGGCAGCCGGCCCTCGTCATCACCCTCTTCATCCCGAGCGAAGGCGCCGCGGCCGGCGAATCGGGCGAGCTGATCTACTACAAGACCTACTGAGTCAGCGCGACGGCGATCCGGGCCGCGACGGCAGCATTGTTCCGGGCAAGTGCGAGATTGGCCGGGATGCTCTGCCCGTCCGTCTCCTTCTCGATCCTCGCGAGCACGTACGGCGTGACGGCCGGACCCACGACCCCGGCTTGCGCGCTCGCCTCCAAGGCAGCCGTGAGTACGGCGTCGATGCGCGCCGCCGGGATCTCGTCGGCGACGGGAATCGGAACCGTCAGCAGTACACCGGTCGCCGGCCTCGCCCGGAAACGGAGTACGTCGCAAACCACCCGCTCGTCGTCGACGCGGTGCGGGATCGGCAAGCCGCTCGACCGTGTGTAGAAGGCGGGGAACCAGTCGTGCTGCCAACCCAGAACCGGTACGCCGGCGGTCTCGAGATACTCGAGTGTTCGCGGCAGGTCGAGGAAGGCCTTGGCACCGGCGCAGACGGTGATGACCGGGTGGTTCGCGATCGCGTCGAGGTCGGCCGAGACGTCCCCGCTGAGCTCCGATCCTCGATGGACACCGCCGATACCGCCGGTCGCGAACACGGAGATGCCGGCCGCGTGCGCGAGCGACACCGTCGCCGAGACGGTGGTGACGCCGACGTCCCATCCTTGTGCCTGCGCGACCGCGAGATCGCGTTCGGCGACCTTGCGGGTGCCTTGCAGTACTCGCTTTTCTTCGTCCGGCGAGAGACCGAGTTTGGCCTGCCCGTCGAGGATCGCAGCCACGGCCGGTACAGCGCCGTGGTCCCGTACCGCCTGCTTGCACAGTTCGAGCGCGTCGGCGTTCGCCGGGGCGGGCAGTCCGAGGTTGGAGAAGATCGTCGACTCGAGCGCCACGACGGCGCGGTGCTCGGCCAGGGCTCGGGCCACGTCGTCGGACAGAATGGGCTCAATCACACGCGGTTCCGTTCTCGTCAGCGGTCATGGACAGCGTGGCACCGGGCTCGCCGAGCACCCGTCTGGCAAGGGTATGACCCGCCTTGACCGCTTCGACGGCGTTGGCATGCTCGAGCACGGCGGACAGGAAGCCCGCCGCGAACGCGTCGCCTGCACCGGTCGTGTCGCGCACCTCGTCGACCGGCGGCACCGGGACAGTTGTCGATGTGTTCGCATCGAGATGGATCTCGGTGGGCTCGAGGCCGTTCTTGACGACAACCGTCGTACCAGATGTTGCGAGGTCGCGGAGGGAGCCGGCGTCGGCTTCGATGCCGTTGGCAAAGAGGTACGTCGGGTGCAGCGTCCTGATCAGGTCGCGGAACCGCGCAGGGCCGATCGAGTCGATGAGCGCGATCGAGGACGCGTCGATGGTGAGGATCGCGCCCTCGGCCCGTGCGATGGCCGAGGCGCGACTGAGGACGGACAGGGACGGGCCGACGAGGGAGTACGCCGAGAGGTGCACGGCCCTCGCTCCGGACAGCCAGAGGTCGGGTACGTCGGCGAGCTCGGCGGCAGCCGCCCGGTCCGGGTACATCGTGCGCTCGCCGGACTCGTCCACGATGACGACGATGGTGCCGGTCCGCCCCAGCCGCTGGACCTTCACGTCAACGCCGGCCTCCGTCAGGTCCCGCACCAGCGCAGCGCCAGCAGCATCGTCTCCCACCCGCCCGACGAACCGCACCGCCACCCCGAGCCGGCCGGCAAACGCAGCAACATTCGCCGCCGCACCACCACGAGTCCGACAAACCCGCGCCGGGTTGTCAGTCCCAACCCGAGCCACCCCCACCCCCCAAACCACCACATCCTCAACAAGATCCCCAACACAAACCAAAGCCCGCCGATCCAGCACACCCACCACCTCCCACACCCGCGCCGCCACCTCCTGGGCCACCACCTCCCGGCCGCCGTCACCTCCTGCGCCGTCACCTCCTGCGCCGTCACCTCCTGCGCCGTCACCTCCTGCGCCGTCACCTCCTGCGCCGTCACCTCCTGCGCCGCGACCTCCTGCGCCGCGACCTCCTGCGCCGCGACCTCCTGCGCCGCGACCTCCTGCGCCGCGACCTCCTGCGGTGCCTGAGCCGACGCTACGAGACCCCGTCGCCCCGTGCGAGCCTGCGGCATGTCGACCCCGCAGGCTGCTGGCCCGTTCGACAGGCGATGTCGGGAGCTCGAGGCGCGGCTCCGACCTGACGTGCGACTCCAGCCGTCGGCACCTTTGCCTCAGGCGGCTCTTGTGGCGCAGGTGCGGGTGGGCTGAGCCGGGAGTCACCGGATGGCCGACCCTCGGCACCCGCGTACGGGACTGGATATCCCCTCGTGTTGGGGGTTCTCCCCTCTAGTACCAACGGAGAACCCCCAACCGGAGGGGATATCCGGTCTTGTGACTGATGCGTGGGTGGTCGCCGGGTTCCAGGGCGGCGGGCCGGCTGTGATGTGCAAGCTCGACAGGATGTGTCGGGGGGTGGGGTAGTGCACCTGAGCGTGAACGTGTCTGTGCGTACGGCGTCTCGCCGGTGTACTACCTGTCGAGCGTGCACATCCCACCGCCGCGAGCGGCCGTCCCGCCACCAACCCGATCACCCAGCCGGCCACCCGGTGCTGCAGCCCCATGCCAGCCCGATGGTGGCCCGATGCCGGCGCGTCGGCGGGTCGCCACTGGCGGGTTATGTCACCGCTGGCCTGCTGCTTCCCGCCATCGGACACATAACCCGCCAGCCGGCAAGACAACACCCACCCGGGCGATCGCGCCACGAACCAGGCTGGCGCTGTTCGGCGAGAAGGACTGCCAGCAGCTGACCGCCGTATCCCGGCGCCGGGGGGCTGTCTTTGTGCACCAGATCCGTGTGCCGAGGTCGTTGTTGTGCGGATCTGGTGCACAAGGTGGGCGGTGTGGGGGTGACGGGTGGGACAGGACGTGGTGGTCCGGGGACAGGACGGTGGTGCGGACGGGAGGCGGTGGTGGAGACGGGAGGTGGCGTGGGGACAGGGCGTGGTGGGGGCGGGAGGCGGCACGGTCACTTGGGTGTGGGGGCGGAGAGGCTCAGGAGGTCGTTGAGGAGGTTGCGGCCGTGGGGCCAGGCTTCGAGGTTGCTGGTGGAGTTTAGGTGGCCGGCATTGTCTATGAGGTGGCAGTCGGCGTTCCAGGCGGTGGCGAAGGTGGTTGAGCGGTCGGGGGTGCAGTACGGGTCGTTTGTGCTGGCGACCAGGAGTGAGGGGCAGGGGAGTGGTTGCGTTGGGACGGACTGGAAGGTTCCGGCGCGGTCGGTTGGGAACGTGGGGTGTTGGGTGTCTGGGGGTGCCACCAGGAAAGCTGCTGTGGCGGAGCCTCCTGCGGCTAACCATGCGGCGGCGGTCCAGCAGCCCAGGCTGTGGGCGATCAGCACCACGTCGTCGTCGCGGCTGCGTGCGTCGTCGTACGCGCGCTGGACCGCCGCGACCCAGTCGTCGAGTTCGGGCTCGGTCCACGACGCCGGGGCGATCCGTACGGCGCGGTCGCCCCAGGACTGTTCCCATCGGGATTGCCAGTGCACGTTGTCGGAGCCGTCGATGCCCGGGAGGATGACCAACGCTGTCACTGCAGACCTCGCTTTCACTTGTGCAACCCACGACCGTGGGAGGCTTGAGACTCCGAGTCTGATCGAATCAACAGGCTGATCACAGCGTGGCAAGTGATCACAAAGACATTGGCGGCGACAACCATGGAATCACTCGACGAGATCGACCGGCGGATCCTCGCGCTGCTCCAGGCCGAGGGCCGCCTGACCGGTGCCGAGCTCGGCCGCCGGGTCGGGCTGTCCCAGCCGGCCGCGAGCGCGCGGGTCCAGCGACTCGAGAAGACTGGCGTTATCACCGGGTACCGGGCGATCGTCGACCCTGCCAAGCTCGGGCTCGGCATCACTGCCCACATCCGGCTGCGCACCTCGCACGCCCAACTAGAGCAGGCGCTCGCGCTCGCCTCCCGAACCCCCGACATCACCGCGATCCGTCGCGTTACCGGTGAGGACTGCCTGCTCTGCGACGTCCATTGCGCCGACGCGCGTCGCCTCGAGACCATCATCGACAGCCTCGCCCGGTTCGGCCCGGTGACCACTGCTCTCGTCCTGCACGACTACTCGGCGCGTGCGCTGACCCCGCCCTCGGCGTAAGCGGCCGTGAGACGGCGATTGTGCATTGATGCGCGAATCTGCATCATAGATTCCACTATTACGCAGGCGTGTGGAGTCGGAAGGAGTGGTCCGAAGTGACCGCGAAGTGGGAGTTCGTGCTCTGCGATGCGCTCGCGAAGGTGCACCCGGTGCGGGATCCGCGCCCGGTGTCCGCCGGCACCCGGTTCCAGGCCTTCCTCGGTGAGCGGGCGTCGTTCCAGCTTGCGTACCGCCCTCCGCTCGAGCCGACGTTCCGCGATCCGCGCCCGCTGCAAGTGCGGGTCGAAGGTACGGCGGGGGACCTGGTCGCCGTGTCGAGTGTGGAGCTCGTGCCGTGCTCGTTCGTCGCGCTCCCGGGGCATGACGACGGCTACGAGTTCGACGAGCCCGGCCTGTACCCGGATGTGCTGCGCCCGGTGCCGAACGGCGAGGCTCCGATCCGGTTCGGCAGCTGGGGCGCGCTGTGGTTCGACGTCACCACGACCGATCCGGCGCGGGCCGGCGTACACGAACTCACGATCGTAGTGAGCGCTCCCAACGGCTCCGAGCTGCATCGCGCGCAGGTCGCCGTCGAGATCACGGGGATCGAGTTGCCGCCGCTCGACATCGTGTCGGGGCACTGGATACATCTCGATTCGCTCGCGGACCACTACGGCGTCGAGGTGTTCAGCGAAGAGCACTGGGCCATTGTGGAGCGGTTCATGGCGTCCGCGGTCGAGATGGGTGCGACGTCCTTGCTCGCGCCGGTTTGGACGCCGCCGCTCGATACTGCGATCGGTACTTACCGCACGGTGGTGCAGCTGATCGACATCACGGCGACCGACGACGGGTACGTGTTCGGGTTCGATCGGCTGCGGCGTTGGCTCGAGCTGTGTCGGCGTACCGGGATCACCGGGGTCGAGGTCGCGCATTTGTTCACCCAGTGGGGCGCGAAGGCGACGCCCGGCATCGTGGTTGGCGAGGAGCGGGCGTTCGGGTGGGACGTGCCGGCGACCGACGTACGGTACCGGGAATTGATCGAAGCGCTACTGCCCGCGCTGCAGGCCGTGCTCGACGAGGAGTGGGACCGCGACCACGTCGTCTTCCACATCTCCGACGAGCCGTCGGGGGAGGACGGGCTCGCGAGCTACCTCGCCGCGAAGGCCGTCGTTGCCGATCTGCTGAAGGGCTGGACGGTCGTCGACGCGTTGAGTGAGCACTCGTTCTATACGTCGGGTGCTGTGGAGGTGCCTGTCGTCGCGACCGATCATGTGGAGCCGTTCCTGGCCGAGCGTCCGGAACGTCTGTGGGTGTACTACTGCGTCAGCCAGGATCGCGATGTCGCCAACAGGTTCATCGGGATGCCGTCGGCGCGGAACCGTGCGATCGGGCACCAGCTGTTCGCGTCCGGCGTTGACGGGTTTCTGCACTGGGGATTCAACTTCTGGTACACCTGGCACTCGACCCGGCGGGTGGATCCGTTCGCGGACACATCGGCCGGTGGGGCATTCCCGTCCGGAGATCCCTTCGCCGTCTATCCCGGACCAGACGGTACGCCGTGGCCGTCGCTGCGCCACCGCGTGTTCGCCCAGGCGATGTGGGACCACCGCGCGCTCCAGGCAGTACGCGCGCTCCACGGCAACGCGGCGGCCCTCGACCTCATCGACCCCGATCGCACCCTCCGCTTCAACCGGCCAGTACTCGACCCGAACCACTACTACCAAGCCCGCCAACGCATCACCGAGGCACTGACCACTGCAGCAGCGGCTAGCGGTAGCCGCGTTTGAGGAGGTACTTCGCTCCGGCTTCGTAGCCCTTCGGGGTGAGGAGCTCGAAGCCGAAGGCATCGGCGAGGCGGCTGGTGGTGTTGAACACGGTGCACACGGCGAGTGCGTCCTTGACCTGCTGAGGTGACACGCCGACGGCCAGGACCTCACGGACGTCGTGGGCGTCGACATGTCCGTCGCGGATCAACTTGCCGAGCATGCGCAGCGTCGCCCGGAGCGGCTCGTCGATCGGCGCCGATTCCAGGTCGTCCAGGACCGCCGCCACCCGCGGACCATCCTGGTAGGCGAGGCCTGCGGTCGCGGTGTGCGCGCCGATGCAGAACGCGGACTGGTTCAGCATGGACACGTACGCCGCCATCAGCTCGCGATCGCCGACGGACCATTCGGAAGGCCCGCGCAGCGCCTCGTGGGTGAACTCCTTGGCCGGGTTGCCGTAGAAGTCGGATCGGTAGAAGGTCAGTTTCGCGGCGTCGGGGAGCGGCTGCCCGGAGAACAGCCGGATCATCGCGAACATCAGCTTCGTTCCGGGCCGGTAGCCGTGGTTGAGGATGTCAAGATGCATGGCCCGGCGCCTCCTCGGAGATCGCCTCGGCCAGCGCCGCCAACCCGGCTTCGTACAGGCGGGTCGAGTGACCGACCGCGGCGCAGATCACCAGCTCGAACACCTCGTCCTCGGTGCAGCCCGCTACGGCCAGGTCAGCCGCGTTGATGCGTACCGGCGTACGAGTGACCTTGCTGATCAGCGTGCTCAACGGTGGCGCGAGACCCTCGTCGTTG
Organism: Kribbella sp. NPDC055110; assembly: GCF_053607525.1. NCBI lineage: Bacteria > Bacillati > Actinomycetota > Actinomycetes > Propionibacteriales > Kribbellaceae > Kribbella > Kribbella sp. NPDC055110. The sequence continues at coordinate 16,524 of NZ_JBSGTS010000001.1, forward strand.
AACGCACACGAGCGCTGCTCGGCAGATGCTCTGCCGTCACCGGTCAGGATCCGAGCCACCAGCGCGCGGTGCGCTGCCCGTTTCGTGTCTTCCGGCACTGTGCCGTCACCTCCTCGGCGGACTCGGCCGTCCGCCCTCAGAAGTATGACGATCAGCGCAACACGAAATGCGACACGTAGGCAGTGCTACTTGGCTTACTTGGTGACGAGGGAGCGGAGCAGGAAGCTGACGTTGGCGGGGCGCTCGGCGAGGCGGCGCATGAAGTACCCGTACCAGTCGTCGCCGTACGGCACGTAGATGCGCACCCGCGACCCCTGCGAGCGGAGCTGCTCCTGCGCGCTCGGCCGGATGCCGTACAGCATCTGGAACTCGAAGTCGTCCGGACCCTTGCCGTGCTGCGTCGCCAGTGCCTGTGCGATCGCGATCATCCGCGGGTCGTGGCTGGCGATCATCGGGTAGCCGAGTCCGGCCATCAGGATGCCGATGCAGCGGGCGTACGCGCGGTCGACGTCGGCCTTCGCGGGGTGGGCGACGGACTTCGGCTCGGCGTATGCGCCCTTGACGAGGCGGACCCGCGACCCGGTGGTGGCGAGGTCGCGGCAGTCGGCCTCGGTGCGGTACAGCATCGCCTGCAGCGCGACGCCGACTGTCGGGTGGTCCTTGCGCAGCTCGGCCAGGATGCCGAGGGTGGAGTCGACCGTGGTGTGGTCCTCCATGTCGAGCGTGACGGTCATGCCGGCGTCGGCGGCCGCGGCGCAGATCGCGTACGCGTTCTCGGCGGCCAGCGCCTCGCCGTCGCCGGGCAGCGCCTGGCCCATCGCGGAGAGCTTGAGCGATGCCTCGGACCTGGTCGCGAGTCCCTGGTCGGCCAGCTGCTCGATCAGCGTGAGGTACGCGTCCCGGGTGGCCTCGGCCTGGGCCCGGTCGAGCGTGTCCTCGCCGAGGTGGTCGAGGGTCACGGCGAAGCCGCCGGACGTCAGCCGGCTTGTGGTGTCGACGGCGGCGTACACGTCGTCACCGGCGATGAAGCGCGTGACGACCTTGCGCGTCACCGGGGACTTGGTGACGACGGCCCGGACACGACGGCTGCGGGATGCGGCGAGCAGAGCGGTTCCAAGCACGGCGGACTCCTCGGGGTCAGGATGTGAGTGCACTGTAAGTACCGGTACGCCCCGCGGGCGTTATCCAGCTGACAGATCGTCCGGCGCAGTTCGTCGTACAAATGTCTAAGCTGGTCCTATGGACCTCGATGACCTGGTCGGCGCGATCTCGGACGCGTTCGGTACGCCGGCTGTGCTCGAGGACCGCGACTTCAACCTGATCGCGTTCAACACGCAGCCGGACGAGATCGACGCGGTCCGGGCCGGGTCGATCCTGCGGCGCCGTTCGACCGCTGACGTCCGGAGCTGGTTCGAGCAGTTCGGCATCGCCACCGCGGCCGGACCGGTCCGCACGCCATCCGAGCCGAGCCTCGGCATCCTGCCGCGGCTGTGTCTGCCCGTCCGGTGGAACGGTGTGACGTATGGATACTTCTGGTTGCTCGACCCCGAAGGCGGATTGGGTACGCCGGCGCAACTCGAGGCGACCGCCGCGATCGCGCGGGACGCGGGTGCTCTACTCGCTCAGCGGGCCCGCGGGAGTCGCGACGCGTCACTGCTGCTCACCAACCTGCTCGCACCCGATGACGCGGTCTCGGCGCGCGCGGTCGAGGAGCTCGACAGCCGCGGGCTGGTGCAGCGGACGGCGTACGTCGTGGTTGTGCATGCAGAGCAGCCGTCGCGTGAGGTCGTGCCGCTCAACCTGTGGTCGCTGCCGCGCCACGTGCTCGCGACCTCGGGGGAGGGCTTCACGACGTTGCTGGTCGAGCTCGCGAACGAGCGGATGTCCTTGATCGACCAGGCGATCGACCGGCTCCGGCAACTACACGCCCAACGCCTCGGCGATCAGGCCGCGGCGCGCCTGCTCGTCGGTGTCGGCGAGCCGCAGCGCGGTGTCGCCCACGCGCGGACCAGCCACGAACAGGCCCGTCGCGCCACCAAGATCCTGGCCGCGGTGCCGCGCCTCGGTCCGGTCGCTCATTGGTCGGATCTCGGCGTACTCCGGCTGATCTCTTGTGGTCCGCGGTCGGCCCTGGTGGACGCCGTACTCGACCCCCGAGCGCAGCGGCTGATCGACGCGGGCGGTGAGCTGGTGAGGACAGCACAGGTCTTCCTGGACCGGGCCGGCAACATCCAGGAGCTGGCAGCGGAGCTCGCGATCCACCGCCAGACGGCGTACTACCGGATCCGCCGGATCGAGACCATCACCGGCTTCGACCTGCACCGCGGCGAGGATCGCCTCACCCTCCACCTCGCCCTGACAATGGCACCGCTGCTCCTGCCCACCGGACAACCATCTGAAGGAGAACGACGTGCTGGTCAATGACCGCGGCTCTGCCCAAGGCACGCTCATCGTGACCAATGCGACTGTCTTCGACGGTGAGAATGCTGAACTTGTCGACGGGCCGGTTGCGGTCCAGGACGGGCGGATCGTTGCGGTCGGGGACACAGGGGCCCTGGGGGACGGCGCCGTTGTCGTCGACGCCAAGGGCGGCACGGTTCTGCCTGGGTTGATCGACGCGCATTGTCATCCGTACGGCATCAGTCTGGACATGGTCGACATCGAGGCGAGCCCGCTGAGCTATATCGCGATCGTCGCCGCCGGCCGGTTGCGTAACGCGTTGCGGCGTGGCTTCACGACGATCCGCGATGTCGCGGGCGGTGAGGCCGGGCTGGCGAAGGCGATCGCCGAGGGCCGGCTGGAGGCGCCCCGGTACCTGTTCACCGGGCCGGCGTTGAGCCAAACCGGTGGGCACGGCGACGCGCGGCCCGCGCACTGGGACACGTGTCCTTGCCACAGTCACACGACCGAGGTCGTCGACGGGGTGGACCCGTTGCGTCGCGCCGTACGCGAGCGTTTCCGGCAGGGCGCGCACGCGATCAAGATCATGACGTCGGGCGGTGTGGTCTCGCTGACGGACCCGATCCGGATCCCGCAGTACTCCGAGGACGAGATCCGCGCGGTCACGGCCGAGGCGGCGCGGCGGGGGAGTTACGTCGCGGCGCATTCGTACTCGCCGGAAGCGATCGTGCACTCGGTGCGGAACGGCGTACGGTCGATCGAGCACGGCAACCTGCTCGACAGCGCGTCGGCGGCGGCGATGGCTGAGCACGGGGCGTTCCTCATTCCGACATTGGCGGCGTACGACGCGATGGACCGGCGTGGCGTGGAACTCGGGATGGCCGCGGTGTCGCGGGACAAGAACCGGGAGGTGCTCGACGCGGGTCGGCAGGCGATCGAGCTCGCTGTTGCCGCGGGGGTTCCGGTCGGGTTCGGCACCGACCTGATGGGCGAGTTGGAGGAGGAGCAGCTCAACGGGTTGCGGCTGCAGAGCGAGGTGCTCGGCATGCTCGACACCCTGCGCTGCGCGACGTCCGTCAACGCGCGCCTGCTGGGGCTGGAGGATCTCGGCGTGGTCCGGCCCGGGGCGATCGCGGACCTTCTCGTAGTCTCGGGCAACCCGTTGGAGCAGCCCGAATGCCTGTGGGATCCGGCCGCACCACGGATCGTCATCCAGGGCGGACGCGTCGTAGGAGATCCATGCCGGACAGCATCAGGTTCATCGACCGGGCGGCCCTCGAGCGCACCCTCGGCTGGGCGGAGGCGATCGACGCACTCGAGGACGCGTTGGTCTCCGGCGCCGCGCCCGGGAACACACCGCCGCGGACGTTCGTGGAGATGTCCGGCGGCCAGGTCATCCTGATGCCGGGTGAGGTCGGGCCGCACGTCGGCGTGAAGGTCGTGTCGGTCAGCCCCGGCAACGCGGCCCGCGGCCTGCCCCGGATCCAGGGCGTCCACATCGCGTTCGACGGGCCGACGCTACGCCCGATCGCCGTCATCGACGCCGAGTCGCTGACGTTGCGCCGTACGGCGAGTCTCTCGGCGCTCGCCGTACGTCGGCTGGCGACCACGGACTCGAACTCGTTGCTCGTGTTCGGGACGGGGCCGCAGGCGTTGAGCCATGCCCTGGCGATCAACGCGGTTCGCCCGCTGGACCAGGTCGTCGTCGTGGGCCGCAGGGTCGAGGCGGTCGCCGCGCTCGTCGGCCAGGTTGAAACGCACGGTCTCGCGGCTCGAGCTGGGACTCCCGAGGACGTCGCGAACGTCGACCTGGTCGCCTGCTGTACGACGGCGACCGAGCCGTTGTTCGACTCCGAGCTCCTCCGGGCGGAAGCGACCGTGGTTGCTGTTGGGTCGCACGAGCCAGCTGCCCGCGAGGTGGATACGAACCTCGTCCGCCGGGCCACCGTCGTGGTCGAATCCCGTGCCTCCGCGCTGGGCCAGGCCGGAGACATCATCCTCGCCATCGCGGACGGCGTACCCGAAAGCAACGCGATCACGGCCGACCTCCACGAACTCGCCACGGGTCGGCTCGACATCACCCCCGGCGCCCCACGCCTCTTCAAAAGCGTCGGCGAAGCCTGGTGCGACGTCGTCACCGCCACCGCCGCCCTTCAGAGAACTCGCCGGCCATCAGACTGACCGATCAAATGCCGCGGGTGGGCCGCTAGGTTCGGTGTCGAGGCGGCGTAGGGCTGCTGAGAAGCGGCCGCCGGACTTGAGGCGGGCGGTGCCGGTGCTGTAGTCGGTCACCTGTTGCCACTCGTTGCCGATCACGTAGTAGACGTGCGGGCTCACCGGTCCTGGGGAGTCGGCGAAGAAGCAGTTGGCGAGTTCGGTGAGCATTCCGCAGGCGGGGACCACCGTCTGATCTCGGATCACGTGGACGAGCAGCATGTCCCGGGACGGCATGGCCACGAGGCAACCGAACGGTGGATTCTCGACGCGCAGCGATTCGCGCAGCACGGTGTCGAGGACCAGCGCCCGCGAGGCGGTGAACATGCCACCGGTCAGCATCGCGATCTCGGCGCCGTGCTCACCGGGCTGTTGCACGAGCTCGACCTCGTCCTTGAGGCGGCGCAGGTTCGCCAGGCCCATCCGGGCGATTTCGTCCCACGGCACGCCGAGGGAGTCGAGGTCGAAATGCATCGCGACCGCTCGCCCGGTGTAGGTCGCCGGCGCGGTGACCACACCCGGCACGAACTCCGGCACCCGGTCGGTCCAGCTGCGCTCGATCGTGGCTGCGCAGACCAACCGAAGGTAGAGCTCGTTCTCCAGGTCTTCGGGGACCATCGGCCGCTCGCCCAAAGGGAGCATCTGGTCGAAATGCGCAGCCACGGCCGAGCGCCATTGCTGTCGTGGCAACCCGCCGACGGTGCGCGCGAGGTTCGCGAGTCCGGCAGACGGAGCGTCGCCCACCGGATCGTCGGCGGCTCTGATCGGCACGAGTGCGCCGGTGCCGTCGTACCGCATCGAAAACCCGCGTTCCGCGACCGCGGCCTCGGCCAGCCGGACCAACCGGTCGGCCTGCGCCATCGTCAGCGGTGCCAGCACCGGGTGCGGCCGATCCTCGTCGCCGCCGGTGTGTCGCCTGCTGCCTCCACGGTCGCTCCGGCGGCCGTCTCTGTCCTTGTGAGCACTCATCGAGCACCTCCTTTGCCCCAAGAACATATGGACTTTCGGGCACCGGAACGGCCGGACTTTGCAATCTGTGGATAACCCACACCGAAGCCGGACATTCCGAAGGAGTGCGGCAGATCTCCGCCCCTACCTCACCGATTGTCACGAGTTGATGCCGTACTGTGACAGGACGGTTTCAACTCATCGGGGGGTCAACAAGGAGGCAGTCGTGGAATCACCAAGTCCTGCGGCTCGGATCGGTGCGGAGTTCCTGGGAACCTTTTGGCTCGTGTTCGGCGGCTGCGGTGCGGCCGTTCTGGCTGGTGTCGTGCTCAACCCGGACAAGGTCCCGGTCGGCATCGGCTACCTCGGCGTGGCGCTGGCGTTCGGCCTGACCGTGCTGACGATGGCGTTCGCCGTCGGTCATGTCTCCGGTGGGCACTTCAACCCGGCCGTGACGATCGGCCTCGCGGTGGCCAAGCGGATCGAGTGGAAATGGGTTCCGACGTACATCGTGACCCAGGTCGTCGCCGGTACTGCTGCCGGAGCGATTCTGCTGGCCGTTGCCAGCGGCAAGGACGGCTTCAGCGCCGCCGACAGTGGTTTCGCCAGCAACGGTTACGGTGACCGGTCGCCCGGTGGGTACTCGCTGCTGGCCTGCGCGATCGTCGAGATCGTGCTGACAGCCTTCTTCCTGTACGTGATCCTCGGCGCGACCGACGACCGGGCGCCCAAGGGCTTCGCTCCGATCGCCATCGGGCTCGCCCTCACGCTGATCCATCTCGTCGGCATCCCGGTCACCAACACGTCGGTCAACCCGGCACGGTCGCTCGGCGTCGCCTGGTTCGCCGGCGGTTCGGCGCTCGGCCAGGTCTGGCTGTTCGTCGTCGCCCCGATCGTCGGCGCGGCGATCGCCGGCATCACGTACGCCGTCATCACCGGCGCCCGCGGACCCGAGGTCGACGAGGGGGTAGCCAACAACCCCTGACAAGGTGGCCGGGGAGTAGGGTTTCGGTCTCATGTCTCAGACCCGTGCTCGCCGTCCTCGTCCGGCCGATATGACCGTTCCCGTCGGAGCGCGCACCGTCTTCACCGACGGTGCCTGCTCGCGCAACCCTGGGCCGGGAGGCTGGGCCTGGGCGTTGTCGAAGACCGAGTATGCCTCCGGTCACGAGGCTGTCTCCACGAACCAGCGCATGGAGATCCGTGCCGCCCTCGAGGCTGTGCAGACGTACGACGGCCCGCTGCTGGTCGTGTCGGACTCGACGTACGTCGTCAACTGCTTCCGCGACCGCTGGCACATCGGCTGGCTCGAGCGCGGCTGGCTCACCTCAGCAAGGAAGCCGGTCGCCAACCAGGACCTGTGGGAGCCGTTGGTGGAGCTGGTGACCAAGCGCGGCGACGTCGCTTTCCAATGGGTAAAGGGCCACTCCGGCCACGAAATGAACGACTTCGTAGACGGCCTAGCGGTCGCTGCCTGCTTCCCAGAACCTGAGTCGTCGTTGGCCGAGCAGCGCTAGGGCACCGAGGAGGGCCGGTACGGCGATGGCGACGCCGAGTGCGCCGTTGGTGTCGAGGTTCTGTCGTGGTGAGACGGTGACGTGCACCGGCGGCCCGGCTACGAGCGGGCCGGTTCGCGGGAGCAGTACGACGTACACGGCGAAGTGACCGGGGTTGACGGCCTGGAACTCCCAGTCCAGTTGGGTTTCGCGACCCGCGGGCACAGGTTGGGTGACGTCCTGGGTCCAGTCCTCGAGGTCGACATACACGCCGTCGAGGCTGACGACGTTGAGATGCGCGATGGCGGGACCCGAACTGGTGACGACCGATTCGACGGTGAGCGTCTGGCCGATCTGAGCGGTTAGCTGATCGTGGTTCATGGTCACCGTCGGGCTCGCGAGCAGAATCGTCGCGAGCAGGTTGAGGATGTTCATCGTGAACCCGCTGTCAGCCGGACGAGTCGCGGAGCGAAGACGATCAGACCGGCGAGCACGACAAGATCGATGACGGCCGGCGCGGCGAGATAGCTGAGACCGTGCGTCCAGCTGCGGCGGTTGACGATGATCGGGGACATGTAGTGCAAGGCCGATCCGATCGGGTTGACGCGGGTGAGTGCCTGACCGAACCCGGTCTTCGGCAACGCCGGGAGCTGCGTCGGGGCGAACAGGACGAGGAGCAGCAGGAGGCCACCGGCGAGGCTGGTCTTGTTCGAGTTCGACCAGGCGCTGAAGAGCAGGCCGATACCACCGAGCCCGATCGCGACCAGCGTGCCGACCGTCAGCGCGAGAACGATCGCGCGCCCGGCGCCGCCGAGGACCCACAGGTAGGGGAGCGTGACGACGAGGCAGGCGAGCCACATCGTCGACGCGGCGGCGAGTTTGCCGATCACGATCGCGCGCCGGGAGACCGGGGTGAGCAGCAGGGTCTCCAGGGTTCCGCGTTCCCGGTCGCCGCTGATCGTGTCCGCGTTGACGACGACGGTGAGCAGGACACCGACAGCCAGGCCGACCTGGACGGTGAGGTTCACGGCCTCTTGCCGTTCGAGGAAGTTCATGGCCCGGTTGGTCGCGGCCAGGTACGTCATCGCGCTGAGCAGGACGCTGAACCCGAACACGAGCACCGGTCCGCGACCGCCGATCCAGAGGTCCCGGCTCTCGCGTTCGGCGACCACGCTCCAGGCCGTCATGACTGGCCCTCGGTCAGCGCGAGGAAGGTCGCGCTCAGGCTGCCGGTACCGGCGACGACCTCGTCGAGCGATCCGGCGGCCCGAAGGCGGCCCTGGTCGAGGATGACGACGCTGCTGCAGACCTGCTCGACCTCGGACAACATGTGCGTCGACAGCACCACCGTCGCGCCGCGGCGACCGGCGATGTCGCCGATCGTCGCCAGGATCTCTCGCTGACCGGCCGGATCCAGGCCGAGCGTCGGTTCGTCCAGGAACACGACCACCGGCTCGTTGACCAGCGCTCTGGCGATCCCCAGGCGTTGCTTCATTCCGCGGCTGTACGTCGAGATCCGTGCACCGCCGCGGTCGGCGAGTCCGACGTCGGCGAGCAACCGTTCCGCCACAGCGCGTGCGTCGGCACGGCTCAGGCCGAACAGGCGCGCGGCGTACCGGAGGTACTCCGTCCCGGTCTGGCGACCGGGGTAGCCGGCGCTCTCCGGCAGTACGCCGATCTGCCGGCGGACCCGATCCGGCTCGGTGCCCGGCACACCGCCGACCGTGAACGTCCCGGAGGTCGGTTCGAGGATCGTCGTGAGCAGCCGGATCGTGGTCGTCTTCCCGGCGCCGTTCGGCCCGAGCAGACCGACGACCTCACCCGGCTGGGCGGCGAAGGTCAGTCCGTCGAGGGCTGTGCGCGCGCCGTACCGCTTGGTGAGGTCGATCGCTTCGATGGCCGCCATGCGGCGACAGTAGGACCGGCCCGCTGAACCCAGGCTGAACGGTCAATTCAACGGTGCATTCAGCGCGGATTCAGCCACAATGGAGGAGGATCGCCTGGAGGTGGGTGATGCGCGCACTGGTGGTGGAAGACGAGCCGCGACTCGCGGCCGGCCTGCGCAGCGGGCTGGAGGCCGAGGGGTACGCGGTCGATGTCGCGCTGACCGGGACCGACGGGTTGTGGCTGGCCCGTGAGCACGGGTACGGCGTCGTACTCCTGGATCTCATGCTCCCCGAGGTCGACGGGCTGACGATCTGCCGGACGCTCCGCGCCGAACACGTGTGGACGCCGATTCTGATGCTGACGGCAAGGAACGCTGACACCGACCAGGTCCGTGCTCTCGACAACGGCGCCGACGACTACCTCACGAAACCCTTCTCGTACGCCGTCCTGATCGCTCGGCTGCGTGCTCTGGTACGGCGTGGCGCCGCCGAACGGCCGTGTGTCCTCGAAGCGGGCGAGCTGCGACTCGATCCCGCGGCGAGGAAGGCCTGGCGCGGTCCCGACGTACTGACGCTGACCGCTCGTGAGCTGTCGTTGCTGGAGTTCCTGATCCGGCGGCGCGGTCAGGTGGTGTCGAAGCGGACCATCCTGGACGAGCTGTGGGACGACGACTTCGACGGCGACCCGAACATCGTGGAGGTGTACGTCCGGCGGCTGCGGCGGAAGCTCGGCGACGGTCTCATCACCACGCTGCGAGGATCGGGCTACCGCCTCGATGAGCCGACCGGGCCCCTGCCATGAAAAGCGGCATGAAGAGGGGTGCGTCGTGCGCGTGCGGGTGACCCTTGCCGCGGTCCTCGTCGTCGGTTCGGCCCTTGTCGGTGGCGCCTTGGTGCTCGTCGCGCTGCTCGGCTCGGTCCTGACCGATGGCGTCTGTGAGGACGCCCGCGCCCGCGCCAGTCAGCTCGCCGCCGGTACGGCGGGCCGGGCCGCCTCGACTGTGGTGAGCACGTCGTCGGCGATCGAAATTGTTCAGCTGACAGACCGCTCCGGCCATCTCGTGGGTGACGGCACGCTGCTGGCATCCCCTGGCACCGGCTGTGTTTCGGTCGAGCCGCCCGGCCGTGGTGAGGACTTCGCGTTCGCGGCAGCGCAGACCTCGACCGGCGACCAAGTGGTGGTCGGCCGTCCGCTGGTGGATGTGCTCGATTCGACCCGGTTCGTACGTCGCGTGCTGGTGGTCGGCGTACCGCTGATGATGTTGGTGGTCGGCGGCGTGACCTGGGTCGTCACCGGCCGCATGCTCGCGCCCGTGACCGCGATCCGGCGGGAGGTCGACGAGATATCCTCGGCCGAGCTGCATCGCCGCGTCCCGGCCACGCGCAAGGACGAACTCGGCCGCCTGGCCCGGACGATGAACCGGATGCTCGACCGGCTCCAGCGCTCGCACGAAGCCCAGCAACGCTTCGTCTCCGACGCCGCGCACGAGCTGCGATCGCCGATCGCGACGATCCGCCAGTACGCCGAGGTCGCGGCGGCGCACCCGGACCGTACGACGCCCGGCGAACTGGCGGCGACCGTGTTGGCCGAGGACGTGCGCATGCAGCGTCTCGTCGACGACCTCCTGCTGCTGGCCCGCTCCGACGAGCAACCCGTCGAGCTTGCCCGGACGCCGGTCGATCTCGACGACCTGCTCCTCGCCGAAGCCCATCGTTTGCGCTCGGCAACGAAGCTGACGATCGTGACGTCAGCCGTGTCGGCCGGTCAGGTCTTCGGCGACGAACCGGCGCTGAGCAGGATGATCCAGAATCTCACCGGCAATGCGGTCCGTCACGCACGGTCCGAGATCAGTCTCGGTCTCGCCGAGTCCGGCGGCACCGTCGTACTCACTGTCGCCGACGACGGCCCCGGCATCGCGCCGGCCGACCGGGACCGAGTGTTCGACCGCTTCGTCCGCCTCGACACCGCCCGCTCCCGCGACACCGGCGGAGCCGGCCTCGGCCTGGCCATCGTCGCCGAAATCGTCCGCCGCCACCGCGGCACGGTCACCCTCACCGGCCCCTCCACCTTCGAGATCCGCCTCCCCAGCACCTCCTAGAGGTCAGCCGCCGTCGGGGTCGAGGCGGTAGCCGAGGCCTCGGACGGTTTCGATGGCGTGGAGGCCGAACGGGACGTCGAGCTTGAGGCGGAGGTACCTGATGTAGACCTCTACGACGTTCGGGTCGCCGTCGAAGGCCGGGTCCCAGACGTTCTCGAGGATCTCGGTCTTGCTCACGGTTTCGCCGCGGTGCCGCATCAGGTATCCGAGCAGGCCGTACTCGCGGCGGGTCAGGGTGATCTCCTGCCCGCCGCGCTCGACCCGGCGCCGGACGGGATCCAGAACGAGATCCCCGGCGCGCATCACGACCGGGCGTTCCGGCGCACCGCGGCGGATGAGCGCGCGCAGCCGGGCAATGAGAATCATGAAGCTGAACGGCTTGGTCAGGTAGTCGTCGGCGCCGAGGTCGAACGCGTCGGTCTGGTCGTAGTCGCCGTCCTTCGCGGTCAGCATCAGCACCGGTGTCCAGACGCCGCGCTCGCGGATCTGCTCGAGGACCTTGTACCCGTTGAGCTTGGGCAACATGATGTCGAGCACGATGACGTCGAAGGCGTGCTCGGTCGCGGCCCAGACGCCGTCCTCGCCGTTGTGGACCACTTCGACCACGAAGCCGTCCTCGGTCAGACCGTGCCGCACCGTCTCCGCCAGAGGGATCTCGTCCTCGACAATCAATACCCGCACGCTCTCAGTGTCCGTCACTCTTGCTGAGAGCGAGCTGAGTCGGTGCAGGCGTGTCCAGGATCAGGGCAACGGCAGGGTGACGATGGCCCTGGTGCCGCCGGTGGCGGCTGCGGTCAGGGTGACCGTCCCGTTGTGGGCCTTGACGATCTCCTGGACGATCGACAGGCCTAGGCCGGAACCGCCGCTGGACCGGGCCCGGCTGGCGTCGAGGCGGACGAAGCGTTCGAAGACGCGGAGCCGGTCCTCCTCGGGGATGCCGTCACCGTCGTCCTCGACCGTGAGGATCGCCTGGCCGTCGCTCTGGGTTGTGCTGAGTCGTACGGCGCTGTGCGCTGCGAGGGCCGCGTTCTCGACGAGGTTGCGGACCAACTGACTCAGGCGGAGCGGATCGCCGTGGACCCGGACGGGCTGTACGTCCGCCAGCACCTTGAGCCGGCCGTTGCCCTCGCGGAGCCGGAGGACCTCGGTGTCGACCAGATCGTCCAGATCGACCTCGGCCCGGTGCATCGGCAGGGCGGCGTCGTCGGCCTTCGCGAGCAGCAGCAGGTTCTCGACCAGTCGACGCATCCGCTCGGCCTCACCCCGCATCAACCCATGCAGGTCCTGCCACGCCTGTCCACGCGCCGAGGGTTCGATGACATCGAGGCCCGCGGTGACGGTCGCCAGCGGGGACCTGAGCTCGTGGCTCGCGTCCGCGACGAACCGGCGCTGGGTGGCCTGGCCCGCCTGCAAGCGGTCGAGCATCTCGTTCATGGTCGTCGCGAGCCGGGCGATCTCGTCGTCGGTCTCCGGCACCGGTACGCGTTCGGTCAGGTCGCTCGACTCGATGCCCTGCACCCGCCTCCGGATCCGCTCGACGGGCCGGAGGGCGCGACCGGCCAGCATCCAGCTCGCGGCGCCGACGACGAGCAGGAGCACCGGGAAGCCGATCGCCAGGTACTCCGTCACGGTGGCAACGGTGGACCGCTGAGTTTCCACCGACGACGCGACCACGACCGTGTACGTCTGGCCGGCGTACTCGACACCGCGCGCGACGATCAGGTAGTCGTGATCGTCGTCGAGCAGCGGCATCTCGCCGACCTCCGCCCGCTGCACCGTGTCGGCAGCCGGTCGCAGATGGGTCAGCGCAATGGTCTCCGCCCGGGTCGACGATGCGGCGACGATCCGGCCTCTGCTGTCCAGGACCTGGATGATCTGGCTTGCTCGCGTCGTCTTGGCCAGATCGATGCCGAGCGCGTCGACGCCCTCCTCGGCCACCTGACTGGCGACATCCGCCGCGCGTCCGTCCGCGGCATCGGAGACCGTGGTGATGAGCGCCCGCTGGAGCAGGAGGAGGAGTACGGCGGCGCCCAACGCCATCGCGAGCGCGACAACGAGGACAGCTGCCCCCGTCGACCTGCTCCGCACGCTGGCGCGGCGCAGTCGCGAGATAGCGTTGCGTAGCGGTGACACGTCGAGCTCTCCTTCCTGACCGGTCTCGCCATCATCCCAGGACGTGTCAGCGGAGGGTCGCGAACACGTCGTCGAGCGGGGCGCCCGGCGTCCGGCCGTGTTCGACGTACCACTCGTGGCCGAGCAGCAGGCGGAAGAGCCAGCGTGGCAGCTTGAGCAGCAACGCCAACGTGCGCGCCCCCTCGTCGGCACTCGCCTGGCTGGCGTGGGCCTCGAAGGAGCGACGTTTCGCGTCCACATAAGCACGTACGTCGACCCGGTGCGTGAGCGCCGCTGTGGGGGAGTAGGCGTGATCGTAGTCGGCCGCTGACACCTGCAGTCCGGCCGGGATCGCGGCGACGATCCGGATCAGCCGACGGATCAGCCGGCGATCGATCGTTGCCTCGAGCACCAGCGACGTACCGGCCCGGGCTGCCGCGTACGTCCCGGCCGCGTGCACCTGCCGATGATCGGGATGCCCGTAGCCGCCGGCCGGGTCGTAGATGGTCAGCGCGTCGGCGCGTTCCTCGCGTAGCAGGTCGATCAAGGGCGCCGCGGCCTCCGCCACCGGAAGGGTGCTGAAGCCGCCCTCGGCCGGCGCCCCGGACGACCCGGAGTCCTTGAAACCGAACCGGACGACCCGCGCACAGCCCAGCGCCGCCGCCGACAGATCGAGCTCGCTGCGCCGGTACGCCGCCAGTCCGCCGCCCGCACGATACCCCGATGCAGCCGCCCCGGCTTCGCCGTCCGTGGCCACCGCCAGGACGACGCGATGCCCTTCGGCGGCCAACCGCGCGAGCGTGCCGCCCATCAGCAGCGCCTCGTCGTCCGGGTGGGCGTGGAAGGCCACGAGAGTGAAGGCCATGCTCCGAGCATCGCACGGGGACCGCCGCCGGACTACTTGCTCTCAGCACGCTCTCAGCCCCCGGAATCCACGCTTGAGCAGATGAGGCAGAACGAACAGCGGCCGGGAGCGAGGATGGACCGCACACGACGACGGCGTCTGGTGATCTCCGTCATCAGCGGATTGGTGACGGTCGCCTTGGTGGTGTTCCTGCCGCGTGCGGTCGGTGCCACCTGGGGCGGGGTCGGCGCCGTTCTGGCCGGTATCTCGCCTGGATCCCTGGCCTTGTTGGCGATCGTCTGGATCGCCGGGCTGTGGTCGCACTCGTTCGTCCTGGCGGCGTCGTTGCCGGGCCTGACGAAGCGGCGCGGACTGACGCTCAGTCTGACCGGCAGCGCGGTGGCGAACGTTCTCCCGCTGGGCGGCGCGGCAGGCACGGCGCTGAACTTCGCGATGGTTCGCCGTTGGGGATTCAGCTCTGGTCAGTTCAGCGGGTTCCTGGCCGTCACCACGTTGCTGAACGTCGTCTCCAAGCTCGGCGTGATTGCGCTGGCGCTCGGCCTGGTTCCGCTTCTGCACAGCGCGTCGGCCTTCGGCTCGGCGAGTCTCCTGCTCCTGCCGGTGCCTGTTGCGGTGGGCGTCGGCATCTGGGCGCTCGTGGATGAGCGTGTGGCCGTGGCCGTCGGGCGAGCGATCGACGCGGTGGTCCGGCGTACCCGTCTCAAGGACCAGCTGCCCAAGTTGCGAGGCGTGGTCCTGAGAGTGATGCGGTACGGCTGGCGTCCGATGACTGCGGGGATGATCTCGTACGTCGCTCTGCAGCTGGCGCTCCTGTGGTTGTGCTTCCGGGTCCTGCACGTGCCGCTCGGTCTGCCCGTGTTGTTCACGGCCCTGGCGGTCGAACGTCTCCTGACGCTGGTGCCGATCACGCCCGGTAGTGCCGGTGTTGTCGAGGTCGGGACGACGGCCGCCCTGGTCGCGCTCGGCGGCGATCCGGCCGGCGTCGCCGCAGGTTTGCTGCTGTTCCGTGGGTTCACCTATCTGATGGAGATCCCGGTCGGCGGTACGCTGCTCGCCGCCTGGTCCTGGCTGCAGCGCCGAAAGGCACCCGAGCCGCAGCCGCTCGAGGCGGTGGCCGGGTGAGAATCGCGCTGGTCAGTGACTGTTACCTCCCACGGCTCGGCGGGATCGAGTTGCAGGTGCACGATCTCGCCGTCCACCTGATCCGCGCCGGACATCGCGTCACGGTCTTCACGATCACCGACGGACCGGCCTCAGCGGGCGATGTCCCGGTCGTGCGGTTGCCTGCGATTGCCGGCGTACCGCTTCCGGCAGCGATCGATCGGCTGCGATCGGCATTGCGGGACTTCGATGTCGTGCACTGCCACTCGTCGCTGGTGTCACCGTTGGCCTGGAAGGCCGCGCGGCTGGCCGAGGGCGCGCTGCTGACACTGCACTCGTTGCCCAGTGCATCAATGCCCTGGCCGGCCGCAGGCATTGCCCGGTACGTCGGTAACGCGCAATGGACTGCCGTCAGCGAAGCGGTCGCCGATGTCCTGCGACGGCTCCTGCCCGATCGATCGATCGGCGTACTGCACAACGGGGTTGATCCGGCGTTGTGGCGGCAGAGCCGTCGTACCGACCATCCGTTGACGATCGTGAGCACGATGCGGCTGACGCGTCGCAAGCGGCCGATGGCGTTGCTTCGCATGCTGGAGGAGATCCGCGCGGCGGTGCCTTCCGCGGTGCGGTTGAAAGCAGTTGTTGTGGGAGATGGGCCGCAGACAAGGGCAGCAGCTGCCGCGGTCCGCCGTCGTGGGCTCAGTGACTGGGTCGATCTGCCGGGGCGCCTGACGCGATTCGAGATCCAGCAGTTGTATGCGTCAGCGGACGTCTATCTCGCGCCCGCGGAGCTCGAATCGTTCGGTGTCGCCGCCCTCGAGGCCCGCTGCGCCGGCCTGCCGGTCGTGGCGATGGCGTCCGGTGGTGTCGGCGAGTTCGTTCGGCCGGGCGTCGAGGGATTTCTCGTGAACAGTGACGCCGAAATGGTGGCGACCGTCGCGAACCTGCTGAGCGACAACGCGGTGCTGTCCCGAATCCAGAACTTCAACGCAGGCACCGCTCCGGCGATCACGTGGGAACACGTTGTAACACAGCATCTTTCGGCGTACCGAACTCAGCACGCTCTCAGTGGGCAGTACCTAACGTCAGCATCATGACCCCCGATGAACCCAGTACGCAGTCGTTGTCCGGATGGGGCCGGACGGTACGGCGGACCTCCCAAGTTCGGCGTCCGGCATTCGAAGGCGGTCTGGTCGACACAGTGCTGGCGGAGCCGCGGATCACCGTGCGTGGAGCCGGCAAGAGCTACGGTGACGCGGCCTTGCCGAGCGACGGGATCGTGCTCGACCTGACGGCGCTCGATCGGATCGTCTCGTTCGACCAGGGCAGCGGCGTGATCGTCGTGGAGGCCGGTGCGCTGCTGAAGGACGTCATCGACCAGACGCTTCCCCTGGGGTGGAAGCTCCCCGTCGTACCCGGCACCGAACACATCACCGTCGGCGGCGCGGTTGCCGCCGATGTGCACGGAAAGAACCATCCTGGCGCCGGATCGTTCGGCCGGCAGGTCCTGTGGATCGCATTGCTCAAGTCGGACGGGACGATCGAGCAACTGTCGGCGGGCCAGGACGCCGACGGATTCTGGGCCACGATCGGCGGCATGGGACTGACCGGCGTGATCCTGCAGGCAGCGATCCGGCTGCAGCGAGTGGACACCGGTTGGGTGATCCGGAACCGTCTGCGGACCCACTCGCTCGATCAGACCGTCCAGGCGATGCAGGCGTTGGCGGTGCGGCAGCAACTCGATCCGGAGCGGCACGCGGTCGCCTGGCTGGATGCGCACGCGCGGGGTGCGAGCCTGGGCCGCGGGATCGTCGACGAGTTCTACGGTGCGTCGACCCTGGATCTTCCCGGCGCCGTCGCGCCGTTCCCAGAGCGGCGGGTCGGCGGCACCCGGCAGCGGCGGTCACTGCCCGGGCCCGGTGTGGTCTCGACGGCGACGATCGCGGCCGCGTCCGCAGCGCGATGGCACCTCAGCAGATCGTCCAATTCGCAACTCGTTGCGTTGCGCTCCGCCCTGTGTCCACTGGATCGCGCGGATTCCTGGCCGGCCGCGTTCGGGCAGCGGGGCCTGATCCAGTACCAGTTCGCCGTACCGCCTGACGAGGTCGGGACGCTCCATGAAGTGCTCACCTACCTCGCTCACCACGGGCTGACGCCGGCGCTGGCGACGCTGAAGAACTTCGGTCCCAGTACCGCTGGACCGTTGTCGTTCCCGATCCCCGGATGGACCCTGGCCGTCGATCTTCCGGCCCGCTGGCTGCATCGTCTCCGCACGCTGCAGCCGGTCGACAAGATGGTGGCCGGCGCCGGCGGCCGCATCTATCTGGCCAAGGACGCGGTGACCGATCCGGAGTTGATTCCAGTGATGTATCCGCGGTTGCCAACCTGGCAACGCACGCAGCGCCGATTGGATCCGGCCGGGCGCTGGTCCTCCGCCCTCGGCGAGCGTCTCGGACTCCTCGCATGAGGCCGGGCGCCGCACTCCTCGTCGGCGGATCGTCCGAGATCGGGATGGCCGTCCTGCTGCAGCTGCTCGGTCCCGCGCCACGGCGCGTGATCCTGGCCGGCCGTCCGAGCGGTGAGCTCTGGTGGAACGCCGAGAAACTCCGCGAAGCCGGATACTCGGTGTCCACGACGCAGTACGACGCGGAACTCAGCGTCGACGAGCTCGACGGAATGCTCGAGCACGCCTGTTCCGACCATCCTCTGCAGCTCGCGATCGTCGCGGTGGGGTCGATGTCGTCGAAGTCGTTCGCCGACGGTGTGGTCGTCAACGGCTTGGCGGTGTCGCTCCTCCTGCGCGCGTTGGTGCAACGCAGACCCGAGCAGATCGTGCTGTTGTCGTCAGCCGCCGCCGTACGCCCCCGTCAATCGATCGCGGCGTACTCCCTCGGCAAGCAGCTGGCGGACTCGACAGCAGTCCTCCTCGCCCGCGAGACCGCCGACACCGGCGTCCGGGTGCTCGTCGTACGGCCGGGATTTGTCGCGACCCGGATGACGGCGGACCTGGAGCGGCCGCCGCTCGCGACCAGCCCGGAACGGGTTGCCAAACGTGTGGCCGCAGCCGTGGACGCACAGAAGACGATTGTGTGGGTGCCTGCTGTGATGGGTCTTGCCGTCCGGGTGATCAACCTGCTGCCGCGCCGATTCCTCCCGGCGGCCTGGCGATGATCGCGTCCAAGCGCCGGCGTCGCCGGATCCGGAAGCGGTGGATCGCGCTGGCCTGCTGCCTGTTGCTGGTCGTCCCCGCGGTGTCGTACGTTCGGGCGCTGCTGTACCCGGGTAACGCGACCTTCGCGGTCCGGACGGTGGAGTGGTTCCGCGATCACGGCGGCGGAAAGCTCATCGACACCATCGAGACCTGGAAGTACTCCCATCAGCAACCGCCCACGACCGGCGCGCCGATCGACACCACTGGTGCTGCGGCTGCGCCCGTCACCGGGCTGCCGAGCGTTCACCCGACGGCTGCCGGACTACCGAAGGTGCATCTGCTGCCTGGCGTCACTCGCCTGCCGTCGGAGGGAACCTGGGCGGTGGCCCGCCGGTCGGCCTCAGGCAAACCGTTGCTGTGGACAACTTGGTTCCGGCCCGATCCGGGTCATCTGCCGGTATCTGCCGCAGCAGCCTTGCTGCCGCTCGGATCGTATCGGCTGAATCTGATGCCCGGCACGCGGGAGCCGGTGGTCGGTATGGCGTCCCAGAACGGGTACTCCGTTCCCACCGCCGATCGCTCGGCCCTGGTCGCGACCTTCAACGCGGGATTCAAGATGAACGACTCGCACGGCGGATGGTGGACCACCAAGTCAGCGGCCGTGCCACTCGTCGACGGGCGTGCGTCGGTCGTGATCCTCCGCGACGGCTCCGCGCAGGTCGGCACCTGGAACCGCACGGTCCGGATGACGCACGACGTGGTCGCGGTCCGGCAGAACCTCGACCCGGTCATCGTCGACGGCCGGATCGTCGACGGGCTGACCACGAACGCGAACGGCCGCTGGGGGACCGTGCGGAGCCAGTTCCAGTACACCTGGCGGTCCGGCATCGGTACAGATGCCCACGGCAACCTTCTGTACGTCGCAGGCAACAAGCTGACCCTGGCGACACTGGCCGACGCCATGCACCAGGCCGGAATCGTCCAGGGAATGGAGCTCGATATCCACGCCGCAATGGTGAGCTTCGACATCGAGCAGCCCGGCCCGGACGGCGCGGTCACCGGCAAGCGGCTGCTCGACTCGATGAACTCGCCCACCGACCGCTACCTCGTCGACGACCAGCGCGACTTCTTCTACGTGACCGCCAAATGACCGACCTCAAGGCCCCGACGACAACTCGGGAGGCGCCCGGGCGGGCGCTGCTGCGGCTGAGCCGCCCACAGCAATGGCACAAGGCCGTGATGCTCTTCGCGGCCCCGGCGGCTGCTGGGGCGCTGGAGTCGCCGGTCGTCCTACTCAAGGCGTCGATCGCCGCAGTGGGCTTCGTTCTGCTCTCGGCGGCGATCTACGCGTTCAACGACATCCGGGACGCGCCTGACGACCGGCGGCATCCGCGGAAGCGGCTACGTCCGGTCGCGTCGGGTGCAGTCAGTCCTGCGCTGGCGGCGACATTCGGTGTGGTCGCGGCGCTTCTGGGGCTGGCGATCGCGAGCACCCTCGGCCCGGCGACCTTCGGGCTCGCAGCGGCGTACCTGGTCGCTCAGGTGCTGTACGTCGTCGGGCTGAAACACGTTGCCGTGGTCGACCTGGTGATCGTCGCGCTCGGCTTCGTCCTGCGCGCGGCAGCCGGCGGTACGGCGACTGGTCTGCCGGTGTCGCACTGGTTCCTCCTGGTCTCGCTCTTCGGTGCGATGTTCCTCGTCACCGGCAAGCGCAAGGCCGAGCATGCGACGTCGGGGAACGCGGTCGGTCGCCCGGTACTCGCGGCGTACTCGACGTCGTGGCTCGACCAGGTCATGACGGTCGCGCTGCTCGGGACGGCCCTGTCGTACGGCATGTGGGCCTTCCAGTACCTCGGCCGCGACGTGTACCGGGAACTCCTCGCGATCTCGTTCCTGCCGTTCTTCACCGGCCTCCTTCGCTACGCCCTTCTGGTCTCCACCGGACGAGGGGAGGAGCCCGAACACGAAATCTTCCGCGATCGGGTCCTCCTCCTCGCCGGCCTCACCTGGGCCTCGCTCGTCGGTATCGGCCTGTACTTCGCCTAGCCGGTGGTTCGGTCAGCCGAGGGTGGTGTGGAGTGCCTGGATCGCTGTCTTCTCGGCCGCTGGGTCCTTGGTCTCGCGGACCGAGGTGAAGAGGCCGTCGTTCTGGCTGTCGATGTAGGCCCAGGCCTTGCTGTCGAGGGGCTTGAGCTTTTCCTCGTCGTCGTCCCACGCCTTCTCGTACGCGGAGACGGAGGTGTTCAGGGCCGCCTGGTCGCCCTTGGCGAGGTCGGTGTTCATGCTCTGAATGAGCGTGCGGAACTGGGCCACGTCGGCCTTGGGGAAGTGGGCTGTCGCCTGCGCCGAGGTCATGTGGACTCCTGCCTCGGCCGGGTTCGGTCCCTCGCCCTCGGCGGCCGCGTTCGCGTGCGGCTGAGCGGAGGCCCAGTTCAGCAGTACGCCGGCTGCGATGGCGGAGGCGGCCATGACGCCGACGAGCGCCCATTCACGGCGCGGCTGGTGGTACTTCGGCTTGCGCTCGCGCTGCTCGTGAGACTCGATGACGTCGGACTTTGTGACGGTGAGGTAGACGACGGTCGCCAGGATCGCGCTCAGGAAGATGAGGCTGGTGACCAGCGTCCCGAGGCCCAGGCCCTTGTCGGGAACCTTGGGGGAGGCGAGCCAGTCGCCCAGGTTGGCACCCAGCGGGCGCGTGAGGATGTAGGCCAACCAGAATGCCAGGACCGGGTTCGCGCCCATCCGCCAGCAGCCGATGATGATCGCGATCAGGGCCAGCGGGAGCAGGACCGAGACGCCGGGGCTCCAGCCGGTCAGTTCGAGGGTCCAGTCGCCGGCCGCGGTGCCGAGTGCGAAGGTGACCAGGACGGCCAGCCAGTAGAACGCCTCGCGGGGGCGACTGACGATGCTGTGGATCGAGAGCGTGCGCTCGCGGGCCCACCAGATGCCGAAGACAACGGCGAGGGCGACGGCGAACACCGACGTACTGATCCACAGCGGTACGCCGAGTTGGTCGGTCAGGATGTCGGTGTAGAGGGTGCCGGTCACGCTCACGACGACGACAGTGGCCCAGTACGCCGCCGGCCGGTACCTGGTCGTCTTCACCTGCCAGGTCAGGACCGCGGCGAACACGACCGTGAAGATGACCGCGGTGGCGACGAGTCCGACTCCGAGCTGCATGTTGATCCAGTCGGCGAAACTCTCGCCGACCGTGGTGCAGAGGATCTTGATCAGCCAGAACCAGATGGTGACTTCGGGCACCTTGTTCAGCAACACCCGACCTGCGGATGTGCGGGATGCGGTAGTGGTTGTCATGCCGGCCAGCCTTGCGCGATCAACCTGCACACAACCTGATCAGGCGCGTGGGAACCGGACTTCGACGTGACCGTTGCCGTCGGCCACTGCCTGTACGCCGATCCCGGTCGCCGTCGCGATCCGGCGTACGACGGCCAGACCGAGCCCGTGCCCGTCCGTGCCGCTGTGACCGGGCGCGAACACGCTGTCGAGCTCATCCGGCCGGAACCCAGGTCCGTCGTCGAGCACGTGGACGGTGACGCTGTCGTCGGCGGTCTCGGCTACGAGCCGTACGGTCGTCCTTGCGTGGCGGGACGCGTTGTCGAGGAGGGGCGTCAAGAGGGCCGTCACGACGTCGACGGGCACGGCCACCTCGACGTCAGGCGGTGCGTGGATGGCCACGTCCCGTCCCTCCAGGACCTTCCGCAGGGCGGTGGCGAGCCGGCAGCTCGCGTCGCGGTGGGTCCGTGAGCGGGCGGCGTCCAGGATTGCGCTGACGGCGGTACTGAGGCGGTCGGTCTCGGTGCGGACGAGCTGTGGGTCGACTGCGGTTCCGGCGAGTTCGGCCAGTTGCGCTTCGCCGCGCAGTACGGACATCGGCGTGCGAAGCTCGTGAGCGATCTCGTCGGTCAGGCGGCGTTCGTCGGCGATGCTGTCCGCGACTCGATCGAGGAGCCGGTCGAAGGTCCGGGCGAGCTCGCCGAACTCGTCGCGGCTGTGCAGGCCGAACCTGCGGTCCGGGTCGTGGTCGCGCCATTCGTCGGCCAACGCTGACATCTGGTGGACCACCCGCAGCGCCCGGCTGACGCCGAGGTAGGTGACGCCGCCGGCGAGCGCGATGGCGAGGGCGCCGAGCACCAGTGACATCATGAGTGCCCGCTGCTCGGAGCTCTCGTACGGCGCGAGGTCGACCATCACGACCACGGTGACCCGATGTCCCTGCACCGGCAGCGGTTCGGCGTACAGCAGCGCGTGGCTCGTGGTCAGGAAGTCGTTCCGGCCGGAGCTGCTGAGCTCTTCGACGGCATCCGCGACGGCAGGGTGCAGGACGCCGTCGACGAGCCGGCCGTCGGCGTACACCCACGCGACCGTGTCGAACGCGTCGCCGGTGCCCTCGACCAGCCGGATCTGCCCGTTCACGACCTCGACCGTGCCGGCGACGGCATCGGCCCGGGTGCGGGCCAGAGTGCGCGTGTCGGAGTCGGTCGCGCGGGCGGCCAGGACATGGCTGAGGATCACGAGTACGGCGACCACGAGCGTGGCGGTCAGCACCGCGAGCGCGACGATCTGCGCCCGGAAACCGGTCAATCCCATCGGTACCCGACTCCACGGACGGTCGCGACCCGGCCGGCGATGCCCAGCCGGTCGAGTTTCACGCGCAGTCGCCGCAGGTAGGAGTCGAGGGTGTTCTCGCTGACATACGCTCCGTGCGGCCAGCCGGCGGCGACCAGCGCGTGCCGGCGTACCACCTCTCCAGGGACGGAGATGAGTCGGCCGAGGAGCCGGAACTCGGTCGGCGTGAGGGACTCGCCGGCCGTGCCCCGGCGTACCTCATGCCTGGTCGGGTCGAGCACGACCTCGTCGACCGTGACGGCGGCCGTGGCTCGGCGGGACAGGGCGCGGATCCGGACCAGCAGCTCCGGGATGTCGAAGGGCTTGGTGAGGTAGTCGTCGGCTCCTGCCTCGAAGCCGCTGACCTTGTGGTGCATGCCGCCCAGCGCCGTCAGCATCAGGACCGGAGCGTCCACCCCGTGCGCACGCAGGGCCAGGCAGACGTCCCGTCCGTCCGCGTCTGGGAGGCCGAGGTCGAGTACGACGACCTCCGGCGGCGGCTCGAGCCCGGCCAGCAACTCGGAACCGCTCGCGGTGGCGACGACCGAGTGGCCGTCGCCCTCCAGGGCCCGTCTGAGTACGCCGCGCAATGCGCGGTCGTCCTCACAGACGGCGACCCGCGCCATACCGGAGGAGATGGACTGCAGTTGCGAGGAGACAGAGCCAGGTGAGGGCGACGATCCACCCGGCCAGGACATCCGTACCCCAGTGGTATCCGAGGTAGACGCGGCTCGCTCCCATCGCGAGACTCAGTACGATCGCCATCGCCGTGGCCGCGATCTTCGTTGCCCGGCGAACGTCGGCGTACCAGACGAGAGCCGCGAGCAACGAGAAGAACACGGTCGAGCTCAGCGTGTGGCCGGACGGGAACGCGAAGCCGGTGTCGATCGGGCCCAGCATGAAGGCGGCATCGGGGCGGTGTCGTTCGATCAGGACCTTGAGGCCGTAGGTGAGTGCTCCGGCGCCGACCATGCCGACAGCCAGTAGGGCTCCCGGCTCCCATCGTTTGGTGCGGAACCACAGGCCCAGGGCAACTATTGCCGTCAGCAACAACAGGACGGGTACGTTGCCGACGAACGAGATGCTCTGGGCGATCTCGGTGAGGCCTGGGGTACGGCGTGCCACGACATCCGCGGTCAGCTCTGGATCGAACGCCGCGAGGCCATCGCCTTCTCCGGCGGCGTCCGCGAGCCAGCCGAAACCGACCCCTCCGAGCACGGTCCCGACCAGCCCGACCACGACCCACGGCGTCAAGGCGCGCACCCGTTCGTCTTCCACCACCGCTACCCGCATGATCCCAGTGTCGACCGCTCCCGCTGAGAACCCGCTGAGGGAGTGGGCTCTCAGTGTCCTCTCAGCGGTGGGTGGGCACCTTGCTGTCATGATGCTTGCTGGGCCAAGGTTCAGTGTGGTGATCCCTGCTTTCAACGAGGAACGGCTGATCGGGGCGTGCCTGCAGTCGCTGGCCCGGCAGGACTTCGCGGGTGGGTACGAGGTGATCGTCGTCGACAACAACTGCACCGACGACACCGCGGAGATCGCCCGTCTGTACGGCGCGATCGTCGTCCGTGAGGAGACGCCCGGTGTCTGCGCGGCGCGCCATCGCGGGACGCTCGCGGCCCGCGGAGACATCATCGTGTCGAGCGATGCCGACACGGTGTTCGACGCGGGGTGGCTGTCCCGGATCGACCGTGCCCTCCAGCAGGATCCGGCCCGCGTCGCGGTAGCGGGTCCTTGTCGATACCCCGACGGACCTTGGTGGGGTACGGCGTACGCGCGGGTCCTGTTCGACCTGGTGCACCTGATCCATCAACTGACCGGCCGGGTCGTCTACGTCACCGCGACCAACATCGCGTTTCGCAAGGACGCGTGGTCCGGGTACGACCTCACCGGGACCCAGGGCGCCGACGAACTCGGCCTGCTGCGCCAGTTGAGGTCCCGCGGCAAGATCGCCTTCGATCGTCGCAACCCCACCCTCACCTCGGCGCGGCGGCTCACGCAGGGCCTGACCTACAACCTCGTCGTCTCGTTCCTGTTCTACTACGTCCTCGCGGTCACCCTGAACCGCGCGACCGGACGCCCCGTCATCGGCACCGCTCCCGCCTTCCGGAGCAATCGGTGCTGGCCGGCGTCCCGGCGCTACAGGCTCAGGACGAGGCTGCTCGGGATTGCCTGGTTGACGTTGGCCGCCGCGGTCACGGTGCTGACGGACCGATTGATCGACAGCTGATGGGGGCGGCGTGACGAGGGCACGAAAGGCCGCGCTGGCAGCGGGTACGGCGGCGGCGGCCGGTGCGGCGTACTGGCTGATGATGTCGCCGTACTCGCAGGCCCTCGGCCCGTTCCCGTACCGCGGGCCGGCGGACCGGCGCGTCGTCGCCCTCACCTTCGACGACGGTCCCAACGAGCCGCACACCTCGCACCTTGCGGACTACCTCGACCGAGCCGGCATCCGAGCGACGTTCTTCCAGGTAGGCCGAGCCGTGCAGCGTCACCCCGAGGTGACCAGGCGCCTGGCGTCCGCAGGCCATGTGATCGGCCTGCACGGGCATACCCACGACTTCACCCGATACCTTCGCCGGACCACCGTCGCTGATGAACTCGAGCAAGGGATGGCTGCCTTCGCCCAGCTCGGGATCCGGCCCGCGCTCTACCGCCCGCCCTGGCTGCTGCGGATCCCCGCCCTTCGTGGCCTGCTGCAGGACCACGGGCTGCACGCTGTGTCGGGTGAGTTCTGTCATCCGCTCGAGGTCGCCCAGCCCAGGCCCGACCGGATCGCGCGGCTCGCGGTGCGGATCGCCCACCCGGGCTCCATCATCATCTTCCACGACGGCCGGGACGGCAAAGGCGGTGACCGCGCCGCCACGGTCGAGGCGGTCCGATTGGTCGTCGACAGCCTCCGCGACCAGAACTACGACTTCGTCACAGTCGACCAGCTTCTCGGCGTACCGGCTTATCAATAGCCTCCGGGATCAGGAGCCGGAAATCGGTCGGGGACGAGGACGCCAGGACGAGGCGGCCGCCGCAGGACTCGGCAAGGTTGCGGGCCAGGGCGAGACCGATTCCGGTGCCACGAGCGCCGCTGTCGCCGCGGACGAAGATGTCGTCGTCGGCTGCCAGGCTGCCTTCGTCCGCGACGTCGACGGCGGTCGCGTCGAACACGTCGCCGGCCGTGACGCGGACGGTGCCGCGGCCGTGGGTGCGAGCGTTGTCGAGCAGCACGTCGAGGATCTGCCGGCTGTTCGCGGCCGGTACGGCGCGACTCCCGACCGGACCGTCGACGGCGAACACGATCCGTCGCCCCTGCTCGGCGAGCAGCCCGTGCCAGCGATGCTCGATCTCGGCGAACAGCTGCTCGACGGTACCCAGCGCCCCGCGAGGGCCGTCGGCAGGCAACCGCGACAGCTCGAGTACGTCGTGGACCGTGCGCTGCAGTTCGGCGGTCTTCAGCAGCGCCTCGTCGACGGTGACCCGGGTATCTGCCGCCGGGTCGGTCTGTGCTGTCTCGAGAGTCAGCCGGAGCCCGGCCAACGGCGTCCGTAGCTGATGAGCGGCGTCGGCCGCGAAATGGCGTGCATGATCCAGTACGCCGGTCAGGCGTTCGACCATCGTGTTCTGCGCGTTGGCCAGCGTGTCCACCTCCGCGATCCCGCTGGGCTCGGCGCGCGCGGACAGGTCTCCCGCTGCGACGGCGTCGGCGATCCGGGCCAAGGACTCCAATGGTGCGCTCAGGCGTCTCGCCTGCCAGGTCGCGACGGCGACGCCGATCGCCAGCGCGACGAGCGCACCGCCGAGGACAGCCAGCCAGGCGAGCAGAACCTTGGTCCAGACGGCACTGATCGGCGACGAGGCCCGCACCACGCCGATCACCTGCTCGGACGAAGCGACCGGCACCACCACGATCAACGAATCGCCGGACTCCGCCTGGACGACGTGCCCCGCGAGACCGGCCCGGGTGGGATCGTCGGCGACTTTCGGCCCGGATCCTGCGCGCAGCACGAGCGATCCGTCGTAGAGCGCGACCTGGCCGTCGGACGTCGGGGCCGGAAGCTCGACCGGGTCGTTGGCGCTGAAGTCGGGTCCGACCTGGATCGCGGCAGCCAGCGCCGCGCGTTCCAGTTCGGTGCGCTCGTCGGCGAAGAACGAGATCCGGATACCGATCGCCAGCGGCACGGCCACGAGCACCAACGAGACGAGAGCGGCCGCTAGGGCGACTCGGCTGACACGACGCCGCATACAGCCATCATGACGGCAGGAAAGGCGTGGTGGTAGCAGGTTTTGCCGTCCTCTAACCTGCCTCGGGCCGGTCGCTTACCGAGGAGTTTCTAGCGTCGATGGAGTCGATGTCCACTCTCCCGAGGACGATTCATGAAGATCTGGCCACTGCTCACCGTTTCGCTGACAACCGCCGTACTGCTGTCGGCCTGTAGCGGAGGCGGCACCTCCGCATCGCCGTCGTCGAACCAGTCGTCCGCACCCCCGGCGTCGTCGGGGCCGTCCAGCTCGGCGCCGTCGCAACCGGCGAGCAGCGGGCCGCCCAAGCCGGTCGTGACAGAGTCCAACCCGCCGGGGGACATCCCGGACAACCAGGCGTTCGTCACGTTCCGGGCGCCGGCCTTCTCCGTCAAGG
This sequence comes from Kribbella sp. NPDC055110, assembly GCF_053607525.1. Classification (NCBI taxonomy): domain Bacteria; kingdom Bacillati; phylum Actinomycetota; class Actinomycetes; order Propionibacteriales; family Kribbellaceae; genus Kribbella; species Kribbella sp. NPDC055110. The sequence continues at coordinate 44,052 of NZ_JBSGTS010000001.1, forward strand.
TTCCGGAGGGCTGGGCGCAAAGCACAACGGGTACGGCGACCTCGTTCACGGACAAGCTGAACCGGATCGAGGTCATGTCGTCGGCCGTGTCCGCCGCACCGACGACTCAGTCCGTGACCAGCACGGTGGTCCCCGAGCTGAGCCGGTCGGTCCCACGGTTCGCCCTGGGCAAGATCAGCGATATCACCCGGCCCGCCGGGAAGGTCGTGCTGATCACCTACCAAGGCGACTCGGCGCAGGATCCGGTGACCGGCAAGGTCGTCCGGGACGCCTTTGAGCGCTACCTCTTCTATCAGGGCGGCAAGCAGTTGGCGCTGACGCTGGCGGGACCGGTCAACGCGGACAACGTCGACCCGTGGAAGATCGTCTCCGACTCGGTCCGGTGGCTGTGATGGCCAACAATATGGTCGAGGTGGTGTCGTGTCGTGACCTCTATCGCTTCTATCGGTCCGGTGCCGAAGAGACGCTCGCCCTGCGTGGGGTGAGCCTCGGTGTCGCGCGCGGCGAGGTCGTTGCCGTCGTCGGCCCGTCCGGTTCCGGCAAGTCCACGTTGCTCGCCTGTCTGGCCGGCCTGGACGAGCCCGACGGCGGGTCCGTCACCCTGGCCGGTGAACGGGTCAGCCATCGGCCGGAGGCCGAGCGCGCGAGGATCCGGAGCCGTCGACTCGGTGTCGTACTCCAGTCCGGCAACCTGATCGCCCATCTGACGGTCAGTGCCAACATCCGGTTGGTTCAGGCTGCGGTGCGCTCGGCGCAGCGGCCGACTGCCGACGCCCTTCTCGAGCAGGTCGGTCTGCGCGATCGAGCCGCGGCCCTGCCGCGTGAGTTGTCCGGTGGCGAGCTGGCCCGGGCCGGTCTTGCCGTTGCGTTGAGCAACGATCCGGACGTGCTCCTGGCCGACGAACCGACCGGCGAGCTCGACGGCCGGAGCGAGCAGCTGGTCCTGGACCTGATCCGGGCGCGGGCGTACGACGGCCGCGGTGTGCTGCTCGTGACGCACAGCCGCGCGGTGACGGAGATCGCGGATCGGGTGATCGCGTTGTCCGACGGGAGGATCGCCGCATGACGCTGGTTCGGTGCACCGAGGCCGCGCGGACGTTCGGGCACGGCGACCAAGCGGTGGTAGCGGTTCACGGCTGCAGCTGCGAGGTGGAGGCCGGGGCGCGGATCGCGATCACCGGCTCGTCCGGCTCCGGCAAGTCGACTCTGCTCCACCTGATGGCTGGGCTCGAGACGCCGACCGGAGGAGTCGTCACCTGGCCCGATCTGGGGGACGGTCCGGTCGAGCGCTCGCGCGATATCGCCGTCGTCTTTCAAGGGCCGAGTGTGCTGCCGGCTTTGACTGTTGCGGAGAACGTTGCCTTGGCCGCCGTACTGACCGGCACCGCCGAGGCAGCTGCCGATGAGCGCGCGATGGCCGCGATGGAGGCAGTCGGTGTGGCAGGCCTGGCCGATCAGCTCGCCGACACCCTGTCCGGCGGGCAGTCGCAACGGGTCGCGATCGCCCGAGCGCTGGCACTGCGGCCGCGCCTCGTACTCGCCGACGAGCCGACCGGCCAGCTCGACGCCGAGACCGGCGGGCATGTTCTGGACGCGCTGATCGCCGCCGCGGAGGAGACCGGCGCTGCGTTGGTCGTGACAACACATGATCCCGCCGTCGCCCGCCGGCTCGGTCAGCAGTGGCAGATGAACGACGGGCGCCTCGTCGTACCGGATCGGGAAGGTGTTTCGTGATGACACTGTGGTTGCGTGGCTTGATCCGCAGACGCGCCGGGCGGCTGCTGGCGACGGCGGCGGGCGTGGGTCTGTCGGTTGCGCTGATCGCCGCGATCGGTGCGTTCCTGACCGCGTCGAAGGCGACCATGACGGATCGGGCGATCGCGACGGTGGCCGTCGACTGGCAGATCGAGGTCCAGCCGGGCGGCGATGCCGGCGCTGTGCTGGCAGCAGTACGACAGACGGAAGGTATCGGCGCTGCGTTACCGGTGCAGTTCGGTCGTACGACGGGATTCACCGCGACCGTCAGCGGCTCGACGCAGACCACGGGACCTGGAGTGGTGCTGGGGATCCCGAAGGACTATCGCGCGTCGTTCCCGGGTGAGGTGCGGCAGCTGACCGGGCAGTCGGACGGCGTCCTGCTCGCCCAGCAGACCGCCGCAAACCTCCATGCTGCACCGGGTGACACCATCTCGATCGGTCGCCCCGGCCTGCCGTCCGCGCAGATCAAGGTCGACGGCGTGATCGATCTGCCGCAGGCCGACTCGCTCTTCCAGAAGGTCGGTGCACCACCGCAGTCGCAGCCGTCTGCTCCGCCCGACAACGTGTTGCTGCTGCCGGCCGATCGGTTCACCCAGCTCATGGGGCCGGTCGCAACCGTCGACCCGCAGGCGATCACCACCCAGATTCATGCCGCGCGCACCGCAGCCCTGCCGCATGACCCGGCCTCGGCGTACACGTCGGTCGTTGGGGCTGCCCACAATCTGGAGGCAGCCTCGTCGGGGTCTGCGGTGGTCGGCGACAACCTTGCGGCCGCGCTGGATGCGGCCCGCAGCGACGCGGCGTACGCGCAGATCCTGTTCCTCTGCCTCGGTCTGCCGGGCGCTGTACTCGCTGCCTTGCTCACGGCCGCTGTCGCCGGCTCCGGCGCGGTCCGACGTCGGCGCGAGCAGGCGTTGCTGCGGGTGCGTGGCTTCGGGATCCGGCGAGTGGTCGGACTCGCCGCACTCGAAGCGGCAGTGGTGGGTCTCCTGGGAGGCGTACTGGGGGTGGCCGCGGCCGCGGTTGCCGGCCGCGTCTCGTTCGGCAGTACGTCGTTCGGCGCCGGAACCCGCGCGACGCTGATCTGGTTCGGGATCGCGTTCGCCGCGGGCCTGGCGATCGCCGGGCTGACCGTTCTCCTGCCGGCGCTCCGCGACCTGCGCAGCAGCAGCGTCGTCTCCGCGCGGCAACAGGTGGATCGGGCCCGCAGTCCGCTGTGGATGCGACTCGGGCTCGACGTGATCTGCCTGATCGTGTCGCTCCTGGTGTTCCGTGCGTCGAGCAGCAACAACTATTCCCTGGTGCTCGCACCTGAAGGTGTGCCGACGATCTCCGTGTCGTACTGGGCGTTCTTCGGCCCGGCGCTCCTGTGGATCGGCGGGGCCCTGTTGTTGTGGCGGCTCGCCTCCCTGGGGCTGGCTCATGGGCGTTCTGTGCTGACCATGCTCGTGCGGCCACTGACCGGTCGATTGGCGCGAACCACGGCGGCGAGCATGTCGCGGCAACGCAGGCCGCTGGTGCGTTCCGTCGTACTGCTGGCGCTGGCGATCTCGTTCGCGGCCTCCACGGCGACCTTCAACGCCACCTATAGGCAGCAGGCGGAAGCCGATGCGCTGCTCTCGAACGGCGCGGATGTCACCGTCACGGAACCTCCGGGGGTGACTGTCGGTCCGGGGGCTGCCTCGCGGCTTGCTGCCGTACCTGGGGTTCAGCGGGTGGAGCCTCTGCAACATCGGCTGGCGTACGTCGGGTCCGACCTGCAGGACTTCTACGGTGTCCGGCCCGGCACGATTGCCGACGCGACGGCCTTGCAGGACCCGTACTTCGTCGGCGGGACCGCACACGGCCTGATGGCACTGCTGGCGCAGCAGCCGGACTCGATCCTGGTCAGCGACGAGACCGTGAAGGACTTTCAGCTCGCACCTGGCGATCTCCTGCGCCTGCGGCTGCAGGACAGCCGGACGAAGGGATTCCGCACCGTCGCGTTCCACTACGCCGGGATCGTGAAGGAGTTTCCGACCGCACCGCGGGACAGCTTCTTCGTGGCGAACGCGGACTATGTCGCGAAGGCGACCGGAAGCGATGCGATCGGCGCCTTTCTGCTCGACACCGGCGGCAAGAACCAGACGGCTGTGGCGGCCGCTGTCCGTCAGCAACTCGGAGCCTCGGCCAAGGTCACTGATCTCACGCAGAGCAGGGCGCAGGTCGGGTCGAGTCTGACGTCGGTCGATCTGGCCGGCTTGACCCGTTTCGAGTTGGCCTTCGCCGTCCTGATCGCGGCCGGTGCGGGCGGCCTGGTCCTTGCGCTCGGGCTTGCCGAACGTCGCCGTACCTTCGCGATCGCCACGGTCCTCGGCGCTCGGCGCCGGCAGTTGCGGGGTCTGGTGATGAGCGAGGCCTTGTTGGTGATGCTCGGCGGTCTGATCGGCGGCGCACTGGTGGCCTGGGCGTTGGCCGCCATGCTGATCAAGGTGCTGACGGGGGTGTTCGATCCACCCCCGTCGTCGGCGGCCGTGCCCTGGTCGTATCTGACGGCGACGACGGTCGTGGCAGTCGTCGCCATTGCGGCCGGAGCCCTGGCCAGCGCCCAGGGCTCGACACGTCCGGCGGTGGAGGAGTTGCGCGAGCTGTGACTCAGCCCGCTCTCAGGCCGGCTCGCCTAACGTCCCCAGAGTGAAGGCCGATAGAACGGTGGTCGTCGTCGAGGACGACGAGGCCATCGGCCGCCTGCTCGACCGTGCGTTGACCAGCAACGGCTATCACACGTTCTGGTCGCGCACCGGGCGGGCCGGCCTGACTGTGGCGCGCCGGGAACAGGCCGAGGTCGTCCTCCTGGACCTCGGCCTGCCCGACGCGGACGGCATCGATGTGGCCCGGCGACTCCGGTCGGACCTGCCTGACCTGTTGTTGGTGATGCTGACCGCCCGCAGCGAGGAGATCGATATCGTGTCCGGCCTGGACGCCGGTGCTGACGACTATCTGGTCAAGCCGTTCAGCCTGACCGTCCTGCTGGCGAGACTGCGAGCGCACCTCCGCAGCCGCCCCGTTGCACGGATCGAAGGGCCGATCGTGATCGCCGACCTCACCGTCGACACCGCAGCACGCCGCTGCCTGGTCGGGGCGAGCGAGCTCGTGCTGCGGCCGAAGGAGTACGAGCTGCTCGAAACGCTTGCCCTGCACGCCGGCAGCGCGGTCTCACGCGAAGACCTGATGGCCACCGTCTGGGACGAGAACTGGTTCGGCTCCACGAAAACCCTCGACGTGACGATCGCCTCGCTCCGTCGCCGGCTCGAGGCCGCCGCGACCTGTTCCGGTACGCCGTACCTGCGGCTGCCGACCGTCGCGACACTGCGCGGCCACGGTTACCGCCTGGATGGACCGAGTCCGGGCTCCGCGTGACACAGGCATCACCTTGGCAGGAGCACCTGGACCTGGTTTCTGATCTCCTGTACGACGTCGTCGACCGGGTTGGCGATGTTGATCGTTGCCGCCATGCTGACGAACATGATTGCGGAGACGATGTGTGCGAGCGTCGCGGCGTCGGGGGCGCTGCTGCGTTCGTCCCGTCGTAGCACGTCGGCGATCGCCTTCTCGGTCTGCACGGTCAGGAGGAGCGCGTCGCGGTGGTGGGGCTCCTCGGGGTCGCCGAAAACGATCTCCCTGAGGTAGGTCCGACCGTTGTCGACCTGTTTGCGGTTGCACTCCACGACCGGGCGGACGATCGCCATCACCGCGTCGAGTACGTCGGGGATGCTCTCGGCAGCCGACGTACCTTCGGCGAGCGCGTCGGCGTACGTCGAGTTCTGTACCAGCAGGAGGAGTTCGCCCTTGGTCTTGGCGTACAAGAACAGCGTGCCCGCTCCGATGTCGGCCTTGTCCGCGATCTCCTGAGTGGTGACCTCGTCGACCCCGCGCTCGGCGAAGAGTTCTCGGGCCGCGTCGGTGATGCGGCCGAGTTTCTGCTGCTTGTTCCGCTCGCGCCGTCCGGCCGGTTGGGAGGCGAGTGGCATGGATGCCGTCCTTGTCTGCTGTCTGGACTCCTGCTGTGCGGAAGCTTACGGCGGTTCGGCCTGCGCTGTTGACGTACTCATCAGGGGGCGAGGAAGTCGACGGCGATCGGGGCGAACTTGTCGTGGAACTGGAAGATGCCGCCGTGGCCGGAGTCGGGGTAGATGACCAGCTCCGAGCCCTTGATGCGCCGGTGCAGGTCCTCGGAGAGCACCGAGGGCACCATCCGGTCGTTGTCGCCATTGGCGATCAGGGTGGGCTGGGTGATCTTCGACAGGTCGGCAGGGGCCGAGCGTCCCCACTTCTTGATCGCCTTGAGCTGCGTCTGAAACCCCTTCAGCGCCATCGGCGCGTCGCGGTCAGTGGTGCGTTCCTCGAGGCGCTGCACGAATGCGCGGGCGGCCGGCTTACCCGTGGCGTTGCGGTTGAAGAACAGGAACTCCTTCGGGTCCGACCGGGTCAGGGTCGCCCGCAGGATGTCGAAGTACGTCGTACCGGCGACTTTGTCGATGTCCTTCCCACCCGCGGGACCGGTGCCGGTGAGGACGAGTTTGCGGACCAGGCCGGGGCGCTTCACCACGAGAGCCTGGGCGATCATGCCGCCGAGGGAGAAGGAGAAGATGTCGATCTTGTCGAAGCCGAGCGCCTCGATGAAGGTCACGGCGTCGTCGGCCATCGCCTCGACGCTGTCCGGCACCTGACCGGTGGAGGCTCCGACGCCGCGGTTGTCGAAGGTGATGACGTGGTGCTCCGCGGCGATGGGATCGATGATCCGGGGGTCCCAGTTGTCGAGGTTCGCGGCGAGGTGGACGAAGAAGACGACGGGGATCCCGACCTTCGGCCCCAACTCGCGGTAGGCGTAGGTGACGCCGCCGGCATCGACAGTGCGGGTGGGCGCGTCCTTGTAGGCGGTGATGACAGTACTCATGATGGTTCTCCTGGTTGTAGGGCTGCTAGGCCCGGCTGATGACGGCTTTGCCGCGGATGCCGCCCTTGTCGAGCGATTGCACTGCCTGGACGGTCTGGTCGAAGTCGAAGACCCGTCCGACGACGGGGCGCAGTACGCCGCTGTCGACGAGCGCAGTGATCTGGCGAAGCTGGTCACCGCTGGCGCGCATGAAGAGGAACTCGTAGGTCACGCCGAGGCGCCGGGCCTGGCGGCGGATGCCGCTGCTGAGGGCGGTCATGACCAGCCGGAGCAGCGGGTTCGCGCCGAGCTCGCGGCCGAACGCCGCGTCGGGCGGCCCAGCGATCCCGATCGCCTTCCCGCCGGGGCGCAGCACGCGGAGCGACTTCTCGAGGTTCTTCCCGCCGAGGCTGTCCAGCACCAGGTCGTAGGAGTCGAGGAGTTGTTCGAAGTCCTGGCTGCGGTAGTCGATGACGATGTCCGCCCCGAGTTCGCGCACGAAGTCGATGTTGCCGGAGCTGACCGTGGTGGCGACCGTCGCGCCGAGGTACTTCGCGAGCTGGATCGCGATCGTCCCGACTCCACCGGCGCCGGCGTGGATCAGGACGTGCTGCCCCGGCTGCAGGTTGCCCCGCTCGACGAGTGCCTGCCACGCGGTCAAGGCCACCAGCGGTAGCGAGGCTGCTTCCTCGAGGCTGACCGACACCGGCTTCAGCGCCAGGTCGGCCTCGTCGACCGCGATGCGCTCCGCGAACGTTCCGATGCGGTCCTTGCCGGGCCGGGCGTACACCTCGTCACCGGGCCTGAATCCGCGCACCTTCGTACCGACGCCGAGCACGGTTCCGGCGACGTCGTTGCCGAGGATCTGCGGCAGCTCGTAGCGGAGGATCTGCTTGAACTCGCCCGCCCGGATCTTCTCGTCGAGCAGGTTGAGCCCGGCGGCCCGGACCTGCACGAGGACGTCGTGCTCTCCGACCAGGGGCTCGGGGACCTCCGCTTGCTGTACCGGCCCCTTGTACTGCTTGACGACGAACGCGCGCACGGCGACTTCCTTCTCGTTCCGATGACGTGCCCAGACCAATCAATCTGAGCTGCCTCAATAATGAGTCGACTCAGTTAATCTGTCAAGCGAGCCCTCGCGAGAGGATCCGGGCCGTGGGACGAACCCCTGGCAGCTGCGTACGCCGCTGATCTCACCTGTTCAGGTGATGGCGCTGGGGGAGGTTCGTGGTGATGCTTCAGGCATGGGTGGCTCGATCGAACTGAAGGTGTTCCTGGCTCCTTACAAGCCGTTTCATGGAGCCTCCAAGTCCTGGGATCCGCAGCGGGAGCCGACCTGGCCGGCGACGACGGCAACCCTGATCGCGGGCGATCGGGACGCGGTTCTGGTCGACGGTCTGATGACCTTGGCCGAGGGGAACGCGCTGCTTGAGTGGATCCAGCAGACGGGCAAGCAGGTAGGGCATCCGCTGGACTGCGTGTACGTCGGACAGAGCGACGTGGACCGCTCGACTGTTGTGCATGTCCCGGAGCTCGACGCGGTGATCGCCGGGGACGTCGCCTACAACGGGATCCACATGTGGCTCGCCAGATCCGACCCGAAGAGCCGCGCGGCCTGGATCGAAGCGCTGGACGCGATCGAGCAGCTGCACCCGGCGGTGGTGATCGCCGGTCACAAGGCCCCTGACGCTCCGGATGACGACGCGTCGCGGGTGCTCGACCTGTCCCGCCAGTACATCCGCGACTTCGACGAGATCGTTGCGGCCAGCGACACGGCGGGGGAGATCATCGCGAAGATGCTCGCCCGCTATCCCGACCTGGGCAACCCCTACACCCTGACGTACGCCGCGGACACCCAGTGAAACCCTCTGACACGGAGTCATCACCATGCCAATGATCGATGTGTACGCCGTCTCCGGAACCTTTGCCGACAAGCATCAGCTTGCGGTCGACCTCGCGACCACGCTGATGACGATCGAGGAGGTCCCGGCCATCCCGATGTTCCGGCAGAACACCGCCGCGTTCGTCCACGACCTGGACGCCACTAGCTTCGCGAACGTCGACGGCGACAACGGCTACGTCCGGGTGCAGGTGCTCACCAACCTCGGTGCGCTCGATCGCGCCAAGCAGCTCGCAGTCGTCACGAGGTTCACCCAGATCGTGGCCGATGCAGCCGGCGACCCGGGCCTCAGCGACCGTACCTGGGTCCTGCTCACCGAGGCCGTCGACGGAGGCTGGGGCCTCGCCGGCCACGCCAACACGAACGAGGACCTCGTCGCCGCCGCCCGCGCCCAGATCGCCCAACTCAAGGGCTGAGCCCGCACCGCGTCGACGATCCTGGCTATGCGAGCCCTGGGCGCCAGGTGCCGTCGAGCGGTACGCCGGCCGCTGCGGCGATGTGGTTGCGGGACTCCAGCAGCCTGTCCATCAGGGCAGGCAGGTCGACGCCGACGAATTGCCCTCCCCGTTTGACCACGCGACCCGCGACGAGAACGGTGTCGACGAGGCCGGGGTGGCCGGCGGCGACGACCGTGCCGATCGGGTTGCTGAACGGGAAGACTGTCAGGTCGTCGGCGCGCAGCAGGATCAGGTCGGCGTCCTTGCCCGGCGAGATGCTGCCCACCCGATCCGCGAGACCACACGCCGCGGCGCCGTCGACGGTCGCGAACTCCAGCAGGTCCCGTGCGGTGAGGCCGCCGTCGAGACCACGCTGTACGGCGAACGCGGTGCGCATCGTGGAGAACATGTCACCACCGACCGCGGGTACGTCGTCGATCGACAGCGTCGGACGCAGACCGGCGGCCAGCATCCGGCCGGTCATCGGCTGCCCGAAGCCCATCTTCAGTTCTACGTCCGGACTGACCGACACCGAGCTGCCCGCGTCGGCGAGCATCCGCAGTTCGTCGTCGGAGACCCCGTTCGCGTGCACGAACGTCGTACTCGCGCGCAGCAGACCACGCTCCTCCAGTACGGCGATCGGCTTGCTGCCGGTCAGCCCGTCGACGTGCACGCTGGTGCGTAGTCCGAGTTCGTCCGCGAGCTTGAGGTCGTCGGCCACGTTGTCCATCGTGGTTTCATCCGGTCCGCGCAACCCCAACGCCATCGTGAGCAGGCCGTCTCCGGGCAGCTCCGCACGCACCCGCCGTACCTCGGCGTCGATCCCGTCATCCGTGCGGTACCCGGCGCCGTAGCAGAAGATCGACCGTCCCGGCGCGTCCCGCAACCCTGCCACTGCGGCGTCGGCGTGCTGCGGCGTCTGTGCTGCGTGGAACCAGTCGAGCATCGTGGTGACACCGGAGTGCAGCGCCTCGAGTCGGCCGAGCAGGTTGCCGAGGTAGACGTCCTCGGGCCGGTAATGCGGCTTCAGTGTGCCGTGGATGCCGGCGGCGTAGTCGGCGAACGTCCAGTCCGCGCCGACGCCCCGGAACGCCGTCTGCCAGGTATGCCGATGCGTGTCGACGAACCCAGGCGCCACGATCCGACCGGTCGCATCGATCACCTCGGCATCGGGTACGTCGAGGTGCGCGGCCACGTCGACGATGACGCCGTCAGAGATCAGTACGTCGCCGCGATCAAGTTCACCGATCGCGGGATCCAGACTGACCACGGTGCCACCGCTGATGAGCGTCTTCTTCGCAGGAGTCACCTGACAAGGGTGACTGTGCGGCGTGCCGTGAGATGGCGATTCACCGCAATTTGGTAGCAAGTTGCGCGAGCAGATGGGATAGCAGAGGTGGTATCAGGGGTGATTGCGCAATAATCTGCCAACGTGGACGATGTGGATCGGGCGATTCTGGCGGTGCTGGAGAAGGACGGCAGGATCAGCAACGCCGACCTCGCGGAGCGGGTCGGTCTGTCGCCGTCGCCCTGTCTTCGGCGGGTACGCCGCCTGGAGGAGAGCGGGGTGATCCGCGGCTACCGGGCGGTGGTTGATCCCGCTGCGGTCGGCCGCGGTCTGCGGGTGCTGGCCGGTGTTCGGCTGGTCCGGCATGCCCGTGCGGAGGTGGCCGCCTTCGAGAGCGCGGTCACCCGGCTGCCCGAGGTGGTCCAGACCCATCACGTCACCGGCAACGTCGACTACCTGCTCCAGGTCGAGGTCGCCGACCTGCCCGCATACGAGGACTTCCACGCAAACAAGCTCGCCAGCCTACCCGGCGTAGCCGCGGTCACGAGCTACGTCACCATGAAAACCCTCACCACCGACAACCCGTAGCCGGTCCTCCGGATGTGGCGAGACACCATCTTGGGGCTGTGGACAGGGAATATCAGGCTCTTGTGACTTATGTGGGTGGTCGACGGGGTTCCGGGGCGGTGCCGGGCTTGGTGTGACGTGCACGCTCGACAGGACATGTCGGGTGGTGGGGTAGTGCACCTGAGCGTGAACGCGCCCGTGTGTACAGCGTCTCGCGGGTGCACTACCTGTCGAGCGTGCACATCACCCCGCCGCGAGCAGCCGTCCCGCCACCAACCCCATCACCCAGCCGGCACCACAACATCCACCCGTCCAGCACAAGAACGGATATCCCTTGGTCTTGTGGGTTCTCCCCTCTAGTACCAACGGAGAAGCCACAACACCGTCGGATATCCCCTCGTGTGCGGGGGCTCTTGTCGCGCCCGACCTCGGGCCGGCTGGCGGAATGGACCGGGCGGTGCATGCGGTGCAGGCGGTGGTGCAGGCGGTGGTGCATGCGGTGGTGCGAGCGGTGGTGCGAGCCGTGGTGCGAGCGATGGTGCGGGCCCTGGTACGGGCGGGCGGTGGGACTGGAGACAGGAGCTGGTGGGCGGAGACAGGGAATGTCGGGTTCCAGGCCTCCACAGCTTGTCTCAAGTCTCCGGATGCTGCCACCGATGCCCACACATCTGACCGGAGCGCCGAATATCAGGTCCTAGCTCACCAGAAGCTGTCTCGCGGGCCTGCAGTTCACCCATGCAGCGGCCGGACGGTTACTGGTGTCGCTTCTGTGAAGACGAGTTCTGTCACGTTGTTGCCGTAGCGGATTCGATGGGTTCCGGGGTGTGGGGGGTGGATGGTGGCGTGGGCTAGGTGGCCGTTTGTCCAGGTGATGTCGATGGTGAAGCCGGCGCGGGTGCGGAGGCCTTGGACGGAGCCGGATTGCCAGGTGGTGGGGAGGGCGGGCAGGAGTTCTAGTTCGTTGAGGTCGGACTGCACAAGCATTTCGGCGACGGCCGCGGTTCCGCCGGCGTTGCCGTCGAACGAGTAGATGTTCTGTGCGGCTCCGGCGACGCCGCCGACCGAGTAGCTCAGGAGGTTGGCCTCGCTGGCGTCGGTGATCAGGCTGGTCAGGTGCGTCAGCGCCTTGTCGCCTTGGAGCAAGCGGGCGTGGAAGAGGGCGAAGTTGGCTTCGACCCACTCGGTCTGTTCCCAGCCGTCAGCGGTTTGCCGGCGTTCGATCGTGACCTCGGCGGCGCGGGCGAGGTCGGGCGTCGTACGAGGCGTGATCTGACGCTCGGGGAAGAGCGCGCACAGATGGGAGGTGTGCCGGTGCGTGGGGTCCGCTTCCTCGAAGTCGTGGAGCCATTCCTGCAGCTGGCCGTGCCGGCCGATCCGGTACGGCGTGAGTCGCGCCAGCGCCGGCGCGATCCGGCGACGCAGGTCCGGGTCGACGTCGAGGATCTCCGCCGCGGCGGAGCAGTCGTGCAGGACGGCGGCCGCGAAGACCCGGTCCACTGTGTTGCCCATGGCAATCGAACAGCGGGAGCCGTCCGGTGCGACGTACCAGTTCTCGGGTGACTCGGACGGACCCGCGACGAGCTGGCCGGTGGCCGGGTCCTCGGTCAGGTAGGTGAGGAGGAAGAGCGCGGCGCCGCGCAAGATCGGGTACGCCGTCTCGCGGAGGAACTGCTCGTCGCCGCCGTACTCGTAGTGCTCCCACAGATGGGTGGCGAGCCACGCGCCGCCGGTGACGTTCAGTCCCCACCCCATCGCGGTGCCGGGTGCGGAGTACCCCCACGCGTTGGTCACGGTGTGGGCGACCCAGCCAGGTGCGTCGTACATCTGGGTCGCGGTCGACTGGCCCGTCTCGGCCAGCTGCTGAAGGAGGCGGAACAGGGGAGTGTGGCACTCGGCGAGGTTCGTCGGCTCCGCCGCCCAGTAGTTCTGCTCGGTGTTCACATCCAGGTGGAAGTCGTTGCTCCACGAGGCACTGCTGGCCAGGCCGTCGTTCCACAGCCCCTGCAGAGCGAGCGGCAGTGGTGAGTCGGCGCGCGATCCGGCGACGGTGAGGTAGCGGCCGTACTGGAAGTACAGCGCGATGAGCCCGTCGTCCGGGTGCTCCCGTCGTCGATCGGTCGGTACGTCGTCACGCCCGTCGCCCAGCTTCAGCGAGACCCGCCGCATCAGACTGGAGTGATCGGCCACGTGCGCCGTCCTGACCGCGTCGTATCCGGCATCGACGGCAGCGGCCACCAGGTCATCGACCCGCCGGACCGGATCGTCGCCGTCCCAGTTCGTGCCGACGGCAACGAACAGTACGGCGGAGTCGGCGCCGACGACCGCGCACTCGTCATCCGCGAACCGAGTCGTCCCGCCGACCGCCTCCACGTGGACGCGGATCTCGACGAGCGCTCCCGTCGTCCCGTCGCTGTGCAGGGACTCGACCGCCCTCCCGCTGAACGAGATCGCGCCGTCAGCGGTGGTTGTCCGCCCGGGGAAGACCGATCCGGCGAGCCCGGCGGTGAAGCTGAGCGCACCCGGTCGATCCGCGGTCAGCCGTACTGCGATGACGCCCTGCGGATGCGACGCGAGCACCTCCCGCGTGAACCTGACCCCGTCGACGCCGTACGTGACTGACACCAGGCCCTGGTCCAGATCGAGTGCTCGCCGATAATCCGCCCCGCCGGTGTGGTCGAAGGTCAGCCACAGATGAGGAAGCGGCAGGTTGGTGCCGAAGGACGCCCGGGTGCCCAGCAGGTGCTCGGAGGCCAACTGCTGGGCCTGGGCGTACTCACCCGCGAAGAGCAGCTTCCGGACGCTCGGCAGATGCTCCCGCGCGGTCGGATCGAGGTCGGCGGCCGAGGGTCCGCCGGACCAGGCCGTCGACTCGGACAGGTCGATCCGCTCGGTCGGCACCCCGCCGTACGCCATGCCGCCGAGGCGGCCGTTGCCGATGGGTAGTGCCTCGAACCATCGTCCGGCCGGCCGGTCGTACCAGAGCTCGCCTGCCGGGACGACGGGCTGCTGTTCGGGTGCGGGTGCTGCGATGAGCATGGGTTGGCTACTTACCTTCCGCCAGCAGGGTGCGACTCTGGTCCTGCATCTTCGAGAAGATGCTCTCATCCGCCTTGTTGGTGAAGTAGGCCTCGAACTGCGGAGTCATCGCGTTCGTGAGCGCGGCGCCGTTGTTGTAGATCGGGCACGGTATGAGCTCACCACTGGTCAGGTACTGGTTGAACACCGAGAAGTCGGTGCCCTTCGCGGTCTGCTGATCGGTGAGGGCCTTCATCGACGCGGCGATCGACGGGAACAGCGACGCGTTGTACTTCGACGCGGTGCTCTGGCACTCCTCGCTCTCCTGGTAGGAGACCCACTTCCAGGTCTGGTCCGGGTGTTTCGTTCCGGCCCAGATGTTGTTGCCGTTGGCATTGGTCATCAACGCGCGCTTGCCGTCGGCGCCGGCCGGGAGTGGCGCCGTACCGACCTTGGTGCCCTTCAGGCCCGCGTACGTGGCGGCTTCCCAGGTACCGCCGACGACCATCGCGACCTTCCCGGAACCAACCTGCTGGCTGTTCGCGGTCGTGAACTGGTTGAGCTTCGGCGTGAAGCCGTCGTTGGTGAGGGTCCGGACGAGTTGGACGGACTTGACGACCTTGGGGTCGTTGTAGTTGAAGACGGTCGCCCACTGCTGCTTGTCCGGGATGTTGATGCCGTCGTTCGGCAGCAACCAGCCCCAGGCGTTCTGGCCGAACGGGTCGCCGGTGGACTCGAGGTTGCCGAGGCCGTAGGTCTTCACGGTGGCGGCGTTGAAACCGGGCTGGTCGCCACGTTTGCCGGCGGCGTCGACCGTCAGGTGCTTGATCATCTTCCAGAAGGTGCCGCCGTCGGTGTGCGTCCAGTTGAGGGCGGCGACGTCCTTGTCGGTGTAGCCGGCTTTCGTGAGCAGATCCTTGTTGTAGTACAGGGCTCCGGTGGCCCAGTCCATCGGGAGCGCGTACTGCTTGCCGTCCTTGTACTTCCAGCCCTCGGCCCCGATCGCGTACTTCCCGAGGTCCAGGTTGTCCTTCTTGATGAGGTCGTCGAGCGCGAGCAGTTGCCCTTGCCCGGCGTACGACTGGAGGAAGGTGACGCTGTTCATGAACCCGTCGGGTGCGTCACCGGAGACGAAGCCGGCGGTCAGTTTGGTGAAGTAGTCGCTGACGTTGTAGTTGGTGATCTTCACCTTGATGTCCGGGTTCGCCTTCTCGAACGCCGGGATGCACTGCTGGTAGGCGATCGCCTGGTCCGGCGACCACGTCCACCAGTTGACGGTGGTCGTGCCGCCGGCGTCGCCGGAGTCGCCGCTCGAGCAGCCGGCCACAGCCATGAGTACGGCGGCCGTCAGTGCGACAGCCTTGGTGAGTCGAGATGTTTTCACCGTTTCCCCTTAGAGGTTCGGAGTGAGGCCGGCTACCGGAGTCCGGTGAAGCCGATCGAGTCGACGATCCGCCGGCCGAAGAGCAGGAAGAGCAGGAGCATCGGGAACGCGGCGACGAGGGTGGCCGCCATCAGGCCGGCGAAGTCCGGCTGGGTCTGCGGTGAGGCCTGCTGGAAGACGCCGAGGGCAACGGTCAGCGGCCGGACGTCGGAGTTGCCGGCGATCATCAGCGGCCAGAAGTAGTCGTTCCAGGCGTTGATGAAGGTCAGGAGCGCAAGCGTGGTGATCGGTCCCTGGCTCATCGGGACGGTGATCCGGAACAGCAGCCGGAGGCGGCCGAGGCCGTCGATCAGCGCCGCGTCCTCGATCTCGGTCGGCAGCCCGAGCATGAACTGGCGGAGGAAGAAGATGCTGAACGCCGAGAACAACGCGCCGGGCAGGATCAGGCCGGCGAAGGTGTTGGTGAGACCCAGGTCGTGGATCAGCACGAAGTTCGGGAACAGGGTCATGATGCCGGGGATCATCAGCGCGCTCAGGAACACGCCGAAGACCAGGTCGCGGCCGCGCCAGTGCAGGCGGGAGAACGCGTACGCCGCGAGCAGTGAGCAGAAGACGACGAGCACGGTCAACGAGGTGGCGTAGATGACCGAGTTCCGCAGGTACAGGCCGAGCTGGATGGTCGCGCCGGAACCGCCCTCGGCGACGGCCTGCTCGCGGCTGGCGAGTCCGAGGACCCGCGCGAACGGGCCGAGGGTGACGTCGACCGGGAGCAGCGACGAGGGGTGATCTAGGAGCGCGTAGTTGTTGGACAGCGCCGTACGGACGATCCAGTAGAACGGGAAGATCGTGACGGCCAGGAACCCGATCAGGTAGATCCAGGCCACGGTCCTGCCGATGGATGGCTTCACAGTTGCGCCCTCAGTTGGTGTCGGACTCGTTGGCACGCAGCAGCCGCAGCTGTACGAAGGTGATGGTCAGCAGCAGCACGAACAAGGCCATCGACATGGTCAGCGCGTAGCCGAAGTCGAACTCGTTGAAGCCCTTGGCGTAGATGTAGAGCGGCAGGACGTTGGACGCGTTCGCCGGTCCGCCTTTGGTGGTGACGGCGACGAGGTCGAAGACCTGGAACGAGCTGATCACGGTCAGTACGGCGACCATCGCCATGATCGGCCGGAGCAGCGGCAGCGTGAGGTACCGGAACATCCGCGGCTCGCTGGCGCCGTCGATCCGCCCGGCCTCGTAGATCTGCGGCGCGATCGTCTGCAGCCCCGCGAACACCAGGATCGCGTTGTAGCCCATCGACTTCCAGACACCGATGAACGCCAGCGTCGGGATCACCCAGCCCTGCGACCCGAGGAACAGGACCTCGTGCCCGGTGACCGCCTTCACCACCACGTTCACGATGCCGAGACCCGGGTCGAGCATCCACTGCCAGATCAGGGCGGCGACGACACCGGACACCAGGAACGGCAGCAGTACCAGGCCGCGGATCACGGCCGATCGCGTCAGCCGGTGCATGATCACCGCAGTGGCAAGCGATACCGCGAGGCCGAGGACGACCGAGAGTACGACGTACTCGACGGTGGTGCCGAGTGATCGCCAGAAGACGCCGTCACCGAGCAACCGCCGGTAGTTGTCCAGTCCGGTCCAGGTCGCCGGCGTCAGGATGCGGAATCTCGTGAAGCTCAGGTAAATGCCGCGCAACACCGGTACGGCGGCGAATACGATGAATCCGGCGGTGGCCGGAAGAATGAGCACCACGGCCAGTTTCCAGTCGGTCCGGTGGGCCGGGCCGGTGGCTCGTTTCGTGCGTGACCGCGTGGCGGCGGCGACTGTCACCACGGAGAGCTCCTTCGCGGAACAAATGTGGCGAGCCGACTTTCTGAATGACCACCTGCGAATTCGGTGCGACTCGCGGAATTAACGTTGTGGACATTCAGTCATGCGCGCACTGCAGGGTGCAACGACGCATACCGGATGTGCGGTATTCGTCCGGCGAATAGGTCAGGCGGACGGAATCGGTAAGGTCCCGGCTGGGGGATCCGCCGCGAGCACGAGGTCGGCGAAGGCCTGCACAGCGCGGCTGAGCGGACGCTCGGAGGTCCACCACAGGCCGACATCGCGGTAGAGCTGGGCGCCGTCCACCTGGCGCACTTCCAGTCCGTCCGTGCGCACCATCGCCGCGGCCAGCCCGTTGACGAGGCCGATGCCGTGCCCGGCCCGGACCATCGCCGCCAGCGTGGTCGGCTGGTGGGAGACGATGCCCCCGGCCCGTTCGATCCGGCTCGCCTGCATCGCCGACCAGGCCTCGTAGCCGAGGCTGGGGTCGCCGAGCGGATCGCCGATCGTGATCATCGGGTACGCCGCTACGTCGTCGAGGCCGATCGTGTCCATGGCCAGGATCGGATGGCCGGGCGGTGTCAGCACGACGAACGGCTCGCGCCAGAGGCCGCGGTGGATCCAGGTGTGGTCGGCCGGCTCCGGGCGGAGCGGACGGAGCGCGATCGCCGCCCGCCGGTCGGCCAGCCACTCGTCGCTGATCTGGACGTCGCCGTCGAGGACGGCGATCTCGAGCAACGGGTTAGCGCTTCGTAGCTGCTTGAGGATGCCGGGCAGGAACTCCGAGCTCCCGCTGGCGAAGCTCGCGATCGCCAGCTTCCCGGACAGCGATCCGGCCGTGGCGCGCAGGTCGGAGACCGTGTCGTCCAGCTCGGTCACGATCAGCCGGGCCCGGGGGAGCAGGCGCCGGCCGTCGTCGGTCAGCGTCAACGGGCGCATCCGCCGTTCGATCAGGACGCAGCCGAGCGAGCGCTCGAGGCTGGCGACCCGGGCGGACACCCGCGGCTGGGACAGGTGCATCCGGGCGGCCGCGCGGGCGAACCCACCGGAGTCGACCACCTCGATCCAGGTGCGGAGCCAGGACAGCTCGACATCCATCACCGGCTGCCTCCTTTCCGAACGGGCAGGGCGATTCGGACGCTATCAGCCGTACCGGATGCGGCCGGTACGGCGGTATTCGTCGTACGAAACCTCTGCATTCGTACTTCGTCGTTGTGGTGGACCGGACCGGCGTGTCTGAATGTCGGTGCCGAGCAATCAAGCGAAGACAGGGAGTTCGAGTGGATTTCGGGCAGCCGGACGAGGCGCTGGGGTTGCTGTCGCCCGCGCAGACCGACCTCACACCGGGGGAAGAGGGCAATGTCGTCGTCTCGGTCGAGACCTACGCGCTCGCCGTACCGCTGGCGCAACCGCTGGCGGACTCGACCGCGGCGCTGAAGTCCTGGATCGTCCCGGTGGTCGAGATCCGCACCGCCGACGGGCGGGTGGGGACCGGGATCTCCGGGATCCATACCGGGCCGGAGTTGCTGTGCCAGGTGATCGACCGGTACTACGCGCCGGCGTTGGTCGGCGCCTCGTCGGAGGACATCCTCGGCACCTGGAAACGCCTCTACTGGTTGCCGACGCACTGGATCGGTCGCTCCGGCGTGGTCCACATGGCGCTGTCGATGGTCGACATCGCGCTGTGGGACCTCGCCGCGCAGCGGGCCGGGGTGCCGCTGTGGCGGTTGCTGGGTGGATCTGCCGACCCGATCGAGACGTACAACACCGACGGCGGCTGGCTGAACCTGAGCGTCGCCGAAGTGGTCCGTGACCTCGGTTCGCTGATCGATCGCGGCTGGCGGCGGGTGAAGATCAAGGTCGGTACGCCGGACTGGCGCGAGGACGCGTCCCGGGTCCGCGCCGTACGGAAGGCTGTCGGGGCCGACATCACGGTGATGGCGGACGCGAACCAGCGCTGGGACCTCGCCACCGCGCGGCGGATGCTGCCGGTGCTCACCGAAACCGGGATGGACTGGATCGAGGAACCGGTGCACGCCGACGATCTCGGCGCACACCGTCGGCTGCAGGCCGAGAGCACGGTCGACGTCGCGGCCGGCGAGAGCCTGTACTCGTACCACGCGTTCACCGGCCTGATCGACGCGGACGCGATCCGGGTCGTGCAGCCCGATGTGACCCGGTTGGGCGGAGTGACCGAGTGGTTGCAGGTCGCTCAGCATGCGGCTGCGCAGGGACTGCGGCTGGTGCCGCACGCCGGCGACATGATGCAGGTCCATCAGCACCTGGCCGGCGTGGTATTGAGCGAGAGCCCGGCGTTGCTGGAGTTCATCCCGTGGACGCAGGATGTGTTCGAGTCGCGCAGCGTGGTGAACGACGGGTTCGCCGAGCGTCCGCAGACGCCGGGCGCGTCGACGACGGTGCGTAAGGAGGCCCGGGAGAAATGGCAGGTGCGAGGAGTCGGCGCGAGGACCGCCGATGAGTGACGAGACCGTCCGAGTCGGCCGTACCGAGTTGTTCGTGCCGCGCGTCGGTCTGGGGACTGCTGCCCTGGGCAACTTTCAGCAGGCGCTCACGGACGGCGAGGCGATCGCGGTCGTGGATCACGCCTTGGATCAGGGGATCCGTTACCTCGACACCGCGCCGCTCTACGGACACGGATTGGCCGAGACGCGCGTAGGTCGTGCGGTGGCGAAGGTCGGCCGGGACGGTCTCGTGATCTCGACGAAGGTCGGTCGGCTGCTGCGCGCGGACGCGCCGCGTGACGAGTCGCAGTACCACGACGGCGTCCCGTTCTACCTGGACGTTCCGCCCGTCGGCCCGGTGTGGGACTTCAGCTACGACGGCGTACGGCGGTCGGTCGAGGAGAGCCTCGAGCGGACCGGGCTGGATCGCTTCGACGTACTGCTCCTGCACGATCCCGATCAGCATCTGGCCGAGGCCGCGTCGACCGGGTACGCCGCACTCCGCGACCTGCGTGCGGACGGGCTGGTGCGTGCGATCGGTGCGGGGATGAACAACACGGCGCCGCTCACGGAGCTCGTGCGTTCGTGCGAACTGGATGTCGTGCTGCTCGCGGGCCGGTACACACTGCTGGATCAGTCGTCGTTGGCGGACCTGATGCCCGCTTGCGAGGAGCGCGGCGTGTCGGTCGTGATCGGCGGGGTGTTCAACAGCGGCGTGCTTGTTGATCCGGCGCCGGGCGCGTCGTTCGACTACGTTCCCGCCCGGAGCGAGGTCGTCGCCAAGGCGGTCGCGATCCGGAAGATCTGCGCGAAGTACGACGTGCCGTTGGCCGCGGCGGCGCTGCGGTTCCCGTTGGCGCATCCGCGGGTGTGCACCGTCCTGATCGGGGCGCGGACCGTGGACGAGCTCGACGTCGATCTCGAGCTGCTCGGCGTGGAGATCCCGGCGGAGTTGTGGGCCGAGCTGCGGTACGCCGGCCTGCTCGATGCCGACGTACCGACCCCTGCTTGAAGGAGCAGCCATGCGTGTGGACGCACATCACCACTTCTGGGACCCCGCGCGGTACACGTACCCGTGGATGGCGGGCGACGCGATGGATCCGGTACGGCGGGCCTTCGCGCCGGACGATCTCCGCGACGTACTGCGAGGTGTGGACATCGATCGCACCGTGCTCGTGCAGACGCTCTCCAGCCTGGACGAGACGCGCGAGTTCCTGCGGCTGGATGCGGACTTCGTGGCCGGTGTCGTCGGCTGGGTGGACCTGACTTCGCCGAAGGTCGGTGACGACCTCGACGAACTGCTCGCCGGTCCGGGTCGACTCGTCGGTATCCGGCATCAGGTGCATGACGAGACCGATGCGGAGTGGCTGCTGCGAGCCGACGTACGGCGTGGTTTGGCGGCTGTGCGGAGTCGCGGGCTCGCCTACGACCTGCTCGTCCGCGCGCGTGAGCTGCCGGCTGCGGTGTCGACTGCTCGCGCGTTTCCCGAGCTGCAGTTCGTTCTGGACCACATCGCGAAACCGCGCATCGTGGACGGCGCGGATCCGGCCTGGACCGAGCTGATGCCCGGCCTGGCCACCGCGCCGAACGTTGCGGTCAAGCTGTCCGGCATGGTGACCGAGGCCGACTGGCAGCGCTGGTCTGCCGACGATCTGCGCCCGTTCGTCGAGCGTGTTGTCGAATGGTTCGGCCCGAACCGCATCCTGTTCGGCTCCGACTGGCCGGTCTGTCTGCTTGCCGCGTCGTACGGCGAGGTTCTCGCGGGTCTCGACGATGCGTTGCCTGCCCTCAGCCCAGCCGAGCGCGAGCAGCTGTACGGTGCCAACGCGCAGCGCGTCTACTCATTGCCGGAGGCTGCGCGCTAGGACCGGGATCATCACCGTCGCAGCAATCAGGTGCAGTCCAAGGAGGGTCCCGGTGGTGGCCGCGTTTGCGCCAGCGAGGATTGGTGGTACCAACGAGATCGCGGTCAGCGACGTTGTCGTCCACACGAATCGCTTGGCGGGGCTACGGCTCCACCGGAGGAGTGCGACGGCGATGACGATGCCCACGGCCGAGAAGAAGCCGGTCACCACGGCGATCCCGGACACCGGGATCGACTCGCCGCCGTCGGGGATCTCGAAGTCGACACCGACGGCTCGAGCAAGCGCAGCGCCGAGGGCAGTGGCCGCCATCGCGGCGAGTGCGGCAAGGACGCCGGTGCCGGCGAGTCGGCGGAGTCGGTGGGTGGTCCTGTCGGCGATTGCTGCGGTTTCATTCATGATTTTCCCGCCGGCAGGCTCTCGGGCAGCCCGAGGCGCGGGAACTGGTCGGCGTGGAACGTGATGATCTCGGTGATCGCACCGCCCGTGATGCGCAGGACATCGAGAGTCAGCGGCAGGTACGCGCGGTCCTGCTCGCGCCAGTGGTAGAAGGCGACGGCCGGCTGCCGGTTCACGGAGGTGAGGACACCGCGCAGGCCCTTCATGCCCTCGAAGCCCTCCTCGAGCCAGTAGCTCACCACCGCGTCGCGGCCGACGTACAGGCCTGGCGTGGGCGGCATCGAGGACCGTACGTCGTGGCGCACCAGCGAGGTGAGCGCCGGGATGTCCGTGGCCACGCTGGCGTCGGTGAAGCGACGTACCAGCTCGCGCGTCCTGGTGTCGTCCTCGGCACCGGTCCAGTCCTGCCGCTCGGCGGGCAGGTGTTCCCGCATGCCGGCGCGGGCGCGCTGCAGTGCGCTGTTCACGGAGTTGACGGAGTCGCCGAGGAGCTCCGCGACGTCCTTCGCCGGCCAACCGAGCACGTCCCGCAGGATCAGCACGGCCCGCGGACGCGGCGCGAGATGCTGGACCGCGACCAGATAGGCGAGCTCGATCGTCTCGCGCGCCACGGCGACGGTCTCCGGCTCGTCCTCGTCACCCGCGGGCAGCTCGTCGAGCAACCGGTCCGGGTAGGGCTGCAACCACAGCACCTCACCGCCGGTCGCGGGCTCCGGGCGGGACTTTTCGAGCAGGTCCAGGCAGGCGTTAGTGGCGATCCGGTACAGCCAGGCCCGGAACGTCGACCGCCCCTCGAACGTCTCCCGCCGCCGCCAGGCCCGCAGGAACGTCTCCTGCACGGTGTCCTCGGCGTCCTCGAACGACCCGAGCATCCGGTAGCAGTGCACATGCAACTCCCGCCGGTGCCGCTCCGCCAGCCCCGAGAACGCCGGCTCGTCGACCTCGCCCAACCCGTTGATGCCCAACCCGTTGATGTCCAGTTCATGCAGCCGAGTGTCCGCACTCATCACGTCATCCTTCCGTCTCATCGTGTCCCGTCGCACGTATGACGGCTGCGGATGCGACAACTCATCACTCACGCCGCGTCCTAGCCACGGCCGGCCGAGAGCAGGCGGAGATCTCTCGCGCGCTGGACGGCGGTGGATCGGTCGGTGGCGCCGAGTTTCGTGTAGATGTGCCGGATGTGTGTATTCACGGTGTTCAGTGAGACGGACAGCTTGCCGGCGATCTCGGGCCGCGTGAGGTTGGTCGGCAAATAACGCAGTACCCGGAGTTCGCTGCGGCTGAGAGCGGTTGCTTGGGCGCTCGAGTGGGCCGACGCCGCGTCGAGGATCTCGGAGACGAGCGCGGCGTGCGTCGTACCGTGCGTCGGGAGTCCGGCGAGGAGCGGCGCGGCGTCCGTCATGAGGAACGGGAGGACGATGCGATCGGGTTCGGCGAGGTGCAGGGCGCGTTCGGCCGAGGCGCGGGCCGACTCGTCGTGCGCCCCACCGGCGAGCGCGTCGAGCAAATTGGCCTCGATCAGGGTGAGGCACGGGTTGCTGGGCGCGGTGCCGTCGAGCACGCTGCGGAGTTCGGCCCGCGCCTCGGCCGGTCGCTGTTCGGCGAGGCGCAGTACGGCGACTGCGTTGCGTAGCTCGCCGGTCTGCGCCAGCTCGTCGTCGACAGCCGCGAGGGTCGCGCGGGCTTCAGCGAGCTGACCAAGGCGGACCTGGGTCTCGATCGTCCATCCGAGCGCCCTGCTGGTCAGCGCGTGCCGGCCGGTCATGCGGACCTGGCTCGCGGCGACAAGCTCGGCCAGCGCATCTTCGTGCCGGCCTTGACCTGTTGAAAGCATCGCTGCGGCCAGGTGCAGGAGGAATTGGGTGCCGGGCTCAGCTCCGGCAGGTACGGCGTTCCGCGCGCGGGCGAGCCACTGCTCGGCCTCGTCGAATTCGCCTGTCCAGCTGAGGATTCCGGCGAGCGTGATGTACGCCGGCGCGATCACCGGCTCGGCCGCCCAGCCGTGCCGGGTCGCCTGCTCGATGGCGTCCGCGCAGTACCTGCGGGTTCGGGCCAGCGAGTCGCGGGCGGCAGTGAATCCCAGGTGGGCCAGACAGGCGACCTCGAGGTACGGCCGGCCGATCTCGCGCGCCAGTTCCGCGCCCTGTGTGAGGTACTTCTCGCTCTCGGACAGCCGCAGCGACCAGGCCGCCGTGACACCGAGGTTGAGTAGCGCGGTCGCGTGCGCATCGTTGCTCAGGACAACATCTTCGCTGGAAGTGCTGGAGGTTGACGGCAGCGCATCGACGCGTTCGATGACGCCGTCGAAGTTGCCGCGCAGGCGCGCCGCGAGCAGGTCGAGTGCGGCGATCGTGGTCCGGAGGCGATGCCGGCGGTCGGCCGGAGCATCAGCGAGATCCGTGCGGGCGACCTCGAGATGAGCCACAGCTTCGTCCGGGTGCCCTCGGTTGAGTTCGGCGACCGCGTGCGCCAGCGCGAGGCCGCGGACGCCGTTGGGGAACGAGCGGAGCAGTGCGGCGACCGTGGCGGCCTGCCCGTCGAGTGTGAGGCCGAGGGCATGGTCGGTCAGCATCTGGGCGGCCGCGGTCCAGTCGCCGGACGCCTGCAGGTGGCGCGTCGACTCCGCCACATCCGCGTGGTCCGCGAACCAGCGCGCCGCGACGCGATGCAGTTCAAGGACGTCGTCGGTACGACGAAGCTCCAAGCGCAGCAGGTCCCGGAACAGATGGTGGTACCGGAACCAGGTCCGCTCGTGGTCCAGCGAGACGACGAACGCGTTGGCGTCCTCGAGAGCGAGAAGAATCCGCTCGGAGCCGGTCGTGCCGGTCAGGAGATCGGCCAGTTCACCGTTGACCCGGTCGAGCACCGACGTACGGAGTAACAGTCGCTGCACCTCCGGCGACTGGTGGTCCAGCATCTCCGCCAGCAGGTACTCCGCGACCGTCCGGTCGGTGCCGGAGAACTCGGCCACGAACCGCTCGGGATCCGGATGCCCGGCGAGGGACAGGATCGCGAGCCGCAGTCCGGCCGCCCAGCCTTCGGTGCGCTCCTGCAGTACGGCGATCGCTTGGTCCGAGAGCGTGATGCCGGCCGTCGTGAGCAGTTCGCGCGTCTCCGCCTCGGTGAACGGCAGTTGCGAACCACGGATCTCGGCCAGCTCACCCGCAAGGCGCAGACGCTGCAGCCGGAGTTTCGACTCGCCACGGGTGGCGACCACGGCATGAACTCCCGCAGGCAACGTCGTCAACAGCGTGGTCAGTTGAGCGATTGCTTCAGCGGAGTTGAGCTCGTGCAGGTCGTCGATGATCAGCACGAACCCGTCACCCGCGGCGGCGAGCGCCGACCGTACGCCGTCCACCGTCACCGGACCGCGCACGCCAGGCGGTGGCGGGGGAGTGCTCCCGCGGACCACCTCGAGCAGCGCGAGCCAGAACAGCTGGGCGTCGTACTGGTCGGGCCGGATCGACAGGTACGCCGTACGACTGCCCGTGTACTCGGACCAGCTCCGCAGCAGCGATGTCTTTCCGCTGCCGGCGGGCGCGGAGACGATCGTGACCTGCCGCGTCGCGGCGTGATCGAGCGCCGCGATCAGGTCATGGCGGTCGATCAGCCCTCGAGGCGATGCGCCAACTCGTCCAGGCACGCGGTCAGCCTAACCCGTGGAAATCACCCGAATCCGGCGACGACCGGTCACCGGCCCGGCGGCGAGTCTGGAGCCGTACAGCCCGATCACAGGCCCGATCACAGGGAGGCATGCGATGTCCACCCACAGCGCGGAGAGCGCGCTGCAACTGCCGGACTTCGTTCCGGTGCCGGAGGCCGCGCTCGGCCCGGAGCTGAACGCGGACGGTTACCACGTCGCCCGGGTTCAGGACAATCTGTTCTGGGTCACCGACGGCACCTACCAGTCGGCGTTCCTCGCGACGCCCGACGGTGTCGTGCTGTTCGACGCGCCGCCGACGATCGGCAACAACCTTCGCCGGGCGGTCGACGAGATCACCGCCGCCGAGAACGTGCCGAACACGGTGACCCACCTGGTGTACTCGCACCATCACGCCGACCACGCGGGTGCATCGTACCTGTTCGGCGACGTCGTCCGGATCGGTCACGCGGAGACGCGGCGACTGCTGCAGCGCGACAACGACCGGGCCCGTCCGGCGCCGGACGTGACGTTCGAGGACCACTACACGCTCGAGGTCGGCGGTTCGCGGGTCGAGCTCGCGTACCACGGGCCGAACCACTCGCCGGACAACATCTACATCCACTTCCCGGACCACGACACGATGATGCAGATCGACATCGTGAACATCGGCTGGGTCCCGATCTACAACCTGAACCTCAGCGAGGACGTGCCCGGTTACATCGACGCTCCGGATCGCGCGATGGAGTACTCGTGGACGCACTACCTCAGCGGTCATCTCGGCCGGCTCGGCAGCCGTGACGACGTCGTACTGCACCAGCAGTACATCGCCGACATCGTCGACAGCGCGCACGCCGCACTCGGGTCGGTCGATCCGACGCCGTACTTCGTCAGGTACGGCGCGAACGCGTGGGCCGGTGTCGCCGGGTATCTCGATGCCGTGACCGACCAAGCCGCTGCACCGATCATCGCGAAGTACACCGGCGTCCTGGCGGCGGCCGACGTACCCGCGCTGACCACGACCACGACGTTCTCGATCCTGCAGTCGATCCGGCTGGATCTCGGCGGCGGATCGCAGGTGCACCCATGAGCGCCGGGGTGGCGATTGTCGTCGGTGCCGGTGGGGAACTCGGTCGCGCGACCGCCGCGAAGCTGGCCGGAGCCGGCCTTACGGTCGTCGGTGTCGATAGGAATGCGGACGGTCTCAAGGAGTTGGCGGACGGCATCGCATCGCAGGTGGGTGATGCGACCGACCCGGCCGCCGCGAAGAGTCTCGTCGACCGGATCGCGGCCGAGGTGGGTCCACCGACGATCCTGGTGAACGCCCTCGGTACCTATCATCCAGGCGCTGCCCTCGACGCGACGCCGGACGATCTGAAGCTGATGCTGGACGTCAACGCCGGCGCTGCGCTCTGGCTGACGCAGGCCGTCGCGCCGTACATGCGGGACCTCGGAGCAGGTGCCGTGGTCCACGTCGCGGCTCGTCCCGCGCTGGAACCGACCGCGGGCATGACGACGTACGCCGTCAGCAAGGCAGCACTAGTGCACTTGGTCCGCGTGCTCGACCTCGAACTGCGCCCGGACGGAATCCGGGTCAACGCGGTCGCGCCGGCGGTGCTCGACACGGCGAAGAACCGGCCGTTCCTGCCGCCGGAGTTGCTCGCCCACGCAGTGAAACCGGAAGCCGTGGCCGAGGTCATCGCCTTCCTGGTCAGTGATGCCGCCGCTCCGGTGAGCGGCGCGATCGTGCCGACGTACGGCGCTTGAGCTCGAAAGGACTGTCATGTCTACGAAACGTCGTACCTTCCTCGCCGGTGGTGCCGCGCTCGCCGCGGTCCCGATGCTCGGGGAACTGCCCGCGAACGCCGACACCCTGCCCGACTACGCACCGATCCCGCCGTCGGCGCTCGGACCCGCGGTCAACGCGCAGGGGTTCTTCGTCGGCCGGGTGAAGAAGAACCTTTACTGGGTCACCGACAGCACCTACCAGGCCGCGTTCCTGACCACGAAGGACGGAGTCGTGCTGTTCGACGCGCCACCGTCGATCGGAAACAACCTGCAGCGTGCGATCGACCAGATCGCGGCCGAGAACGGTGTGTCCAACAAGGTGACGCACCTCGTCTACTCGCACCACCACGCCGACCACACCGGGGCATCGTCACTGTTCGGCAAGCACGTGACACGGATCGGTCATGTCGAGAACAAGCGATTGCTTGCCCGCGACAACGATCCCACCCGCCCGGTGCCCGATGTCACCTTCGAGAGCCGCCGTACGCTGCGGGTCGGGGGAGAGCGGATCGAGCTCGCCTACCACGGGACCAACCACACCCCTGACAACATCTACATCCACTTCCCCGACCACGACACGCTGATGCTGGTCGACGTCAACCTGCCCGGCTGGGTGCCGTTCGACTTCTTCAACATCAACGAGGACGTGCCCGGCTCGATCGCGGCCCCGGCCAACGCGTTGTCCTATCCGTGGAAGCACTACATCGGCGGACATATCGGCCGGCTCGGTACCCGCCAGGACATGGTCGTGTACCGGCAGTACATCGACGACATCATCGCCGGCGTGAAGCAGGCGCTGGCCGCGGTCGACCCGACACCGTACTTCCAGAAGTACGGGAACAACGCCTGGGCGGCGGTGAAGGAGTACCAGGCAGCGCAGGTGCGGTACGCATCCGAGCCGGTGATCAAGAAGTACCTCGGGGTTCTCGCCGCGGCGGACGTGTACACCGCGACCACGACGTTCCTGATCCTCGAGTCCGTCCGCCTCGACCTCGGCGTCGGTTCCCAGGTTCACCCGTAACTACTACGGGATCATTCGGCTTCTCGGTCCAGGTGGGCGTGCAGGAACTGGGTGACCTGGTCCATGACGGTCGTGCTGGTCCAGACCTGGGGGTTGTCGGAGATGTCGCCGTGGCCGGCGTCGGGGAGCACGTAGCGAGTGCTGTCGACGCCGGCCGCGCGCAGGGCCTGGTGCAGGCGCGCGGTCTGAGCAGGCTCGATGATGCGGTCGTCGTCACCGTGCAGGATCAGGAACGGCGGAGTCTTTGGGGTGATGCGGCTCGCCGGGTCGGCGGCGTTCAGTTCGTCGGGGTGATCGGCCGGGGCGCGATCGGGGCCGAGGACGTACGACGGGATCGGCGTTCCAGCCTTTGCGTAGAAGGCTCGTACTTCGGGATCGAAGCCGGTGCCGAGGTCCGCGAGGTTCGAGGCGCCGAAGAAGTCGACGGCGGCCTTGAGCCGGTTTCCGGGTTCGGTTGCAGCCATCGCCGCGAGGTATCCGCCAGCCGATTCGCCCCACACCGCGATCCGGTCGGGGTCGACGGCGTACTCCGTTGTGCGTTCCCGGAAGAAGTGCAGTGCGGCGGCGACGTCGGCGAGCCCGTCGCGGTACGTCGATCCGGTCGACGTCGTGCGGTAGTCGATGCTCGCGACAACGAATCCGGACGTGGCGACGTACCGGCGCTGCTTCTTCGCCAGCTGCCGGCGGGATGCGACGAATCCGCCGCCCGGTAGGTAGAGCACGACCGGATGCGGACCGGGGCCTTGCGGGACGAGTACGTCCATCCGGAGCTTTGGCGCGTGTTCGGCGTACCGGATGCCGCTCTGTGCGCGGCCGATCCGGCCGGCGCGAATCTGCGGAGCGCTTCCCGGGTCGAGTCTTTGGCTGTCGGGGTCTTGATCCGGAGCCGGGACGCTGGAGAGCCGGATCGGTTGCCCGGCCGCCGCGGCCAAGGCCATCACGATCCGGGTGCTGAACCTCATGGCCATGGCAACACGCTATCGTATTGTCAACTGGTTAACAAATATGAGGTGAGAGCCGGTGAATCCACACACGTCGGACCGGGTCCGCGGCCTGTGGGCCGACGCGCGCCCCGACCTCGACACGTCGCCGATGGAGGTGATCGGGCCGCTGCGCAGGATCGCCGCGCTGCTCGAGGACGCGACGGCACCGCTGTACGTCGATGCGCCGCTGACGAGCACCGAACTCGATCTGTGTATTCGGCTGCGGCACGACCCGACGCCGACGATCGCCCGCCATCTGGCCGACCAACTGCGCCACTCGCGCGCCGCGGTCAGCAAGACCCTGCGACGGTTGGAGGGCCGCGGCCTGATCCGCCGCGACCCGGACCCGGACGACCAGCGCGCCGCAGTAGTCCGCCTCACCCCAGCCGGCGAGGCCGTCGTCGACGACCTCTTCCCACGCCAACTGGCGGTCGAGCAAAAGCTGCTCGAGGCATTGGGCACCGACCGGAAGCGAGTCGTCGACGCCCTCAACCTCCTGATCGACGTCCTCGCCCAGGAGAGCTGAACTTTCTGGTGGGTGGCGGCGTCGATGGTGGTGACGAAAGACGACGGCGCTGCAGAGAATCGGGGGACGTGATGGGGAGCAGGTTCGGGTTGCCGATCGGGCTCGGGATCGGCGCGGCGGTGGCGATGGCCTGCCTGCACACGGCGTTCGCGAGCGAGAGCCAGCCGGCGAGCGCCACCGAGACGGCACCGCGCGCTGTTGTCACGCCTGCAACGGGCAACGCGACGAAGTCTCCCACCGCGACACCCTCTCCCACGCCGGCTCACACGCCGTCCGCGGGGCCGGTGAAGCAGGCGCACGGGAAGGTCGTCTACCTGACGTTCGACGACGGGCCGGACCCGCACTGGACGCCTGAGGTGCTTACCGTGCTGCAGGCACACAACGCGCACGGGACGTTCTTCATGCTGGCCGAACACGCGAACGAACACCCGGACCTGGTCGACCAGGTGCGTGCCGACGGCAACAGCATCGGGAATCACTCGGTGTCGCACCCGCAGTTGCCCAAGCTCTCGCCCGCCGAGTTGCACCACCAGGTGGCCGACGGTGTGCAGTCGAAGTGCTTCCGCCCGCCGTACGGCGCGACGAACGCCGCGGTCCGCGCCGAGATCCGGCGCGACGGCATGCAGCAGGTCTTGTGGGACGTCGATCCGCAGGACTGGGCCCGCCCCGGTACGCCGGCGATCGTGCAACGTGCTCTGGCCGGCGCACACCCCGGCGCGATCATCCTCATGCACGACGGCGGTGGCAACCGCGCCCAGACCGTCGCCGCCCTGGACCAGGTCCTGACGACCCTGTCTGCCCGCGGCTACACCTTCGCCACCCTGTCCTGCTGACCCACGCGGCTCACGGCCCGGTCAGGTCGCTCGGGGCTGCTCGTCGTCGGGGAGTGGGCGTACGTGCACCCGGGATCCGCTGGCTGCGGCCTGGCGGACGAGTTCGGTGACGCCGGCGGCGTCGGTGACGGTCCGGGTCGGTGTGGTGCGGTCGTGCGAGCTGTAGGTCACTTCGTAGAGAGCGGCGGTCTCCATGTCCCCCCAGACAGGGTCGTGGTTCAGGTGTGCTCGCTGGTGCCTTCCGACGGAACGGTGATGCCGTTCTCGAGGGCTTGGCGCAGGAGGCTGTCGAGTTCGCCGGCGTAGATGCGCTCGGCGTCGAGGTCCCCGGTCTCCTGGGCAGTGCGGAGTTGTTCCCGGGCGGAGGTGATCCGCTGGTGCAGTTCCGCGGTGAACGTGTCCATGGTGGAGCTACCTTATGCACGAGTTGCAGAATTCTTCAATTCGTGATCGCATGAAAATCGTAGACCAGATTGCGAGTGGAGGGCGGAGGATGACGACACCGTTGCACCAGTTGAAGGCGGAGTTCTTCAAGACACTGGGGCATCCGGCGCGTATCCGGGTTCTCGAGCTGTTGAGCGAACGCGAGATGGCGGTCAGCGAACTTCTTCCGGAGGTCCGTCTCGAGGCTTCGAACCTCTCCCAGCAGCTGGCGGTCTTGCGCCGAGCTGGTCTGGTGACGGCTCGTCGCGAGGGTTCCCAGGTCTACTACGCGCTCACCAGTCCGCAGGTGGCCGAACTTCTCGCCGTGGCCCGGGGCATCCTGACCTCGGTGCTGTCCGACCAGGTGGAGCTGCTGGACGGCCTCCGGCGATCCGGAACATGACCGACCCGACTCAACCTCTTCTACGCAGGGAACGACCAATGAAGCGGCGCCAGCCCCGCCCGATGAAGATCGAGACCGTCCAGCGGTGGGTCGCCTCGGTCATCCTGTTCCACGTCGGCAGTGTCCCGACGGTGTCGCTCGCCGTCTACAGCATCGGCTTCACCGACACCGACCGCGGCCGCGGCATCGGCCTGTGGCTCATGTCAGGCGTGATCGGCCTCCTGACAATCGCCGGGATGCGCCTCATCCACCAGCGCACCCCCTTCTCCCCGTGGCTCATCCTTGGCATCCTCCCAACCGTAGTCACCGGCTTCTACATCTTCTGACCCCTTGAGCCCGCCGGAACAAGCCGTGCGACCGCGGCGTCAGAGGCAAGCTGCGCGGATGCCGGGACCACGCCCGCTGGAAGCGCGACGCGAACGAGCCGGAGAGCGGTCGGCCGCCTGCTGGCAGATGAGCGGGCTGATCTGCCACTTGGGTGCGCCGCCCGGTCAGGTGCGGAGTTGGGTGGCGTGGTCGGGGACTTGGGTTTGCATGTCTCGGGGTGGGCGTTCGTAGCCTTTGGAGGGTGGGCGGGGCGGGAGTTCCAGGGATGGGCGCTGGACCTCGTGGTACGGGACGCTCGACAGCAGGTGGGCGATCATGTTGATCCGAGCGGAGCGTTTGTCCTCGCTCTCGACGACGTACCAGGGTGCTTCGGGGATGTCGGTGTGGACGAACATCTCGTCCTTGGCGCGTGAGTAGTCCTCCCAGCGGGTGATGGATTCGAGGTCCATCGGGGACAGTTTCCAGCGGCGCATCGGGTCTTCGAGGCGGCTGCGGAAGCGGTTCTCCTGTTCGCTGTCGCTGACCGAGAACCAGTATTTGCGCAGCAGTACGCCGTCCTCGACCAGCAGCCGTTCGAAGATCGGGCACTGGTGCAGGAACCGGGCGTACTCCCGGTTGGTGCAGAACCCCATCACGTGCTCGACGCCGGCGCGGTTGTACCAGCTGCGGTCGAACAGGACGAGTTCACCGGCCGCCGGCAGGTGTTCGACGTACCGCTGGAAGTACCACTGCGTCCGCTCGCGCTCGGTCGGCGCGGGCAGTGCGGCGATCCGGGCGACGCGGGGATTGAGGTACTCCGTGACGCGTTTGATCGTGCTGCCCTTGCCGGCAGCGTCGCGGCCCTCGAAGATCACCACGACCCGGGCCTTCTCGACCCGGACCCATTCCTGCAGCTTGACCAGTTCGGCCTGCAGCCGCAGCAGTTCCCGCTCGTACAGCTTCTTCGGCAGTCGCTTCTTGGCACCCATCCTCGAACGATGCCGCAGTTTGTGCGGGGGGCACAGTGGGTGGGCGGAAGTTCGGGTCGGCGAGCCAGGAACGGAGCGGGTCGGGACTGCGAATCTCGTAGTACCAGCCCGGAACCCCACAGCCCGGCCCACCGAGAGGAAACTCCGATGATTGCTTTCCTGATTCCCGTCCTGTCCTGCATCGCACTCAGTGTCCCGATGGTCGGCCTGCGGTTGCTGGCCAAGCAGCACGGCTGACGTCAAGGTGCGGCAGGCATCAGCACCGAACCGGCCAGCCAGCGGCAGGCGACGAGCGCCAGTTCGAGTTCCAGGCGCTCGTCGTCCAGCGGCCGGCCCCGTTCCTCCAGTGCCTTGTCGACCCGGTACTTCACGGTGTTCTTGTGCAGATGGATCCGCTCCGCGGTGGCGAGGTAACTGCCCTTCTCCTCGAGGAACACCAGCAATGTCTCCCGCGACCGGGCGGCCGACTCGGTGTCGGCGGCCAACGGTCCCAACGCGTTCCACACCAGCCGGCTGGTCCCTTCGAGATCGGCCGCCATCATCGCCGCGGTCCGCACCTGCGGATCGGTGAACGCGGTGACCTGCTCCGCCCGGTCCCGTGCCGCCAGCGCCACCTGTTGAGCCCGCAGCGCCTCCAGGTGCGTGACCCGGAACCCGTCCGGCCCGGCGGCCGGCGAACCGACCGCGATCCAGTGGTTCGGGTCCGCGTCGCCCTCGACAGCGATCGCCGCCCGGCTCCGGCCGAGCGGGATCCAGCCCCAGCCTGTCGAGCGGTCCCGCGGCACGAACAGCGGTTGCCCTGAGCAACCTGCCGCGGTGGCCGCCTGCTGCAGCAACCGTTCCAGTTCCCGGAGATCCTCGTCCCCGGTCGATTTCGACGTGGACCACAGGACGACGCCGACGTGGTTCTGGCGGAGCCGGTGGCTGAGCGCGGCCTCAGCGACGGCCAGGTCGACCGGATCGCCGCGCACGAGTTCCTCGATCATCGCCTTGCGGACCGTGTTCCGGTTCGCCAGCCAGCGCACGCGTTCGGACTCGTAGGCGCTGACCACCTGCTCGGAGATCCGGTCGATGTAGCGGAACGTCGTGTCCACGATGATCCGCCCGGCGGCGAGCGCCACCGGCTGGTCGGCGTCCCGCGTGAGCTCGTCGAAGGCCCAGTCGAGAACCAGTTGCTGGCCGAGCCGGTACGCGCGGACCAGTGCGATCGGGGCCACCCCGCGCTGGGCCAGCCGGCGCGCATACTCCTCGGCGGCGAACGGCGTAGCGACCTCGTCGACCCGTACGTCGTACCGCAGGATGTGGGCGATCGTCTCGAGGTTGCTCTCGATACTTGCGCCGAGCAACTCGACGATCAGCTGGTCGCCCTGGAGCTCCGTGATGGTCTCGGCCAGCACCTTGTGCAGCGTGCCGGTAAGGCCGGACAACTCGGTGCCCATCAGCGTGGCGAGCGCGGTCACCCGCGCGACCGCGGCGTCGTGCAGCATGTCAGCAGCCATGGCACCGGCCCTCCTCCTGTCCGATTGTGCGCCCGGATGTGACGGCTGTCAGCTCGCGAGCACGAACGGCGTGGCGAGCTTCGTGTTCCGGGCACAGTGCCCCGGCGGCCGCGGATTCCTACTGTCGATGGCAACAGATCGGAGGAGACCGTGACCATGCTCGACTATCTCCCGTGGCGGCGACCGCCGTCGTACGACGACCGGCCCGCGGTCCGCGACGCCCGTTATGACCTGACCTACGCCGACCTCGGCACCTGGACCGACGCCGTCGCCGAACAACTTGCTGGGTACGGCGTCGGACCGGGCTCGGTGGTCGCGGTGATGCTGCCGAACCGCGTCGAACTCCTGGTGGTTCTCGTCGCGGCGTGGCGGCTCGGCGCGGCGGCGACGCCCATCAACCCGATGTTCACCGCACACGAAGCCGACTATCAGATCAACGACTCGGACGCCGTCGTCGTGGTCAACTCCGGCCCCGACGCACCGACCGGCGGCCGTCCGAGCATCTCCGTCGACGAGTTGCGCCGTACCAGACGGAATGATCGCGACCTGCCCGCACCGGTGACCGAGGCGGACGACCTGGCGCTGCTGATCTACACCAGCGGCTCGACCGGCCGGCCCAAGGGCGTCATGCTCAGCCACGGCAACATCGGCGCGATGGCCTCGATGATGGCCGAGCACCTGAAGATCACCGGCGACGACCACTGCTTGCTGATCCTGCCGCTGTTCCACGTCAACGCCATCTGCGTCAGCTTCCTCACCCCGATCGCGGTCGGCGGTGAGTTGACGGTGCTGCAGCGATTCCAGCCGCTGGAGTTCCTCGCCGCGATCGAGCAGTACCGGCCGACGTACTTCTCCGCCGTACCGACGATCTACTCGCACCTCGTCTCCCAACCCGACGACGTCGTCGCCGACACGTCCTCGATCCGGTTCGCGATCTGCGGCGCGGCGCCGGTCTCGACCGAGCTCCTGGCCGCGACCGAGGAACGCTTCGGGATCGGGCTCGTCGAGGGCTACGGCCTGACCGAGGGCACCTGCGCGTCGACGGCCAACCCGCTCGACGGCGTACGCAAAGCCGGCACCGTCGGCGTGGCACTGCCGGGGCAGCGGGTCGAGATCATGGCCCCGGACGGGGCCCTGGTGCCGATGGGGGAGCGCGGCGAGGTAGTGATCCAGGGCGCCAACGTGATGCAGGGCTACCTGAACCGGCCGGAGGCCACCGCCGACGCGCTCGGCGACGGCTGGTTGCACACCGGTGACGTCGGCATCCTCGACGCCGACGGCTACCTGCGGATCGTCGACCGGATCAAGGACATGATCATCCGCGGCGGCGAGAACGTCTATCCCAAGGAGATCGAGACCGTCCTGCACGGTCATCCCGCCGTCCTCGAGGCCGCGGTCGTCGGCGCGCCACATCCGGTGTACGGCGAAGTACCGGTCGCCCTGGTCGCGCCGTACCCGGGCCGGCCGGTCGACATCGACGAGTTGCTCGCGCTGTGCCGCACCAAGCTCACCAAGATCAAGGTCCCGGTCGCGATCCATGTGGTCGACGCGATCCCGAAGAACCCGGTCGGCAAACCCGACAAGCCCGCCATCCGCAAGTCTCTCCACGGTTGAGGAGCATCGCCATGGGATTCACCAAGCCTTCGGTTCCCCCGGTGGAGCCGGACCAGGTCTACGCACTGCCCTATCTCGAGCGGATCAAGATCCTCTCCAGGTACTGGGCCGAGAACGGCTTCGGTTCGCCGAAGATCTTCCACGTCATCTACATCGTCAAGCTGCTGTTCTTCTACATGCTGGGCGGCTACCTGATCGGAACGCTGACCTCGGGCTTCAGCCCGCTGCACCCGAGCGAGTTCTGGAACGAGCCGGTGCTCTACCAGAAGTTCGTCCTCTGGACGGTGCTGCTGGAGATGCTCGGCGTGGCCGGGTCCTGGGGTCCGCTGGCCGGGCACTTCAAGCCGTTCGCCGGCGGGTGGCGCACGTACGGCCGGGTGGACACGATCCGCGAACCACCGTGGCCAGGAAAGGTCCCGCTGACCGACGGAGACCGCCGTACGCCGACGGACGTCACACTGTACGTCGCGATCATCGTGACGCTCGTGCTGTCGTTGGTTCTGCCAACGGTCGACGACGCCGGATTGACTGCGCACGGCTTCACCGGCGGCCGGGTGTCCCCGGTGCTGATGGCGGTCCTCGGCGTACTGCTAATCGTTCTCGGTCTGCGGGACAAGGTGTTCTTCCTCCAGGCCCGCGGTGAGCAGTATCTGCCGGCGATCGTATTCTTCACGTTGTACGGCGCGGTCGACATGATTGTCGCGCTCAAGCTGCTGATCGTGGTGGTGTGGGTCGGCGCCGGTTTCTCCAAGTTCGGCAAGCACTTCGGCATGGTGGTGCCGCCGATGGTCAGCAACACCCCGTGGGTGCCGTTGAAGGCGATGAAACGCGCCAACTACCGGAGCTTCCCGGACGATCTGCGGCCGTCGCACAGTGGAAACCTGCTCGCCCACGTCGGCGGGACCCTGGTCGAGATCGTCACGCCACTGGTGCTCTTGTTCTCGACGAACCGGACCGTCACGATCGTGGCCGCCGTACTGATGATCTGCTTCCACGCGTTCATCACGTCGACGTTCCCGCTGGCGGTGCCGCTGGAGTGGAACGTGCTGTTCGCCTTCGCGGCCGGGTTCCTGTTCCTCGGCAACCCCAACTGGGACGGCTTCGGCGTCGGCGACATGACGCCGTGGCTGCTCGTACTCACGGCCGCCGCACTACTGGTCTTCCCCGTGCTGGGCAACGTGAGGCCGGACCTGGTGTCCTTCCTCCCGTCGATGCGCCAGTACGCCGGGAACTGGGCGTCGGCCACCTGGGCCTTCGCCCCCGGTGCGGAGCAGCGACTGAACGAGCGCCTGGTGAAGCCGGCGCCGATGGTCGTCGATCAGGTCACCGAACTGCTGGGCAGCCGGGACGTCGCAGAGCTCGCGCTCTACCAGGTGATGGGCTGGCGTTCGCTGCACAGTCAGGGCCGCGCGCTGAACTCGATCCTGGTCGACCAGCTCGGCGACGACGTGAATCACTACGCGATCCGGGAAGCTGAGTTCATGACCAACTGCATCGTCGGGTTCAACTTCGGCGACGGCCACCTGCACGACCACAAGTTCATCGCCTCGATCCAGAAGCGCTGCGGGTTCGCGCCGGGTGAGTTCATCGTGGCCTGGATCGAGTCCCAGCCGGTGCACAAGAACTTCCAGCAGTACGTCGTGATCGACGCGGCCCTCGGGATCGTCGAACGCGGCACCTACCAGGTCGCCGACGCGGTCGCCGAGCAGCCCTGGCTGCCGAACGGCCCGATCCCGCTCAACGTCGAGTGGCGACTCGACGGTTACCAGCGGATCAGCTACCCGAAGCGGGCGCAGCCGGACACCGCGGAGGCTGGATCATGACCAAGGCGATCGTCGTCGGGAGCGGACCGAACGGCCTGGCCGCCGCGGTCACCCTCGCCGCCGCCGGGGTGGACGTCCAAGTGCTCGAGGCGGCCGACCGTCCCGGTGGCGGAACCCGGAGCAGCGAATCGACGGCCGGGTTGATCTACGACGAGTGCTCCGCGTTCCATCCGCTGGCCGTCGACACGCCGTTCTCGCGGTCGGTCGATCTGGCCCGGCACGGCCTGACGTGGCGGTGGCCCGAGGTGCAGTACGCGCATCCGCTCGACGGCGGGCGGGGTGGCGCCGTGGTGCGGTCGGTCGAGGAGACCGCGGCATCGCTCGGGCCGGACGGGCGTCAGTGGAGTCGCGTGTTCGGTCCGCTGATGGAGCGGTTCGACCGGATCACGTCGGACTTCCTGCGTCCCGTCGTACGCGTGCCGTCGCATCCCTTCGCGATGGCGCGGTTCGGGGCGTTGTCCGCCGTACCGGCCGCGGCTCTTGCCAAGGTGTGGTCGACGGACGAGGCGCAGGCGCTGTTCGGGGGAGTCGCGGCGCATGCGCTCCGGCCGCTGTCGGCACCGTTCTCGTCGGCGATCGGAGTGGCCCTCGGTACGGCGGCGCACGCGTACGGCTGGCCTGTCGCCGAAGGGGGTTCGGGCGCGATCAGCCGGGCGATGATCGCGGTCCTGGAGGAGTACGGCGGCAAGGTCGAGACCGGTGTACGGGTCGAGTCGCTCCACCAGCTCAGGGACGCGGACCTCGTCCTGCTGGACGTGGCGCCCGGCGCGGCAGCCCGCATCGCCGGCGACGCGATGCCGGCCCGGATCCGGCGGTCGTTGCTGCACTACCGGCACGGGCCTGGGGTGTTCAAGGTCGACTTCGCGCTGTCCGGCGAGGTGCCGTGGGCTCACGAGGCGTCCCGGCGCGCCGGCACGGTCCACGTAATCGGGGACTTCGCGGAGCTGGCGCGCGCCGAGCAGCAAGTGGTGTCGGGACGGATGCCGGACCGGCCGTACGTGCTGGTCGGCCAGCAGTACCTCGCCGATCCGTCGCGTGCCGAGGGCGATCTGCGGCCGCTGTACTCGTACGCCCATGTGCCTGCGGGTTTTCAGGGCGACGCCACGCCGCTGATCGAGGCGCAGATCGAACGGTTCGCTCCAGGATTCCGCGACCTGATCGTGGATCGCCATGTGCGATCGACCACGCAGTTGCAGGAGGACAACGCGAACTACGTCGGCGGGGACGTCACCACCGGAGCCAACACCGCTCGCCAGTTGGTGTTCCGTCCGCGCGCGACGTTGCGTCCGTACTCGCTCGGCGTACCCGGGACGTACCTGTGCTCCGCGGCGACACCACCCGGCGCCGGCGCCCACGGAATGTGCGGCTACAACGCGGCCCGAGCAGCATTGGCGAGCCTCCGGCGCTGAGCGGTGCTCTCGCGGATCACGAGGTCGTAGTCGGCGGCGAGCTCGGCGGGTGCGGACTCGTCGCCGTCGAGCCGGTTGAGGAGGAGCTGTACGGCGTGCTTGGCGATCTGGATCTTGTCGGGGCGGATGGTGGTCAGGCTGGGGGAGGGCGAGCAGGTCGGTCATCGCGGCCGCGCCGTCGGCGCGGGGGAAGAACTCGGTCGGGCGGATGAGCTCGGGAACGATCTCGAGGCCGGCCGAGCGCAGGGCCGACTGGTAGCCCTCGGTCCGGAGCCGACCGGTACGGCGGCTCTCGTCGGACTGGTCGCCGATCGCGGCGATCCGTCGCCGCCCGAGATCGATCAGGTGCTGCGTCGCGAGCCCGGCCGCGGCGACGTTGGGCGGCCGATTCCGGCTGTTTGGGGAGGGTTGCTGGCTGATCTGGGTGGGTACGGCTCCCCAAACCGGTTTGGGGAGGCCCGAGCGCCGCGAGTTCCGGGGGTGCGTCGAGCCCAGCCGGACTTATGGCACGGACTTCAGAAGCAGGACACCAGGGTCAGCTGGTGCTTCCGTCTTGACGCATCGGTGACATTCGCGTTTCATCCTCTTCACGGTGTCTGTGCAAATTCTCGACGTACGGCAGCAAGATTCTGACACCGGTGGCCGACGTGGCGCCCACCCTCGGGACGCCCGCTCCCGACCCCGCGGCGGCCAGAGAGGAAGATCCATGAGTCCTGTGCCGTTCCGTCGACTGGTCGCCGCCGTCTTGGTGGCCGTTCCCATCGCTACCGTGCTCGTCGTACCGGAGGCTGCCGCAGCGGCTGCTGCTGCGACTTCCGGTGCGACTGTCCCGTTCACCTCCTACGAGGCCGAGGCCGGTTCGCTCGGAGGTGGCGCGACCTCGGTGTCGCTGACCGCCGCGCCAACCACGCAGTACTCCGGTGCTTCGCTGGAGGCGTCCGGGCACGCGTACGCCCACCTCGCGGGGACCGGGCAGAGCGTGCAGTGGACCAACACCACGGGCCACGCGATCAACGCGATCACCGTCCGGCTGAGCATCCCCGACGGCAGCAACGGCGGCGGCCAGACCAGCACGCTCAACCTGTACGTCGACGGGGGCCTGCGGCAGACGCTCAACGCCAACTCGAAGCAGACGTGGCTGTACGAGGGCAACAACAACTACAACGGCAACAGCCAGAACCCCTCCGACGGCAACCCGCGAGTGTTCTTCGACGAGACGCGCACCTTCGTCACCGGTACGCCGATCGCGGCCGGCGGCACGTTCATGCTGCGCAAGGACTCGGGCAACTCGGCCGCCTTCTACGACATCGACGTCGTCGACGTGGAGAGCGCGCCGGCGCCGCTCGCCCAGCCCGCCAACTCGATCTCGATCACCGACTGCGGCGCGGTCGCCGACAACACGCCCACCAACGGTGCGGCCGACCCCGCGTCGGTCGACAGCCGGGCCGCCATCCAGAGCTGCATCAACCAGGCGCAGTCGCAGGGCAGGACCTTGTGGATCCCGGCCGGCACCTTCTACGTGAAGGGGACGCAGGGTCTGCAGGCGCAGGGCATCACGATCGCGGGCGCGGGCGCGTGGTACAGCACGATCTACCGCGACGTACCGCTGCCCAACAGCACCCCGCTGCCCGCGCTGTGGGGCCTGACCTCGACCACGATCCAGAACCTGCACGTCGACTCGAACGCGACCAGCCGCGCGACCGTCGACGGCGCGGGCGGCTCGATGGACGTCACCGGAACGAACTGGGTGGCCGACGGGATCTGGACCCAGCACACGCTCTCCGGTTTCTGGGCCTCCGGCACCGGCGGCACCATCCGGAACAACCGCCTCACGACGATCTGGGCCGACGGCGCCAACATCAACAACGTCTCGATGGGCAACTCCGTCGGCAACAACCTGACCATCACGAACAACTTCGTCCGCGGCACCGGTGACGACGCCCTCGCGATCAACTCGGTCAACTACAACGACATCGACGGCACGCGGGTCTACTACACCCCGATGGCGAACGCGGTCGTCACGAACAACACATCGATCGCGCCGTGGGGCGGCAAGGGCATCGGCGTGTACGGCGGTAGCGGGCATCGGATCGAGAACAACTACGTCTCCGACACCGCCCGGTACATCGGCCTCGGCGCGGGGCGGTTCGGTGTCAACGGCAACGATCTGTTGTCGGCGACGGTCACCGGCAATACCGTCGTACGCTCGGGTGGGAATGCCTATAACCAAGGGCAGCCGGCGTTCCATATCGGGAACGGTGGCGACGGGCAGAACGTCGGCGTGGTCGACCGCGTGACCGCGAGCAACAACACCATCGTCAACTCTGTCTACGACGGCATCGGCTTCTCGACGTCGACCAACACTCAACTGCAGAACAACACAGTCACCTCGCCGTGGCGCAACGGCATCGTCATCTCGCCGCCGTTCTACCCAGCACCGTCCGGATCCGCGACGATCACGGGTAACACGGTGACCGGCGGCGGTACGCCGTACGCCAACAATTCCAGCGGATTCAGTGCCTCGGTCAGCGGTAACAGCTGGCAGGGCGGTACGCCGGAAGGCCCGTACGGCGGGACGCCTGCCGCGATCCCAGGCGTTGTGCAGGCGGAGAACTACAACACGGGCGGGCAGGGCGTCGCGTACAGCGTGGGGTCGATCAACGGGACCGCTAACGGCTATCGCGCCGACGGGGTCGATCTTGAGGCCACTTCAGATAACGGCGGCGGGTACAACCTTGGTTGGACCAGCACCGGCCAGTGGTTCCATTACACCGTCAACGTGGCTACCGCTGGCACGTACAGCGTGGCGATGCGCGTCGCGACGCCGGCTGCGGTGACGAACGCGTTCCACCTGGCGAGCGGCTCTGGTGTCAGTGGCAACGTGAGCCTTCCGGCGACTGGTGGCTGGCAGAACTGGGCAACGGTCACCACTCAGGTGACGCTTCCTGCCGGGTTGCAGACGCTGACGGTCTACCAGGACAACGGCGGCTGGAATCTCAACAGCCTGCAGTTCACGAGCGGTTCGACTGCACCCGCGAACCTGGCCGCGGGCAAGCCCACCAGCGAGTCGTCGCACAACCAGAGCTACGCGTCGGCCAACGTGACCGACGGGGATCAGTCGTCCTATTGGGAGAGCGCGAACAACGCGTTCCCGCAGTGGGCGCAGGTGGATCTTGGCTCGGCTCAGTCCGCGAGCCGAGTCGTGCTGCAGTTGCCCGCTTCGTGGGGCGCTCGTGACCAGACCCTGTCGCTGCTCGGGTCGACCGACGGCACCACGTTCACAACCGTGAAGGCCGGTGCCGCGTACACATTCTCGCCCACGACGAGTAACACGGTGACCTTGACGTTCCCCGCGTCCACCCAGCGCTATTGGCGAGCCACGATTACCGCGAACACCGGCTGGCCGGCCGCTCAACTGTCCGAACTCCAGATCTGGACCCAGTAACTAGGTGGTGGGCGGGTTTCCGGAACATTTTTGGCGCCTGGTGCAAACTTCTTTCCGGAAACCTGCCGGTGGTGGTCCGACGTACCGTTGCGGCATGGTGTTGCGGCGGAGTTGGGTCGAGCAGATCATGGGGCTGCCCGTCAGCGTGCTCGCTCGCGGGGACGCGGCCGGCTCGGAGCGGGCGGAGGCTGCGGTGCGGGAGGTCTTCGCCGAGTTGACCGAGGCCGATCGGGTGTTCTCGCCGTACAAGGACGACAGCGCGGTGAGCCTGCTGGCGCGGGGCGAGCTGAGTTGGGATCGTGTTCCTCCGGTGGTGCAAGAGGTCGCGGAGCGGTGTGTTGCCGCGCGGGACCTGACCGGTGGATTGTTCGACGCGGAGGTGCCTGGCGGTCCATGGGATCCTTCGGGACTGGTGAAGGGGTGGGCCGTCGAGCGGGCCGGCGAGCGGCTGCGGGAGGTCGTGGACGTGGACTGGTGCCTGAACGCGGGCGGTGACGTGCTCATCGTGTGCCCGAGCAACGAGCCGTTCACCGTGGGCATCCAGGATCCGCGAGATCCGGGCCGGGTGGTCGCGAGCGTGTCACGGACCGCGGGAGCGGTGGCGACGAGCGGGACGGCGGCGCGCGGTGCACACCTGTACGATCCACGCACCGGGCAGTCGGTGGTGAGCCGATGGTTGTCGGTGTCGGTCACCGGGCCGGCGCTGGAGTACGCCGACGTACTGGCGACGGCCGCGTTCGTCGCCGGGGACGACTGGCCCAAGGTGCTGCTTGCGGGGTACGAAGGTCTCGGTGTTCTTGCTGACGGCAACCTGTTCGCGACGGCCGGCTGGGGACGGTCGTGACGTCGCGGATCCTGTTGATCGAGGACGACGCCGACCTGGCCCGGCTGCTCGACCGGGTGCTCACGGACGAGGGGTACGCCGTGACGCGGGCAGGCGACGGGCACA
Source organism: Kribbella sp. NPDC055110 (assembly GCF_053607525.1). Taxonomy (NCBI): domain Bacteria; kingdom Bacillati; phylum Actinomycetota; class Actinomycetes; order Propionibacteriales; family Kribbellaceae; genus Kribbella; species Kribbella sp. NPDC055110. The sequence continues at coordinate 87,532 of NZ_JBSGTS010000001.1, forward strand.
CCGGCCTGCACCTCGCCCTCACGCGACCCGTCGATGCGATGATCGTCGACCGTGGTCTACCGGCCGTCGAGGGCCTGGACCTGATCGCGCGGCTGCGGAGCCGTGGCGTCGGTACGCCGATCCTGGTGCTCTCCGCGCGCAACAGCACGGAGGACCGGGTCGAAGGACTGGATGCGGGTGCCGAGGACTATCTCACCAAGCCGTTCGAGCTCACCGAGCTGCTCGCGCGGGTGCGTGCCCTGCTGCGGCGTCATCTCGATCAGGCTGTCCAACTCGCCGTACCGGATGGCTCGCTGGACCTCGCGATCCGGACGGTACGACGGACTGACGGCGGGTCCGTGGAGCTGTCGGAGCGGGAGGCGGCGCTGCTCGGCTTGCTGGCGGCTCGACCTGGTGCTGTGTTCAGCCGGGCCGAGCTGCTCGATCGCGTGTTCGGTGACGCCGAGTCGGAAACGGTCGTCGACACCTACGTCCACTACTGCCGGCGGAAGCTCGGGCGCGGCGTGATCAGCACGGTTCGTGGGCTCGGGTACCGGCTGGGGAAGTTGTGACCGGCCGACCGATCGGTGACGAGGTGCTTGTACGCCGGGCCGCGCGCGAGGTCGCCGTACAGGCAGCCGCGTTGGTCGCGGTCGCGATGCTGCTGTTGATCGCCCTGGTCACGCTGGTGGTCGTCCGCGGGCAGGCCAGTGCGGAGGACGATCTGCTCCGGTCAGCTGTCGCCACGGCCGACGATGTAGGCGATCCGCCGGCCGGGACCTGGCTGGTCATGGCCGGTCCGTCCGGAACGACCACCTCACCTGGACTGCCTGAGGAGCTCCTGCCTGAGCTCGCTGCGCTACGAGCGCGAGCGACTGGGCAGGTCAGCTTGATCACGCTGGAGAACGACGACGGTCAGTTTCGCGTTGCCAGCGGGGTCGTTAACGACAAGCGAGTCCAGGCCGTTCTGAATCTGGCGACGGCGCACAAGGATCGTGTCAGGATGCTGCAGGCGATGGGGTTGGCGGCGGCGTTGGGGCTGCTGTTGGCTGGGCTGCTGGGCGTGCTGATCGGGCGACGCGCCGTACGGCCGCTTGCACAGGCGCTGACGTTGCAGCGCGCGTTCGTGGCCGACGCCGGGCATGAGCTGCGTACGCCGTTGACGTTGCTGAGCACCCGCGCGCAGGTGCTTGGACGGGCCTTGCGCCGCACTGGCGCCAGCGACGAGGTCCTGGGGGACGCGGACGGCGTTGTCGAGGACACTCGCCGGCTCGCGGGGGTCGTCGACGACCTGCTGGCAGCGGCTGATCCGCGAGGTGCCGACAACTACGAGCCGGTCGACCTGGTCGGGATCGCGCGGGACGTGGCCGATGCCGCCGGCGCTCATGCGGACGAGGCCGGGGTGCGGCTGCGCTGGACCGCCGACACTGACGCTGCCCGCGCCCTCGGTTCGCCGAGCGCGATCCGGCGGGCCACGATCGCTCTGGTCGACAACGCGATCGACCACACGCCGTCAGGTGGCGAAGTACGGATCACGGTACGGCGGCACCGCGGCGACGTGATCCTCGCGGTCAGCGACACAGGCCCCGGGATCGGTCCAGAGGCGGCGCAGCGGGTCCTGCGCCGGTTCGACTCCGGCGGTCACCGGTCAGGACGCAAGCACTACGGCCTCGGCCTGGCGCTCGCGCACGACGTCGCGAACCGGCTCGGCGGCCAGCTCCGGCTCGCCCCGAGCGACCTCGGCGCGACCTTCGAACTCGTCCTGCCCGCGCTTGCGGAAGGCGGTCCAAGGAAGGGCTAAGAATTGGCGGGCACCGTCGGAGCATGACGTACCGCGGGCCAGTAGAACAGGCGATCAGGCCGCGGACCACGCATGCCCGCCGTCGGCCGAGGCCGAGGCCGACGCCGGGGTGGTGGCGCGATGTCGCCGGGGTGCTGTGCTGGGCCAGCGTGCTGGTGGTTGTTGCGCTGTGGGTTTCGGGACGTGGGCTCCAGACGCTCGCGAGTGGGCCCGCGGACCTGTTCACGTCGCTCGGGCGGCTGTCCGGGCTCGTGGCAGCGGACCTGTTGCTGGTACAGGTGTTCCTGATGGCGCGGGTGCCCATGATCGAGCGGAGCTACGGCCAGGACGAGCTGGCGCGCCGCCACCGGCTGGTTGGTTTCTGGTCGTTCAACCTCCTCCTCGTGCACATCGGCTTGATCCTCGCCGGGTACACGCTCCGCGATCACAACAATCTGCTGCGTGAGACGTGGACGGTCGTCACGACGTACGGCGGGATGCTGCTCGCGGTCGCGGCGAGTGTCGCCTTGACGCTCGTAGTAATCACGTCGGTCAAGGTGGCGCGGAAGGCGTTGCGGTACGAGTCGTGGCACCTCCTCCACCTCTACGCGTACGTCGGTGTTGGCCTGTCGATACCGCATGAGATCTGGACCGGTGCGGACTTCACGACCTCGCGTGTGGCGCGCCTCTACTGGTGGTCGGCGTACGGCGTCGCGCTCGGCGCGATTGTGCTGTATCGGCTCGCGCTGCCGCTCTGGCGGACGCTTCGGCATGGGCTGACTGTGCGAGAGGTGATCCGCGAGGCGCCGGGGGTGGTGACGGTGCTGCTCGGCGGGCGCGGACTGCACCGGATGCCGGTCCGGGCGGGGCAGTACTTCGTGTTCCGGTTCCTCGACGGTCCGGGCTGGTCACGGGGCAACCCGTACTCGTTGTCGGCCTCACCGGCACCGGACCGGCTCCGGGTGACGGCGAAGTCCGCTGGCGACGGCAGCAGCCGGGTCGCCCGCTTGCGGCCGGGTACGCGGGTTGCCGTGGAGGGCCCGTACGGCCGGCTCACCGCCGAGCGACGGGTCACCGACCGCGTCGCGATGTTTGCCTGCGGCATCGGCATCACCCCGCTGCGAGCACTGCTCGAGGAACTCGACTACCGGCCCGGTGACGCGACGCTCGTGTACCGCGCGCACGATGCGGCGGACCTGGTGTTCCGTGACGAGCTGGAGCAGCTGGCGAGTCGTCGCGGCATCACACTGCACTACTTGCTTGGTCCGCGGCTGGCCGCCCGAGTGTCGTGGTTGCCCGAGGGCGCCTGGTTCGCATCCGACGAGGACGCCGTACGGCGCTTCGTGCCCGGGATCTCGCAGTACGACGTGTATGTCTGCGGACCGGATCGCTGGATGGATGCGATGTGCGCGGCCGTTCTCGCGGCCGGGCTGCCGGCGGGTCAACTGCATCAGGAACGGTTCTCGTGGTGAAAGGAGTACGTGGGTGAGGCGCGGGATCAAGGTGCTGATGACTGTGGCGACCACGGCGGTCGTCGCCGTCGCGTTCCGGGCGAGCGCGCAGCCGAACACGACAAGCGGACAGGCGACCGTGGTCAGCTCCGCCCCCGCGAGCCACCCGTCGGCTCGACCATCGGAGTCCAGCCGCAACAGCAGCCGAAGGACCCCGTCCGCACGGTCGAGTACTCCGAGGACCTCTCGGCCGAGCACCCCGACGGCACCTAGTCGCACCACCCCGACGGCACCTAGTCGCACCACCCCGACGACCCCTCGGCCGAGCACCCCCACGACAGCTTCGGTTGTTGTGGCGGGCGGTGTGGTCGACACGCAGTACGGGCCCGTGCAGGTGGAGATCACCGTTCGCGGTGGGCGGATCACCAAGGCCCACGCCCTGCAGCACCCGAGCGGAGACGGGCAGACCGACCAGATCAACGCCGACGCGGTCCCGCAACTCAACCACGAGACCTTGGCGGCACAGAGCGCGCACATCGACACGGTGTCCGGGGCAACGTTCACCTCCGACGGGTACCGCCAGTCGCTGCAGTCGGCACTCGACGCCGCGCACCAAGCCGGTGCGCGTTGACGGCGCATTCGCAGCGGTTGCGGCGCAACCTGCTGGTCGGCGGGAGTACCGGCGTACTGCTGGCGCTGTTGTTCCTCTTCCCTACGAGCCGGAACGTTGTCTCGAGCACGTCGGTGCCTGCGGCAACGCCAGGAGTCGTGAGTACGTCGCCGGGCACGGGCGACCTGACCGTGAACGGGACGTCGGAGGACACGCGGTACGGGCCGGTGCAGGTCCGCATCACGGTCCGCGGTCAACGACTGGCCAAGGTGACGGCGGTGGTGTACCCGTCGTCGGGCGGGCGGGACCGCGAGATCAGCTCGTTCGCGTTGCCGCAGCTCGAGCAGGAGGCGATCGCGGCCCAGAGCGCCCGGATCGACACGGTGTCCGGGGCAACGTTCACCTCCGACGGATATCGCCGCTCGCTGCAGTCCGCGCTGGACGCCGCGCACTTCCGCGCGGCGGGCTGAACGCTTCCAAGAATTCCCCAAGAACCGGCTGCCAGCCTGACTTTCCCTGACCCGATTCGAAGGAACCCGCATGCAGACTGTCAACGGTCTCCCCGCCCACGTGCTGCTCGTTCACGCCATCGTCGTCCTGCTCCCACTCGCGGCCGCTCTCCTCGCGCTGACCGCACTGTGGCCCGCAGCCAGGCGCCGGCTGGCCGGCCCGAACGCGATCCTGTCGATCATCGTCGTCGTACTCGTACCGATCACGACGAGCGCCGGCGAGTGGCTCGAGAGCCGCCTCTCACCGGACCCCCTGATCCGCGCGCATGCCGAACTCGGCGACACAGCCATCTACGCAGCCGTCGGAGTCGCGGCCTTCGCGCTGATCCTGTGGTGGCGACAGCGCGAGAGCACCGGACGCACGCCGGCGAAGCGCACATTCCTCGCCCCTACATCCAACGCCCTCACCGCGACGCTAACCGTGATCGCCGTCCTAGTCGCGGGTGCAGCCGTATACGACGTGGTCCGCATCGGAGACTCCGGCGCCAAAGCCAGCTGGGCCGACTGGGCCGCCCAACCCTGACCCGCCCGACACACCGCACTTTGAGAACCCACCAACCATCCCGGCGCCGCGAGAATGGTTGGTGGGTTCTCAAAGTGCGGCTCTGCGCATGCTTCGCGGGGGTGCGGCGGTGAGGATTACTGGGGTGCGGGCGAGGCGGAGGATGGTGCAGGTTTCGGAGGCGTTGATTGCTTGGTGGATGAGGCCGTGGCGGGCTGGGCCGAGGACGGTGAGAGCGGCTGCGGTCGACTCTGCGAGTACGACGCTGTCGATCGGGCCGGGCTCGACGCGCCACCGGACGTCGACCTCTGGGTACGCCGATTGCCAGGTGCGCACCGACTCCTCGAGTTCGTCGTACTCGAGCGACCCGGTCGCGTGGACGAGGGTCAGGCCGGTGCCGCGGCGCCGTGCCGCGCGGAACGCGAATCCGAGTGCGTCCGACGGGCCGCCGTGATCGTCGACGCCGACGACTACTCGACCCGCCGACGCTCCTGCGGAGCCCGCGGACGACAGCCCGATCACCGCGACTGAGGCCGTCGTACGCCGGTTCAGCTGGCGTGCGAGTGCTCGTTCGAACCGACCGTGGCTGAGTTTGTTCCGGCTGAGGACCACGAGCGCTCCATCGGTTCCGCGGGTCTCGCCGACCAGTGCCGTGAGCTGCCGGCCGGGGAACACGCTGCCTGTGATCCGCAGTGACGGCGCGATCCGGCGGGCGTGGTGGACGGCGGCTGACACGACTGCTTCGGCGGCCCCGCGAGCCCGTAGGTCCACAGTCGGGTTGCCCACCGGGTCGAGCAGCCGTGGCCATTGGAGCGCGTGCACGATCCGCAACTCGGATCCGCGTGCAGCGGCTTCGGCTGCGGCCCATTCCAGCGCATCGAGGTCGGAGCCACGTGCGTCGGCGAGGACGACGACCGGTCCGTTGTCGGGTCCGGCCGGCTGCGAGTTCAGGTGGGTGCGCTGCGCTGGTACGGCTACGGGGCGGTGAAAGAGCTTCATGATTCCTCCTGAGGTCTGGCTCCACCGTCCCGCCGCCGGCTCGCCGTCACACCAGGGAAACCCACGGGTTGCCGCCCGGGCGCGCCGATGGGGAGCGGGCCGCGGAGAGCCTGACCGGCGCGCGCCGCCGCCTGGCCGCCCTGCACTGACCTCGCCCGGTGTTGCACACGTTGGCACACCAGGGAAATCCACGGGTGTGACCCGATCTTCGAGGACGAACAGTGGGCGTAGTGGATCCCGTCAGGGAATCCCTCGAGGAACGGAACGCAGATGTCCACCATTCATTTCACCGAGGTCACCACGTCGACGCCTGAGCAGTTCATCGCGGGGCTGACCGACTTCGGGCCGGGCCGGGCGAAGCTCTTCGCCAACAGCTCGGACGACCACCTCAAGGTCCACGACCAGGGCCCCTGGTACGCCGACGTCACCGAAGGCAACGACACCGTGTGGGAACGGCTGCACTACGACTGGTCCGACCCGAACCACATCGTCCTCAAGACCACCGACTCCAACCTCTGGGGCGGCGCGTCCGGCCACACCTACACCCTCCGCCGCCGTACCGACGGCGCCACGACGATCGACGTCTCGATCGTCCGCGAGGGCAAGAACCTGAAGGGCCGGCTGCTCGGTTTCGTGCTCGGCCTGTTCGGCAAGCGCGTTCTCGGCAAGCCGTTCGACAACTCCGTCAAGGCCATCGAGGCCCGCAACCTCGAGGCTCTCACCACCCACCACGTAGAGGCGTGAACACCATGATCAACTTGATGCGCAAGGCAAGGAACCTCGTCCTGGCAGCGGTCGGCGGCGCCGTACTACTGGCGGGCGCGACCACCGCACAAGCCGCAGTCGGAACGCACACACAGGAGAAACCGACCATCGTCCTGCTGCACGGGGCGTTTGCCGACGGCAACAGTTGGTCCGCTGTGACAGGCCGGCTGCAGAGCGACGGTTACCAGGTCGTCGCACCCGCCGTTCCACTGCGAGGCATCGCGTCCGACACGTCGTACCTCAGCGGCGTCCTCGCCACCATCCCCGGTCCGAAGGTGCTCGTCGGTCACTCGTACGGCGGTGCGCTGGTCAGCGAGCTGGCCGGTACGGCGGGCGTGAAGTCGCTCGTCTACGTGGCCGCGTTCATCCCGCAGGCCGGCGAGACGCTCGGCGCGCTGAACTCGCAGTTCCCGGGCAGCGACCTCGGCTCGGCCCTCACCCCGATCGCCTACCCGGGCGGGCTCGATCTCGCGATCAAGCCGGACAACGCCCGCGCGATCTTCGCCGCCGACCTTCCCGCCCGCCAGGCCGCCGTGTTCGTGGCCGCCCAGCGTCCGGTCGCGGCCGCGGCCTTCGACGAGCCGGTCGAGCGGACCGCCCCGACCGCGCTGCCGAAGTACGCCGTCATCCCGACCGGCGATCACGCGATCGCCCCGGCCGCCGAGCGCTTCATGGCCAACCGGGCCGGCGCGAAGACCGTCGAGGTCGACGGAGCCTCCCACCTGGTCATGCTGTCCCAGCCCGCGACCGTCACCAGGGTGATCGAACAAGCCGCCCGCTGACCAACACCGCAACCAAGCCGGCCGGAGCCGAACGCTCCGGCCGGCTGCTGTGTTCTGCTCAGGCGGAGCGAGCCAAGGCGGCGCGAAGTTGGCGGCGGGACGTGATGCCGAGCTTGGAGAAGATCTTGCGGAGGTGCCACTCGACCGTGCGCGGGCTGATGAACAGCTGGGCCGCGATCTCGGGGTTGGTGTGCCCGTCGCGCGCCAGTCCGGCGATCTGTGCCTCTTGGGCGGTGAGGTCGTTGAGCGTGTCGGGCCGGCGTTTGCGGACGGTTTCGCCGGTGGCCAGCAGTTCGTGCCGGGCCCGTTCGGCGAAGGCTTCGGCTCCCATCGCGGTGAGTTGTTCGTAGGCGGTACGGAGTTGTTCGCGGGCGTCGACGCGGCGGCCCTCGCGTCGGAGCCATTCGCCGTACAGCAGGTGTGTCCGGGCGAGTTCGATGCGGAGCGGGGTCCGGCTGAGGTGCTCGATCGAGGCGCGGTAGGCGTCTTCGTCGCCGTCGAGCAGGGCCTGGACGCGGGCTCGCACGCCGTGGCCCCAGTCGGTGGGGGTTGCGGTGGTGCGTTCGGTCAGCCAGGTGAGCGCGGATTCGACGTGCTTGGTGTCGCCGGTGCGGGATGCCGCTTCGGCGAGTTCGCCGACGACGAGTACGCCGTACCCGAGGGCGTTCTGTTCGAAGACGCGGAGGGCGGCGTCGCGAGCGACGTCGTACCGGCCGAGGCCGTTGTGCAGGACGGCGCTTGCCATGGTGGCGAACACTCCCATCCGACCCTGCTCCTGCGCGGTCGACTGCCGGAGGGTTGCCTCGATGAGCCTGGTCGCGGAATCCTCGTCGCCGCGGAAAGCCTCAAGGATCATGGCGGCGTAGCCGAGCCGCGGGTTGCCGGTGGCTACCGCGATCTGGCGGTCTTCCTCGACCAGACCGGCGACAGCGTTCAGGTCGCCGGTCAGGCACTCCAGGCTCGCGCGGAAGTTGAGGGCGTACTGGAGTTGGACGAGCGCGCCGGTCTCCCGGGCCATCCGGTCCTGCCGGCGCGCGAGCTCCAGGCCGGCGTTCAGGTCCCAGACCTCGATCGCGATGATGCCGCTGGCCCGGTTCCCGGTGAGCCAGAGCCAGCTGCCCACGTCGTCGGCGCCGATGCTTGCGTGCCGTGCGCGGTCCAGAGCCTTGGTCAACTGTGCAGCGGCGGCCGGGTAGCCACTGGTGATGCGCAGCGCGAGTGCCTGCAGTATGAGGTCGGCCGGCGGGTCCGACTCGGCCGGCGGGGGAGCGGCGGCTGCGGCGAAGGACAGGATGCCTGGTGCCTCCGGTCCGCTCGCCCAGATCGCCGCCGACATCGCTTCCAGATAGATCACCCGGGCCCGGTCGGGAGCCTCGGGCTCGAGCATCCGGGCGGCGCCGAGGAGTACGCGGGCAGCCTCCCGCGCGCGACCGTGGTCGAAGGCGATCTGTCCCCGGAGCCGCTCGATCTCGGCGGTCCGGACCGCGTCCGGCGGACCGGCCGCAGCACCGTCGAGCAGACTCAGCGCCTCGTCCAGCGCCCCGGCGCTGCGCTTGGCGGCTGCGGCGGCCAGGGACCGCTCGGCGCGTCGGGCCGGGTCGGGAGTGAGTTCGGCGGCGCGCTCGAGGAACTCGGCTGCGGCGCCGAGTCCGCCGCGGCTCTGGGCCCGGAGCGCCGAGTTCTCGAGCTCGGCTGCCACGTCCTCGTCCGGTCGGGTCGTCGCCTGTGCGTGGTGCCAGGCGCGGCGGTCCGGCGACAGCTCGGGGTCCGTGACTTGCGCGAGTGCCTGATGCACGGCCTGCCGCTCCTGCAGCGAGGCCATCCGGTACGCCGCTGACCGTACGAGCGGATGCCGGAACCGCACCTGCTGCCCGAAGGTGATGAGTCCCGACTCGATCGCGCCCGCGGCCGGATCGGCGCCCAGTCCGAGTTCTTCGGCGGCGCGCCACAGCAGCGTCGCATCGCCGAGCGGTTCGGCGGCCGCGGTCAGCAGGAGCATCCTGGTGTCGGCGGGGAGGCCTTCGATCCGCCGTACGAAGCCCTCTTCGATCCGGTTGGTCAACGGTCCGCGGCTGAACCCGTCCACCAGCTCTGTCGGGGACCACGCCCGGGGCAGTTCGAGGAGCGCGAGCGGATTGCCGTGCGTCTCGGCCACGATCCGATCGCGGATCCGCGGGTCGATCGGACCCGGCACGACGGACTCCAGCAACGCCCGGGCGTCTTCGTCGTCGAGGCCGCGGACCTCGAGTTCGGTCAGGCCGGTGAACTCGTGCTCGGTGCCGTTCCGCACGCTGAAGACCATCACCACCGACTCGGCGGCCAGGCGCCGGGCCACGAACGCGAGCACCTGGGCGGATACCTGGTCCAGCCAGTGGGCGTCGTCGACGATGCACAGGACCGGTCGCTTGGCGGCGGCATCCGACAGCAGGTTGAGTACGGCGAGTCCGACGAGGAACCGGTCCGGTACAGGACCCTCAAGCAGCCCGAACGCCGTACGGAGGGCGTCCTGTTGTGGTCGAGGGAGACGTTCGAGGCCGGCCAGGAAGGGCGTGCAGAGCTGGTGAAGGCCGGCGTACGCGAGCTCCATCTCGGACTCGATCCCGACGGTCCGGGTCACCGCGCAGGTATCGCTGTGGGCGACGAGTTCGTCCAGCAGCGCCGACTTGCCGACCCCGGGTTCACCGCGCACGACCAGGACCTCGCTGTGCCCGGTGCGCGCGGAGGTGATCAGTCCCGACAGTACGGCGGTCTCCCGTTGCCGGCCGCGCAGTCCGCGATCTGCCATCACGCCAGGTTTGCACCTGGAGCCGAGTCACCGCAACGGTCAGGCTGCCTGGTTCAGCAGTGTCCAGCGGGGGTCGTCGTCGGACCAGTGGTTGACGAGGGCGTCGACGGCGAGCCGGTGCGTCGCCGGATCCAGTACGCCGTGATCGGTGGCTGCCGTGAGTACCTCGAGGTAGGTGGCAACCGACTCGATCGGAAGCGTTGTGGCGATCGGCGCCACCGAGGTGGCCACGTCGCGCATGTCCACCAGCGTGAAGACGCCCACGAGGATCGCGCCCTCGTTCTGCAGTTCGTCGGCGAATGCTTCGAGCGCCGTACCCGACGACACGGCGTCGTCGACGAGCACCACCCGGCGGCCGGCGACCGAGGCGCCGCGGACCTGTGGCTCGTGGTCCTCATGCCCCACGTAGCCGGGCTTGCGGACGAACGCGAACGGCAGGTCGCCGGTCAGCGCGACGGCTGTGGCGAGCGGGATGCCGCCGGTTTCGGCGCCGACGACGACCTCCGCGCCGAGTCGATGCGCGAAGGCTGCGCCCGGTACGGCGAGGTCGTGCAGCAACTGCGGGTCGCCGTACGCGTTCTCGTTGGACAACGGGTGCAAGGGGAGCCGAGTCTTCAGGTCCCAGTGCGAGATACCGGGCCGGACGAGACCCGGCACGGTGGCGAGCCGCGCGACGAGATCGGTGCGCTGGCTTGGTACGGCGGTGAGGCGGGCAACGTCGGCGCGATCGGCGACCTGCACCCGCTTGGCGTTCGCCAAGGTGATCCGGTTGGTGTTCATACCTCGACAGTCGCGCCGAATCAGCTCGATCGCGCCCGTCATACTCCCTGGTGAATCCAGTGTCCTGAGCCGGAAGCTCGTGCCACAAGTTCGCCGGGCCAGACGCACGCCCAGGATTTCGCGGTGCCCGGGCCTCCCCAAACCGGTGTGGGGAGCCGTACCCACCCGAATCAGCCTGCAACACTCCCCAAACCACCGGAATCGGCCGCAGGCTCCTTCTTTGAGAAGCTACCGACCGTCATCGGGGCGCGAGAATGGTCGGTGGGTTCTCAAAGATGCGGGTCCGCGGGTCCGCGGGTCGATCCGCTCCGAATGGGGAGGGTTACAGGCTGGTTCGGGTGGGTTTTGCTCCCCAGACCGGTTTGGGGAGGCCTTGGCGGCGCTAATGCTGGGCGCACCGCCCACCGCGCACCAAGTAGCCGCGGGCTTCCGGCTCGGGACACCAGTTGCGCGTGGTTAGCGGACTGTCAGGGTTGCTGTTGTTTGGTGGGTCAGGGGACCGCTGGTGGCGGTTAGTTTGAGGGTGAAGGTGCCTCGGGTCGTGCTGGAGGTTGTGCGGACCTTCAGTACGGCGTTTCCGGAGGTCGCGACGGGGTTTCCGGTCCAGGTTGCGAACGCGTTCGGCGGTAGCCCGGAGACCGTCAGCGTCACCGAGCCCGTGAAGCCGCCGGACGGGGAGACGGTGGCCGTGTAGGTCGCCGTCTGTCCGCGGAGGACACTGGCGGAGGACGGGCTGACTGTCACGCCGAAGTCCGGGCGATTGACAACCAGAGTCAGGGCGACCTGGTGACTGAGCGAACCGCTGGAGCTGGAAACCGTGATGGTGTACGTGCCGGCGGGCGCGGATGAGTAGGTGGTGACGGCGACCTGGGCGTTGCCAGTGCCGTGTAGCACCGCCGGGCTGATAGCGACGGTGCCCACCGTGCCCGGGAGACCGCTCGCTGTCAGCGTGACATCGCCCGTGAAGCCGGACGTGGGTTTGACCGCAACGGTGTAGGACGTCGATGCTCCGGCGGTGACGGTCCGGCTGGCCGGAGTTGACGTGAGGCTGTAGTCCGGCGGTGGCACGACAGTCAGGCTCGCAGAAGCGGAGTGGCTGACCGACCCGCTCGTTCCGGTGATGACGAGTGCGGTGGTACCTGTGGTCGTGGGACCGGTGACGGTGAGCACCGACGTACCGGCGCCACCTGGAATGACCGGCTGGCTGAAGGTTCCGGCGAGACCACTGACCGAGAGCGCGACGTCTCCAGTGAATCCACCGCTGCTGGACACCGTGACCGTGTAACTGGCTGTGCCGCCTGGCGTGACGGTCGCCCCGGCCGGCGAGACAGTCACGCCGAAGTCCGGCGTACTCTGCAGCCAGTTGTACGACGCCAGCGCGTCGAGACGGCCGGTGCCGTAGTCGTTGTCAGGCCCCGCCGTGCCAAGGTCGACGGCGCCTGCCTCGAGCGCGGCCTGTTGACGGTCTGCCGCGAGCCCGGGGACCGCTTGGAGGAGCAGGGCGAGTGCTCCGCTGACGTGCGGTGCGGCCAGCGACGATCCGGAGACGTCGAGGTAGCCGCCGTACAGATCTGTCGTCCGTATGTCGGTGCCAGGGGCAACCAACTGTGGATAGACGCCTTGTGTGCAGGCCGAAGGCCCGCGGCTGCTGTACGGGTCGATCGTGTCGTTGCCGTCCACCGCGCCGACGGCGAAGGCCTCCGGGTTGTTCGCCGGGCTGGCCGATGTGCCGGCCGACGGACCGTAGTTGCCGGCCGCGAAGACCGGGAGGATGCCCGCGGACCGGAGCGCGCGCAGGTCCTGCTGGAACTCCAGGCTGCAGCTCCCGGCGGTCATCGTCCACGAGTTGTTCACGACGTTCGGCGCGTCGGCGGTCGCGGGGTTGCCGTCCGGGTCGAGCAGCCACTGGTACCCGAGGTGGATCGCCGTCGACGAGGCCTGGCCGCGGTCGTTGAAGATCTTGGCCGCGATCCACCGCGCGTCGGGCGCGACGCCGATCGACGTACCGCCGCCGTCGCCGCCGACGATCACCCCCATCGTCTGGGTGCCGTGACCGTTCACGTCGACCGGTCCCGACGGATGCTGACCGTTCGGGTCGTACCAGCTGTTCGTGCCGCCACGCCAGCGCGCGGCCAGCTCGGGATGGCTCACGTCGACACCGGTGTCCATCGAGGCCACGACCATGCCCTGCCCGCGGTAGCCGAGATCCCACAGCGCCGGTGCGTTCACCTGAGCCAGGTTCGGCTCGACGGCCGTCGCGGTCATAGCGGACGGCGCCTGGATCGTCGTACTCGGCCGGACTTCCTGGACATCGGCCCGTCGCGCGAGTTCCGCTGCCACGCTGGCTCGAACCCGGGCACCGATCGCGTTGGTGATCCACAGCGGTACCACCGACGTGACCCGGCCTTCCTTCCGGCGTACGGCGAGCAGGTCGCGGGTGCCGAGCTGGGTCGCGTCAGCGTGCTTCCGCAACGCCTGCTCGAGCTGACGGAGGCGGTCGCGTCGGGTCGGCGCGGTGACCGTGGGATTCAGCTGTGCCTTCATCACGACGACGACATCGACGAACGGATCGGGCGCCGGCGCGGTGATCACCGGTCCGGACAGCGTGAGGGACGCAACAGTGGCAACCACAACAGACTTCATCGTCGGCCTCCAGGACTACGAACGAGCCACCAGGCACAGAGCACGACCCCGAGCTCCAGCAGCGCCAGCGCCGCGACATCGACGTACGGCGCCAACCTCTGTCCGGACGCCGGCCGGGCAGCAGGTGCCGACACCCTCCAGTCGAGCGGTACGGCGTACTCGCGGCCGGCCCGGTGCAGAACGGCGACCATCCGCACACCACCGGCCGAGTCGGCTCGGTACGTCGTGAAGTAGCGAGTGGCAGTCAATCGCTGCAGAGCAACGGTTTGCGTGCCGATCCGCAGATCCACCGCGCCGAGCGGGGCCGGCGCGGGTCGTCGGGTGCTCTCGGCAAGCACCGTCAACCAGTTCACACCTGGCTGGTTGGGAGTCGCCGAGACCGTGACGACGAGATCCGAGGTGAAGCCGCTGCGCGTCATCGCGGACGCGACGTCTGACGGAGCACCCACCGGGGGCGCCTGTCCGACGAGCGCGGCCACCGCGACGAGGAGCAGCGCGCCAACGGATCCTTCGGCGGCGATCGTGCGGAGCGGAGCAGACCGTCGTCGGAGCCGCCATGCATTCAGCAGCCCGAGCGCGCCCATCACTCCGAGCAGACCGGTCTTCAGCAGCAGCAAACGCCCGTACCGCGTTGTCACGAGAGAGCCGGGCGTGGCCACCTCCAGACCGGCGCTGAAGAGTCCGGTCACCAGAACCAGCAGGACACCCGCGGCTGCAAGACCGCTGAAACGCCAGATGAGTTCGGTGCGTGGCCCGTGCCACAACACGAGCAGCAGGGCCGGCACCGCGCCAATCCACAGCAGTCCTGTGAACGCATGGACCGCAGTAGCCGCCAACGCAGCGGTCCGATGCGCCGACAGTGCTGCCGCGTGACTGCTGAGGGCTTCGAGCCACATCAGTACCGCGACCGGCGCCAAGAGCACTGCAGTTGGCACACGGCCTGCCAACGCGAGTACCAACAGTGCGCAGAGAACCAGTAGCGCGAGCAATCGGAAGCCGGAGTGATGGATGCCCAGGGCAACGAGCGCGCAGACGAGCGAGGCGATCAGCAGCCGCCGACGTACGCCGGTCCCGGTCGGATCACCCGGCCTGCGCAGTACGAAGACCATCACAGCGATCGGGCCCACCACACCCGCCAGTGCGAGCAGCCAAACCCACCGCGGCACCAGGCCGCCGTCGCCGTCAGGGACATTCACGGACAGCGCTCCGGTGCGGCCGATCGAGAAAGTGACGGCTCCGTCGGTGGTGTGGCCGTCGCGCGCCGATACTGCTTCCCACAGGAGCCCGTACGGGCCATCGGTCAGGCTCGGAAGCTGGACGGCGAGCACTCGTGGATCACCGGAACCACCGACCAGGGTGGTTCCGGCGACTGTGGCGCCGTCCGCGTCGACCAGCCGCGCGGTACTGCGGGACGCGGAGATGTCACCGCTGAACCACAGCTGGGCGACGCCGGGGGATTCGGCCAGTACGGCGCCGTCGGCGGGATCGGATCGGACCAGCTCGGTGTGTGCGGAGGCTGCCGACGGGATCCAGCAGAGCAGGAAGACGCCGGCGATCAGCAGCAGACAGCGGTGCCGCACGGGCTCCCCCTCCCACCTGCGCCGGGACACGGCGCCGACAGCCTGACGATAGGAAGCGCGGCGGTCCGGCGACCCGCTAGATGACCGGACCGTCATGAAATGACCGGATCGTCATCTGCCGGGAATGACCGTCGAATGACCTCCAGATGACAGAGCCGTCATGCACGGCACCTGACCGGTCCAGCCGTCGGATCATCACCCACAGATGTCCAGGCGCCAGGCGGCGGCCTGCTCGGGTCATGCCGCCAGGGAGGGTGGTTCTGATGTCTGCAGCAACGACTCGATCGTTCCGGCTGGTACGCCGTACGCGTGCAATGGTGGCACGAGTCGCGGTGCTCGGCCTGATCGCGGCCGGACTCGCCGGAGCCGCGATGACCAGGTCGGCGCCGAAGGCCGAAGCCGCTGCGGCCTGTCCGGCGGCCGGCTGCTCGGTGACCGTCGACGCCCGCGACTTCCCGACCGGCGCGCCGCTGGCGGACTTCAGCTACATCATCAACCTGGACAACACCAAGCTGCCGAGCGACCCGAAGGCGCTGAGCACCGAGAGCAACAGCCCGATCGTCCGGGAAGGCGATCAGACCCGGAACACGGTGACGCTCCCGGCCGGGCGGTACCTGATCTCGGTGCGGTCGCTCGATCACAAGATGTGGGGCAAGTACATCAACCTGCCCGCCGACGCGGCCGCGGACGGTTCACTGACGGCACGCGTCGACCTGACCGTGCAGAGTGCCGACCACCCGCTGCCGCTCGGGAAGATCCGGGTGTTCGTGTTCGAGGACAACGCCTGGACGAACGGTGCACCCGACACCGAGGAAGCCGGCCTGACCGGGTTCCAGGTCGGTCTCGAGGAGCAGACCCACAGCGCTGTGACGGTCGACTACAACAACCAGCCGCTCTGCGGCGGTCTCTGCCTGACCAACGGGGCCGGCTTCAACGAGATCACCAACCTGGGCCCGGCGACGTACTTCATCGATGTTCATCCGCCGGACCGCCCGTGCAACAGTGACCCGAACAGCCGCTGGTACCAGACCACCACCATCGATGGCGGCCTCCAGTTGCAGGCACCGACCGAAGAGGGTGCCGACGGCACCGGTGCGCCCGGTGAGCAGTTGTGGGAGCCGCCGAACGCGCGAACCGCCTACTGGTTCGGCTTCGTCTGCGCACCGCAGCCGTTCGCGACCACGGGCACCGGCGAGATCACCGGTACGGCGCGCAACTGGGTCGAGTGGGCGCCGTACACGACCGGGACCTTCAACGACCCGGTGGAGAACCCGTTCGTCGCGCTGAGCGACAGCACTACGGACCGGACGGTCTATGTCGGCCAGGGCGACGCGGCAGGCAACTTCGACATCCAGAACGTACCGCCCGGCAGCTACAACCTCGCGGTCTGGGACGAGCAGCTCAGCTACATCATGCGGTTCAAACCGGTGACGATCGCGGCCGGCCAGACCGTCGACGTCAACGACGTTGGTGACAACGGTCAGCCAGGGCTCGGTGTGTCGCGCTGGTTCGGCTGGCTGGACGGAACCGTCTACAAGGACACGAACAACAACGGCAAGTACGATCCGGGCGTCGACCCGACGATCGCGAACACCGACATGGACCAGCGCTGGCGTGACGGCTCGATCAAGGAGTCGACCACCACGGACGCGCACGGCCACTACGAGTACCCGACCGCGGAGGGCGGCGCGCTCGGCCGATGGATCGTCAACGAGCAGGGGTTCGCCCGCTTCTCGTCGTACCCGGGCCCGTCCATGCACGACGAGCACACCGGTGCGGTCGTCCCGTCCTGCTCGGCGACGCCGGTGGCGAACCCGTGTCTGCCGACCGACCAGGGCGGCGGCCTGCTCACCAACCAGCTGATGACGGAAGGCCATCGCGCGACCGTCGACTGGGGCAAGCGGGACTACCCGGCGGGTACGCCGGGCCAGATCGTCGGCATCACCTACTTCTCGACGACGCGTAACGAGTTCGACGCCCGGTTCCAGGCGCACGAGGACTACGAGCCGGCCATCCCGGACGTCACCGTGTACCTCGAAGGGCTCGGCGCGGACGGTCTGCCGAACACCGCGGACGACGTCATCCTCAACAAGTACGTCACCGATCACTGGCAGCATCCGAACGCGACCCAGGACCCGCAGGCCGACGGGAACACCTTCACCCAGAGCTGCTCGCCGATCCGGGACGTCAACGGTGCCGACGTCAGCAGCCAGTTCAACCCGGCCATCGGGCCGAACTGCCTCGAGGTGCCGCTCACCGGTGAGCAGACCAAGGACGGCGCGTTCGACGGCGGCTACGCGTTCGCGGACTACTGCCCGAACGGCTACGACCTGAGCGCCGACGACGGTTCCTGCACCGGCGGTACGCAGCCGGTCGCGCTCACCGCCGGCACCTACATCACGCACGTAGTGATGCCGACCGACACGACCGACACCCGTCCGTGCAACCCGGCCGGCGCGTCCCAGCGGGTCAGCCACCCCAAGGGCGCGACGATTCCCGGTGACGGGACCGGCTGCCTGTACCGGCCGGTCGCCGAAGAGGACGTGAACGTTGACCTGGGCAACAACTTCACCCCGGCGATCCCGCCGCCACCGTGCACCGGTGACGACCACGTGATCGACAAGTCGTCGCTGACCCCGCGGAGCAACTACTTCACCATCGCCGGCGCACACGCGCCGCTGTGCGACAAGCGTCTCGTCGTACTGCAGAACAGCCAGAACGCCAACGCCGACTTCAACCTGATGACCAACTTCCGCACCGACCCCAACGGCCAGGACGCCTCCGACACCCGCACCGGTGACGTCGCCGAGCCCGGCCGGCTGGTCGGCCAGGTGTTCAACGACATCTACTTCGAGCGCGACCCGAACTCGCCCTGGTACGGCGAGCCGCGGCCGATCGGCAACATCCCGGTCGGAATCTACGCTCGCGTCGACACCGCCGGCCCCGGCGGCAACGTGAACCTGCCGTACGACGCCAACAACTGGCGCCTGCTCACCACGGTGACGACCAGCCCGGACGGCTCGTTCGAGGCCCTGGTCCCGTCGACGGAGACCCTGAACTGCCCGATCCCGCAGGGACCGTGCCCCGGCATGTACCTGGTCAAGGTCGACGATCCGGGATCGAAGACGGCGCCGAACGCCGGGTACAACCCGAACTTGCTGACGGCAACGACTCCGGCCGAGGCCTGGCCGGGCCTGACCACCCAGCTCGACCTGCCGCTGGACCCGATCTCCGGGACCGGCTGCGAGGATCCCGCCGTACCGGCGCGACCTGAGCTGCTGCAGGTGGACAACCCGGTCCGGACCACCGGCCAGGTGATGACGATCAAGGCCGACTTCATCGGCACGCAAGGTGCCGCTACCGGTGCCACCGGCGTACGGGCGACGCTGACCGACGACCGTACCGGCTTGCCGTTCACGCTGACCCGCGCCAACGGCGGCATCGTCAGCTGGACTCCCGGCACCACCGGCGTACCGGACCAGGTACAGATCCGGATGCCGGTGTTCAGCGCACTGTTCACACCGGGACCGAAGCAACTGACCTTGACGACGTCCAACGCCAACGGCGGCGTGTCGACCGTGAACGGGCTCACCGTGCACGTCACCGGATCGTCCGGTGGCATCAACTACAACCCGAACGTCGTGCCCGTCGCCGCGCCGACGCTGACCGGTCACGAGTTGCAGGCCGCGATCGACGCCGCGCCGGCGCGCAGTCTGCTGGTGCTGAAGCCTGGTACCTACAACGAGAACGTCGTGGTCTGGAAGCCGTTGAAGATCCAGGGCGTCGGCCCGGGCGGCATCATCGGTGCACACGAGTTCCAGGCCCGCGACCCGGAGGACCCGCGGTTCCACGTCCTCGGTTCGGTGATCGACGGCCG
Organism: Kribbella sp. NPDC055110; assembly: GCF_053607525.1. Taxonomy (NCBI): domain Bacteria; kingdom Bacillati; phylum Actinomycetota; class Actinomycetes; order Propionibacteriales; family Kribbellaceae; genus Kribbella; species Kribbella sp. NPDC055110. Next base: position 106,574 of record NZ_JBSGTS010000001.1, read on the forward strand.
GTACTTCCAGCAGAACGCCACGCTGTACGACGCGACGGTCGCGGCCCACGGCCCCTACGTCGACCCGACGCATCCGGTACTGCGGGGCGCCGACGTCACCGTGGTCGCGCAGACCGCGACGGCGTACGACCTGACCGGTACGACGACGCTGGTCAACCAGCAGGAGTTCAACCGGTCCCGGATCGACGGTGTCGCGCTGATGACCGGCTCCGGCGAAGGTGCCGGCGGCATCCAGCTGCAGGCGTCGATCAACAACGAGCGGCTCACCAACAACGTGCTGGAGAACAACTCCGGTGTCGTTGCCGGTGGCATCGGGATCGGGCAGCCGTACGACCACCTCAGCCACAACTTCACCGTCAAGGTCGCGAACAACCGGTTGCTCGGCAACGGCGGTCTGACCCAGGCCGGCGGGCTCGGGATCTTCTACGGCTCGAACAACTACGAGGTCACGGGCAACATCGTCTGCTCGAACTTCAGCGTCAACTACGGCGCCGGCATCTCCCACATCGGGCTGAGCCCGAACGGGTGGATCCACGACAACCAGATCTACTACAACGACTCGGTCGACTCCGGCGCCGGCGTCGCGATCGAGTCCGAGCTACCGGTCGGCGGCGGATCGCTCGGCGACGGCACCGGCACGGTGTCGCTGGACAAGAACCTGATCCAGAGCAACTACTCCGGTGACGACGGCGGCGGCGTGTTCGTCCTCGACGCCCTGAACGCCGCGGTCAGCATCCGCGACAACCAGATCGTCGACAACGGGTCGGCCGACATCGGCGGCGCGATCATGCTCGACGACTCGTCGAACGTCCGGATCATCAACAACACGGTGGCCAACAACGTGTCGACCGCGTCGTCGGAGAACTCGGCGATCGGCGTACCGCACTCGGCCGGACTCGCGTCCGAGGGCAACGACCCGCTGTGGCAGACCGACGCCCGGTACGTCGCGCAGTATCCGACTGCGGCGACCCGGCCGGACTTCTCCCGCCCGACCGCGCAGTTCAACGACATCTTCTGGAACAACAACGCCTTCACGCTGACCGGCTTCGGTCCGGGCGCGACGCTGGTGAACGAGGGGTTCATCGACTTCGAGGTGCACGGTACGACGAACAACGCCGACACGTTCGTCCCGAGGTACTCCGACCTCACCAACGGCCAGATCCTCGGCCCGAACGGCGTCCAGCACCCGCTGCCCGGTGGGCAGGGCAACCTCATCGGCGTCGATCCGGCGTTCGTCACGCCGTTCACCCTGGAGCTGACGGTGACCGGGTCGCGGCTCGATCCGCAGACCGCCGCGGTGACGATCACCGGTGCCGACCCGCCGGTCGGGCTGACCGGGGACTACCACCTGCTCCAGACGAGCACGCTGGTGGACCGCGGGGTCCGCTGCTCGAACACGGCGTCGCCGGCCCCGGCCACCGCGCTGAACCCGTGCTCCGCGGGTGCGGTTCAGGCGCCGAGCGGGCTGCCCGCACTGATCCCGACGGCGACCGGGTCGCTGGGCGACTACGACAGCCAGTACCGCCCGCTGCTGCGCACGATCCGGGTCCGCACACCGTGGGACCTGGGCGCGGACGAGCTGCTGCCCGGCATTCCGGTGGTGTTGCCATGAGCACCTATCAGCCCAATCAGGAGGACGCGATGAGCTCGCAGCCGACCGGCGTCGGACGCCGGGACTTCCTGAAGGCCACCGGCCTGGGTGCCCTCGGCACCCTCGCCATCGGCGGTCTCGGCGCCGGTCTGGTCCGCGGGACCGGCACTGCCGCGGCGGCCACGACCACGCTGGCCCTGGCCGCCACGGATGGCTACATCACGGTGCCCGGCCGCGAGGACAACCCGCTGTACATCTTCGGGTTCATCCCGGTCAGCGCGACGGCCACGGTCGACCAGCTCGTCACGCAGTACAAAGGACATGCCAGGACGAGCGCACCCACGCTGGATGTGAAGCAGAACGACGACGTGAAGATCACGCTGACCAACCTCGGCCTGGTGCAGCGTCCCGATCTGGTCGACTCGCACACCGTGCACTGGCACGGGTTCGACATCCCGTCGCCGCTCAACGACGGCGTACCCGAGGTGTCGGTCGCGGTGCCGATCGGTAAGCAAATCACGTACTTCTACCGCCCGCACCGCGAGGGCACGTACATGTACCACTGCCACTTCGAGGACGTCGAGCACGTTCAGATGGGGATGACCGGGATCGTCTTCGTCCGCCCGCTCCAGGACGGTACGACGATCGGCGGGTTCTCGAAGTTCGCCTACAACGACGGGGACGGGTCGACCGGGTACCACCGGCACTTCGCGATTCTGCTGAACGAGTACTGGAAGAACTTCCACGACGGGGACCGCGACATCCAGGAGTCGATCGCGACGGATTACGACCCGCAGTGGTTCGTGCTGAACGGCCGCTGCTACCCGCAGACGACGCTACCGAACGACGACCCGGGGCTGCCGGGCTCGCAGCGGATCGCGACGCCGAACCCGAACTACGGCAACGTCCCGGACTACAGTCTGCCCAACTCGGCCCTGATACAGGTGAATCCGGGGGAGCGGGTCCTGCTGCGGCTGGCGAATTTGGGCTACCAGCAGCACGCGATGCAGCTGCCGGGGATACCGATGCACGTGATCGGCCAGGACGCGTCGCTGCTGCGCAACGGCAGCACGGACACGTCGTACTGGACGAACACGTTGTACATCGGGCCCGGTGAGGCGCGGGACGTGTTGTTCGACGCGCCGGCGTACTCGCCCCTGAGGCCTTCCGGCAGCGGTGCGCTCGGCAACTACAACGTGTACTACTTCAAGAACCGGGACTGGCGCAGGTTGTCCAGCCTCGGTGCACCCGGCCCGAGCGGAATGATGACCGAGGTACGGGTGTATCAGACCCCGCTGCCGGCGCAGTCCGTCGTGAGCCAGACCTATGTCTGAGCAGGAGGCGACGATGACAAGCAACAGCTCGCAGCGGATGCGGCGACCGCTCGCCGTACTGGCCCTAGCGGCCGGCCTCCTGGTCCCGTTGACGTCCCTGGACGCCGGTGCGCAGCCGGACGCCGTCCCGCCGACCGGGATGATCTGTACGCCGGGCACCGTGGCCGGGTCGACGAGAACCTTCGACCTGGTGGCATCGGCCGGCACGATCGACACCCCGGACGGGAACAGCGTGTTCATGTGGAGCTACTCGCCGGCCGGCGGGCACTTCCAGATCCCCGGTCCGGTGCTGTGCGCGACGCAGGGCCAGACCGTGGTGGTGAATCTGCACAACAATTTGCCGGAGGCAACGTCGATCGTCTTCCCCGGCCAGGACTCCGCGGTCACGGCGAGCGCGGGTAGTGCCGGCCTGCTGACCACCGAGGTCGCGACGGGTGGGGACATCAGCTACACCTTCGTGGCCGGCCAGCCCGGCACGTACCTGTACGAGAGCGGTACGGACGTCGCGAAACAGCTCGAGATGGGTCTCGCGGGTGCGCTGATCGTGCGGCCGACCTTGGGTGACGACTTCGCGTACGGCACCGCGGGCAGTCAGTTCGCGCCGGCCCGCGAGTACCTGTTGTTCCTCAGCGATATCGATCCCGACCTGCACCACGCGGTCGAGACGGGCGGCACGTACGACATCAACGCCTTGCGGAACCGGTACTTCGCGATCAACGGGCGCGAGTTCCCCGACACCATCCAGGACAACGGCTCGGCCCTGCTGCCGAACCAGCCGTACGGCGCCCTGGTCCGGCTGCAGCCCAACACGGCGACCGACAACCGGCCGGCGCTGATCCGGATGATCAACGTCGGCGCGGTCAACCACCCGTTCCACCCGCACGGCAACCACACCCGTCAGATCGCGCAGGACGGCCGGCTGATCGCCGCCACCGAGCACTTCGGCGAGACGATCGGCTCCGGGCAGACCGAGGACTTCCTGCTCCGCTGGGACGACGTCGACAGTTGGAGCCCGACCACGAACCCGCTGCCGGTCGCGCAGCCGAACTACCGCAACCTGTTCTTCAAGGACGGGAACACGTGGTACAGCGGCTCGCCGTACCTGGGCTACAAGGGCACGCTGCCCGTCGGCACCACCTCGCAGAACGCCTGCGGTGAGTGGTACTTCCCGCTGCACAGCCACGCGCTGAACGAATTCACCAACTTCGACCAGGGCTTCGGCGGTATGGGCACCCTGCTCCGCGTCGACCCGGCCGGCGGCTGCTTCGGCTCCGCCACGTCGGCCACGATCGTCAACGGCACGCTGAAGTCCGGTTCGGCCGCGGCGCTCGGTCAGGCGGACGGCACCTACTACCAGGTGAATCCGAAGACGACCACCCGACCGAACGCCACGACGTCCAGCCAGACATCCATCACAGTCGCCTCGGCCGCCGGTTTCCCCACCACCGGCACGTACTTCGTCCGCATCGACAACGAAGTCCTGCAGGTGTCCGGCGGCCAAGGCACCACCACCTGGACAGTGGCTCGCGGAGTGCTCGGTTCGTCCGCCGCGACGCATCTCAGCGGTGCGGTGGTCACTGCACTCGCGAACGACTGGTACGGCACGTTCGGCGGCGTACCGGCCGGCAGCTCGAACCTCAAGGTGATCTACCAGGGCCGCAACTGCGCGTCGACGACGGGAACGGCCTGCGCGGCACTGACCACCAACCTGCCGCAGCAGACGGTGAAGATCTGCAACTGGTCGGTCGGCTGCACCACACCGACCTCCGCAGGCTGGACCACCTTGCCGGCACCGCCCGCACAACCACAGGGCGTCGGCTCCACGGACGTCAGTTCTACCTGGACGCTGCCGGGTCCGGCGAGCGCGTACATCGGCACCGGCTCGTACGCCGGCCAGATCCGGGTGCTCGTCCATACCCAGCGGTACACCACACCCGCCCCGGGCACCTTCTCGACCTGGGGTGACCTGCTCAAGATCGTGTACGACGCGCCATGACCGAGCGGCAGAGGAGAGCTGCGATGCGTACATCCGTTCACCGCGGGGCGCGGGCCCTGCTGGTGCTCGTGCTGGCCGTGTTCGGCCTGACCTGTGTGGTCGGCTCGGCCACTGCGGCCACGGTTTCGCTCGAGCTGTGCGCCGTACCAGGGACGGCCCCGCTGCCAGGCGGCGGGCTCGTGCCGATCTGGGGTTTCGGCGTTCCGACAACGCCCGGCGACTGCGCCACCGCGAGCGCCGGGCTGCCCGGCCCGCGTCTCGATGCGACGCAGGGGGACCTGGTCACGATCACGGTCCGGAACGCGTTGCCGGCCGGCCATACGGTGTCGTTCGAGATCCCGGGTGTCACCTTCGATCCCGGGCCGACCGACGCGGCACCCGGGGCGGCGGTGAGTCGGTCGTTCACCGCGCAGGCGGGCACCTACCTGTACCAGAGCGGCGGTGACGCCGGCCGTCAGGAGGCGATGGGTCTTTCCGGCCCGCTCGTCGTCGGTTCGGGGACTCTCAACCAGGCGTACGCCTCCGCGACAACGGCGTACGACGTCGAGGCCGTCCTGGTCCTGACCGCGATCGATCCTGCGTTCAACGCGGCACCGGAGACGTTCGATCTGCAGAGCTACAAGGCGACGTACTGGCTGATCAACGGCAAGTCGTACCCGGACGTCCCGCCGATCGTCGCACCTGCTGGTCAGCGCGTGCTGCTGCGGTACCTGAACGCCGGGTACGACAACACGTCGATGACCTTGCTGGGAACGCACCAGCAAGTCCTCGCGCGCGACGCCAGTCTGCTGAACAACCCGTTCGCTGCGAGTACCGAGACGATCCCCGCCGGTGCCACCGAGGACACGATCCTCGTCGTACCGACCGGCGCCGCGCCCAGCACCCACGGGTTCCCGTTGTTCAACCGCCAGCTCCATCTGACCACCGGGCCGCAGACCGGTACGACGCCGATCGGCAGCGGCATGCTCGTCTTCGTCCAGCCATGAAACGTCGTACGGCAAGGGTCCTCGGCGCGGCGACCGGCATCGTGCTGGTCGCCGCGGCGGCGACCGGCTGGCTCCTGCACAACGACCAGTCCTCGGCCGGCCCGGCGCCCGTCGCACAGATCGCCTGGGGACGCACCGCGGTCGACGCCAACGGCCTGGCCGAGCGCAGCGGCGTACGCGTCACTCAGGTCGCCGTGACCGGCGGAGGCGGCCTGCTGGACCTGCGGTTCCAGGTGCTGGATCCGAACCGGGCGAACAGCCTGCACGACGCCGCGACCCCGCCGGCGGTGATCGACGAGGCGACCGGCCTCGTCGTCCAGGATCTGCTGATGAGTCACGCGCACACCGGCAAGTACACCGCGGGTGAGACCTATTACCTGGTGTTCGAGAACCCGGGGAACTGGGTGCGGCGCGGTGCGAAGGTCAGCGTGCTGCTGGGGCCTGCGCAGGTCGAGCACGTCGTGGTTCGCTGAGCGGCTAGGACCGCGGGACGGTCAGCACGAACCGCACACCGCCGTCCGGGCTGTCCATCGCCCGCAACGTGCCGCGATGAGCTTCCGCCACGGCCCGCGCCATCGGCAGGCCGAGACCGCTGCCCATCGGCCCGTGCTCCGGGCGGCGATGCCAGAAACGGTCGAACACGAACGGCAGGTCCGCGGGATCGATTCCCGGTCCGGAGTCGTCCACGGTGATCAAGACCTGCGCGGGTGACGACGTACAGCCGAGGCGGATCACGTCACCGGAGGCGGTGAAGTGCATCGCGTTCTCGACCAGCGCGTCGAGCGCAAGCTCGATCCAGTCGGGATCGATCCGCACCTGCCCGGTCGGGCCACAGCCGACCAACCAGCGCCGGTCCGCATTGGTGGTCCAGTTCCGGCCGATCTCCGCGACCAGGTCGGCGACGTCGGTCGGCCTGCGGTCGAGCTCCTCGCCGGCGTCGAGCCTGGCCAGGGCGAGCAGCCGGTTGGAGAGCGCCGACATCCGGTCCAGCTGCCGCAGAGCGACCTCGACATGCGTCCGTACGCCGTTGCCCACCGGAGCATCACCGGCCAGCTCGAGATGCCCGCGCGCGATCGTGATCGGGGTGCGGATCGCGTGCGACGTGTCCCGCAGGAATCCGCGCTCGCGCTCGAGGCTGGCCCGCCGCTGGTCGGCCATCTGTTCGACCTGACGCTGGGCGGCGGCCCGGCGCTGGGCGTGCCAGACCATCGCAACGAACAGCGCGGGCATCAACGGCACCTCGGCCAGTTCGGCCCGGTCGATGAAGGCGCTCATCGCGTGCGCTGCGAGGACCCACCCGGTTGCCCCGGTCACAACCACGGTCACGATGATCGTCGGCCACAGCGGCCAGACCCGGAAGCCGTACACGATGGTGAGGCTCAGGAACAGGAAGTGGTACGGAATCGTCTCCTCGCCCGGCAGGCGGATCATCAGCCACAACATGGCGAGCATGAACGCGGCGAGCAGCCCGTCGACGACCTGTCCACTGGTCAGCCGGACCCGGCGGCGGGAGCGGGCAGCGACCGCCCGCGCGGTCTCCTCACGCGCTCTGAAGCTGATAACCGACATTGCGCACCGTCCGGATGACGTCGCTGCGGAGCTTGGACCGGAGCCGGCCGACGCACACGTCGACCAGGTTGGTCGCCGGGTCGAAGTCGTAGCCCCACACCTCGGACAGCAGCTCCTGGCGGGAGCAGACAGTCTCAGGGTTGCGCATCAGGTGCTGCAGCAGCAGGAACTCACGCTGGGGCAGCTCCGAGGTGCGTTCACCGACCTGAAGCCGCCTGGTCCGGGTGTCCAGCACGATCTCGCCGACCCGTAGAACTTCCGGCAGCCAGGCCGCGGTCGCGGGCGCCGGTGTCAGCAGTCGTGACCGCACCCGGGCGAGCAGCTCCCGGACCACGAACGGCTTGGCCAGGAAGTCGACCGCACCCTGCTCGAGGCACGCGACGCGGAGATGCCGGTCCTCCGTCGCGGACAGCACCAGAATCCGGTACGACCGATCGTGCGTCAGCAACGCGGTCAGTACGGCCTGACCGTCGAGCCCGGGCATCAGCAGGTCGAGGATCACCAGATCCGGTTTGGTGGTCAGGGCGAGCCGGAGTCCCTCGGTCCCGTCCGTGGCAGTCATGACGTGGAAGCCCTCCGCCTCCAGCGCATTGCGGACGAAGCCCAGCAGATCGGGCTCGTCGTCGACAACGAGAATCCTGGTCATCGAACCCCCTTCAGGCCGTTGACGGCCTACCCCCGGGGTACGGGTTAGCCCGGACGCTGCACCCCACAGCCTCCGGACCGGGACCCCCTCCGCTCCGCACCCCAGCAACATTGTGTGACGACCGGCTCGGAGACGGAAGAGGTGAGCGCCCCCGGGCCGAGTGGGTCGCCGGCAGCGACCGGGATGACAGTCATGTCATACCCGCTGAGGGCTGTTCCCATGACCTGGCCGCCGGGCGTAGCTTCGAGGCTGATCCTCGGACCTGGGAGCAAGTCATGGTGTCCCACCACCGAGTGTCGGCGCGGGTCCACGGGACCTTGTCCAGGCTCGCCTGGTTCCTGTGGTATCTCGCGGTTCTGCTGATCCCGCTGTTCCTCACCTGGGGCGTGATCGAGCCGCCCGACACCACCCCTGGCGGCGCCGTTGAGCTGAGCGCGGGCCTGGTCGGGTTCTCCGCTCTGGTGGTCGCAGTCGTCTTGCCGGCCAGACTGTCCTGGCTGATCGCGAGCTTCGGGATCGAGACCGTGCTCGCCATCCACCGGCTGATCGCCCTGATCGCGGTCGTGCTGGTGCTGGTGCACTTCGTCGCGGTCCTGGTCGTGGACCCGCGAGGCCTGTCGATCCTCGATCTCGCGCACACGACCTGGGCCGCACGCGCAGCGGTCGCGTCGACGTGTGCGTTGCTGCTCATCGTCGTACTGGCGTTGCGGCGCCCGGCCCGTCAGCCGCGGTACGAGGGCTGGCGACTCGTCCACAACGGGCTGGTGGCAATCGTCCTGGTCACCGCCTGGTTGCACGTCTGGTTGCTTCGGCACCTCGTCTCACACGCGCTGGCGGCGGCCTGGTTCGTCGCGTCCGGTGTGCTCGTGGCCGGCCTGGCGGCGCGCAGGTGGATCTGGCTGCCGATGCGGGCGAGGAAGCTCGCGTACGTCGTGGTGTCGGTACGTGCTGTGGCGGGCGACGGTGTGACGCTGGTGATCCACGCCGACGGTCACCACGGTCTGCCGTTCGAGGCCGGTCAGTTCGTCTGGCTCAAGATCGGGTCGACACCGTTCGTGTTCGAGGAGCATCCGTTCAGCATCGCCTCGACCGCGGAGCACCCCGAACGCATGGAGTTCACGATCAAGGCGCTCGGCGACTTCACGGAACTCGTCGGCGCCCTCCGGCCGGGCCGGCGAGTGTTCCTGGACGGCCCGTACGGCGGCTTCACCATGGACGGCCTCAACGACGCGGCCGGACTCGTGTTCATCGCCGCCGGCGTCGGCATCACGCCCCTGCTGAGCATGCTGCGCACCCTCGCCGACCGGGCCGACGAGCGAAGGGTGTGGCTGATCATGTCCGCGCGCACCCAGCACGATCTGATGCTGCGGCCCGAGGTGGAACAGGTGCGGCAGCGGCTCAACCTGAAAGTGATCGAGGTGATCGGCAGGCCGGAGCCAGGTTGGTCGGGGGAGACCGGCCGCATCAACCGCGACCTCCTCCGCCGCAACCTGCCCCGCCGCCCCCACCGCCTCCACTACTTCATCTGCGGCCCCACCGCCATGGTCACCGCGGTCAGCCACGACCTCGCCGTACTGGGCATCCCACTCCGCCGCATCCACACAGAACGCTTCGGCACCGTCTAGGAGGCAGCGGCAGACGTCCAACTTCAGCTGCCAGGATGGTGGAATGGGCCGGACTGCGGTGTCTGGTGACAGATCAGGTCGACCCGAAGCGAGGACCGAATGCAGACCGTACTTGGAGCCAACGGCCAGATCGCCGAGGTGCTGACCCGCGAGCTCTACCGCAACTTCACCGAAGACATCCGTCTGGTGAGCAGAAATCCCCGCAAGGTCCACGAGACCGATCAGCTCTTCAAGGCCGACCTGACGGATGCGGCCGCGACAGCTGCGGCGGTCGAAGGCAGCGAGATCGCCTACCTGACGGTGGGTCTGCCGATGGACTCGCACCTGTGGGAGCAGCAGTTCCCGGTGATGATGGCGAACACGATCGCCGCCTGTCAAAAGCACGACTGCAAACTGGTGTTCTTCGACAACACCTACATGTACCCGCGAACCTCCGCCCCGCAGATCGAGGAGACCGAGTTCGAGCCAGTGGGTCGGAAGGCAACCGTACGGGCGCAGATCGCGGCGATGTTGCTGAACGAGATGAGCGCAGGGACGATCGACGCCGTGATCTGCCGGGCGCCGGAGTTCTACGGGCCGGGCAAGACCCAGAGCCTCACGAACTCCGCCGTCTTCGACCGGATCAAGCAGGGCAAGCGACCGATGGTCCCGCTCAACGCCCATACCCGGCGAACCCTGATCTGGACACCGGACGCCAGCCGTGGCATGGCGCTGATCGGCAACACCCCCGACGCGTACGGCGGGACCTGGCACCTGCCCTGCGATCCCAATCGGCTGACCTACGCGGACATGATCGAGATCGCCGCGGAAATCACCGGGAAGAAGATCTCGTACACCACGGTCCCGCGGGCAGTCTTCAAGCTCGGCGGCCTGCTCAACACGTCGGTCAGGGAGGCGGAGGAGTTGTTGCCACGCTACCGAGGCGACAACATCTTCGACTCCTCGAAGTTCGCAGCACGCTTCCCTGACTTCGACGTCACGACCTATCACGAAGGAATCGCCGAACTCCTCAACGGATAGCAGGCTCTTGTGACTGATGTGGGGTGGTCGACGGGTTCCAGTGCGGTGCCGGGCCGGGTGTGACGTGCAAGCTCGACAGGACGTGTCGAGTGGCCGGGTAGTGCACCTGAGCGTGAACGCGCCCGCGCGTACACCGTCTCACCGGTGCACTACCTGTCGAGCGTGCACATCACCCCGCCGCGAGCAGCCGTCCCGCCACCAACCCGATCCCCCCGCTGGCCATCCCCTGCTGCAGCCTCATGCCAGCCCGATGCCAGCCCGTCGGCGGGTCGCCACTGGCGGGTTATGTCACCGCTGGCCTCCTACTTCCCGCCATCGCCCACATAACCCGTCAGCCGGCACCACAACACCCACCCACCCACCCACCCAGCCGCCCGACAGGAGAACGGATATCCGGCTCTCCTGTCCGATGTGTGGGTGAACTGCGGGCCCGTGAGACAGGTTCTGGTGGGCTGGGACCTGGTATTCCCTGTCCGCAGCCCCCAGAAGGTGTCTGTCCCCTCGGCAACCGGCCGCCTGTGCTCACCGTGCTCACCGTGCGGACGCAGTCCGCCGAAACGGCATCTCGACAGGACGTATGCGTCGACTACCTGCCGCCGCGCGCCGGCGGCAGGCTGGATCGCCGGTCAGTGGACATCTACGTACTGTCGACCTGACAGCATCCGCAGTACCCACGCCCAAGGCCCCGGGCAACGAGGGGCCCGCCGAGGCGACTGGGGTGACTGGGGACGGTGGCTGGTCATTTCAGGTGGGTCGCAGTCCCCAGTCCCAATCCCAGTCCCTGGACGGGGGCCTGGACTTGGGATCTGGCCACCCTCGGCCATACCGACCCACACATCCAACACAAGACCGGATATCCCCTGGTGTTGTGGGTTCTCCCCTCTAACACCAACGGAGAACCCACAACATCATCGGATATCCCCTCGTACGCGGAGGCGCTCGTCGCGCGCGGCCAGGCCCGGCCAGCGAGACGGACCGGGCGGTGCGGTGGTGCGGGGCATGCGGTGGTGCGGGGCATGCGGTGGTGTGGTGCGGGCCAGCGGTGGTGCGGTGCGGGCCAGCGGTGGTGTGGTGCGGGCCAGCGGTGGTGTGGTGCGGGCCAGCGGTGGTGTGGTGCGGTGGGAGTGAGCGGTGTCGCGGTGTGGTGGGGGCGGGAGACAGGAGTTGGTGGGCGGAGACGGCAAATGTCGGGTTGCAGGTCTCCACGGCCTGTCGCGAGTCTCCGGATGCCGCCACCAACAAACCACACATCGGACCGGAGAGCCGGATAGCAATCGGCACACGCACGCGATCGGATAGGAGGTCTATTGGGTGTAGCGGGCGATCAGGGTGTCCATTGCTTCGTCGATGCTCTGGTCGATGTGGTGCCGGGTCGGGTCTTCGTCGTGCCAGGCGACGATCTCGCGGGCGCCGGCTTCGAAGGGGATGGTGGCGACGTAGTCCGGGACCAGTTGGCGGAGTTTGGTGTTGTCGAAGACGGCCGAATGGGTCTTGTCGCCGAGGAGCCCGGCGCCCCAACCAGGATGTACGGCGGCGATCGCGTCGGACGGGGCGTGGACGATCTGTGCCGTCGTACCGGCTGCTGCGGCGAGGGTGTTGGCGATCTGGTCCCAGGTCAGGACGTCGTCGGACGTGATCTGGAAGGTGTCGCCGAGCGTCCGAGGGTGGCCGAGCAGCGGAACCAGCCCACGGGCGAAGTCGCGGTGGTGGGTGAGGGTCCACAGCGAGCTTCCGTCACCGTGCACCACGACGGGCCGACCACGGCGCATCCGTTCGACGATCGTCCAACCGCCGTCGAACGGGACGAGAGTGCGGTCGTACGTGTGCGACGGCCGCACGATCGTGACCGGATAACCCTCGTCGCGGTAGAGCGTCGTCAGGAGGTCCTCGCAGGCGATCTTGTCGCGCGAGTACTGCCAGAACGGGTTCCGCAACGGCGTCGATTCGGTGATCGGCAGCCGGGCCGGCGGCGTCTGGTACGCCGAGGCCGAGCTGATGAAGACGTACTGTCCGACCTGCCCGCGGAAGGCATCGGTCCGGGCGCGCACCTGATCAGGGGTGAACGCCCGCCAGTCGACGACCACGTCGAAGTCCTGGCCGGCGACATCGGCCAAGGCCGCCGGGTCGTCGAGATCGCCGGTGATCTGCCGCACCTGTGCCGGAAGCGGGCGGGTCGAGGTCTTCCCACGGTTGAGCACCGCAAGGTCGAGTCCCGCATCGATCGCCTGCCACGAACACGCCGAGCTGATGATGCCGGTCCCGCCAAGGAAGAGAACACGCAGGGCAGTCATTCGAACCACTCCTCAAGGTCGCAACGCCAGGACCAACGCTAGTTCAAGGGGGCGGGGGATTCGGCGTGGGGGATGAGGAGGGTGGGGTGGCCGGAGCCGTTGGCGGGGACGGTCCAGATGTCTGCGTCGGCGGCGCCGTGGGGGATGGCGTAGGCGATGGTGGTGGGGTCGATCCAGGCCGGCTGGTCGTCGACGGTGCGGGTCTCGGCCAGTGGGGTTCTGGTACCGGTGGACAGGTCGAGGACGGTCAGTCGCCAGCCTTTCGCCGGGTTGCCGTCGATCGCCGATTTGAAGGCGATCCGGCGGCCGTCGGGGGACAGGGACGGACATTCCACGTTCTCGGTGATGGTACGCACGGTCTTCGCCGCGATATCGCCTACGACCAGGTACCGATGGCCGGCGGTGGACATCGTGGCGTAGAAGTGGTTGTCGTCGGCAGTGAAGGTGATACCCCAGAAGTTGAGGTCGGCGGCCTTGTAGGGATGACCGTCCAGCGTTACGGACAGGAACTCCAGCGAGTCGACCATGTCCAGCGTCTTCAGGTCGATCAGTCCGGACCGGGTCGAGAACCGGCCGTTGTTGTACGAGTCGCCCGCGACGAACACGGTCCACGCGGCCATCCGCCCGTCCGCGGAGACCCGGGTACGATTCGGTACGCCGACAAGCGGAATCGCCTTCTGCACTTGAAGATTCTTGTCCAGGATCGCGATCTGGAACGTCGTCAGTGCGCCGTCCTGCCGGAGACACGTGCCGGTACCACCAGCCGCATAAACCCGCAAGCAGCTCAACGCGGAAACAGATCGTGGCCCGCCCGGATCGTCCTTCGCGACCGAGGCGAGTCGTCCTTCGCTGCCGGGTGCCGTACTGCGGAACATGATGCGCGGACCGGTCAAGCTGAGTTCCTCGGCCGCGGCCACCGGCGTACGGGCGTGTGTGCTTGTGAACACGCTGTAGGTGATCGCGACCGCGGTCAGCAGGAACGCTCCGAGGACCGCGATCAGCACCCGGCGCGTCACGCGGGCTGCCCCGTCCTCGGAGAGATTCCGCGGAGCAGTACTGCGACCACGAAGACGGCGGCAACGACGACGCCCGCGGCGATGCGGCTTGCGCCGGCAGGACCCCAGATCGTCCAGGCCAACCCGAACAGGATCGACGATCCGACATAGGACAGCGCCTGTCCGGTCTGGATGAGCGCGATCCCCGTCGTACGGGAGGCTTCAGGAAGCAGTGGACCGGCCAACGCCATCAGTACGCCGTCCGTCGAGGCGTAGAACAGGCCGTAGAGGCCGAGTACGACGACCAGCAACGGCCAGCCGCCGACCGGTCCGAACAGCAGGAGGTACACCAGCACCAATGCGGTGTAGCCGCCAAGGACCACCTTCAGCCGACCGATCTTGTCGGCCAGCACACCGAGCGGCGTGGCGAGCAGGAGATACGACAGGTTGGTGCCCACGGCAAGCAGTGGGAACCAGCCGATGCTCAGGTCTTCCCGTCGCTGCAGGAGCAGGTAGACGAAGCCGTCGCCGATGGTCACCATCCCGGCCACACACGCTGCCAGGACCAGCCGCCGTACGGGACCTCTTCGCAGCAGCTCACGGAGTACCGAGGGAGCGACGGTGTTCGTCCGCGGTTGCTGGTCGCGATGGTCGCGGACGAACAGCACCAGCAACAGAACACCGAACGCGGCGATGCAGAAGCTGGCGACGAACACCGCGTCGTACGCCTGCGCGGTCGCTGCCAAGATGCCGACCGCGACCAGCGGCCCGGCGAACGCGCCGATCGTGTCCATCATCCGGTGTACGCCGAACGCGCGGCCGTACAACTGTGGCGGGGTGGACAGGGTGATCAGTGCGTCGCGCGGAGCTGTGCGGAGGCCCTTGCCGGTGCGGTCGATCGCGATCACCGCGCCGATCGCACCGACGGAGCTGCCCGCGGCCAGCAGGCCGAGTTTCGCCACCGCTGACAGGCCGTAACCGAAGCCTGCAACGGTTTTGCGGCGCCGCGACCGGTCCGCGACGTACCCGCCGATCAGCCGCAGGAACGCGGTCGCGCCGGTGTACGTGCCGTCGATCACGCCGTACAAAGCAGGACTCAGGTGCAGGCCGATCATCAGGTACACCGGCAGGATCGCTGTCACCATCTCCGACGAGATGTCGGTGACCAGGCTGACGGCGCCGAGCGCGAAGACGTTGCCGCTGACAAGGAACAGGGCGCGTCCGCGCCCGGTGTGGGGGCGGTCGATCGTGGACAGGTACACCAGCGTCAGTTCCAGACGTTGGTGATCTCGGCGGCCGAGTTCAGGTGGGCCAGTCCGTACGAGCTCTCGATGGTGCTGAGCAGGTTGTAGTGGTTGATCTGATTGGCGAAGGTGCCGACCTGGGTGTGTGCGCCGACGAACGCGGTGAAGATGTGGTTCGAGGAGCCGCCGTTGTCCTCGTCGAAGGTAATGACGAGCAGGCTGTTGTGCGTCTTGGCCCAGGTCGCGTACGCCGTCAGGTTGTTCTTCAGCCAGGTGTCACCGGTGCCGACCGAGCAGTCGTGCATGTCGCTGCACATGTTCGGCGTCACGAACGAGACCGTCGGGAGCGACGCGTAGTTCGCCGAGCTCGGGAAGTCGCTGTACCGGAGGTTGCTCGCCGACGGCACGTTGCTGAAGTTGACCCAGCTGTTGTGCTTGCGCTGGTACTGGCCGCTCGAGCAGCCCGTGTACCCGGCGGACGGCATGCTCTCGGAGTACCCCTTGAAGGTCTTGCCGGCCGCGATCAGTTGCTGGCCGAGGTTTCCGGTGCTGAAGGTGTGCGGGCAGCTGTCGCTGGTCATGCCCTGAGTCGAGCCGGAGAAGATCGCCGCGTAGTTGGGCTGGCTCGGGTGCGTGACGCCGTACGACTGGGTGAACTTCGCGCCCTGACCGGCCAGACTGTTGAACGTCGGCGCGCTGGAGCTGCCGTTGATCTGTGAGTAGGCGTGATTCTCGAACATCACCAGGACGATGTGATCGAACGCAGGCACCGCTGTCGCCGCCTGCGCACTGGGCGACCTCTCGGCGATCGCCACCACCGACGCGGCGACAACCGTCGCCGCAACCAGCATCCCCGCAACGCGTTTCCGGATCACGATGTCTCCCCCTAGGGCGGCCACGGCCCTGGATGCGCCAGGGCCGTCAACCATGGTCGGAGTCACCGCTCAACATCACCAGTCCCGGCAGATGTGCGGAAGATGAACAGATCGTCACCTAGCCGCGACACTGGGTGAGGCGACCAAGGTGTTTATCGGCAGTACGACACGGGACAGGATGGGATCGTTACCAATAACGCGGAGAAGAGGACAAGGCCGCCGAGGCGTGCGACGTTTCGCGGCGGCTGCACCAGAACCGCGACCGCGAGTTCGGGCAGATCGGCCGGACCTACGAGAGCGAGCCGGTTCTCGAGCGGCTCATAGACCATCCAGACATGCTGCCGACGGTGGGGACGGTCCAGATGTCTGCGTCGGCGGGGCTGTGGGGGATGGTGTAGGCGACGGTGGTGGGGTCGATCCATTCGGCAGGGCGCGGCCTGTTAGTCCGGGACGGTCCAGGTGGCGCTGGCGCCGCGGCGGGTCTTCTCGATGGTGAGGATGTCGTGGAGCTTCTGGCCCGCAGCGGTGTCGCGTAGGTGGGCCTGGGGGCCTCGGGCTCGTACGGCGTCGCGGGTGGCGTCGACCATGTCGCTGATCTCCTGGTTGCTGGCGCTGCCGAGGGGGAAGTCGATCCGGTCGTCGATGGATGCCGGCAGCGTCGGATTTCGCGGAGTGCCGGTCTTCTTCGCCTCCTGGTCCAGGACAGCGTGGACCTCCTTCGACACCCCCTCGAGGTTGCCGCTGCTCCCGAGCTTGGAGAGAGTGCGAGCCCTGGTCTCCGGGATGCCGACGTCGACGAGCAGCCTGCCGACGCGTTGGGGGATCCGGGCGTGCTCGATCTCCGCATGAGAGTCGCGGGGCATGACACCTGTGCGCGCGACCTCAGCGAGTTGGGCGTCGGTGAGCTCCTCGATCGGGTTCAGGTGCACGAGCTGCTCCGGATCCGGACGGTTGCCGACGGCGCGCAGATCGAGCTCGTTGGTCGCCCACGTCCGCCATGCGCGCTTGCGCATCGTGTCCCATCCGAGATGGGTCCCCTCGGCGTCGGGCATGTTCACCGGGTCGCCGGGTTGCCAGTCTCGCGCCGGGCCCCTTGGATTCGCTTGGTAGTCCCAGTCGGGCGGAAGTACGTTCGGTCGCGGGGTGCGCCCCTGAGGCGGACTGTGCGGCCAACCCTCCGGGGGAAGCCCGGCCGGGACGGCCTCGCGCACCGCCTTGCCGGGCTCGGCGGCGTCGTCCTCCGGCTTGGCTGCGGTCCGTGGGACCGGTTCGGGCGTCGGCACGCGCGTAGGCGGCGTTTCCGCCGCTTCTGCCACAGCCTTCTTCACCGCGACTTTCTTCGGGGGTGTCCGCTGCGGTGTCGGTTCGCTCGCAGGCTCGGGTGCGGCGGGAGTTCGGGGTGCGGCGGACGTTTGGGGCGCGGCTGGAGTGCGGGGGCTGCCGGTTGCGGCTGAGGAGGGCATCGGGGCCGTTCGCGTTGGAGTCGTCGTCCCCCGGGAGGAGCCCGACGGCGTGCGACCAGCTGCCACCGTAGGTGTGGCGTTGGTGCCTTCGGATGGCGGTACCAGCTTCAGAGGCGACATCGGCGGGGCCTCGGTCCCGGAGTCGTGCGTGAGGTCGTCTCCCATTGCACGTTTCATCGGCTCGCGGAGTGGTGCGATGCCCGGCTTCGAGGCCGACCCGCCGCCGCCCTTGATCGATCTGAGCCTGGGTGCAGGGGTGACGTCGTTCGCAGGTGTCCCGGCCGCGCCGCCGATGCCCAGGTCCTCGAGCCCCGGCTCCCCGGGACGCAACCGGACGGCCGGGGTCGGCGTACGGCGTGGCGGTGCGGGCGCCTCTGGGGCGGGCTTGGTGAGAGCCTGCGTGGTGGGATCGACGGGTGCTGCGGTCGGTGCGGCGGGGAGGGGGTGGGCGGCGGCTGGCTCTGGTTCGGTTGGCGGGTGTTCCGCGGGCGGGGACTGGGTGTTGGGGGCGCGCCCGGGTTGTTGCTGGATCCGGCGGGAGATCTCGGCCGAGATCAGCGCGACCAGCTGGTGCATCACCGCGCGGTAGTCCTCGTGGAGTACGGCGTCGCGGTGAGCAGGGTCCTTGGCGAGCTCGGGATCGTTCCAGTGTGTGTACAGCTGAATGATCGCGCCGACAGCAGCGGTACCGCCCCCGGCGGTGGCCAGGACGTGCACCAGCTTGGACCAGGCTCGCGAGTTGCGCAGTCCCATGAGTGACGCTGCGAGCCCGAAGGCCGACGCCCAGAAGGCGAAGCTCTTGTACCAGTTGTCCTTCTCCCGCTGGACGGCCGCCACAAGGGCCTTGACGCCGCCGATGGCACCAACGACCTTGAGGGCCAGCTGCACCTCTTTTGCGCCGATGACCGCCAACCCGATCTGCGTCTTTGCGATGCCGCCGAGCTCCGCCAGCTCGTACTCGGTCAGGAAGTCGGCCTGCTCCGGACCGGCACCGCTCACGTCCTCGACCTTGCCGGCCACCCAGTCGAAGGCGCGGGCGACCGTGGGTGAGACCGTGATGGCGCCCTGTGGGTTCGTCACCTCGTCCTTGTCCACCAGACCGGCCTGGTCCGCCGCGGCGACCGCGGACTGGTAGTCGGCGAAGGCATAGTCGACGGACCTGTCGGCGACGGCGGCCTGCTCCGGAGTGACGACCCCGAGTGCGGCCGCCTTCTGCACCCCCCACTTGGCGAGGTCCTTCTCGGCCGCCGGGATCCACGCGACGGTGTCGACGAGCCCGGCGGCCTCGACGGCGATGCCCTTGGCCTCGCCGACCTCGCCCAGCAGCTTGTCGCGCACCTTCTCGGACGCGAACTTCTTGACCTTGTGGGCGGCGTTGGTCACCCGAGCCTTCGCGTGTTCGACTACCACGTTCACCGCAGGGGGCAGCTGGATCGACGGCGGCACGACCGCTTCAGTGGCCTTCGCCGCCTGTGCTCCCAGTGGCCGCAGGGTCTCCTGCACCTTGGGCGGGATCAGCTGCCACAGCTTGTGCCGGGCCTCGGCCCAGGTGAGCAGCGCGGGGCCGCCGTGGGTTGCGCGGACAGAGGCCGGCTGGCCGGTGAGGACTGCGCTCGCCGCCGCGTGTGCCTCGCTCTCCACGACCGCGTCCGCGTCCGGCGTACCTCCGCCTCGCTGCTGGACAACGTGTGCCAGCTCGTGGGCGACGGTCGCGGCGCGATGCCCGGGGGACAGCGCGTTGGCGTCGCGTCCAAGCAGTACGTGGTCGTCGTACGCCGCGGCCAGAACTCCACGTGGGAGTGGAGCGTCGGTGTGCATTCGTATGCCGCCAAGGTGCGTGCCGAACAGCCGCTCGAGCCCTGAGCGTTCGTCGCCGAGCGGTGTGCCACCCCGGAGTACCGAGTCGGTGGCGGCGTTACCGACCAAGGCCTGCAACGCCAGCACCGGGTCCCCGCCCTTCGGACCGACGTGGTCGTCACGACCCCCTGCGCGCGCCGACCCGGTGTCCTTGTCGGCCCGGTCGCGGCTCCGGGCCCCGCCTTCACTCACGGCACGATCCTCACGGGCTCGCCGGTCTCCAGTGCCTTGCCGAACTTCTGGTACTCGCGCCGCGTCGCGCGCAGCAAGTGCTCCATCGTGACGGCACCGCCGTCGGCCGCCGCGAGGAACGAGGCGGCGAGCGCGATGTTGCGGATGTTGCCGCCGCTGAGGGCGAAGCGGCGCGCGAGTTCGGCGAGATCGACGTCGTCGGTGCGGGGTACGTCGGGCCAGACCACGCTCCAGATGCGCTTGCGGCTTTCCTCGTCCGGGAACGGGAAGCTGATCACGAACGACAGCCGCCGGAGCAGCGCCTCGTCGAGCTGCTGCCGCCGGTTGGTCGCGAGGATGGCGATGCCGTCGAACTCCTCGATCCGCTGGAGGAGATAACTGACCTCGATGTTGGCGTAGCGGTCGTGGCTGTCGCGGACCTCCGAGCGCTTGCCGAACAGGGCGTCGGCCTCGTCGAAGAACAGCACCGCGTTGCAGTCGCGGGCCCCGTCGAAGATCGTGGCGAGGTTCTTCTCGGTCTCGCCGATGTACTTGCTGACCACCCGGGCGAGGTCGACGGCGAAGATGTCGATGCCGAGCTCACCGGCGACCACCTCGGCGGCGGTCGTCTTGCCCGTGCCCGATCCTCCGGCGAACAGGGCGCAGGTGCCGAGCCCGCGGGTGCCGCCCCGCGCGAAGCCCCACTCGGTGTGTACTACGTCCCGATAGCGTGCGCGTCCACAGAGCTCGCGCAGTTGTTCCACCGCCACGTCGGGCAGGATGAGGTCGTCCCAGGTCGCGTCCGGCCGGATCCGGTGGGCCAGCTCGGAGAGGATCTCGCCGGAGCGTTGGCGCGCTGCCTGACTGACGTCCCGCAGCGTCGGCCGGGAGCCGCCGCGCATCCAGGCCGTCGTCTTCGCGGCCGCCGCGGCCTCGTCGATCTGCCCCGGGCCGAGTCGGAACCGTCGCGCCAGTACGGCGAGGTCGTCCTCGCCGAGGTCGATCTCCTGACGCGCCAGGGCCCTGCGCCACAGGTCGCGGCGCGTGCTCGCGATGGGTCTCGCCAGGGCCACCGACACGACTCCGGTGAGTACATCGCCGGGCGGTGGCCACGGCGCGGCACTCGAGAGCACGACCGGCCCGCTGTCGTCCGCTAGGCACGCAAGCAGCGCGTCCCAGCCAGGCGGGTCGAGACCGTCGAGGCCCTCGAGATGGAGCAGCGCGCCCTGCAACCGGGCCTCGCGGACGACGACGTGCAGGAGCTCCGAATCCACCGGAACGCGTCCAACGTCCGCGCGCAGCAACGGCAAGCCGAGCGCGTGTGCGAGCCAGCGCGCAGTCGCCGGGACCCCGGCTCCGGGTCGGCCCTGGAGGTGTAATCGCAGGACGCCGCCGTGGTCGTGATGGTGCAGCGCGAGTCGCTGGACGACCTCCGGTGCGCCGGGCAGGTCTTCTGGGTCGTCGTCGGTGCCGACGAGCTGGCACCACGCGGCCAGCCGGCGGTCCAGGCTGCCCGCGCCGATCAGCACGTCCACGATCTGCGGGTCCAGGCGCAGGGTGTTGGCCGACAGCGGCGCGGCGGGGTCGTCGTCAGGCGGCTCGACGTACACCAGCCTGTGACGCGCGAGCGGGGCTGTCGGTACGAAGCGGTGCCGCAGCGCGAGCCTTTCCGCGGGCGGGCCGAACAGCTCGAGCGCGAGGTCGACCGACGGGCGGGTACGGCGTACGTCGTCCTGCAGGTAGGCGTAAACCCGCTGGCGCCGCAGGTCGAGCTCGGGAGCGAGGGAGAGCACGATCGTCCGGATGTCGAGCTCCTCGAGTGCGAACGTCTCGGCCAGCCAGTCCAGGCGCGGTGTCCGTGGGACTGGCCGGTCGTCGACCGACTGGAGCGAAGGCCGTATGTCGAGAGCACGCTCGGCATCTGCCTGCGACAGGTGGAGTCCGCGGAATGGATCGCCGCCGGGCTCGATGCCGTGGTGCCTCCGTACCGCCTCCACCGCCTCCGCGAGGCGGGTGTCGAGCCACGCCATCACCGCTGCGAGACCGGCGAGTTCCTCATCCACAACGTGCCTGCTGCGCCTCGGACGCGGTGAACAGGTCGCGCATCATCGCGGACGGCTGGACGTTGAGCTCCTGCCTGGCCAGCTGCTGGTAGAACCGGAACTGACGCACGGCCTCGACCTTGTTGCCCTCGGCTAGATACGCGGCGATCAGCACGCGGTGAGCGCTCTCCCGCAGGGGCTCCGCCGCGACGGCCGCCAGCCCGGCGTCCACCGCCTGCCCGAACCGGCCGTCCAGAGTCAGCTGCTCGCAGAGCGCCTCGAGCGCGTGCAGGCGGAGCTGCCGGAAACGCTCGCGCTCGATCATGGCCCAAGCGTCGGGCCAGTCCGGAAGGAAGTCGCCACCGAGTTGCAGCGCCGGCCTCTCCGCGTGGTCCAAGGAGACGTGACGTTCCAGTACGGCGTGCGCGAACCGGTCCGCCTGCCGGATGTCCACGTCGACGCCGGGGCTCAGGCACAGGTGGGCCACCGTAGCCGTGATCAACGACAGCCCCGGAAGGTTCAGCCGCCACAGGGCCGAGCGGAGGTTAGCGGCCGCGCGGGCCTCGCTGGTCTCCAGCCACAGGGCGCCGGCGACCGCGTTACGCAGCACCGGGCGCTCGTGCAACGCGAGGTACGCCAGCACGCGCTGCGCCCCCAATGGGAGCGCCACGATGTCGGTTCCATGGCGAAGGCGGAACCCACGGAGCAGGCCCAGCTCAATGTCCGGCGTACCGATCGCAGGCACGCTCGGTCGCTCCACTCCAGTGATCTCGACAGTCGCCCCCACAGCGCCCCGCCCTCGGTGTCGAATCCAAGTCTTCTCGATTGAACCATGCTCAGCGGCGAGCGTCACCGCTTCGTCACGACGGCGTCACTGACCGCTCGGGATGTCTCCGACAAACCGGTGCAGCCAGTCGTCGACCTGGGCGAGCACCTCGTCGACGGTCCGGGCGAAATCGGTCGACTCCTCCGGACCCTGGACGTCGAGCCGCTGGGTGATCCGCGCCCGGAACATCCGCAGCGCAACATCGTCGCCTTCCTGCCAGACGGTGATGTGGAGTACGCCGGCGCGGTCCCTGGAGCCAAGGCTGGTCACAATGCCCCCTTCGGGACGGGAACCGGAGCGATGTGGACGTCGTGCGTGGGTTGCTGTACGTCGAGGGGAATCGAACCGGCCAGCCCACCCGCCTCCGCACGCAGCTCGAAGTGCGCTGAGCCGGTGAGGACCGTGAGCGGGAGCTCGACCACGAACCGGCCGGTGAGTGGCTCGGAGATTGCGTGTGTGAGCTCCTCGGCCGGATCCGCGCCCGCAAGCACCGTCAGTAGGGCATCCGCGACTGGCACACCATCCGGACCGAGCACCCGGCCGCCGAGCTGGACACACCCGCCGTCGAGCGGCTCGCCGGCACCGAGGTGGAGCACCACTGTTGTGACCGCGCGTCCGCGGAGGACGGGATCGGGCGACAGCAGTGGCAGGCCGACGGCCAGGGCGACGACCGGCCTCCAGCGGTGACCGGCGCCCATCGAGGACCAGAACTCGGCTAGCTTGGCGAAACCGCCGACCGGCATCACCTCGGTCGGCAGCTCGAGGTTCCGCAGCGGAGCCGGCAGCTCGGTGAGGGCCGGGGACCCGGCCGGAAGAATCCGGGTGGCGTTGAGCGGGGCGGCGTTGGTCAGGGCGGTCGCCACCGCATGCAAGAGCGCGTGCTCGTCCAGGGTCGGCTCGACCTGCTCGCTGCTGGCCGGGCTCCACGCGCTCATCAGGTACAGGCACCGCATCCACTCGGGCCGCCGGTGCTCGGTCACCACCCCGTTGGTGATCGTGCGGGTCCGTTCGTTCGACCTCAGCTCGCGCAGCTGGCCTATCTCGGCGAGGTAGACGTTCAAGGCGATCGCGGGCTCGCCCTGGACGTCGAGGTTCGAGACCGTCTCGCGCCAGGTCTCGTCCGGCGGCTGGAACCGGATCTGCGACTCGGCTCTCAGCTGCGGCACCCGCGCCATCAGCAGAGATCTGAGCAGCCGGTCGAGGTCGGAGATCATGGCGCGCCTTCCTGGTGCACCCCGGGTGGGTTCGTTCAGTCAGGGGGTGGTCTCGATGGTGCCGCCGGGGCGTCAGCCCGCCGTCACCCGAGAATCACCGACGAGTCACGGCCACGGGCCGTGACGCTGGGGTGATGCCGAGGAGACGCGGTGTGGTGAGGCTGTGTCCGTGGAGGCCCGTGGAAGCACGGTCGGCCACACCGGTTGGCCCATCGCATCGAGGAGCGTGCCATGGTCACGAACACCCCTGGTGTCTACATCGAGGAGCAAGCCGCCTCCGGGCCGATCGCCGGGGCGGGAACCAGCACGGCGGCGTTCCTCGGAGCCGCGGAGAAGGGAGACGTCGCGACGCCGGTGCGCGTCGGCAACCTGACCAGGTTCACCGAGCAGTTCACGACCTCCGCGTCGCCGCCGACGGCGTACCGCGACCTGGTGCTGGCCGTGCGCGGGTTCTTCGAGAACGGTGGTAGGTCGGCCTACATCGTGCGGGTCAGCGCGGGCGGGACGGCCGCGAGCCTCGACGTACCGGACCGCGGCGAAGGGGACGACGCGAGGACGGCGCTTGTGGTGACCGCGCTCGAGGAGGGCTCCGCCGGCAACGACATCACGGTCGCGGTGGCCCAGGGCTCCAGCGACGACACGTTCACGCTTGTGGTCAACGGGCCGGGCTACGCCAAGGAGACCTTCAAGGACCAGACGCTCGACGCGGACTCCTTGGCCGCCATCGACTCGGCACTGGTGAAGGTGTCGCTGCCGGACCGGGCCACGCTGCGCAACGACGCCTCGCGGATGCCGGACCCCGTCGACGCGACGAACCTGGAGGGTGGCACCGACGACAATCCCGGGGTGCTGACCGACGCCGACTGGCAGGCCGGGCTCACCGCCTTGGGCAAGATCGACGACGTCAGCCTGGTGTGTGCCCCCGGGGTGAGCACGAAGACGATCCAGCAGGCGTTGGTGAAGCACTGCAGGGATCAGGGCCGGTTCGCGATCCTCGACTCGGCCCAGACTGCGACCACCGCGAGCGTCCTCACCCAGCGGGCCGATGTGGAGTCCGACCGCGGTTTCGCGGCGCTCTACTTCCCCTGGCTGACGGTCGCTGACCCGACGGCCACCACCCCAGGCGCGAAGCCGATCCTGGTGCCTCCCTCGGGACATGTCGCCGGCGTCTACGCCCGGGTCGACGCCGAGCGTGGGGTGCACAAGGCGCCCGCGAACGAGAGCATCAGCGGGGCCCAGGGCCTCCAGTTCCCGCTCGACGACAGCGACCAGGATCCGCTCAACGCTGCGGGCGTCAATGTGCTTCGCGTGTTCGCGGGGTCCTCGCGGCCGGTGGTGTGGGGCGCGCGGACGACGGCGAAGGCGGGCGAACTGCCCTGGCGGTACGTCAACGTCCGCCGGCTGATGTCGTTCATCGAGGAGTCCGTCCAGGAGGGCATTCGGTGGGCGGTCTTCGAGCCGAACGACCTCCGCCTGTGGAAGCGGCTCGAACGCACGGTCACCGAGTTCCTGACCCGCGTGTGGGCCTCGGGCGCACTCTTCGGGGCGTCGGCGGATGAGGCGTTCTACGTCAAGATCGACGAGGAGCTGAATCCGTCGCCCGTGCGCGACCTGGGACAGGTCGTCATCGAGATCGGCGTGGCCCCGGTGAAACCAGCAGAGTTCGTGAGGGTGCGGATCGGGCTCTGGTCCGGTGGCGCCCAGGCCGAGGAGGGCTGAGCCATGGTGACCGGTGCACGGGTCGACCCGTATGTGAGCTTCAACTTCCTGGTCGAGCTCGACGGCATCATCCAGGCCGGCTTCCGCGAATGCAGCGGGCTGGAGTCGACCACCGAGGTGATCGACCACCGGCAGGGCGGCGACAACACGACCGTCTACAAGCTGCCCGGCAAGACCAGCTACTCCGACATCACGTTGAAGTGGGGCCTCACCGACTCCCGGGAGCTCTACGACTGGCGCCGCAGCGTGATCTCCGGACGCGTGCAACGCAAGAGCGGCTCGATCGTGGTCTACGACCTGGCCCACCAGCTGGAGGTCGTCCGCTGGAACTTCAGCAGCGCCTGGCCGACGAAGTGGGACGGCCCGACGCTGAACGCCATCGGCAACGAGGTCGCCGTGGAGTCGCTCGTGCTCGCGCACGAGGGCATCGTCCGGGTGTAGCGGCGATGCTCCAGATCGAGTACGACTTCGAGTTCCGAGCGGGGTACGTCGACTCCGCCGGCACGCTGCACCGCGAGGGCGTGATGCGGCTGGCCACCGCGGCCGACGAGATCCTGCCGATGAAGGACCCGCGGGTTCTCGCGTCGCCGGCGTACCTCGTCGTGATCCTGCTCTCGCGGGTGGTGACGAGGATCGGCACGATCACCGAGATCAACCCGTCGGTGATCGAAGGACTCTTCGCGCAGGATCTCGACTTCCTGCTGGAGCTGTACAACGACGTCAACGGCCTGGCGTCCCGCACCCTCGTGATCTCCTGCCCCAACTGCGAGCAGCGGTTCACCACGGCGGTGCCGCCGCCGGGGGAATCGTCGGCTACCCCTTGGACCGGGTCTACCAAGAGGTCGCCCTCCTCGGACAGCGTGTCCACTGGACCCACGGTGAGCTCATGAGCCTCGACCATGCCGAGCGACGTCGATGGCTCGACACAGTCCTGTCCCTGGAAGCGGACTCGTCGTGACGCCGCGCCCAGCCCCCTACCCGACCCTGGGCCGCCAGGTAGAGCACTTGGCACGGCAGCTCATCGCGCAGCGGACGAAGGTGCTCGCACTCCAGGAGTCCGCGCTGCGTGGGCGACTGCTGGCTCCGCGACCTGTCCGGTCGCGGATCGAGGTACGCGTGCCACCCGTCGGCGAGGTGCGTCCGTCCGCGATGGGTTGGGGCGACACCAGTCCGGAGCAGCCGCAGCCCCCTGCTCCGCGGGTTGCCCTGTGGGCGGCACCCGACAGCATGTCTGCGGGATCTCCCGAGGTCGAGCCCGTCGTCGTACCTGCTCAGGCGTCGTACGCGCGCGAATCGGTGGCCGGTGGCGCGTTCACCCGAACACGAGCGACGGCGGAGCGGCTGCCGGCTGCGGTCCAGGACCGGCTCCGGCCGACGCTGGGACACGAGGTCGCGGACGTGGTTGTCCACACCGGGGAGGGACCCTCCGCCCTGGCGCGCGGCCGCGGCGCCGACGCCGTCACCGTCGGCACGGACGTCTACTGGGCGGATTGCCCGCCCGCGACAGATCACGCCGGCGACGCGGATCTCCTCCGCCACGAGGTATGGCACGCCGTGCAGTCGACCCGGCCGGGGACCTCCTGGCGACGGTCGACCCCGGCGGGACGCGCGGCCGAGGAGCGACAGGCAGGCGCCTACGCCCAGGCTGTCGATCTCCCGACCGGGCTGTCGCCCACCGTGGCGTACCGCGGTGCACCTGTCGGGAACCTGCCGGCGCCCACGCGCCCACAGCCTGCTGCGGAGACGACGACAGGCCCGTACGGCGTACCTCCTGCGGCCGCGCCCGCCCAGCAGGCCATGCCCGGAGTACGTGATCCCCAGCCTCCTGCCCTTCCGGAGCAGGCCATGCACCCTCCTCGCGCGGTCTCGGCCGAGGCGACATACCAGGAGGTTCTGCGGCAGTTGCGTCGAGACAGGGAGCGGGGAGCGTAGATGGTCACCAACCCCTTCGGCGCGCCCATCACCCCGGCCCTGCTCGCCGGGCCGCTCAGCGGCGCGGAGATCGCCTCGGTGCTCCTGCGCAGGCGGCGCAAGCTCCCCACGGCGGCACGGATACCGGTCGCTCCGGCGCTGGTCATCAACAACCGCACCGGCGCGGCGATCAGCGTGATGTACAACCCCGAGGAGTACCAGCTCGACCACGGCAACGAGATCGCCGAGATCGGCATCCCCGGGCTCGCCGCGTCGCCGGTCCAGTTCGTGCGCGGCCGGGCACGAACCCTGCGGATGGAGCTGTTCTACGACACCTACGAGGTCGGGAACGACGTGCGCGAACACACCCAGCAGATCATCGACCTGCTCGATCCCGACCCGGCCACGCACACCCCGCCGAACCTGCTGTTCCTGATGGGCGGGTTCTCCTTCCCGTGCGTGCTCGTGGACGCGGAGCTCCACACGACGATGTTCCTGGCCGACGGCACGCCGGTCCGCGCGCGGCTCAGGGTGAGCTTCCGGGAGTTCGTGCGGATCGAGACCGAGACCCGGCAGGGCTTCTTCGTCGGACCTCCGACGCTCCACCAGATCGGTCAGCGCGACACCCTGCCCAACCTGGCCGCGACCTATCTGGGCGATCCACGGCGCTGGCGCGAGATCGCCGATGCCAACGAGATCGAGGACCCGCTCGCGCTGCCGCCCGGCGCGCCGCTGGTGATGCGTGCCGGAGGCGGCGCGTGACCGCCGACTACTTCGCGCCCCGCGCGCGGATCGACATCAGCGGCGTCACGCTCGCCGCCGATGTCACGCAACACCTTCTCAGTCTGCGCTACGAGGGTGACGTCGAGCTGGCGCACATGGCCACGATCGTGCTGGACAACGCCGGCAACCGGTTCACCGACTCACCCCTGTTCGACCTCGGCAAGGAGGTCGAACTGTATCTCGGGTACGGCGACGACCTGCGTCCGATGATGCTCGGCAACATCGCCTCCGTGGAGCCGTCCTTCCCGCAGTCGGGGGCTCCGACGATGACGATCGTCGTCTACGACAAGTCCTACCGGCTGCGCCACGACGTACCGGAACGACCGGCGTTCCAGTTCATGAACGACAGCCTCGTCGCGACGCAGATCGCGCTGGAGGCCGGCCTGATCCCGATCGTCGATCCCTCGCCGTTCCCGCCGCACACGCTGCTGCCGCGCAACGCCCCGGACATGGCGATCCTCAAGGAGCGGGCGTTCGAGAATTTCTTCGAGGTGTACGTCGAGTGGGACAGGCTCTACTTCCGGTTCCCGCGGCCCGCGACCGAGGTGCCGGTCCTGGAATGGGGCCGCACCCTCTCCTCCTTCGACCCCCGGTTCTCCCACGCCGACGCCCCGGGGGTGCAGATCGTGCGCGGGTACAACGAGGATCTCGCCCTCGACATCGTGGGCGTGATGACGACGGCCGGGCTCGACCTCGACTCGATCCTCGAACGGCTCGGAGAGGCGGGCGTCGGCGCGCTCGCGTCACTCGGTCGCCGGGTCGTGCGGCACCACAAGGTGAAGTCGCCCATCGACGCCGTGCTCGTGGCCAAGGCGATCCTGCAGGACCTGCTGGAGGGCATGTACGAAGCAACCGGGTCGTGCATCGGGCAGCCCGGCCTGAGGGCCGGGACGTACGTCGAGATCGCCGGCGTCGGGAAGCGCTTCAGCGGCCGCTACCGCCTGAGCAAGGTGACGCACACCTTCGACCAGCAGGGCTACCGGACGGACTTCGCGGTGAATCAGCGCGCGAGCTCGACCGTGCTGGGACTGGTCCGCAAGGCCACCCAGGAGGACCCGCCGCCCGACAAACGTCCTCCGGTGGAAGGGGTCGTGGTGGGCACGGTCCGGGTCGTGGACCCGGTGCAGTACAAGGTCGCCGTCAAGCTCCCGCAGCTCGAGGAGACCGATCTCGTGATCGCACACTGCGCGACGCTCTCGGCCGGCAACGGGCGCGGCACCTACTTCCTCCCGGAGATCAACGACCAGGTGCTGCTGGCTTTCGCCGGGAACGACGTCTCGCAGGCGTACGTGATCGGCAGTCTGTGGAGCCAGATCGACGTCAAGCCGGTGCTGGAGCCGACCGCCATCACGCGGATCCGGTCGCGGACCGGCCACACCCTCACGTTCGACGACGTCAAGTCCCGCCTCTCGATCGAGCATCCGACCGGTGCCACGGTGTCGATCGAGGCCGACGGGTCGGTCGCGGTGGACGCCTTCCGTGACCTGACGCTGTCCGCGCCGCTGGGCACCCTGAAGCTCGCGGCCTCGAAGATCGAGCTGAACTCCGCCGGGGGCATCGACCTGAAGACCTCGAGCGGGGCCATCGCGCTGAGCTCCGACACGGGAGGCGTCGACCTGACCACCCCGGCAGGCAACGTGACGATGCGAG
The DNA here is from genome assembly GCF_053607525.1 of Kribbella sp. NPDC055110. Classification (NCBI taxonomy): domain Bacteria; kingdom Bacillati; phylum Actinomycetota; class Actinomycetes; order Propionibacteriales; family Kribbellaceae; genus Kribbella; species Kribbella sp. NPDC055110. The sequence continues at coordinate 136,382 of NZ_JBSGTS010000001.1, forward strand.
CCACGGCTGTCGCGGTCACGGTGGACACGAACATGAATGTGACCAAGGTGTGAGCCGTGGCCATGGACCCCGTGCTGACGTCAGCGAGCTCGATGCTCTGCTCCCACGCCGCGCCACCGCCACCACCGGGTACGCCGCCGGTCGCCCCGTTCGGCAAGGGAAAGGTCATCGTCCCGCCGGACCCTGCGCTGATGGTGAACGGGGCTGCGGTGCTTACGGTCGGGGGAGCTGCCACGATCAGCGCCAGCTGCACCCAGCCCACCTCGACCGGCCCGCCGCCGACGAAGAAGTGCTCACTGGTGACCAGCTACGAGGGCGGGACGTCGCTGCTGCTGGTGGGTGGGCGGCAGGTGCTGCGGGCGGGGGCCTTCAAGGCCGCCACAGACGGCGTACCGACAGCGACCTTCACCGTGAGCGCGGGTCAGGACGTGCTGCAGGTCCAGACGCCATGAGGAGGGGGAGGACATGACGGTCAGCCAGCGCAGCCAGGACTACTACGGGCGTGGCCCCGCCTTTCCGCTCCGGCTCGGTCCGGCGGGCGGCGTGGCCGAGGCAGCCGGAATCGAGCGGATCGAGCAGTCCGTGCGGATCATCCTCGGCACCCAGCACGGGGAGCGGGTGATGCGGCCGGACTTCGGTGCGAACCTGCGCAGCCTCGCGTTCGCACCCAACAGCCCGGCGACGACCAACCTCGCCCGGCACCTCGTCGCGACCGCGCTCACCCGCTGGGAGCCGCGGATCGCGCTGGAGGACGTCGATGTCGAGAACCTTCCCGAGCAGGGCGTGCTGATCATCTCGATCGCCTACCGCCTCGCCGGCACCTCGACGGCACGCAGCCTGGTCGTGCCGGTCACGATCGGAGGTGGCGCGTGACCGAGCAACCACCCGACATCGACGCACTGTTCCCGCTGACGGGTCCCGAGCGGGTCTCCGAGCGCGGCCGGTTGCTTCCGCCTGACCTGGACGACCGGCGGTGGCAGGACCTGGTCGACGAAGCCGTCGTACGGATCAAGAAGCGCGCGCCGCAATGGACCGACCAGAACCCCAGCGATATCGGCATGGCGCTGGTCGAGCTGTTCGCCTGGCTGACCGAGACACTCATCTATCGGCTCAACCGAGTGCCTGAGAAGCAGTACGTCGCCTTCCTCGGCCTGCTCGGCATCACCCGCGCGCCCCAGAACCCGGCACGGACGCTGCTCACGTTCACGGCTCGGCCAGGTACAGCGGAGATTCCCGCGGGAACTCCGGTGCAGACGCCGGGCACCGAGGCGGTTCCGCCCGTGGTCTTCGAGACCGACGCGGCGCTTCTGGGCAGTGAGCTCGCGGCAGCCGGGACCATGTCCATTGCGCTGCCGAAGGGAGCCGCGCGGGTCTACAAGGACGTCTCGAAGATGTTCGCCGGCGACACGTCCGCAGCACTGGCAGTGGACCTCGGCATCGACGACGCCATCCAGCTGTGCTTGGGTCTGGCCGCACAGCCACAGGTACCGGCCCTGTTCGACGTCTACGTCGAGCCGTTCCGCAGTGCTGTCGACACCACCCTGGGCCAGAATCTCGAGTGGGTCTACTCGGCCGCGGAACAGCTCGATCCCGCCCGCTGGCCAACCCTCGAGGTCATCTCCGACGCCACGGCAGGACTGACGCGTGCGGGTCTCGTCCGCCTCCGCCTTCCGCCGGGGGCGAACTGGGCGACCCAGGACACGACCAAGTGGCCGGCCGCTCCGACGCACTCGGTCACCACCGCGGCACGCTGGCTCGGCGTCCGCGTGGCGCGTCAGAAGGATCCTCTGGACCCGGCGACCAACCCACCGCGGTTGCGGTTGCGCCTGGATCGGATGCTGCTCGGCACCACGACAGCGAGCGCCGTGGCCACGGTCAAGAACGAGGTGCTCGGTCTGGGCGACGGGACTCCGCACCAGGTGTTCGGCTTCGCTCAGCGGCCGATCTACGCCCGGCCGTTCACCGACAGGCCGTACGACCATGTGACGGTCACGGTCGGGGGCGCGACCTGGACGGCCGTCGACTTCTTGCCGGACCGCGCGGGTACGTCGTATCTGCTCGACCCAGTCAGCGGGGAGATCACCTTCGGCGACCACGACGCGGTCGCAGGCACTGGGCAAGGCACCGTCCCGACGCCCGGCCAGCGGATCGAGGCGAGCTATCGCTACGTCAGTGCCGGTGCCAACGGCAACGTTCCGGCGGGGCTGCTCCACGTGCCGACCGCGAACGTCACCGGCGTCACCGGCGTCGTCAACCCGATACCGGCCGGCGGTGGCACGGACGAGGAACCGATCGAGGAGACCAAGCGACGCGCACCGGAACTGCTGCGTCACGGCGACCGAGCGGTGACCGCCGAGGACTACGAGGCGTTGGCGCTCACCGCGTCCTCCGACATCGCCTCGGTCCGATGCCTCGCCCCGCGCCTGACGGGCGGTGCCTCCAGCAGCTGGTGGACGTACGGCGACCTCCAGCGGACTCCCGGAAAGGTGAACCTGATCGTGGTCCCCGACCTGGGCCCCGGAACGCCCAGGCCGGAGCCCTCGCTCGCACTGTCCCGCGAGGTCCACCGGGTTCTCGACCGGCGACGTGACGTCACGGCAGAGCTCGCGGTGCGTGGACCGCGTTATGTCCCGGTGGGCATCAAGGTCACTGTGCAGGTCTTCCAGCGGGCGAAGGACGACGGCCTGATCTCGGGCAAGGAGGACGTCCACAACGCCGTACGGAAGAACATCGAGAAGTTCCTGCACCCGGTGTACGGCGGACGTAGCGGTGCCGGCTGGGCCGTCGGCGAGAGCGTCTTCGAATCCGACGTGTACCAGGCGATCCGGCCCGCCGACCACCTCGGCTACATCAGTGCGCTCGATCTGGTCCTGGAGAAGCCCCTCTACTTCCTGCCCGGAGCCGTCACCGGACAGCGGCCGGTGACCGACGTCATCGACAAGGACGCCAAGCAGGTCAGGATCTTCGACTACGAGCTGGTCTGCCAGGGAAGCATCACGATCACGGGGGAGCTGGAGTCGTGACGAGTGCCTATCTGCGGTACCTGCCACCGGTGCTGTGGGACCACGACGACGGCGGCACGGTCGATCTTCTCGTCGGTGTCGCCGAGGAGATGCTGAGTCGGGCGAACCTGGGTGTCCGCCCTGTGCATGTACCGGAGCCGTCGGGGCTTCCCGCCCACACGCACGGGGGCCTCGAGGGCCGCATCGATCGACTGCACGAGATGCTCGACCCACGAATCGCTCCGGAGCGCTTCCTGCCCTGGCTCGCCGGCTGGGTCGGGCTCGAGGTCCCACCACTCTGGGGTGAGCTGCAGCGCCGCCAAGCAATCGCGAAGATGACCGGGGTATGGCGGCGGCGAGGCAGCGCAGACGGGCTCAGGCGGTTTCTCGAACTGCACACGGTCGCGGCGGTCCGGCCGCGGATCACCGTCGACGACGGCACCAGTGTCTTCCGTACGACGCTCGCTCCCGGGCGCATTGCCGACGTACAGGCGCTGCTGTGCCAGGGCCCCACTCTCGATGCCACCGGCGTCACAGTGGTCTCCGGCGCCGCTCATCCCTTCTGCATCGGGGCCACGCCACAGGGCGACCTGCTCCTCGGAGACAACGGGCTGACAAAGCAGTCCGCGGGCAGGCCACCGGCAGTATGGCGGATCACGCGGAGCGGCGAGTACCGCGACATCGCCGGCGCGCCACCCAAACCGGTACCCCTACCGCTGATCGATCCCTCGGCGCCCCCACCCGCTGAGGGGTCGCCGCCGCCACCCCGGCTGGGACGGCCGGGCGGACTGGTGGTCGACACCGTAGCCGGCGGATGGACGGCGTACGTCCTCGACTCGTTCGCGCTCTACCGGATCTCCTCGAACCAGCTCGACCAGCTGAGCGAGGTGGCAACGGCGCAGGTGCTGAAGCAGGGCAACCTGCCCGAGGTCATGGTGAGCGACGGCCCCGGCCGGCTGCTCATCGTGAACCGGGACACCCGAACGATCATTGAGGTCAACGCAGGGGTCACGCCGATCGTCCTGAAGCGCCACGTGCTGAACTCCACGGACGTCAACCCGCGCGCCGTCGTGGCGGTCGGCCGCGACCTGGTCGTCGCCGACGCCCGCAAGGACTCCTCCGCCGTACCGGCCGACCTGATCTGGGTGAATCGGGCCGACCCGGACCAATGGGCCGAACGCCGGCTGCTGGCGGACGCCGTGAACAACCCGTTGGTATCACCCATGGCCATGCTGGCCGACGGCGACGACCTGCTCGTCCTCGACGCGGGGGTCAGGCCAGTGGCGCCACCTGCCACTGTGCCCTTCAACCGGGTGCGTGCCGAACCCGCGGCCGTCTACCGGGTCCGGCTGGACCGTCGCGAGCCGGTGAAGGTGACCGGCATCGAGCGCGTCACCGAGGCCGGACGGATGTGTCTGCCGCGCGGGATGGTCAAGGTCGGTGACGACCTGTTCGTCTGCGACTCCGGCGAACCGGAGTCAGGTGCCGCGCCGCCGATGCTGCGTGGCCTGCCGTACCAGTTCGGGGTGTTCGTGCACTTCCCGACGCAGAGCACAACGCAGGACGGGCAAGGCCCCGTCATCCGCAGCATCGCCGACCTGGTCAACCGCCAGAAGCCCGCGTCGTCGGCCGCATGGCTCAACTGGAAGCTGATCAACCCGTCGTGAGTCCGGCGAGGGCCGGTTCAGGAAGTAGGTGTTCGAGATGGAGAAGCTGACCCGTACGTCGTACCGGGATCTGGCGGGCGACGAGGGCACGGGTCCGACGTCGCGTCCCGAGAACCTCATCGACCAGGAGAAGTACTACCAACCCCTCGAACGGCTGCATGGCGGGACGCTGCACGAGCCGGGAGTCGCGGCGGGACTCCAGGTATCGGCGACCGTCGGTTCGCCGAAACTGACCGTCTCGCCAGGCGTCGCCTTGGATGCGCGGGGACGGCACATCGCGCTCGCCGAGGGCGGGCTCGCCATCGTCACGCCTCCCACGGCGGTGACCGTTCCGGCCGACGGACTCGTCGTCGGCACGGGCAGCGCCACGGCGGAACGGGTGCTGACGATCGAGTGGGCCGAGACGTTCGACAGGGAAGCGTTCGAGAGTGGCCGCGGCAACGTGTTCCGGTTCAACCACTCGCCCAAGGTCCTGTTGCGACCCGCGACCGAGGTGGGACCCGACCAGGTCGTGCTCGCGGCGGTGTCGCTGCAGAACGGGAACGTCGCCAAGCTGGACGCCGGCGCGCGGACGGGTGCCTGGACGTCGGTGGACAAGGTGCTGCTCCGCCGGCCGGCGGTGCGCGACGCCGCGGGCCGCAAGATCGTGGACGATCCGGTCCTGGGCGAGATCGGCACCAGCGCGGAGGCGGTGTTCGTGCGCGTACCGGCCGGGGGAGAGAACCAGCCGGCGCTCACTCTGTCGGCGAAGCAGGTCCAGGTGCTGACCACCGACGGGCGGGAGGCGCTGGGCGTCGACCGCGCAGGCGGGGAGGTGCGAGCCAGCCGGCTGACCGTGCCTGCATCGGGCCGTCTCGGCGTCGGTACGTCGTCTCCGCAGGCCTCGCTGCAGGTCAAGGGCGGGGCGATCATGCCGGAGGTGGGCAACGGCGCTACCGCCGGGATCCAGTTCCCGGTCGCCGCCGCGGGCGCCGCCGACCAGGCCTATCTCCGCTACCACGTCGCGACCGGAGGGGCGACCCGCCTGGTTCTCGGTGTCGACAGCCAAGCCGGCGATGCCCTGGTCCTCCGTCAGCAGGGTGCCGACCGGTTGACCATCGCGCAGGGCAAGGTCGGCATCGGTACGTCGTCCCCGCAGGGCGCACTGCAGGTGAAAGGCGGCCCGATCACTCCGGAAGTGGGATCCGGTGAAGCCGGCATCATGTGGCCGCCGAACCCTGGCGGAGGTGCCGCCGATCGTGCCTACATCCGGTACTCCGTCCTCTCGGGTGAAAGCACCCGCCTGGAAATCGGCAACGACAACGACGCCGACGATGTGGTCGTGCTCCGCCAAGGCGTCACCGATCTGATGACACTGCGCAACCAGTGCGTGGGGATCGGGACGTCCTCCCCGGCGATGTTGCTCGACGTCAACGGCGCAGTCGGGATTCAGGGGCGCGCGGGGTTGCGTTCCGACAGCACCGACTGGCTGACCCTCAACCCCGATCGTGCGTTCACGACCGGTGTGTACACTCCGCTGGCTCTCAACGTCTCCGGCCGGATCACCGCCAACGGGGTTGCCGGCGGCAATCAGAGCCAGGCGATCTGGGGGTCGAGCGACGAGCCGGACGGCACGGGCGTGCAGGGCGATTGCCACAACGGCGGTCTTGCGGCCGGCGTGTACGGGCGCTCGACGACCGGCTACGGCGGCTGGTTCGAGGGCAAGGTGCGTGTTCAGGGAGACATCCTGATCGAGGGCAATTCCCAGATCACCGGCACCAAGGCCGCGGTGATGCGTGGGCGGGACGGCGCAGTTCGCGCGATGTACGCCGTCGAGAGCCCCGACTGCTGGTTCGAGGACTTCGGATTCGGGACCCTGGAGAACGGCCGGGCCGAGGTGACGCTCGACGACGAGTTCGTCGCCCTCATCGGCGAGGGCGACTACCACGTGTTCCTCTCGGAATACGACGCGAACAACGGTATTCACGTTGCCGCCCGACGACAGACCGGGTTCCAGGTTGTGGGCGCCGAGGAGGCGAACAGCCAGTTCAGCTACCGGGTCGTCGCCAAGCGCTACGACGTACAAGTAACCCGCTTCGAGGAGCTCCAACCACCCCCAACCCGGAACCCCCGCGCAGACTTCCCCGAACCGCCCCACGGCCCGACCACACCAGACAGCAGGACCTCGTGACGCACTAGTTGGTCAAGTACTGCGTCGCCGGCCGGTAGACGATGTGGCCGTGAAGTCGCTGGTACCGGAGTTCCACGAGCTGCGGACCGTCATGTCGACCACGGCGCTGCTGATGCAGGCCTTCGCTCTGTCCCGCTACGCGGAACCTACCGACGGCCTGGAAGACGCGACGGCGCCACACGACCGGTGCCACCCGGCTCGTTGCGCCGCGAGTTCGCGGTCGCCGAGGTGGAGTTGGCCGCCGTACGAAGAATCGCGGCCGCACGTGGAGTACGCATCACCGATCTCTTGATCGCGCTCCTCGCCGACGGTCTCTCCGCCGTCTCTCCGCCGTCTCGCCGGCGCTCGCGACTCGGAGGCAGCTGAGGTTCTCGGTGACGACAACGGTGCGGACGCGGGACAGCACGCCGGAGGGCAACGCGACGGCCGCGACCCTGATCGAGGTACCCGTCGAGGGACGCCCGTTCGACGAGTTGCTCGCCGAGGCGTCCGCCCGTACCGACCGGGTACGCCGACCTACACGAGCCATGGCCTCCCGATTCGTGATGGCGACGGGTCTCCGTGCCGCACCTGAACCGTTCGCACGCTGGTTCGCACCAGCGGTCTACGGCCCGCGATTCCTGCACGCGGTGGTGTCGAACATCCCCGGACCAACGATCCCGATGACGTTCGCCGGCGTACCGCTCCACACGGCGTACCCGATCCTGCCTCTAGTACCCGGCACCCCACTCGCCATGGGTGCCGTGAGCTGGAACGGCCTTCTCGGCGTCGGCCTAGCAATCGGCAAACACGTAACCGCAAGCGCACTGGCCAACCACCTGTACAAAACCCTCAGCCGACTACGGCCCACGCCGCGATGGAAGGGCTGAGTGTCAGGATTGACAGGTGGATGAGGCTCGCGAACTGCTCGAGACGGAACGACAACAGGCGCTCCGGCGGCTTAAGGATCTGACCGGCGCTTTCAATGAGGTGGTAGCGGCCTCGCGGGACTCCAACGCCGACGACGAGCACGATCCCGAGGGTGCGACCATCGCGTTCGAGCGGTCACAGGTCGCAGCCCTTGCACAGCAGGTCCGGCTCCAGCTGAGAGAGATCGAGACGGCAATCGAGCGGTTGGCGACCGGCACCTACGGAGTCTGCGAACAGTGCAGTCAACCGATCGCCACAGTCCGCCTGCAGGCAAGACCAGCCGCTCGCACCTGCATCACCTGCGCATCCGCAGCCCAGTGAGCGGCGGCAGGGCGGCCGGTACGACGAACCCGTAGTACCGGCTGGTGTTGGGCGCGAAGACCAAGCCATCGAGGTCGGCCGCCGTCGCCGACCTGATTGAGACGCTTGACATACCGGCACCTTAGCCGTGGATGCCGGATGGGAGGTGTCTGGCCGAGGCCCGATCGGGCCGGTGAGTTTGGGTTGGGTGCCGATCTGGGGGCGTTAGATGTTTATCCCCAGCGCGAAGCGGGATGGTGGCTGTTGCGCTGATCATCCAAACACCTGAAGAAGAGGACATTGTGATGCTCGATCCCGTCGTCGACAGAGGTCCGCTGACCGAGACCGATCGCTTCATCTTCGAGTCGTGGGGGTACTTCCTGATTCCGAATGTCCTGACGAAGGACGAGGCCGCCGAGGCGTACGACGTTTCGCGGCGTCTGCACCAGAACCGCGACCGCGAGTTCGGGCAGATCGGCCGGACCTACGAGAGCGAACCGGTTCTCGAGCGGCTCATCGACCATCCCGACGTACTGCCGAAGGTGCAGGGTCTGCTCGGCGACCGGTTCGTGCTGCAGGCGGGCTGGAACACCATGCAGCCGGCGCACGCGGGGAACGGCGGTTGGCACCAGGACGGATCGTCCGCGTTCGACTTCAAGGACCTGGGATACCCGGTTCCGTTGCTTCAGCTCCGCGTGTCGTACCTGCTCACCGATCAGACGGTGCCCGGGATGGGCAACATGGAGCTGATCCCCGGCAGCCACCGGTCGCGGGTCGCCCTACCTGATTCAATCCGTGGGAGCAAGGGCGATATCGCGATCGGCCATGTCGTGTGCGCCGAGGCCGGGGCCGCGCTGGTGTTCCACAACGGCGTCTGGCATCGAACGTTCCGCCACGACGGCGACTACGACCGCTATACGACGCACTACGTCTACAGCCCGCCGTGGGTCCGCCCGGCTGACCGCCTCAGCAACGACCCCGAGTTCCTCGAGCGCACCACGCCGCTGAGGCGCGCCCTGATGGGCGAGTTCGCAAGACCAGACGCCCCGTTCGGCGCCAACTACGACCCGCTCCCGATCTGACGTAGGGACTCGCCGCCCGCCGTGTGGCGACGACGGCGGTCAGTCGCAGGTGTCGCAGATGCCGTTGGCCGGGGTCTGCAGGTTGCATCGGGGGCACTTGTTGATCGGGCGCTCGGCGATCGCGGCCTTGCGGGCTCGCGCGCGGGCGGCGCCGAGCTTCGGCGGGATCATCGCGCTGCCACCGTCGGCCGGCAGGCCGGCCGCTTCGAAGTGACGGTAGCCGGCAAGGCGCTCGTGAGAGGCGTGCACGTCCGCGTCCGGGGGAGTGGTACCTGTTGCTGCACCCACGATTGCGGCGTACCCGTCGAAGACGCTCTCGTCCGGGTTGACGCACAAGGCCGACAGCATCGGTTCACCACGCCGTAGGCTCTCCGCGGACACCTCGGCGAGCACGCCCCCGATCCATTGCCGGGCCGGCTGCTTGGTCTGGATGCCGGTCAGCTGCTGTACGCCGGTGGCGATGTCCTTCTGCTGGACGAGCGCCTGGTACTTCTTGGCTGCGACGAGCAGCATCTCCCGCGCGGCGCCCGCCCACTCGATCCGTGCGGTGGCCATGCCGACATCGGACACCTCGCGCACAGCGCGTTCCGCGGCATTCGGCAGTTCGTGGTCTGGTGCGGCGACATTGAAAGTGGACATTGCGGAGACCCTAACTGCGGAACCTCCAATCGGCGAAACCAGGTGCGAGCCGGTGGGGGTTATGCGGTCGTGGTCGGCTAGCGTCGTGGCGTGTTGCTGCCTGAATCGTCGGTTCCGGGGGCGGATCTGCCTGTCCGGGCGGTTCTGCCCGCCACGGTCGACGCGGTGCGTTCGCGCGGTACTGCGGTGTTGGTTGCGCCGCCTGGATCGGGGAAGACCTCACTGTTGCCGCTTGCGCTGGGCGACGCGCTCGGGGGCACGATCATCGTCGCCGAGCCGCGAAGGATGGCAACTCGCGCGGCTGCAAGTCGGCTGGCGACGCTGGTCGGCGAACCGCTCGGGCAGCAGATCGGCTACGCGATGCGCGGTGAACGCAGCGGCGGCAAAGGAGTCCGTGTCGAGGTGGTGACGACAGGTCTCCTCGTACGGCGTCTGCAGCAGAACCCGGAGCTGCCGGGGGTCGCCGCGATTGTGATCGACGAGTGTCACGAGCGGCACCTGGATGCCGATCTGCTGCTCGCGTTCTGCGTCGACATCCGGGCGAATCTCCGGGAGGACCTCGCGATCGTTGCGACCTCGGCCACGGCGGACACGATCAGGCTGAGTCGCGCGTTGGGTGTGGATGTTCCGGCACCTGTGATCACCGCATCTGCTGCGCTGTACGACGTGGCGATCGAGTGGGCCCCACCACCGGTCCCCGTGCCGCTCCTTCCCGGTGGGCGGGTCGACCCCCGCCTGCTGGATCACGTAGCGGCTGTCGTCCGGCGTGCCCTGGCCGAGAACGACGGCGACATCCTCGTGTTCGTCCCGGGGGAGGCTGAGATCAACGGTGTGACTCGTCGGTTGGCCGGTGAGAACGTCCTGCCGTTGTTCGGTCGCCAGTCGAGGGCTGAACAGGACCGCGCGTTGGCGCCGGCCGTCACTCGCCGGATCGTGGTCACGACGTCGGTCGCGGAGAGCTCGCTGACCGTGCCCGGGGTCAGGGTTGTGGTCGACTCGGGTCTGGCCCGGGAGCCGCGGACCGATCAGTCCCGTAGCCTCGGTGCGCTGGTCACCTGCCGGGTCTCGAAATCGTCAGCCGACCAGCGAGCGGGTCGCGCCGGGCGCGAGGCGCCTGGCCGGGTCTATCGGTGCTGGTCCGCCACCGATCACTCGCATCTCGATGATCATCCGGCGCCGGAGATCGCGATCGCGGATCTGGCGGCCTTCGCCCTCGACCTCGCGGCGTGGGGTGCGCCTGCCGGTGCCGGTCTGACGCTGCTCGACGCGCCGCCGGTGGTGGCGATGACCGCGGCCACCGAACTGCTGCGCCGCCTCGATGCGGTGGACGACGGCGGCCGGATCACCGAGCGCGGACGGCGGATGGCGGCGATCGGAGCGCATCCTCGATTGGCCCGTGCGTTGCTGGACGGGTCGCCGCGGGTCGGCGCCGACCGGGCGCGCGAGATCGTCGCGATGCTCTCGGACGACTCCGGCCGCGACTTCGGCGACGACCTACCGGCCCGCTGGCGAGCCCTCCGCCGCGGCGAGGACCGCGGAGCCACAACCCGCTGGCGAGAAGAAACCAACCGCCTAGCCCGAGGCACAACACCCAGCAACCCGGTGGGTGGTGCGGGGACTGGTTGGGGGGTGCGGGTTGTGTCGGATGATCTTGCGGTGGGGGTTGTGGTGGGGTTGGCGTATCCGGATCGGATTGCGCGGGTGCGGGGGGTCGACTCGGCGACGTACCAGATGTCTGGTGGTACGGGCGCAGCGCTGGATCCGCAGTCGCCGTTGCGGTCCACGACCTGGCTGGCGATCGCGGCTGCCGACCGGGCACCCGGTCGCGCCGACGCCAGGATCCGGTCCGCGGCGCCGATCGACGAGCAGACCGCCCGGGACATCGCGGGCGACCTCGTCTCGACCACAGACCAGATCCACTGGAAAGACGGCCGGATCGTGACGCGGCGCGTCGAGGCACTGGGCGCGATCGTGCTCAACGACGTCCCGCTGGCAAAGCCCGACCCGCTGCTCGTTCAAGCGGCCGTCCGCGACGGTATCCGGCGCAGCGGTCTGTCCGTACTGCGCTGGTCGGAGGCGGCACTCGCCCTGCGGGAGCGGCTCGCGTTCTGCCATGCCCACCTCGGAGCCCCGTGGCCTGCGGTCGACGACGAAGCGCTTCTGGCCGACCTCGACGAATGGCTGGGTACCGAGCTCGCCTCGGTGCGAGGATCGCGCGATCTTGCCCACATCGATGTGACCTCGGCGCTCCGGCGACTACTGCCGTGGCCCGCGGCAACCCGGTTCGGCGAACTTGCACCGGAACGGCTCCGGGTCCCCTCGGGCTCCGAGGTGCGACTTATGTACGACGGTGTCGAGCCGCCGGTCCTCGCCGTGAAGCTGCAGGAAGTATTCGGCTGGACTGCCACCCCAGTCGTCGCGGACGGCCGTGTCCCCGTCGTTCTGCACCTCCTGTCGCCCGCACGGCGCCCGGTCGCGATCACGAGCGACCTCGCCTCCTTCTGGAAGCAGGGCTACCCCCAGGTCCGAGCCGACCTGCGAGCCCGCTACCCCCGCCATCCCTGGCCGGAAGATCCACTCACCGCCCTCCCGACCAAACGACTAAAACCCCGCCAGTGAACCGAGATGGCACCGCCTCACGAATCTCGATCGTCCAGCTTGAAACTCTGCGGTAGCCTGCTCGAAAAATGCTTGGGGACCCCTGACGTCCCTTGCCGTTGGCATCGTTCGAGAGAAGGCTCATGCGCTGTATCGACCGGAGTGCGCAGTACGCGAGGTTCGATTTCGGACGCCTGACAGTTGTTCCCCTGTTGGACGGCTATATCGATCTGCCGCCGTCGAGGCTCCGGGACGAGCGTGGCGGCGTACTCAGCCCGCTGCCGGAAGAGGTCCCACTCGTCGACGGTCGCTTGAGGCTGTCGGTCAACGCGTTCCTCGTCGACGACGGAGAGCGTCGCGTGCTGGTCGACACCGGCGCCTCGAACAGCTGGGATCCAACGATGGGTGCGCTTCTCGACAGCATGCGCGAAGCGGGCATCGATCGTGAGTCGATCACAGATGTGGCGATCACCCACGCACACCTGGACCACGTGAACGGGTTGATTGCTCCCGATGGTTCCGACGCGTTCCCGCTCCTGGAGCGCATCTTCGTCGGCGCGGGAGACACGGGTGTGTTCGACCGGAATCTTGCCCGCTTCCGGGAGCGTGTGGTGCCGGTCGCCGAGGAGCTGGCTGTGACTCCGTGGATGATCGCGCTACCTACCGTCGGGCACACGCCCGGGCACACGACGTACGACGTTCACGACGGCGACGGCCACCTGCTCATCTGGGGCGACACCATCCACGTTCCCTCGTTGCAGTTCTCCCATCCAGAGGTGTCATGGGAGCTGGACAGCGATCAGGCGCTGGCCATGGCTAGCCGGGTAAGGCTCCTGGAGCGGCTGGCCGGCCCACGGCACTTCGTTGCCGGCGCCCATTTGGATTGGCCAGGGATCGCAAGCGTCACAAAGGACGGCTCCGGCTACGCGCTGGAATATCTGAGCTGATGTCGAGCGCCTGACTGGCCGGGACCACCAGCCACGCACTGTCCGAACCTTGTGACACCGAGTATTGGCAGCGAGCGGAAGAGCTGCCATTCTGGGCCCGGACGGAGGGGAGCGGGGGATGGACGAGGCCGGACAACGAGATGTTGCGGGGCGGCTCGCAGCGGCATATGCCGCGGTCATGGCGGGCGTGCTGTATCCAGGGAGCGAAGCGGACACGCCGTACGAGGCGTTTTCTGCCTGGCTTCCCGCCGACCAGGAACTGACTGGCGACGCGTTCCGCTCGGCGGCTGGTATCGATCCGGGCTGGACGATCAGGTTGTCGGAGGCCACGGACTGGTTCGACACCAAGATCGCCGGTGCGCTGGATCCGCTGGCCGGCAACGATCCTCGCGCGGCCGCTGCGTACGGGCTGCTGGAGCGGCTGATGCGGGCGAGCGTCGAATGGCCGCCGTACGCGGTGACGGCAGTGGGCCCGGACGACGGGTTCCACGAGACACCGCGGTACATCCTCGGCCGGGTCGAGGGCGGCGGTCTGGCTGGATTGGTTGCGCGAAGCATCGAGACTTGAGGGGGACCGGTGGGCGACTTCGATGGTGCGGCGTTGTTGGACGGGAAGGTCGCGGATCTGCTGGCACTGGGCTTCGACGTCGGCGCGGCGACCGGTGACGTCGTGTTCGCCGGCGCGGGTGTGTACCGGCAGCATGAGTACGCATTGGTGTGTGCGCACGAGGTGCACGGCGCGCATGAGGTGAACGGACTCATCCTGGATCACTACGTGAACGTTCTCGGTGGTCCCGAGGGCGGTTGGGGATTCCCTCAGAGCGACGAGTACGCCGATGGCGAGGACGGCCGCTCGAGCGACTTCGAAGGCGGAACCTTGTTCTGGACCGCGGAGTACGGCGTACTGGAGATCTACGCCAGCCCCGCGGAGCAGACCGCTCCCGACGTCGATTGGACGACGACCAGTGGGGCCTCCCGGCTCGCGTACGCCGTACGCACCTTGGTGGATCGCTACGGGTATCCGGTGAACGGTGCGGCCGGCATCGTCGGCAATCTCTGGGCCGAATCCGGTGTGCTCCCGAGCCGGATCGAGGGGAGCGCGTCGACGTCGCCGCTGCGGGCGAAGGACTTCGACGGGAACGTCGTCGACTTCGAGGCGCAGGACGTGATGGACCGCGACCCGGACGCCAGATCTGGTCCGCGGCTACCGGGAGTCGGGTTGGCCCAGTGGACCAGCAGCGCGCGACGGGCGAGGTTGTTCAGCTACGAGTACGACGGCGTGGTCCTCGGAGCGGCTGTGCTGTTCAGCATGGATGCGCAACTGGACTATCTCGCCTCCGAGCTGCGCAACAGCTATCCGGGCGTGAACGCGACCGTGGCGGCCGCCGACGTCACGCTCGAGGCAGCGACCGACGACATCGTGTACCGGTTCGAAGTCCCAGGAGCCATCCTGTCCGGCGGCGCGAAGCTGCCGCGCGAAGATGCCAGGGTGCAGGCCGTGTTCAACGAGCGGAGGTCGTACGCCGTACGCGCACTCCAGGCGTACCAGTCGGTCTAGGAGACCGGGAGGTTGTCGCTGAGGTGGAGTGCCTTGCCGAGTTGGACGGCGGTGTTCTGCAACTGCCGCAGACCACGGGCAGGTGGAAAGGCCTTCACCTCGGCTGTCACCCCGATGATGTGCATCGTGGACGGTCCCGGTACGACGGCCGCGGCGCACCACCAGCCGACGCGGGACTCCTCGTATTCGACGGCGAGCCCGTTCTCCGCGGTCCGCCGAAGCCGCTCGAGGATCAGTCGCGGGCGGGTGACCGTGTACGGCGTGGCGCGCGGAATGCCGGCGCGGAGGACATCCTCGACCGAGCCCGGGCGTAAGGCGATCATCAGCTGCCCGATCGCGGTGCTCGGGCAGTCACCGGTGGCGACGCGTGGCAGCCAGTCCCGGTTCGTTGCCGATGACATCAAAGCGCTGTGCCGGTGCGTGAAGGCCGTGTCCGCGACGACGAAGGCATCACCCGAGACGACACCGGCCCAGGCAATCTGCCCCGTCGATTGGCTGAGCTCCTGCAGAAACGGTCCGGCGACCTCGGCGTCCGCGATCTGGCGCGCCGCCGACGTCCCGAGCTCGAGGAGCCGCAGACCCAGCCGATAGCCGTCCGGCCCGAGGTGCAGCACCCGGTGGCCGACGAGATTGTTGGCGATCCTCCGGACGGTGGCCTTCGGCAGGCCGGTCTCAGCCGTGAGTCGCGCGAGTGACACTGCCCCGGCACCGGCGGAGACCGCGCCGATGATGTCCATCATCCGCCCAGCGACGGTGTGGTCGTCCACGTCGTCCCCCAGAACTGTTCGTTGCCCGAGACCATCATGCCCTCGCAGTGGTCGGCGTGTCACTCAGTGGTACGACTCCCTGGCCGATCCGCCACGCCGGATGTCAGGCTGGCTGCGCCGGCCGGGCATGGGTGCCGGGCCTTCGGCAACAACTGAGGGGGAGTTCTCGATGGCACCGAGGTACCTGGTCAGGACCGATCCGCCGTTCACCTTCCTGGGGCAGCCGTGTGGCGAGGGGGTGAATCCGGTGATGGCTGAGCGGCTGGAGGCGGTTGAAGCGGATCTCCGGGTTACGCATGCGGCTCAGATGGAGTCGGGTGAGACCTATGACGACTTCGAAACCTGGTGCGGCTTGCACGAGCAGGCGATCGGCTGGCGCTCTCATGCCGGGCACCACGGGTCGGGATCCGCGGTGGACCTCAACTACACGACTACGCCGTACATCGTGACGCGCACGGGTAGAAGGCTCGGCGGTGAGGCGGCCGCGGCGGATCAGCAGGCGATGCGGGAACGGGCTGCCGGCGTGTACGACCGAGCAGTCTGGTTCCTCGAAGGCGACGACGCACCGCGGGCTGATCTGAGCATCCGCGTGACCGACACGATCGAAGTCGCCTACGACCGGTTCCGTCGCGTGTCGGACGCGCTGACGGGCTATCTGTCCTGGGCGGTATCGCCCGAACACATTCGCGTCGAGCGTCCACCGATACCGGACGTCCAGGAGCTGCCCGACGGTGACGAGCGCTTCCTGGCGATTCCTCCGTCAGAGCTCAACGGTGACGCGGCGTCGGCGATCGCGTCGCTGGCGAAGGTCCTGGACGACGAAGCGGCGGCGACATCCGCGTACTACCAGATGCTCCGCGACTACGAACTCGTGCGCATTCCGATGCTGTTCGGAAATCCGGCGCGGCCCGTCACCGAAACCCGCAACCCGGCGCACGGCTTTCTCGATCTGCGGCGTGAAGTCGTGGTTTCGCTGATCACCGTCGGGAGCACTTCGAGCCACAAGATGCGCTGGGGTGCTTGCGATTTCGGTGTCGAGGAGAGCGGAGACGTCATGCACTTCGATCTCGGGTCGGACGCCGGCTACGAACCGGCCTGAGAGGCCTGACCGGTGGCCACCTACGAGTTGGAATCCGGAGCCCGCTATCTCCTGGCCCGCCCCGACGATCTCCTGTACGTTCCGATCGACTTCGATCCGCCTACCGGCAGAGTGTGCTTGACCTTGCCTGTTCAGCATGTCTCCGAGGTCCCCTCGGCACAACTGCCGACCCCACTTCCCGCCCCGCCGTACCCCGTCATGGCGATCGGTGCCGACGGCACCTGGAATCGATTGATGTTTCCTCGTCCCCAGGGCGATCTGTTGACCTGGTTGCCAGGGCTCCTCGGCTCGCAGCAGGCGGAGTGGGGTGACGTCGAACTGCACTTTCCGACGTTCTTGCACATCCGGTCGCGGGGGCGCTCGAAATGGCGCCTCAACCCCGGGCCACGGACCGCGCAGGGATGGACCGCGGTATGGCAGGCAGAGCTGCTCGCGACCGAGGGGAGCCTTCCGGAGACCGGGCGTACGCCGATGTTCGAGGTGGCGGCTGTCGAACCGATCATCCCGTTCGCCTTCCAGGCCTGGCCGATCACGTACTACGGGGAATTCCACAACGCGTGGTTCGAGACCAAACTCTCGCTGTCGATGCTCGGCGCGACGGGCCGTCTGCACGGACCGCACCGGCCGTTTCCGGTCGGCGCCCCGGGACCGACCATCGCCGACTACACCCACCTCACTCAGTTCGGGCGGGACACGTTCGTCCACGGTACGACGTTCGGTCACCTGAGCTCCGGCCATCGGGCGCAGGTCGACACCGAGTTGCGCCGGGCGTTCACCCGGATGCACTGGAACAACCCGTTCGCGGTCGTGGAACCGCCGGACTACACGTCGGAGGGCGACATCCAGGCCTGCCACCTGGTCTCCGTCTCCCGGCTGACGGTTCTCGACGAGGCGGTCGAGGCCGCGCACCCCCAGACGCCGTGGCGTTCCCTGCGCATCACGAGTGGCGCGGATCTGTCGGTCGATCCGCCTTCTGGCTCGGCGTACTGGTTGACTCACCGCGGCGCCGATGTGCGGTTCGGGCTCCTCGGCACCGACTGGGACGGCAACGAGGTGCCGTTCTCGGCACCGCTGATGTTCATCGCCGACGGTGCCACCGCTTCCGCGGCGGAAGCGTTCGCGCAGGACGGCCGGTCCCGCGTCGATCTCCAGGGCCGGTCAGTGGCGCTCGCCGACCGCGGAGGTGTCGCGAGCGCAGCCTACGGGTCTGCCTCGCTGCCTGTGCACGGGATGTGGATGACGTTGACCGAGGTCGGCGGCCGGCCGGCGCTGATCGCAGACCGGGCTGAGGTGGCTCTCGAGGCCGTCCAGCGACTGTCAGGTCAGGCAGCGAACACGATCGCACGACTGCGGCATTCGCTGGACGATGCCGGCACCTTCCTGGAACTTGTCGACCCCTTGAAGGTCGTCCTGCCGGCGCAGAACGCGGGCGGCCTGGCCGCGCCGACGAGTGTGCTCGGCTCGGTCAGCGCCTTGACCGGTGTCGTCCCGGTCCCGTCCGTTGCCGAGGCGTTCGGCGAGGCCCGGCTGCTGGGGGCATCGCTGATCGATCTGCTCGCCGCCGACCAACCCGAGCCCCAGCTCAGAACGGTCGAACTGCCGGACCAGATCGAAACTCGCTATGTCTGGGATCCGAAGCTCGATACCGCCTCTGCCGGAGGATTTCTGACTCTGCACGACGGCGCGTCCCTGCATCTCGAGGCGACCGTGACCCAGCCGCTGGCGGGCACATCAGGCCCACGGGCCACGGTGCTGGGTCACCTCACGGGCGTGCGGCTCAGCCTGCTCGACGGGCTCGTGACGATCGGGGTCGACGAGTTCCGCTTCGAGGCCCTGCCCGACTCTTCGCCCGCTGTTGTCGCGACCGGAGTCCACGTGGAGTTCGGCGACTCCCTGAAGATGGTGCAGCGCCTCGCCGAGGACATCGTCGGATTCGCCTCCGGCTGTCCGATCGAGGTCACACCGCAGGGCATCGGAGCGCAGTACGTCGTGACCCCTGGCGACATCGGTGTGGGCGTGTTCAGCCTGCGGAACCTTTCGCTCTCCGCCCGGGTCTGGATCCCCTTCGTCGACGGACCGGCCACGGTCCGCTTCGCCTTCGGTGAGGTCGATGCGCCGTTCACGGTCGGCGTCGGGATCTTCGGAGGCGGCGGCCACGTCGGCATCACCGGCAGCAGCCGGGGCGACATCGACGTCGACGTCTCACTGGAGTTCGGAGGCAACTTCGACATCAGCGTCGCGGTGGCCTCCGGCCGGGTCTTCGCCATGGGCGGCATCGCCTTCGTCATGGGCAAAGTGAACGAGATCGGGGGCTACCTTCGATGCGGCGGCCACCTCGAGATTCTCGACTTGGTCGGGGTGAGCGTCGAGTTTCGGGTTGGCCTGCGCTACACGTACTCCGCGGCATCGGGCGGCACGCTGTCCGGTAGTGCATCGGTCACCGTCGGGGTGGAGCTCCTCGGGTTCGAGGAGTCGGTGACCTTCGAAGTGTCCCAATCGTTCGCGGTCGGTCCGGACGGCACCGGAGGCATGCAGAACGTCGCCGAACTGTACGACGAAGCGTCCTGGGCCGAGCTTTGTGCCGCGTTCATGGAGGAGGCGTCATGAGCGCGTCCGTGACTTGGTTGTGCTGCCCGGCCGGCATCAAGGACGACGTGGTGCAAGTGTCCGTGGTCGCCCTCCCGCGCCTCGCACCGGAGCACGAGGGCGCGACCATCGCAGACTTCGGGCCGCTGGCGGACTGGCCGGCGGCGATTGCGGCGATCGATCTCGTACTCTCCTTCTCCGGGGTCGAGGTGCGTCCCCGACGTCGGGGCGAGGCTCCGGATTCGGCGTTGTGGCGGACGCTGTTCCCGGGAACCAGAGTCAATGGTTTCGGGTCGGGTCGTGATCCGATGGCGATGCCTGTTGTCGAAGTCGCCACCGGAGCGGCGGCGGACGTGATTCGTACCGCCTATGCCACCGCAGCGCTCGAGGACCCCGGTTCCGTCGATGCAGATGCTGTGCTGTCAGAGTTGTTCGACGTCGGCCCGATCCAGGAGTTCATGGCGGAGCAGCGACGCATGATCGGTGAGGCTTTCGAAGCAGATCCCGGTGTGGCACTGGGAAGAAGGGTGTCCACCCCTGCTCGTCAGGCGTCTTCTGCGATCGCCGGCGTGATCGCGGCGCCGCGGCTGCAGGCGGGCGCCACGCCGGCGCAGCCGGAGCCGCTCGACGTACACCGAGTGTTGAGTCTTCTCGGCGACCACGGCTGGCTACGGCGCAGGCTCGGCCTCGTGCTCGATCTGGAGGTATCGCTGAATGACCTGGCGGGCCGGCAGCCAGGAGCTGTTGCGGTGGCCGCTGCGTCCGCCCTCCCCGGGGGAGTGGAGCATGTGTTGCCGTGGACGGGACTCGACTCCGTGTTCGGGGTTCCGTCGCGTGAGCCCGGTACGACGCCTGGGGTCTGGCCGCTCCACGGAGGTGGCTACCGACTCGAGTCACTGGATGTGGATGCGGTGGCAACGGCAGGTGTCGCGCGCCTGGCCTCGGCGGAACCAACCCGCGCGCTGCCCGCGCTCCGTGACGATGGGATCGCGCTCGTCTTGACCGGCCGAGCGGAGTCATTGGTATCCCGGATGGCAGCACGTCGCGACACTCGCACAGCAGGTGGCCGCACCGAGAACAGTCCTTTGCTCGCCGAGGACCTGATCCGGGGCCTGCGTTGCGACGTACTGGACGAGACGACCGGCAGCTACCACTCGCTCCACCAGCGTCGGGTCGGCTATCGCATCGACGGATACGGGGAACTCCCGGCGGACGGCCTGCCCATCGAGGAGGAGGGTGTCTTTCACGAGGCTGTCACCGGATCGGACGTCAGTGTGGTCGACGAACGCATCGTCACGTGGCGCGGATGGAGTCTGTCCGCGCCACGTCCTGGAACGTCCAGAGCCGGCGACATGCGAACCGCCGATTGGCTCGACGCCCTGCACACCCACCTGACGATCGCCGCGATTCCAGGAAGCCTTCCACGACTTCGGTACGGCCGCAGCTACCGCTTCAGGGTGCGGACCGTAGATGCCGCCGGACGTAGCCTCCCCTTGGAAGCCGCGCCCGACGAGACGACCGAGCCGCTGACGTTTCGTCGCTACCAACCGGTCGCACCTCCTGTTGTCGCGAGGATCGACCCGAGTGCGTCCTATCCGCCGGGTGAGACGCTCACCCGTCTGGTTGCGCACGACGAACTGGCGGTCGCCGTCGCAGCGGGCGCTCCCGCGCCATCGATTCCGGATCCCTCCTCGGAGCGGTGGCTGCTTCCTCCACCCGCGTCATTCGACCTTGCTGAACGGCACGGCGTACTGGACACCGCGCTCGGCAATCGTGACGCGTCCGGGAGGACCGCGACCCGTGAGCTGTTGGGACGCTTCGGCGCCGACACGACCTCTCAGATCGACGGTGTGGTTCCGTGGCTTCCGGACCCCCAGGCGGTTGGCCTTGCGTTGACAGGGCTGCCCTACACCGCTCAGGGCGAGGTCGTGACCGTCATGTTCGATGGGCCGACGTGGGACCAGCTCGCGCCCGTTCGGCTGCGGGTAGTCTCAGTGCAGGAGCTGATCTGGGCCATGGCGGACCTTGAGCAGCCGTTCGACGCCCGTCCCAAGTACGACGCGGCCAGCCGCACTCTGACCGTGTACCTGCCACAGGCGAGTGTGACTCGGGTGCAGGTCTCGTGTGTGCTTCGCGATCCGGACATCATGGCCCTGCTGCATGACGTGGGCGCGGCCGATGGCGATGAGGGCGGGCGTCGGGCGGTCACCGAGGCGCGGATCCGTGGCGCCCAGCACCCGATGGTGACCTCGCCGATCGAACTGGAACTGGTGCACGCCGCCCTCGCAGGAACACCTGCATTCGAAGGTCAGCCGACGTTGGTTCGTCAACCCGGTGAGACAACGCTGGCCTTCAAGGGCTCGATCTCCCTGGACACCGTCACCACCGACGAATTGATGTTGCGAGCGGCCTGGGACGAGGAACGTGATCGCGGCAGGGACGGTGTCCCCGACGTCGTCCGCCGATCGGCAGAAGTGTGCCGCTGGCGACCAGGCAGGAATCTGATTCTCCCTCCAGGGCGGCAGGTTCAGGAGATCGACACGGACAGTCTCCGGCTCCCTCGGCTGCAGCTGGGTACGACCGGGCACCGCACCGTGTCTCTGACGGTGGCCGCAACGTCTTCCTTCGCCGACTGCTTCGGGCCGAACGGTTCTCCCGCCCAAGAGAGCCAACGCGTCGACATCCAGGTGCTGAACGCGGTCGCCCCGGTTCCTCCCTTGATCCGAGCCGCGGTGCCGTCCCAACGCATGGAGCCGCCGGTGGTCGAGCGCGTCGAAGATCTCGTCTTCATCGAAGAAGCCCAGCCCGATGCCTTCCCGTCCGGTGAAGCCGGTTGGGTGCGCACGAGCGTGAGCCGGACGGGTGGGGGGATCCGGGTCTACCTCGAGCGGCCCTGGTACACCAGCGGATCGGGAGAGCTGCTGGGAGTCGTGGTCGCTGACCCGAGTGTCGCGGCACCGCCGATCGCCGGTGTGCCCGATAACCAGTGGGGCCTCGACGACGGGAATCCGGTGACCCAGTGGGTCACCTTGGCAGGTCAGGATCCGATCACCATCTCGCACGGGTTCGCCCCGCTGCGGGCGGCAGACTTCTGGAACGTCGCGTACGCCGGGTCGCTGACAGCTCTGCCTCAAGCCCGTGCCGCCGGGGTTGAGTTGCCGGTCTCGGTGCTGGGCTTCGCACCGCAGTACGAGGCGTCGAGTGGGCTGTGGTTCGCTGACATCGCGGTCGATCCGAAGTCGACGTACCGGCCCTTCTATCGGCTCACGGTAGTGCGCTACCAGCCCAATTCGGTGGCTGAGGAGACGATGGTTTCACCGGTCGCACTGGTCGACGTGGTCCAGCCGCTGCCGCAGAGGCAGCTGACCGCGCTCCGGCGGAGCAACGATCCGCAGGTACGGGTGACTCTGCGAGGTACGACGTACCGCGTGAACGATGAGGATCTCCGCGCGCGGGTGAGCTGCACGGTGTTCCTCAGCAGCTCCTCGGATGACGACCATTGGGTGGCCGCCGGCGAACCTGTGGATCTGAGTTGGCTGTCGGAGTACACGGCTTGGAGCAGCGTGATCTCGCTGCCGGTAGCAGCTGAGGGCCAACGTATGCGACTGCTGGTGACAGAGCACGACCGGGTCCCCGCGCTGGCCGTACGTGCTGAAAGGATCGTCTTCGTCGGTGCGATCGACCTGCCGGACGCGTGAAGCAGGGCGGGGTTCCAGTTTGTGTCGTCAGTTGGAGGGCGTGGTTGAGGTGGATCAGGTTGGGCCTGTCCAGGTTTGGTTGGGGCCGCCTATGCAGTCCCAGATGATGAGTTGGTGGCCGTTGGTGGTGTTGCCGGAGTCGAGGTCGAGGCAGCGGTTCGCGGTGACGTTTCGGAGTTGTCCGTTCGACCAGCGGGTCCACTGCTGGGCGGGATTGTTGGCCGTGCAGGGTGCTGTTGTCACTCCGGCTCCGTTCGCCGACGACGCGGGTTGCAGGCAGGTTCCTCCCGAGGTGAACGTTCCGTTGGCGTTGGGGGTCCAGGTCTGGTTGGCGAGGCCGGTGCAGGTCCAGATCTGTACCTTGTTCGTCGCCACATCACGATCCGCGCAGGAGGACGTCGTACCCCAGGTGAGGGCTCCGGTGGCGGTTGTGTAGTTGGGGCCGAGCCAGCTCTGGTTGCGGGTGCCGACGCAGTCGTAGATCTGCAGTTGGCGGCCGTTGGTGAAGTCGGCCTCTGGGAGGTCCAGGCACCGCCCGGAGGCCTGGTTGATGAGTGCGCCGAAGTTGCCTTGGCGCCACTTCTGGTTGCCGCCGCCTGCGCAGGCTGCGACGCGCACCAAGGTCAGGTTCGCCGTCTGGCCGGACGGCACCTCCAAGCAGACGCCACCCGTTTTCAGCTCGCCGAAGCTGTTGAGACTCCACGTCTGGTTGGCGTTCGCCAGGCAGGACCACAGCTGAACGTTGCCGCTGGCAACATCGCGGTCGACGCACAGGTCCTGCCGCGTGGTCGACGCGATGGCGCCGGCGGGCGCCGTGCCCGCGGGACCGGGCGTCCAGGTCGAGCCGATGGGAGAGAGGCTCAGGGAGGTGAGTGTGACCGCACCACCGACGGCGTACAGGTGAAGCCCGAGGCTCGCGGGGGAGGAGTCGAAGGCGACGTTGTCGCTCACGACGGTCTTGCCGTCATTGCCGAAGACCTCCAGTTGCCCGCGGTCCACGAGCAGCCTGATCGTCACGTGGTTCGAGATCGGTGGCATCGGTACGCCGTACAGCGTCTGCGCCCCAACGCCGTACGCGACCGTGCGATCGCTCGATCCGTCCGAACGCGCGTGCAGGCGGAACCCGAACTCCGATGCGGTGGCGCCGGTCAGGTCGAACTGTGCGGTGAGCTCGTACGTGTCGGCCGAGCTGCCGCTGAGCGGATCGGTCGCGGGATCCGTCGTGATCGTGCGCGTTCCCCAGGTCTGCGTCGACGTACGGATGGTAGAGATCTCGCTGACCGGATTGCGGGTGAGGCGGACGCCCTCCGGATGGGTCTTCAGGGCGAGCTCGACCGGGAAGGACGCGTTGCCGGTCCAGGTCACGCCCGCGTTGCTCGGCTGCCAGCCGAGTTGGACGATGCGGCCGTTCGGCAGCTGGTTGAAGGTCTGGGGCGCGTACCAGGTGGACGGCGGGAAGGCCGCGCCGGAGACTCCCTGTTCCATCCGCTGCGGGGTCGCCCAGTCCGCGACGAACAGTCCGTTCGCGTCGAGCGATCCGATGACGTACTCGCCGCTGGCATCCTGCAGGACCCACTTCGAGGCGCTGGAGTTCCCGTCGACCGGCAGTTGGTAGAGGTCGGGACATTCGACGAACCAGCTGGCCGAGTAGGCGCCGCGATAGGTCCAGTCGAGCAGATTCGTCGTGGTATAGAAGGCGGCGCCGGTCCCGGCCCGGAACGTGACGAGTTCCCAGCGGTTGTGCTGCGGGTCCCATTGCACCTTGGGGTCGCGGCTCTCGACCGGATCGGTGATGACCTTCGCGCCGCCGTTGTACATCTGGAAGGTCTTCGCCCCGTCGGTCGAGTACGCGATGCTGACGCCGTCGGTGTTGGTGAACAGCAGGATCGGGTCGTCGGACCCGACCTTCAGGCCGGTCACGTTGTTCACGTCGACCCAGCCCGATCCCGACCAGAGAGTGCCGCTGTGCACACCTGGTTCGAGGGCGATCGGTTGCTGCGTCCAATGCACGAGGTCCGTGCTCGTCGCGTGTCCCCAGTGCACCGCGGCGTCCCAGCCGAGCCCGTGGGGATTGTGCTGGAAGAAGAGGTGGTACACGCCGCGGTAGTACAGCGGAGCGTTGATGTCGTTCATGAATCCGTTCTGCGGGCTGAAGTGGAACTGACCGCGGAACGGCTCGGTGTAGTCGGTGGCGGCGTACGGGTACTCCGGATAGTCCGACGGTGAGCCGGCCACGGCGGCCGGGACCGCCGTGAGACAGCTGAGCGCCAGGACCAAGCCCAGCAACGACGCAATCCGGCTCATGGCGTGGCCCGGAACCCGTACGTCGCTCCGCTCAGCGCTTGGAACTCTGCCGTGGTGCCGCAGTCGAGGACTTTCGTGTTGACCGTCGATCCGTCCAGTACGACGGTGTGTACGGCGACGTTCGCGGCCGTGTGGTTGGTGGCGACGTAGTTGTTGCTCCCCGACTTCACCAGGACCATCGTCGGGGTCGCACCGGACGGCGTGATGTTCGCGGCCGGAACGTCGTACGAGAAGTGATTGCCGACCACGGTGTTGCCGCTGCCGTTGAGCTGCACCAGCCCGAAGAGATCGTCGAGCCCGTTGTTGAAGCCGGTCATCGCGGGGAACGATTCGGGCACCCGGAGGAAGTGGTTCGACCCGATCAGGTTGTTGTGGCAGGCGCCTTCGCACTGGATCATGCCCGGATAGAAGGCGTGCAGGCGGTTCGCGCTGATCGTGTTGTTCGTGCTGTTCTTCAGGTGCACCGAGCTCTTGCCCCGGGGGAAGATGTTGTTCCCGGAGACGATCAGGCCGAAGTGGTTCTCGGCGTAGATCGAGAAGCCGACGTAGCCGGCGCCGATCATGTTGTCGTTCACCATGCTGGCCTGCCCGGAGCCGACGAGCTCGATGCAGCTGCCGTTCTCGCAGATGAAGTTGCCCTGGATGTGCAGTGCGTCGGCGTCGGTGATCACGATCCCGCGCTGCAGATAGATCATCCCGAGGCCGCGGATCCGCAGCGAGTCGGTGGCGGTGGTCGACCGGATCCCGATCTTGCCGTTGAGGTAGCTGTTCTGGTTCGGCGTGAACGAGACGCCGTCCAGGCAGAAGTCGAGCAGTTCGATCGAGCTGAGCCGGGGGTCGCCGCTGCGGCTGATCAGGATGGCCTCGGCATTCCCGTCGGTGTTCTCGACCCGGATCCGGCTGCCGCCCGGCCAGATCTCGTGCCAACCGGAGGTGTCGCCGGCGTTGTAGCGGATGCTCGACGACGTGAAGCCGTGTCCCGATCCCTTGAGCTGCAGGTAGCTGATGTCGATGACGATCCGGGTCTTGAGCGAGTAGTCGCCCGGTGGGATGTAGATGACCGCTCCGGGTTTCGAGGCCTGTGTCGGCTGGTTCGTCTTGATGTCGGCGATGATGCTGTTCACGATCGCGCCGATGTCGGTGTAGGCGGTGGTTGATGGGCTGCCAGGGATGGTCCAGGTGGTGACGTCGTAGATCGTGGAGGGCATTCGTCTTCCCTTTCCTGATGCGAGCGGTCAGAGCACGCCGAGGAGCGTGTTGTGCGGTCGCGGGGCTGCGGCGGCAGCTGCCGGCGTACTCGGCAGTTGGAGGTAACCCGCGGCGCTCACGGCGGCCGCGGCTGCCAGGAAGACTCGGCGCGAGAGGCGTGCGTCCGGAGGAGTGGAGGAGTTCACGGCGGCTCCTTCTCGAGGGTGCCAAAAGGTTTTGGCTGAGCGGAACTGATCCGAAGTTAGGACTGCGGCCAGGCGGCGGCAAGGTCGCCGCCGGTGCCAAAAGTTTTGGCAGCAGTTTGGCGGAATTTTGGCGTTGACCGACCGGCCCCGGCGGGCAAACACTGCTGCCAAGACGTTTTGCCAAAACGTTTAATCATAAGCACTGGAACGGAGTCGGAGTCATGAAACTTCGCAGCACGAGCGGTCGTCTCCGGACCGCGATGGCGGGCATCGCCGTGGCGACGAGCGTGATCCTGGCGATCGCCGGATGCGGTGCCGGTGGGAGCTCGGAAGGTGCCGCCGGCAAGCTCACCGTCCTGGTGGAGGGCGGCGGAAAGGCCGAGCTCCAGCCGATCGCCGATCTCTACCAGAAGGACACCGGTACGACGGTCGAACTGGTCGAACTGCCGTACGACGGTCTCTACGACCGGATCCAGACCGAGCTCGGCGCGGGTAAGACGTCCTTCGACGTCGCGGCGCTCGACGCGATCTGGCTGAGCGCCTTCTCGGCCGGTGTCTCGCCGCTCGACGACCTGTTCACCGACGACGTGAAGCGCGATCTGTTCCCGGGCCTGGTGACCGAGGCACAGGTCGGCGGGTCGTACGTCGGGATTCCGGTGTGGACGAACTCCGAGATTCTCTA
Source organism: Kribbella sp. NPDC055110 (assembly GCF_053607525.1). Lineage (NCBI taxonomy): Bacteria > Bacillati > Actinomycetota > Actinomycetes > Propionibacteriales > Kribbellaceae > Kribbella > Kribbella sp. NPDC055110. The sequence goes on from NZ_JBSGTS010000001.1 coordinate 163,784, forward strand.
CTACCGGACCGACCTGTTCGGGGACCCGAAGAACAAGGCTGCCTTCCAGGCGAAGTACGGGTACCCGCTCGGGCCGCCGACGACGTGGAAGCAGTACAAGGACGCGGCCGAGTTCTTCACCCGCGACACGAACGGCGACGGCCGGACCGATCTGTACGGCACCGATGTGAAGGGTGCGGTCGAGACGGAATGGCTGGCCACGGTTTCGCAGACCGGCGAGAAGACGATGGTTCTCGATCCGAAGAGCGGCGACGTCACCATCGACGATGCCGATCACCTGGCAGCGTTGAACTTCTACACCAGCTTGTTGCCTTATGCACCACCTGGCGCCGCGCAACTCGACTGGGCCGGCGCGCAGAACCTCTTCTATCAGGGCAAGCTCGCGATGATGCGCTTCTGGGGCCATGCCTACACCCAGACCCCGGCCAACGCCGCGGTCAAGGGCAAGATCGGTGTCGCTCCGATGATCGCGGGACCCGGCGGTATCGCCGGCGTACCGGGTGCCTGGTACCTCTCGGTGCCCAAGGCAACTGACAAGCAGGCAGAGGCCAAGAAGTTCGTTGCCTTCGCCTACGCGCACAACGACCTCTCGATCAAGACGTCGCTGGGCCTGGTCGCCCGGATCTCGGCGTTCGAGTCGCAAGCCGGCGTCGCCGGGCACGAGAACTACCCGGCCATCCTCACGACGCTGAAGTCTCCCGCGACGGTCGTGCGGCCGGCCACGCCGAAGTGGCAGGAGATCGTGACCTCGGTGCTGACGCCGATGCTGCAGAAGGCGGTCGCCAAGGGCGCGGACAACGCCGCACTGCTGAAACAGGCGAAGGCCCAGATCCAAGCGATCGTCAAGTAGGGAAACCTCTGTGCGCCTCACCGACCGCCGGTTCGCCCTCGCACTGATCGCGCCGGCCGCAGTGTTCCTCGCCGCCTTCGTGGCGTGGCCGCTGCTCAGATTCGTCTCGAACGGGTTCTACGAGATCTCGCCGATGGCCGGCGGCCCGCGGAGGTTCGTGGGTTTCGACAACTTCGCGACCGCGTTCGGTTCGCCGGCATTCCAAGGAGCGGCGCTGCGGACGATCGTCTACACGCTGATCGTGGTCACGCTCGAGTTCACCTTCGGGCTTGCCGTGGCACTGGTCTTCGCGGCGCTCGGCAGTCGGTCGGCAGTGTTCCGGACTGTGTTCATGTACCCGCTGATGGTCGCACCGGTGGTGGCCGGCCTGCTGTGGCGATTCCTGCTCATCGACAACTTCGGCATCCTCAACGAGTTGCTGCGCCGGGTCGGACTGCTGCACAGCACGGACCAGATCGCCTGGCTGAGCAATCCGAAGATCGCCTTGTTCTCGGTGGCGCTGCCGGACATCTGGCTGACGACGTCGTTCATCACGCTCGTCCTCTTCGCGGGACTGCAGAACGTGCCGGGTGACGTCATCGAGGCCGCTCGGATCGACGGCGTACGGTTCCCGACGCTGCTGTTCCGGATCATCCTGCCGCTGTTGCGACCGGTGATCGCCGTGGCGCTGATCGTTCGCGGCATCGACGCGGCCCGCGCGTTCGACATCATCCTGATCCAGACCAGCGGCGGGCCACAGGACAGTACGACGACGCTCAGCCTGCTGATCTACCGCACGATGACGCGCAACGGCGATCCCGGACTGGCCAGCGCGATGGGCACCGTCTACCTGATCGGGATGCTCGTGGTCGCCGCGGTCGCGATCTTCGCCATCTGGCGGCCCGGGAGTGATCAGGTGTGAACGGCCTCGAGACCCGTCGCCGTCCGGCGCGCGTCATCCTGTGGGGCGCACTGGCGGCCGTCCTGGTGCTGTACGGATTCCCGTTCGTCTACCTCCTGCTCACGTCGTTCAAGACGCCGCTCGACGCGATCGCCGTACCGCCCCAGGTGTTGCCGTCGCAGTGGACGCTCGACAACTACGTCACCGCGCTCAGCAAGGAAGGCGTCGTACCCGCGCTGATCAACAGCGTCGCCACCGCAGTGCTCAGTACGGCGTTCTCACTCGCCCTCGGGGTGCCGGCGGCGTACGCGATCACCCGCTACCGAACGCCGAGCGGGCGCATCTTCGTGGTCGCGGCGCTGGTCACCCGGATGGTGCCGACGATCGCGGTCGGGGCGCCGCTGGTCGAGACGATGCGGCGGCTCGGCATCTCGGACACCACGATCGGTCTGGCGATCGCCCACACCACGATCTCGCTGCCGCTGTCGATCTGGCTGATGTCGAGCTTCTTCGAGGCGGTCCCGGTCGAGCTGGAGGAAGCCGCCAAGGTCGACGGCAGCGATCGGCTGCAGGCGCTCCGGCACGTCGTACTGCCGGTCGTGTCCGGCGGCTTGGCGGTGACGGCCATCTTCGCCTTCCTCGCGTCCTGGAACGAGTTCCTGTTCGCGCTGCTGCTCACGTCGGTGCGGGCTCAGACCACTCCGATCGTGATCGCCAACTTCCAGACCCAGTTCGGCCTCGACTGGGGTGGGATGACCGCGCTCTCGGCGCTGTACTCCGTCCCCGTCATCCTGCTCACCCTCGCGCTCCAGCGGCACATCGTCGCGGGCCTGACCCTCGGCGCCGTCAAGGGCTGACACCTCTCAACCACCGGAGAAGATATGGAATTCTGGCAACCGAACAGCCCGCTCGGCGGCCTGGCCCACGTGAAGTCCGGCCGGTCGCGGCGCGAGTCGAGCTGGGACCGCAGTGGCGGCAACCGGGACTTCGCGGTGGTGCCCGCAGGGGAGACCTTCGTGATCGCCGACATCAGCGGGGCCGGACGCATCGAGCACATCTGGCTGACCACGCGGTGCTACTCGGAGAAGTACCTGCGCAAGCTCGTCATCGAGATGTTCTGGGACGGGGAGGAGAACCCGAGCGTACGGGCGCCGCTCGGCGACTTCTTCGGGGTCGGGCACGCGGTCGCGAAGCACTACATCTCCCTGCCGCTGAACGCCGTGTTCGGTCCGCGGCGGGGTCCGAAGGGGCCGTTCGCGGCGGCGATGAACTCCTACTTCCCGATGCCGTTCGGAAGTCACGCGCGGATCCAGATCCGCAACGAGAGCGATCAGCCGATCGAGAATCTCTTCTATTACGTCGACTACGAGCTCAACGAGCAGCCGATCCCGGACGACGTCGCGCGGTTCCACGCGTACTACCGGCAGGAGAAGCCGACGACCGCCGTACGGCACGCCTCTGATCTGGAGAACCCGGCGCCGTGGGACCTGCCGGGGACGAATCTGACCGGGGACGACAACTACGTGATCCTCGATGCGACCGGCACGGGGCATTACGTTGGCTGCGTGCTCAGCATCGACAACTTCGACGCGTCCAACCAGGTGTTCACCTGGCCGGGCGAGGGCGACGACATGTTCTTCATCGACGGGGAGGTCTGGCCGCCGTCCCTGCACGGGACCGGCACGGAGGACTACTTCGGTGCCGCGTGGGGATTCCCGAGTGGGGAGTACGCCGGTCCGTACCACGGCATCACGCTCGGTGCGAGCCCGCAGGAGCACTTCGGGCTGTGGAGCATGTTCCGCTGGCACATCGAGGACCCGGTCCGGTTCGAGAAGAGCCTGCGGGTGTCTATCGAGCACGGACACGCCAACGACCAGGGGAACGACTACTCGAGCGTCGCCTACTGGTACCAGTTGGGCGAGCACGCGCCGCATGCCGAGCTGCCACCGGTCGAGGAACGGCTACCGCGACGATGGCCGGAACATGGCCTTTGGGACGAGTAATGGCTGACGAGGATGTGGTTGTGCCGAAGGTGGGGATCCGGGATGTCGCGCGCGCCGCGGGGGTGTCCGTCACGACGGTTTCGCATGTGCTCAACGAGACTCCGCACACGCGCACGAGTGAGGCGACCCGGGACCGGGTGCGATCGGTCGCCCGGGACCTGGGGTACACCCCGAACCGGCTCGCCCGCGGGCTGCGGACCCGCGCGTCGGACATGATTGGGCTGCTCACCGAGGAGATCGCGACCACCCCGCACGCCGGCCGGATCATCCTTGGCGCGCAGGAAGAGGCGAGCCGGCACAACCTCACCCTCGCGATCATCAACTCGCATCTCGACGCCGGCGCGGACGCCCGCCGCGCCGACGCCCGGGCGCTGATCGAGCGTCAGGTGGACGGCATCATCTACGCCACGGTCTTCCACCACGAGGTGTCGGTGCCGCGCGAGTTGCGCGCGGTCCCGGCGGTGTTGATAGGAGCCTTGGACCGGCAAGGCGTCGTACCCGCTGTTCTGCCGGACGAGGCGAGTGGGGCGGCGGATCTCGTTGCCCTGCTGGCCGACGCCGGGCATCGGCGGATCGCGTTCGCGGACTCGAGCATCGAGGTTCCGGCCACCCAGGGCCGCCTGGTCGGGTACCTCCGCGGTCTCGAGCAGGCAGGTATCCCGCGGGACGAACAGCTGATCGCCTCGGGTGTCTCGGAGGCCGGCGGCGGATACACGGCCAGCCTCGAACTGCTCGATCGCGACGATCGGCCGACGGCGATCTTCTGTTACAACGACCGGATGGCGATGGGCGCCTACCGCGCGGTCCAGGAGCTCGGCCTGCGCGTTCCGGACGATGTGTCGATCGTCGGCTTCGACGACCAGGCGCCCATCGCGGCCAGTGTCTACCCGGCGCTCACCACCGTCGCCCTGCCGCATTACGAGATGGGAGCCTGGGCGGTGGCCACCCTGACCCGGCTCATCCAGAGCAGCAGCACCTCGTGGTACCGCTCGACACACCCGACGTCGCTACCTTGCCCGGTAGTCGTCCGCGAGTCCGTCGCCCAGATCAACCCTTGACACTGGTTCCAGGCGATAATCAGCTGGTCGTGCGGGTCGTTGAGGACTGCGAGGAGGAATTGTGGGACGCCGTGGTTGCCTTTTGATCGTCTGCGCGTTGGCCCTTGGACTGGTGGCCGGCACCAACCTGACGGCGAGTGCCGCGCCCGGACGAGTGGCGCAGTTCTCGCCTGGCGCACCGGGAGCCGGGGATCCGTACTTCCCCGACATGGGCAACGGCGGCTACGACGTCAGCCACTACGACATCCGGCTCGCGTTCGACCCCAAGACCAAGGCGATCACCGCGACCACGACGATCCTTGCCAGAGCCACGCAGAATCTCTCCCGCTTCGACGTGGATTTCCAGGGACCGCTGAAGATCAGCAAGCTCTCGGTCAATGGGCTCGAGGCGTCGTTCGCCCGCAGCGGTGCGCAGGAGTTGGTGATCACTCCGCGGCACGGCCTGTGGCGGGGGAGCACCTTCCTCGTCTCGGTGACCTACGCAGGCGTTCCGCAGAAGGTCGACGACCCTGCGCTGGGCCTTTCCGGCTGGGTCGCGACCAAGGACGGCGCGGTCGCACTCAACCAGCCCATCGGCGCGGCGACCTACTACCCGGTGAACGACACCACCGACGACAAGGCGACGTACACCCAGACCATCACCGTGCCGACCGGACTCACCGTGCTGGCCAACGGCGAACCAGGACCGACCACCACGCACAACGGCCGAAGCACCTTCCGTTGGCACATGAACCAGCCGATGGCGAGCGAGTTGGCCATGATCGCGATCGGGAAGTACAACGTCACCCGCAGCGCGACGGCCGACGGCCTCCCGAACATCACCGCGATCGGTCAGTCGATCGACTCCATCGCCGGTCAGGACAAGGTGTTCAACCAGACCACCGCGCAGATCGTCCAGTGGGAGTCGTCGCTGTACGGGCGTTATCCGTTCGGCTCGACCGGCGGCATCCTCGCCGACGTCGGCGTCCACTATGCCCTGGAGACGCAGAGCCGACCGGTGTACGACCAACGCACCAGCCGCGTCGACGGCGACCTGCTCGCCCACGAACTCGGCCACCAATGGTTCGGCGACAGCCTCACTCCCGTGCACTGGTCGGACATCTGGCTGAACGAAGGCTTCGCCACCTACTCGGAGTGGCTCTACCAGGAGAAGTTCAACGGCATCCCGGTCGCACAGAGCTTCGCGGAGGCGTACGCCGACGAGAATGACTGGAGTGGCGCGGTGGCCGACCCCGGGCGGGATCACATTTTCGACGACCTGGTCTACACCCGCGGCGCGATGACGTTGCAGGCGCTCCGCGTGAAGATCGGCGACCCCGCCTTCTTCCAGCTGCTCAGGCAGTGGCCGGCGACCTACCGGCACGGAAACGTCTCGACGCAGACTTTCATCCGGTTCGTCGAGCGACTGACCCACCGCGACCTCGGCACGTTCTTCCACACCTGGCTCTACCAGCCAGGCAAGCCAACGCTCTGACGATCAGCCGCGTCGCGGGCGTGGGTGGCCGCGTGGTCGACGTCGCTGTGGGTCATGGTCAGGTAGGCAACGAGCGCCGCGAAGAGCAGCAGGCCGATCGCTGTGACGGAGCCGGTGCCCCAGCCGACGCCGCCGTCGTGGGTGCCCTTGCCGAGCCAGTCGGCGACTGATGCGCCGAGCGGTCGGGTCAGCACGTACGACGCCCAGAAGGCGACCGTGACGTTCAGACCGAGCTTCCGCAGGCCGAGCGGCACCACGATGAGTACGGCGAAGAGCAGGATCGACCAGGTGAAGCCCAGGCCGAAGTCGATCGCGGTGGCGTCGCCGACCGCGGTGCCGAGGCCGAAGGTCATCAGTACGACGCCCCAGTAGAACCGCTCGCGCCGGGCGGTGGTGATGGAGTGCACCGAGATGGTGCCCTCGCTGCGCCGCCACCAGATCAGCAGGCCGCACAGCAGCACGAGGTAGACGATGGAGTCGAACCAGTACGGCGTACCGAGCGCGACATGCGGTCCGTCAGCGATCATCGTGCCGAAAACGGCGACGCTGAGGACGGTGGACCAGTACCGCACCGGGTGGTAGGTCTCGGACTTCAGTTGCAGGTAGAGAGCGACGGAGAAGCCACCGACCCCGATCGCGGCGGCCAACGGGATGCTGACGGTGCCGAGGAAGTCCGAGCCTGTCTCGCCGATTCCGGTAGTCAGCAGCTTGACCACCCAGAACATCAGGAAGACCGCGGGAACCTTCGGAGCCGAGAACACTCGTATCTGCATAGGCCCGAAACCTAATGTCCGCAACCTGAAAACCACCTGAGTGCGCTCAATGACGGGGAAGTGTCATCGGTGGTTCGCTGCGCGGCGGGGTTCGTGAGAGCTGGATGAAACCTCTGTCATCCGCGCCGACGGGTGCGCCCGGTGCCGCACTGTTGCCGCTGACGGCGTGACGTCTCCAGGACGCGCGTGGGTGGGCAAGTGGGGGAGGGGTTGTGACGCATTATCGGAGCTCCGTGCCGCGGCGATGGCTGCGGATGCTGGTGGGACTGGGTCTGATCGCGGCGCTGCTGTCGGTGGGGCAACTGGCGAGGACCGCGGCGCCCGCGAGCGCGGCCGGTCCGGGAAGCCTGACCCTGCACGTGGCCAGCGCCCGGTCGGTGAACTCAGGTCCCGGATTCGTGCACGAGAACGATCCGGTGCCGCACTACAAGTGGCTGATCAACGTCGACGACACCGGCGACCCGGGCACCCGGGCCAACCAGCTGATCGATCGATGTCTGCCGGCCACCGCGCCCGGCGGCTCGTCCGACCCGAACTTCGCGGACACCTGCCCGTGGCCGTCGACCCGTCCGACCTCGGGCTTCGCCCCGATCGTTGCCCAGGGCACTGAAGCTGACCTGAACGACAGCACGGCACTGGGCAACCTGCCGCCGGGCAAGTACCTGATCTCCGTGACCGCGGACGGGTTCAAGATCGACGGACAGCACTTCACCATCACCTCGGGTACGACGACGCACACCGACGTACGGATGAACCCGACGCCGCTGCCGTTGACCACGCTGCGCCTGCAGGTGTTCAACGACAACCTCCCCGTGGACGCCACCTACGAGGCGGACGCCGAGCAGGGACTCGCCGGCTTCACGGCGACCCTGTCCGACGTTCTCGGTCTGGTCAGCACCGACTACTACGGCAACCCGCTGTGCACCGTGTACCAGCACGCGAATGCCAACGGCACCGGCGCGATGCTGTTCGACGGCAACAACAAGCCGATCGTCGACACGGCCCACTCCACCGGCCGATGCGTCAGCGACGCCACCGGGCAGATCGTCATTCCCAACCTCGGCCCGAACCGGTACGCGGCGACTGTCGCGCCGCCCGCGGCACAGACCGGCCAGTGGGTCCAGACGACCACGCTGGAAGGTGGCCACGACCACGACGTCTGGCAGCAGGAAGGCGAGACCGGCTTCGACACCGAGCAGTTGCGCGGCGCCGAACCGGTGTCCGCGGTCCAGTTCGGCTTCGTCCACACCCAGGCACTGACTCCGCCGGCGGGTACGACGCCGACCGGCGAGGTCAAGGGTGTCGTCATCGCCGGCCTGCCGTACGTCGGTGGCCAGAACGGCCAGGTCGCCGAACCGGGTGGCTTCGCCGGAGCCAAGTCCGACGGCCCCATTCCGTACCCCTGGATCGCGTTGTCCGACCTCGACGCCGGTGACGCGGCCGTGTACGTCGGCCGCGGCGCCGCGAACGGCAGCTTCGACATCAAGAACGTGCCGGACGGCACCTACCAGCTGAGCATGTGGGACGACGACCAGGACTACATCCTGTGGAGCGTCAACGTCGAGGTGCACGACGGCGGCGTGACCGACGTCGGCAACAAGATGCTGGTCGGCTGGTTCACCCACATCACCGGGTCGGTGTTCGTCGATGCCAACGGCAACGGCAAGCGGGACACCGGTGAGCGCGCCGTACCGGGCTTCGGTCTGACGGTCCGGGAGCGGGACAACTCGCTGATGGACCAGGCGACCAACACCACCACAACCGATGCCAATGGCAACTATGACGTCAAGGAGACCTACCCGCTGGGCAAGTGGCTCGTCCTGGAGGCGTTCAACACCCGGTACAAGACCACGGGTATCACCTATCAAGGGGCCAACGAACCGAAGGCCACCACCCAGCTGGGCAGCCTGGTCGACCTGAACTTCCTGCCGATCATCGGACTGCGCGGCCGGATCGACTGGGGCGTGCAACCGTACGATCCCGGCACGAACGGCGGCATCGTCGGCACCGTCACCTACGACACCACCCGCAACGAGCTCGACCCGGCGATGGCCGCGACGGAGCCCTACCAGCCCGGCATCCCGGGGATCCCGGTCCGCCTCTACCTGCCGAAGGCCTGTACGGACACGACACCGGCCGAGCTCTGCCGGCAGGGGTACGAGACCGAGCCCAAGCAGATCTCGGACGGCAACGGTGGGCTGGTCGACAACCCGAAGTACGGCGCATTCGTCAAGGGTCCCGAGGTGCAGGACGCCTACACGTCGGAGGAGTGGGCGCCGCCGCGTGGCTGCACGGCCCGGATGTACAACGGCCAGGTGCTGACCGATCAGCAGGCGCTGCCGGCCTTCGGCACGGCCGAAAACCGGTTGTGCGTCGAGTCGCCGATGATGGGCGTCGCAGTGGGCGCGAGCGACAGTGCCGGCGGAGCCCAGACGGTCAACGGCAACTACGGTTTCGCCACGTCGAAGATCAACCTCTATCCGCCGACGGACACCGTCCACAACCCGGATGGGCTCGCGTTGTACGCGCCGCTGCCCGCCGGTCAGGAGCAGGACCTCCCGGCGCGTGACTACATCGTCTCGGTCGACATCCCGAACGACCCGGTCGACGGCAAGCCGATGTACAAGGTCACGTCCGAGGAGGACGTGAACGTCTTCGACGGCGACACGTACCTTCCGCAGGAGAACTACCCGCCGACGACCCCGGCACAGGCCAACGACCCGGCGGGACCGCCCGACCCGACACCGACACCACCGGCCGAGCCGCCGTCGCAACAGGCCGGCATCATCTCGCCGTGCGCCGGAGCACTGCACACGGTCAACGTGACCAACGAGGCGTTCAACGCCGGTGGCGGCAGCCCGTTCCAGGGGTACGAGCGCCCGCTGTGCGGTGACAAGCTGGTCGGCCTGCGGGCGAACCAGGCAACGGCACCCAACTTCAACCTGTTCACCGATGTCCCGATCCCGACGCACTTCTGGGGGATCACGCTGAACGACCTCGGATTGACGCTCGACAAGCGCAGCGTCAACTACGGCGAGGCACAGGGCCTGCCGTTCGTGCCGGTCGGACTCTACGACTGGTCCGGCCGCCTGGTCGACACACTGCACACCGACTTCAACGGACTCTACGAGGGCCTGGAGCCGTCCACCGGCACGTACAACTGTCCGCTGCCGGCCGGTCCGTGCCCCAACATGTACCGGTTCGTGGGCAACGACCCAGGTCAGCCCGGTGCGCTGAACCCGGACTACAACTCCAGATTCAGAACGATCGCCACCAACTTCCAGGCCTGGCCCGGTCTCTACACGGTGACCGACGAGGCGCCGACCCAGGTGGCCGCAACGGTCCTCGCACCGGACACGACCACGGTCAACCCGACGATCTGTGATCTCGGGGCATCCGTGCCGCAACTGCTGTCCGTCAGCAGGCCGTACATCCGCCGGGGCGATGCGAACCGGTCGATCACGGTCACCGGGTTCGGCTTCGGAGCCTCCGGAGCTCCGGACCGGTTGACACTCAACGGTACGACGATGGCCGTGACCAACTGGACCGACAAGAGCATCACGTTCACGGTGCCGGCGTTGTTCCCACTCGGCGCCGCCGTACTCCAGATCACGGGGCACAACGGCAAGACGAGCGTGAACGGACTGACGATTCAGGTGCTCGGGATCAGCGTTCCGTTGCTCGCCGGCACGACAGCGGGCAACCCGTTGATCGCGGAGGTCGGTCCGACCAAGCAGTACAAGACCGTGCAGGCCGCACTCGAGGCAGCCACGCCGACACGCCTGCGCCCGTACTGGCTGGTGGTGGTCTGGCCGAACGCGCAGACCAGCACGAACCCACACGGTGACTACAACGAGAACGTCATCGTGCATCACCAGGTCCGCATCCAGGGCGTCGGCCCGGGCGGCTTCGACTCGGCCGGTACCTGGGTACCGGGCTCGATCCTCGACGGCGCGGGCTTCAACCTGGACAACCCCAACGGCACCGCCTGGGTCAACCTGCTGAGCAGCCTGACGTACTCGGGCGCCCCGGCAGTCCCGGACGCGGCGGTGGTGACAGTGCTCGACGACCCGGCCCGCGCCGGATTCACGCCGACCAGTTGGCCGGTCACTCTGGACGGGCTCAGCATCACCGGCGGGGCGCAGGCCGACATCCCTGGCAACGCCAACGTGCTGACCGGAGCCGTGAGCACGCCGTACGGCGCGGCCGGTGCCCTGATCACGCAGGGCGGCGGTGTCTACGTGCACTCCAACGTCCGCGGCCTACAGGTGACCGACAACGTCATCCACGGCAACGGCGGCTCGTACGGCGGTGGCGTCCGAATCGGTACGCCGTACGTCGGTGACAACCGGAACTACGATCCGGTGATCGCGCGGAACCAGATCCGTGACAACGGCGGAACCAACCTGGCCGGCGGGGTCGGACTGTTCACCGGCAGCGACGGCTACCAGGTCACCGACAACGCTCTGTGCGGGAACTTCTCCGCCGAGTACGGCGGTGCGCTGACGGCCTTCGGCTACATGGCCAATCCCGGCGGCAGCACCGGCGGTTCGATCACGCGGAACCGGGTCTGGTTCAACGCGTCGTACGACGAGGGCGGCGGCATCATGATCGCGGGTGAGCTGCCGGCCACGCCGACGGCACTGTCGCCGGGCTCCGGTCCGGTTACGATCGACGCCAACGTCATCCAGGCGAACCTCGCCAACGACGACGGCGGCGGGATCCGGCTGCTGCAGGTCAGTGGATCGCACATCTCCCGGTCCGATCCGCAGACCATCGCGATCACGAACAACACGATCGCGGACAACGTGTCGGCCCACGAGGGCGGCGGCCTGGCGCTGGACGACGCGGTCTTCGTGAACATCGTGAACAACACCATCACGAAGAACCTGACCACGGCCTCGGCCGTGACCAGCAACGGTCAGCCGGCTCCGGCCGGTCTGTCCACCGCGGCGAACAGCGACCCCTTGCAGGCGAGGCTGCGCAATACAACGCTGTTCTCCGGTTCGCAGACTCTGGCGGCGACCGAGTTCAGCAAGCCGACGCTGCTGAACGACGTGTTCTGGGACAACCGGGCCGGCTCTTTCAGCGGCGGGTACGTCTACGGAATCGGCGGGCAGCTGCCGGACGGTACGGCGAACTCGGTCAACAACTGGGACATGGGCGCAGCCGATGTCCCGGGGGCGCTGCTGACACCTACCCACACGGTGCTGCAGGACCTGACCGGGACGGCTCCGGACGCGACGAACGCAAGCGTCGATCCGGGATTCGTGTCGCCGTACGAGGTGGCGGTGAACATCTTGTCCGTCCGGACCTACCCGGCATTCCGGGAGGCCGTGGTGGTGGCCGAACTGCTGCCGCCGGACCTGATGGGCGACTTCCACCTGGCCACGGCCACGCCGGCTTCGTCGGCGCGGGGCCTGGGCGCGGCGAACACCGTTGTCCGGTGGGGAACCGCCGCCAACGGGTTCAGCTACACGGTGACCGCGCCGAGCCCGGACATCGACGGTCAGCCCCGGCCGACCGGTGCCGGTACTCAACGCCGGTACGACGCCGGGTCCGACCAGATGACGCCGTGAGCAGTGCGGCCCGCCGATTCCCCATACCCCTCCGGCGGGCCGCACTTTCTGCCTCGATCTGCCTGTACCGCAACAGCAACGGGAGAACTCCAGTGACCGATATCTCCACGTCGCGTGGATTGACGCGGCGTTCCTTTCTCACCGGCGCGGGTGCCGTCGGCGGCGCGGTCCTCGGTGGGCGTCTGCTCACCGGCGGCGCCGTACTGGCCGCACCCGACCGGTCGGCGGCGGCTGCCGCCCACCCGCTGAAGCAGGTCCACCTGGTCGGCACCGACGGATGGGTCGGGATGCCCGGCGATGCTCCGCCGGACCCGCCGTTCTTCCCCGACCCGCTCGCACCGAGTCCGTTCAACACCTACGTCTTCGGCTTCCGCGACGTGACCGGGATGAGTTCGAACCTGGTCGCCGCGCAGCGCGGCAAGGCGCAGGTCAGCGCGCCGATGATGGCGTTCGACGAGGACGACGACGTCTACCTGACGCTCACCAACCTCGGCCTGGCCCAGCGGCCGGACCTGTTCGACGGGCACACCCTGCACTGGCACGGGTTCGTCAACGCGATCCCGTTGTTCGACGGCGTACCGGAGCTCTCGCTGGCCGTGCCGATCGGGCGGGATCTGACCTACTTCTACCGGCCGCACGACGCCGGCACGTACATGTACCACTGTCACTTCGAAGACGTGGAGCACGTCCAGATGGGCATGACCGGCATGGTGTTCGTCCGGCCGGCCCAGAACCGTACTCCGCTGCAGCCGGGGGAGCGGTACGCCTACAACGACGGCGACGGGTCGACGGCATACGACCGGGAGTTCGCGTTCATGCTGACCGAGTTGTGGTCGGCGTCGCACTACCGGGACGCGCACATCCAGGTGAACGACTGGACCGACTACGATCCGAGTTTCTGGCTGCTCAACGGCCGCGCGTATCCCGACACGATCGCCCCGAACGGCGACCCGCTGAGTACGTCGGCGGGCCGGCTGCAGTACCAGCCGATCTCGTCGCTGATCCGCTGCAACGCGGGTGACCGGGTGCTGCTGCGGATGTCGAACCTCGGTTACCAGAACCACGCGATGACGGTGGACAACCTCGACCTGACCGTGATCGCGAAGGACGCCAGCCTGCTGAAGGGCCGCGACGGTACGACGAACTACCTGACCACGAACCTGGTCGAGGTCGGGCCTGGTGAGAGCCGCGACGCGATCTTCGTCGCGCCCGGACCGGGGGAGTACCTGCTCTACGACCGCAAGTACTCCTATCTCGACAACGGCGGCGGCGCCGGGTACGGCGGCATGATGACGAAGATCGTCGTCGGCGCACCCGGCACCTATCCCGCGCAGACCGCGGCGAACGCGTGACGGGGGCGATGATCCGATGAAACGACTCTCGATCCAACGGGCACTGGCACTGACGGCGGCCGCCGTCCTGGTGTCGCTGCCGCTCGTGGTGCGTACCCAGGCGTCCGCCGCGGAGATGTCCGAAGGGCTCCTCTGCGACACCGACGCGAACCAGACCTTCTCGCTGACGGCGAGCGACGGGTACGTCGCAACGCCGGACGGCAACTCGATCCTGATGTGGACCTACGGCAACAGCAAGCGCGGGTTCCAATTGCCCGGTCCGACGTTGTGTGTCGAGTCCGGCCGCCCGGTCACCGTGATCCTGCACAACAAATTGCCCGAGGCAACCTCGATCGTCTTTCCCGGTCAGCAGTCGGTGAAGGCGAACGGCAATCCGGCCCAGCCGCAGTTCGACTCCGGCGGCTCGTTGACCTCGCTGGTGCAGTCCGCCGACGCGGGCGACGGCTCCGTCACCTACACCTTCACCGCCGGAAGCCCCGGCACCTACCTCTACGAGACCGGCACCGACGTCGACAAGCAGCTCCAGATGGGCCTGTACGGCGCGCTGGTCGTCCGGCCGGCCGGTCACCCGAACCAGGTGAACGACCGGCCCGACTCGGCCTTTGCCAACGGCAAGGAATACGTGTACCTGCTGTCCGAGATCGATCCCGACGTACATCTCGCGGTCGAACGCAACCAGCCGGTCAACGTGAACGCGTCGAAGTCGCGCTACTTCATGATCAACGGCCGCAGCATGCCGGACACTCTGGCACCGAACAACGCGCCCTGGCTTCCGGGTCAGCCGTACGGCGCCCTCGTGCACATCAAGCCGTACGACGCGGCTACCAACCCGCTGCCCGCCACGATCCGCTACCTGAACGCCGGCAGTGTGAACTACCCGTTCCACCCGCACGGCAGCGACGAACGTGTCATCAACCGTGACGGCCATGCCTTGCAAGGCCCGACCGGACAGGACCTGTCGTACCAGAAGTACGACCTCGACGTCGGGCCCGGGCAGACGCTCGACGTCCTGATGGACTGGCGCGACGTCGAGCACTGGAACGCGACCACCAACCCGATCCCGACCCAGCTCCCGGCGATCACCGACCAGTTGCTGGTCGGGCCGGACACCTGGTTCTCGGAGAGCGGCTACCTGGGCACCAAGAACCCGGTGCCTTCGAACCTGACCCAGAACAACGAATGTGGCGAGTACTACCACATCGCGCACAGCCACGCGCTGGAGCAGGCGACCAACTACGGGGCAGCCTTCGGCGGCATGATGACGGTCTTCCGCATCGATCCGCCCGCCGGCTGTGCGAGCCAGTGAGGACCTCGACGATGACGAACAGACTTCGGGCCGCTGCCGTGGGTATCGCGGCCATGGCTCTCGCCACTGCGCTGCTCGTACCGGTGTCCGTCGCCGCGGCGCCGCCGGTCAAGCAGTTGCCGTCGCGCGCATCGGTTGCCGTCGGCAAGCTCACCCCACGCGGGTGCACCTTCGGTACCGGGACGGCCGCCTGTGACCTCTACGCGATGGCCGGTACGACGACCGTACTGGGTACCGCCGTACCGATCTGGGGATTCTCCTCGACCGGTGCCGCGGGCTCGGCCACCGCACCGGGGCCGGCCATGGTTGTTCACCAGGGCGACCAGGTGACCGTCACCCTGCACAATCAGCTCGCCGGGCAGACCGTCTCGCTGGCGTTCCCGGGGCAGGCGTTGCCGGCGGGCGGCGAGGACACCGCGGGGATCGCTACGGGCACACGCACCTACACGTTCACGGCTGCCAGGGCGGGGACGTTCCTCTACGAGGCCGGACACACGAGCGGTGGCGCCCGGCAGACGGCGATGGGCCTGGCCGGCGCGTTCGTGGTCCTGCCGTCGGACGGTACGGCGTACGGGACCCAGCCCGCCGATTACCCGGCAAGCCAGTACGACGACGACGCGCTCGTCGTACTGAGTGAGATCGACCCTGCCTTCAACGCGAACCCGGCCGGATTCGACCTCCGCAAGTTCAGCCCGAAATACCGGCTGATCAACGGAAAGCCGTTCCCTGCCAGCGATCCGGTCGCGACCGACCAGGGACACACGGTTCTGCTCCGGTACGTCAACGCCGGTTCGCTGACCCATCCGATGACGGTGCTCGGCGGACTGCAGACGGAGATCGCGCAGGGCGGCCATCCGGCGCACTACAGCACCACGGTTGCCGCCGAGAGCATTGATCCAGGCCAGACGCTGGACGCACTGGTGACGATGCCGACCGGCCCCGAGGCCAAACTGGCGCTCTACGAGACCGCCCGGCATCTCGACAACAACGCGCAGCACACCGCCGATCCGGCGCAGTTCGCCTTCGGCGGCATGATCACGTTCCTCGACACCAACGCGCCGCCACCGAGCACGGACGGCGTCGGACCGGTCTCGACCCATCTCCGGCTGGCTCCGAACCCATCGACCGGGCAGGTGCCGGTCACGATCACCGCGGACCTCAGCGACGCGACCACCGGCGGCTCGGCGGTGACGCAGGCCGAGTTCGTGATCGACGACGCGGTCACCGTCGGCCCCGGATTCGGTACGCCGATGAGCCTGCCGGCCAGTGGTGTCAGCGTCACGGGCGCCACCGGCAGCATCACGACGGCGATGCTGGCCGCGCTCGACGCGGGCCGTCATACCGTATTCGTCCGGGCACTCGATGCCGCCGGCAACTGGGGCGTCGTCGGCTCGGTCATCCTCAACCTGCCGAAGACCGGTCCGCAGACGATCAACGGATCGATCGCCGACGTACCGGCCAACACCACCGTCGCGGTCAGCGTGTCCGCGACCGGGGACGACTCCGACGCCGGCGGCGTGATCACCGCGGCGGAGTACTTCCTCGACACCGCCGGGACCGACGGCACCGGTACGCCGCTCACGCTGAACCGGAGCGCGACGGTCGTGTCCGAGGACGTCGACCTGACGCCGGCCGTGCTGCAGACCCTCACCGAGGGCATGCATCATGTGCTGGTCCACAGCAAGGACTCGCTGGGGCTGTGGGGCCCGCCGCTGGACATCCCGTTGCCGATCGATGTCACCGGTCCGGCGGTCGACGCGGCCGCGGTCGGTCCGAACCCGACCAACGGCGTACTGGCCGACAAGAGCAACCCGGGCAACCTGCTGGTGTCGGCCGAGATCACCGACAAGGACGCCGGAGGTGCGGCGCAAAGTCTGCTGGTCGACGCCGAGGCGTTCCTCGATCCGACCGTTCCGAACCCGGTCGGCGGGACCGGCCTGCAGATGCTGCCGGTGGACGGGAAGCTCGACTCGACGGGTGAGACCTTCTACGGATTGATCCCGCTCACCCAGGTCAGGGCATTGGCCGACGGCACGCATCATGTCTACGTCCGTGGTCAGGACGCCGCCGGCAACTGGGGCGCACTGTTCGCGGTGAACCTGGTGGTCGACAAGACGGCGCCGGTGCTCGGTGCACTGACCGCCGCACCGAACCCGAGCGGCGGGGCGGACACCCTGACCCTGACCGCACCGGTCACCGATGCCTCCCTGATCGCGAAGGCGGAGTACTGGCTGGGAACTACCGATCCGGGTGTCGGCAAGGGCATCTCGGTGCCGGTGAGCGTGGTGGCAGGCAAGGTGCAGGTCACCGTTCCGCTCGCATCTGTTGCCCCGGGCAACCAGGTGTTCAACCTGCGGGTCCAGGACCTGGCCGGCAACTGGAGCAAGGCGGTCAACACCACCGTCACGGTCCAGCGGCCGAACCGGATTTTCTCCGACGACTTCGAGTCCGGTGGCTTCGGCTTCTGGAGCTCGAGCACGGGTGGCGTCGCCAACACGACGACGTCCGCCCTTCCGGGGACGTTGGAGCCGGGCAGCCTGCGCGGGTTGCAGGTCACCCTTCCGGGGGCCGGGTACCTGACCGACAACACGCCCACGGCGGAGACGTCGTACCACGCCAGGTTCGTGTTCAACCGGAACACGCTGACGTCGGGCACGAACGCGACCACCGCTCTGAGTCTGCTGCAGACGCGGACGGCTGCGAACGGGCAGGTGTTCGCGCTGGAGTACCGGTTCACAGCCGGCTCGGCGCAAGTTCGGACCCTCATGGACCGCACTGCGGGCGGGACGCTCACGGGAGCGTGGTTCACGCTCACGCCAGGCACCCACACGCTGCAGGTCGACTGGACGTCGGGCCCGGCCACCGGCACCACAGCAGGGTCGCTGCGGTTGCTGGTCGACGGCGTGAGCCGGTCGCTGCAGACCGGGAACACCAGCACGCTGCGGATCGAGACGACCTGGCTCGGGGTGTCGGCCGGGATGAGCACCAGCTCGTCCGGACAGGCGTACTTCGACACCTTCAACTCGACCCGATTCACGATGCCGTAGGAGTACGACGACCGGGGCCTCGACCGCTCGAGGCCCCGGGCGCGTCCAGGGGAGGGGACAGACATGCTGGAGACAACAGTCCGTTCGGACGTCGGGCGACCGCGGCGCATCAATCGCCTGGTCGTACTGGCAGCCGTGCTCGCGATCGCGCTCGTCGTCGGGATCCTGGTAGGGCTGCGGGTGTGGTCGTCGGCCGATGCGGCCGGCACATTCCCCCAGAGCACAGCGATCGAGCAGCAGTACGGCGTACGTTTCAGCCGGATCGCGGTCGTCGGGGACGGCGGCCTGATCACCTTGACGTACGTCGTCCTCGACAGCGAGAAGGCAACCCGGTTCCAGTCGGACGTCCAGCACCCGCCCGAACTGCGAAGCGAGGCGCGGGACGGAGGGACCAAGCGGGTGTCGGTGATGAAACAGGGACACTCGCTACGGGCCGGTCAGACCTATTACCTCGTCTACCAGAACACCAAGGGAGCGCTGCGGCACGGAGAGAAGGCGTCGGTCCAGGTCGGCAATCTCGTCCTGCCGCACGCGCCTGTCCTGTGACGGCGGCGTCAGTCCGCCGGTGCCTGGACAGGCAGCAGGATCTCGAACAGCGCACCGCCCTCGGGAGCCACCGACACGATGATCCGGCCGCCGTGCGCACGGACGGCGGCCAGGGCCATCGGCAGCCCGAGCCCGCTGCCCATCGGGGCGACCGAAGGCGGCGGGCGGTGCCAGAAACGCTCGAACACGTGCGGCAGGTCGGCGGCGCGGATGCCGCGCCCGGAGTCGGCCACACTCATCACGTACCAGGGGCCGGAGATCGTGCCGGACAGCCGGATCCGGTCCCCGGGCAGCGTGAAATGGACAGCGTTCTCGATCAGGGCGTCGACGGCCAGTTCGAGCCAGTCCGCGTCGGCCGTGATCGTGGCGGCGGCCGGTTCGTCGAGTCGCCAGTCCCGGTCGGCGCTCTCGGACCAGTTGGTTCCGATGCCGGCGAAGAGGCGCCCGAGGTCGACCTCCTGATGCCGGAGTGCCCGGCCGGAATCCAGCTTGGCCAGTGCGAGGAGCCGGGTCGACAAGGCGGACAGCCGATCCATCTGCCGTACGACGACCGCGTAGTCCACGGCCGACTCCGGGTCATCGGTCAGGATCGGCTCCAGCAGCTCGAGGTGCCCGACGGCGATGCTCACCGGTGTCCGCATGGCGTGGGACGCCTCGCGGAAGAACTCGCGCTCACGTTCGAAGACGGCCAGCCGCTCCTCGGCCATCAGCTCGACCTGCTGTTGCGCGGCGACCCGGCGGCGGGCATGCCAGACCATGGCCAGGAAGAGCAACGGCATCAGCGGAATCTCGGCCCACTCGGCGCGGCTGGAGCCGTCCTGCAACTGGTGGCTGACCAGGATCCAGCCGGTCGTCGCGGTCACCGCGAAGGTGACCAGCACGGTCGGCTTCAGCGGCCAGACGCGAAAACCGTAGACGAGCGTCAGGCCCAGGAACAGCAGATGGTACGGGATCACCTCCCGCCCGACCATCACCTGCATCAGCGCCAGCATCGCGACCACAAAGACGGCGAGCAGGCCGTCGATCACGCGGTACCACTCCGGCGTCAGATTGCCGGTCCGGAACCGGCCGAGCCAGGCCGGCGCGCTCTCACGCGCTCTGAAGCTGATAACCGACATTGCGCACCGTCTGGATCACATCGCGCGTCATCTTGCCGCGCAGCCGGCGGACGTAGACGTCCACGACGTTGGTCGCGGGATCGAAGTCGTAGCCCCACACGGCCGACAGCAGCTCGCTGCGGGAGCAGACCTTGTCCGGTTTGCGCATCAAGTGCTGCATCAGCAGGAACTCGCGCTCCGACAGGGCCGCCTCGTTGCCGTCGACCCGCAACCTGCGGGTCCGGATGTCGAGCAGGATCTGACCGACCCGCAGGACGAGGTCCTGGGACTGCTTGCCGGCCGCGTCCCGCAGCCCGAACCGCACCCTGGCCAGCAGCTCACGGATCGTGAACGGCTTCGGCAGGATGTCGACTCCTTGCTCCAGGCAACGAACGCGGGCCTCCGCGTCGGCGACCGCCGAGAGCACCAGGATCCGGGTCTCCGGGCTGCTCACCAGCACGGCCGCGATCACCGCCTCGCCGTCGACCTCGGGCATCCGCAGATCCACCACCATCAGCTCCGGCCGGCGGGTCAGCGCCGTCCGCAACCCGTCGCCGCCGTCCGTCGCGGTGAGGACCCGGTACCCCTCGGCCTCGAGCCCGCGCCGGACGAATCGCACCACTTCCGGCTCGTCGTCGACTATCAAAATCGTTGTCATGTTCCCCCCATGACGGTCACGCGGCATCGCGCATCCGTCATCGCGTCCGCCCCCGAACCCAAGGACATACTGACTCAGGGTGACGCCAGAGGGAAGGCCTACGGCGCGGCATTTCTGCTCTGTCCCGGTATGACAGTCGGATGAGAATCTCGTCATTTCGGTGTCCCTCGGGCTTCCCGCGGTGGATGCTCTCGAACACCGCAGTTCGTGTCCGAGGGGGGAGACCGTGGGCGCGGTCACACTGGGTAGGGTCACACTGGGTAGGCGAGCCCGTCGGCACCGTCGGTGGGTCACGGCGGCGATGCTGCTGGTGGTGACCGCTGTGGTGTGGGTTGCCTCCGGCGGGGTCGCTCAGGCGCATCCCGTGCTGCTCCGGTCGACTCCGGAAGACGGCCAGACCGTGCAGACGGCACCCCGGCAGCTCGACCTGTGGTTCTCCGAGCCCCCGACCGAGGCCGGCCTCGAGATCTCGTTGTCCGATCGCGACGGCAAGGCCGTTCCGCTGGGAACCACCCGGATCGCGGACCGCGGGATCCACGTGATCGTGTCCGGGTTCCCGGCCTTGCCGCGCTCGGTGTACGAGCTGCGCTGGAGCGTCGTGTCGAAGTACGACTTGCACCGGCTGCAGGGCACGTTGGTGTTCGGGGTCGGTCTGGCGGCGACCTCGACCGGTCAACCGGCTCGCTCGGTCACGGGTCCTGCGGCGACGGCTCTCGACGTCGTACTCGGCTGGATGGATCTCGCTGCCACCTCGGTCCTCTGTGGCTGGGCGTTCCTCGCCACCACGCTGGCCCGGCGCCCGGAGCCCACGCTGCCCGAGCCGGCGGTGGCGACCATGGCCAGGCTGGCGGTTGCGTTCGGGTTTCTGTCGCTCTTCACGTCCCTGGTCCGCAGCGGTCGGCAGTTGTCGGAAGCACAGACCTCGGGGTCGGGGTTGGCGATCCTCGTCGATTCAGGCCAGTTGACGCGCTGGACGTTGCGCGAACTGGCCCTGCTCGGAGTGCTCGTCGTACTGATCAGGCGCGTGCGGGGTGCTCCAGCAGGAACCGCAGGTACGTCGTTGCTCGTCGTTCTCCTGTTTGCCGACATCGTGCTGCGATCGGCGAGCAGCCACGCTCAAGGCGGCCCGGCGTCGCTCGTGGTGCTGTCCGTCCACCAAGCCGCCGGGCTTGCCTGGATCGGCGGACTCCTTGTCCTCGGCGTCCTGACCGGCCAGCTGGGTGAGCGTCGCGGGCAAGCGTTGCGTCTCTGGAAGGCGTTCGGGCCGGTGGCCGCGGGCTGCGTTGCCGTCCTGACTGTGACCGGTCTCCTGTTGGCGGGGCGCCAGGTCGCCACCGTCGATGCGGCGCTGGGCACGCTGTACGGCAGGGCGCTGTTGGTGAAGCTCGCGGTCGTGGCGGCGGTGATGGCTCTCGGTCTCCGGCACGCCCGTCGGTTGCATCCTTGGCTGACCAGATGGCTGGCCGAGCCGAAGACTCCGACGGCCCGTGGTCAGGCGGTTACGGCCTTGCTGGGCCTCGGCGTGCTGCTGTTCGCGATGGTGCTGGCGGTGAGTCCGCCGGCGCGTGGTCCACAGTTCAGCAAGCCGGAGCCGGTCGCCACGCGAACGACGTACCAGGTCGGCGATCTGCTGGTCACGGTAGCGCTGGCACCGAACGCACCCGGGCGCGGCCTCCTGCTGGTGGACGTGGTCAGCAGCAGACGGCCGGCCCCTGGACCGGTCGCGGCGGTGACGGCCGACCTCGGGACAACGACCGGAATCGTGCTCAGGCGTACCCAAGGCGCCGCCGGGGGCGACTCACGGTGGCAGGCCGCAGTGGACGTTGACGCAACCGGCGACCTACCACTCCGGATCGTGGCCGTACGCAACCACCCGGGCCCCGCCACCATCACCGGAACCTGGGCCGTGCCGAGCGGCCTTGCACCGCGCACTGTCGTCGTCTCGGACAGTCCACTAACACCATGGACAAACGCCGCCGCGGCAACAATCGCCGTACTAGCGCTGGTCACCGCAGCCGCACTCGTCCACCGCCATCGCCGCGGCCTCGCTGGTGGTTGGCGAAGGCGAAGGCGTCTTCGGACGCTCAGCTCGGCCAGGCTGCGGTGAGGCCGCCGTCGATGGTGAGGGACTGACCGGTGATGTAGCGGGCCGCATCGGACAGGAGGAGGAGGACGGCGTCGGCAACGTCGGCCGGTTGACCCACCCGGCCGAGTGGAATCACTGGCGCCGACCGTTCGAGGCCGGCCGGGCCGCCCGAGTTCACCGGGTCGAGTGACTGGGGTGACTCGATCACCCCGGGTAGGACCGCGTTGATCCGGAGCCCGCGGGGGCCGAGCTCGAGCGCCGCGCTGCGGACGAACCCGATCAGCCCGGCCTTGGCCGAGGTGTACGGCGTGTGGCCGGCCCACCCGACCGCCGCGCCCGCGATGCTCGACACCACCACGATCGCGCCCTGCGGAGACAGCACTGGTACGGCGGCCCGGACCGTCCGCATCACACCGGTCAGATCGATGTCGAGAATCCGCTGCCAGTCCTCGTCCTGCAGCACCTCGAGTGGCGCCAGCTTGAGCACGCCCGCGTTGGCCACCACCGCATCCAGCCGCCCGAACTGCGTCACCGTCGCATTCACCGCCGCGACCAATGCGTCGGAGTCACGCACATCGGCAGGTACGGCGAAGGCGCTGCCGCCGGACGCGGTGATGTCGGCGACCACCGCGCCGGCGTCGTACGGATCGTTTGCGAAGGTGCCGACCGCCACCGCGTACCCGGCCGATGCCGCGCTCAGAGCCGTTGCGCGGCCGATGCCGCTGGCCGCTCCTGTGACGAGTAGAGCCTTCACAGCATCACGTGTCCGCTGTTGGGGCCGAGGGTCTGGCCGGTGTAGAGGTTGCCGCCCGGCTCGCTGGCCAGCAGGACTGCTGTCGGTGCGACCTCGAAGGGTTCGCCGGATCGCTTCAACGGCAGTTCTGCCATCAGCGTTCGCGTCCATTCGTCGGACAGTGTGCCGCCGAGCGGTGTGTTGATCGGGCCGGGGGCGATGCAGTTCGCCGTGACCCCGGTGCCACCCACCTCGCGCGCCAGCGACTTCGTGAAGCCGATGACACCGGCCTTCGCGGCCGCGTAGTGCGCCAGCCCGGCCCCACCGCGCTGACCGACCTGCGACGCGATGTTGATGATCCGGCCGAAGCCGGCCTCGAGCATCGGCGGCAGCGCGGCCCGCGAGCACAGGAAGACACTGCGCAGGTTGACCGCGAGCATCTCGTCGAACATCGCCGTCGGCATGCCGAGCACGGGCGATTCGGTCAGGATGCCCGCGTTGTTCACCACGACGTCGACAGCTCCGAGTGCGTCCCGCGCCTGGCTGAACATCCGCTTGACGTCGGGCTCCTTGGACACGTCGGCCCGAACGGCGACCACGTCATGGCCGAATGCGGCGCATCGATCACGCACGGCGTCGAGTGCCGGCCCATCGGAGCGGTCGGCCAGACACAACCGCGCCCCGGCCTCGGCGTACGCGATCGCGATGGCAGCGCCGATACCGCTGGCCGCACCGGTCACCAGCGCGGTGAGTCCGTCGAGCGCCGCGATCGGCACGCCGGCGGTCCTGATCGGTTCCGCGGTCACGCGCTCACCCCGCCGAAGATCCGGGCGGAGTTGCCGCCGAGGACGAGCTCGCGCTCGGCGTCGCCGAAGTGCGCCAGGTCGACCCGCAGGCGCTCGTACTTCATCGTGAACAGGGGAGCGGCGGTGGCGAACAGCAGCCGCTCCGGCCCGAACTTGGCCACCACGCCCTCCAGGAAATCCTCGCGGTACATCGCGCTCGTCTGCACATGGACGTTGGTGTTGGCGAGCGCGAGTTCGGCGTCGAACCCGGACAGCCCGGAGATGTTGAACTGACCGCCGTTGGTCAGCACGAACGAGTTCTGCGGGGTCCAGGCCGCAGCCGCACCCAGTTGCAGCGGCTCCGCGAACAGATGGAAGCCGGCGGCAACCATTACCGGCACCGACAGCTCCGCGGCACACTCGACGATCGGCCGGACCAGCGGTACGTCGTTGATCCGGAAGTGCTCCTCCGACGGATGCAGGAAGAGCCCGCGAGCCCCGCCGGCGACCGCACGGCGTACCTCGGCGACCGCGTCGTCGCCCTCCCAGGGATCGACGCGGCAGAGCGGAATCAACCGGCCACCGGCGTCCGCGGCGGCGGCCACGAGTGCATCGTTCGCGGCCGGGAACTCGCCGCGGTGGGGGTGCACGGGAACGGCAACGGCCACGTCGGTGCCGATGGCATCCATTCCGGCCAGCGCCGTGGCGGCGTCCTGGCCGTAGCCGAAGTGGGAGGTCCCGAGGTAGACGAGTCCGTCGACAATGCTCATGCCGCCAGCCCCAGGAGCTTCTCGGCGTTGCCGCCGAGGACCAGTCCGGCCTGCTCGGCGCCGAGTGCCGCGACGACGACCTTCTGCCGTTCGAGCGCGGGCGAGCTCACCGGTCCGTCGCTGCCGAACACGACCCGCTCGGCGCCGAGTCGCTCGACCGCGGTCAGGATCTTGTCCGGGTACGGCATCGCGGAGGTCTCCAGGACGATGTTCGGGAACCGTTCGGCGACCTCGAGCGCCTCGTCGACGTGGAAGTACCCGCCCATGTGGCCGAGGATGATGATCGCGTCCGGACAGGCGGCCGCCGCCTGCGCGATCGACAGCGGCGTACTCAACGGCTCGTCGCCGCAGTGGAACAGCGTCGGTACGCCGAGCTCACCGGCGTACCGGATGAGGTCGATCGTCGCCGCCCCGCCAGGGTGCTGCAGCGTCGACACCGGATGCAGCTTCAGGCCCTTGAAGCCGAGCTCGGTGACGGCCCGCTTGAGCAGTTGCCGCGAGGTCTCCAGGTACGCCGGATTGAGCCGGACGAACCCGTACAGCCGGTCAGGGTAGCTCTGGCATGCCTCGGCGATCAGCTCCAGGCCGCGCGGGTTGAGGCCCGGCAGGTCGGTCAGCGTCATTACCGCCGACCGCTCGACCCCGGCCTCGTCCATCGCCCGGATACAGTCCCCGGCCGACACCTGCCAGCCCAGCGAGGTCCCTTCCTCGATGTGCATGTGCATGTCGAAGATCATCTGCTCTCCTCCATCGTCGTCTTGGTCCGCTCAGGCCCTGGCCTCGGCGAGCACGGGCTCGACCTCTGCGAGAGTCCGCTCGACCCACCCGAGGTCGACGTGACGGCCGCCGGCCACGACGCCGACCGGGCGGCGAAGCACCTCCAGGTCCTGCCTCGGATCCTGCTCAACTATCACCAGATCGGCACGCGCCCCGATCGCCAGGATGCCGATCGGCACGTCCTCGTCGGCGCGACGGACCAGCGTTCCGGCGGTGACCGTGGCGGCGCGCAGCGCCTCGGTCGCAGTCATACCCCGTTCGGCGTACATGGTCAGCTCGTCGAGCAGACCGCCGATCGGGTTCAGCGCCGTACCGGCATCGGTGCCCGCCGCGATCCGGACACCGGCCGCGATCGCCTTGGCCGTACTCGCCCGGTAGACCTCCCGCGCCTTCAGACTCTTCGCGACGGTGGCGGCCGGAATGCCGATGCCCTCGGCGATCGGGTTCAGCGCGGTCACCGTCGGCACCAGCGTCACTCCGGCGTCGATCATCTGCTTGTGGTTGTCGTCGTCGGCGAACGCGGCGTGTTCGATGGTGTCGACGCCGGCCGCGATCGCGTTGGTGATGCCCTGCGGCGCGTGCGCATGGGCTGCTACCAGGACGCCGGCCTTGTGGGCTTCCTCGATCCCGGCCGCGAGTTCCGGGATCCCGAGCTGCGGCACGCCCGGGTTGCCGGGCGTCGAGATCCCGCCGGTCGCCATCAGCTTCACCACGCCGGCCCCCGCGGCCAGTTGTTCGCGGACGGCCAGCCGCACCTCGTCCGGCCCGTCCGCGATCCGGCCGTAGTCGGCGCAGTGCCCTCCGGTCATCGTGATCGGCCGCCCCGCGGCGACGACGCGCGGGCCGAGCAGGTCACCCGAGTTCACCTGGGCGGCGTAGTGCAGGGTCATCCGGTCGGCCGAGCCGAGGTCACGCACCGAGGTGATCCCGGCCCGGAGCGCCAGCAGACCGTTGTGGAAGCAGGTCATCGAGCGCACGAACGGCGTACGTTCCCAGTGCAGGTACGGCGCCGCGTGGGCGGCCAGGTCGAAGTGGACGTGACAGTCGATCAGCCCGGGCAGCACGAACGCGCCGTGCAGCTCGACCTCCGTGGTCCCGTCCGCCGCCACCTGCTCCGTGGTCAGCTGAGTGATCACGCCGTCGCGTACCACCAGCGATCCGAACGGCTCCTCCCTCAATTCCTCACCGGTCAGGGCGATCCCGTTCCTCAGGATCAGATCGGCCATCGGGCTCATGCACTCGCCTTCCTGTTGCTCACGGCAACCTTCCATGCGGATTCGACGTCGCTTGCGGACGCGAGGTCGAAGCGATGCCGCATCAGCAGCATCGACGCGTCGTGCTGGGCCCGGTCGTCGCTCCCGACGCCGTCCTCGACGACGACCACGTAGTAGTCGTTGAACAGTGCGTCGCGGGCGGTCGACTCGACGCAGCCCTCCGTCGTACACCCGGTGACCACGACGGTCTCGATGCCGTTGCTCCGCAGCAGCAGATCGAGGCTGGTGCCCCAGAACCCGCTCGAGCGCCACTTCGGTACGACGAGCTCACCGGGCCGCGGAGCGAGCTCGGACACGAACTCGTGGCCGGCGTCGCCCTGCTCGGTGAAGCGGAACCGGCCGCCGGTGATGTCGCCCTGCCGTTGCAGGCGCAGGTTGAACCTCAGCTGCGCGGGCGACTCGCTCATCCCGCCTGGCAGGGACGTCATCTGCACATGCACGACCAGGACTCCGGCGGACCGCGCCGCCGCGAGCAGCGTCGCGATCCTGGCACGCACCGGCGGATACATCGACAGGTCCACACCGAGCCGGTCGAAGGCGAAGCCCGGCTCGACGAAGTCCCGTTGCATGTCGATGATCACCAGCGCGGCCCGGGACGGATCGGCAAGCTCGGCCAACTCGGTGAGAACCTGCTTGCCCGCAACCTCGATCACTGGAACGACGCCGCATGGTAGTAGGAGTACCCGGTCGGACCGAAGTGCACGTCGCCGAGGTTCGCGGACCCGGAGTACACGCCGCTGACGTTCCACAGCGGCAGGAAGATCGCGTCCTCCATCAACGTGGTGGTGATCTTCTCGTACGCCGCGGTCCGCGCCGGCGCGTCGACGATGGTGTTCGCCTTCGGGATGGCGGCGTCGATCTCGGGGTTGCTGTAATGCGCCCAGTTGAAGCCCGCCTTGATCTGGCCGCTGGTGACGAGGTTGTTCAGCAGGTACGGGTCGACGTCGTAGTAGAAGATCGCGGACAGGTTCTGCACGCCCTGGTTGTACGACGCGGCCGCGGTGGTGAACGGCTGCGACTTGGTGGTCGAGGTGAAGCCGACCTCCTTGAGCGCGTTGACGACGAACTGGGTGGGCAGGTCGAACCCGTTCGCGCTCTGGATCAGGATGTCCAGCGACAACTTCTGGCCGCCCTTGCTGCGGGTGCCGTCCGGGCCGGCCACCCAGCCCGCCTGCTCCAGCAGGCTCTTCGCCTTGGCCGGGTCGTAGGCGTACATCGTGTCGTTGGCCTTGACATAGCCCGGTGTGCTTGGCGTGAGCACGTTGTACGCCGGCGTGAACGCGCCCCGCAGTACGCCCTCGTTCAGCTTCTTCTGGTCGACCGCGTGCAGGATCGCCTGGCGGACCTTGAGGTCGTTCGTCGGTCCCTTGTCGACGTTGATCGGGAAGCCGTACGGCTGTCCGGTCGACGGCATGTCGTAGTGCTTGAACTGCGAGGTCTTCCTGATCGTGGCGATCGTGTCGGGGTCGAGGTTCATCGCCATCTGCACCTGGCCGGCCCGCAACGCGTTGTAGCGGGCGTTGGTGTCGAGCAGGATCTTGAAGCTGAGCTTCTCCAGCTTGGGTGCACCGGCCGGACCGAACGCCTCGGGACCCCACGTGTACTTCGGATTCTTCGCCAGACCGACGTGATCCTGGGCCACGTAGTCGACGAAGGTGAACGGCCCGGTGCCCGTCGGGTGGGACGCGATGTCGGCGCCGTACTTCTTCAGCGCGGCCGGCGACTGCATCCCGAAGATGATGCCGGTCATCTCGTGCTCGAAGGCGGCGTTCGGCTGGCTGAAGAGCACCTTCGCCGTGTACTGGTCGACGACCACGGTCTCCTTGTACGGGCCGAGGGCGCCGCGGGCCGAGCGGGACTTGGTCGCGGGGTCGGCGATGTGGTCGAACGTCGCCTTGACCGCGTTCGCGTCGAAGTGCGTGCCGTCGTGGAAGTCGACGTCCTCGCGCAGCGTGTACGTGTACGTCGTGGCGTCCTTCGACACCTGGTAGCTCTTGGCCAGACCCGGGTGGAAGACGTTCTTGCCCGAGCCGTCCGGCAGCCACCAGAACAGCGGGTCGTAGATGTGCGAGATGATCATCGACACCATCGCCAGCCCGGTGGCAGCGGGGTCGAGCGAGTCCGGTTCCTGGTAGATGCCGACCGTGAGGCTGGTCGTCTTCGTACCCGAGCCGGCGCCGGAGGCGGTGCCCTGGCACCCCGCCAGCACCGAGCTTCCGCCGAGCGCGACCAGGCCGGCCGCACCCGCCTTCAGCAGGCTGCGACGGCTGAACAGCGCCGATTCGTTCACGGACGGGACAGTTGGTTCGAGGCTCACGACGTACTCCTTCTGCTTTCCTGATCTACTGTTTGCGCTCCGAGCCGCTCGAGTGACCTGACGGCCAGCTCGGCGTGGAGCAGTGCGCCCCGAGTCATCACGGCGTCGTCGAACCGCGCCAGCGGACTGTGGTTGCCGGGCGCGTCGGCCAGGTCCTCGGTCATCGAGGCGCCGAGCATCATGTAGCTGCCGGGGACGGCGGCCAACACCCGCGAGAAGTCCTCCGATCCCGGCTCCGGGAACTCCATCGGCACGAACTGGTCCGGGCCGAACACGTCGGCGACCACGTCCGCGACGAACGCCGCCTGGCCGGGATCGTTGACGGTCGCCGGGTACTCGCGCACGTGCTGTACCTCGACGTCGAGTCCGTGCACCTGGGCGACGCCCTCGCACACCGCGGTCGCCAGCCCGCCGATCGCGTCACCGGTGGCGGCCGAGAACGTCCGGACCGTCGCCTGGAACTCCGCGGTGTCGGGAATGATGTTGGCGGCCGTACCACCCGAGACGATGCCGACCGTGACGACGACCGGGTCGAACACGTCGAACCGACGGGTCACCATCGTCTGCAGCGCGGTGATCATCTCCGCCGCGGCCGTGATCGGATCCCGTGCCGAGTGCGGCGACGAGCCGTGGCCGCCGCGCCCCCGGACGGTCACCTTCAACTTGCTGCTGGACGACATCATCGTGTTGCCGCGGGTGGTGAAGACGCCGTTGGGCGTCTTGTTCGACCGCACATGCATGCCGTACGCCGCACTCACGATCGGACCGGCGGCGGTCAGGACACCCTCGCCGATCATCGCGCCGGCGCCGTCGTAACCCTCCTCGCCGGGCTGGAACATGAACACGATGTCGCCGGCCAGCGAGTCACGCTGCGCGCCGAGCAGCCGGGCTGCGCCGACCAGCATGGCCATGTGCAGGTCGTGACCGCACGCGTGCATCGCGCCGTCGATCTCGCTGCTGAACGGCTCGCCACTACGTTCCTGCACCGGCAGCGCGTCCATGTCCGCCCGCAGCAGCACGGCGTTGCCGGTACTGCGACCGCCGCGGAGGACGCCGGTGATCGAGGTGATGCTCCTGCCCAGGGTGAGCTCCAGACCGAGGTCGCCGAGCGCCTCGAGCAGCGTCTCCTGGGTCATCGGCAGCTGCAGCCCGATCTCCGGCCGGCGATGCAACTGGTGCCGGAGCCCGCTCAGCTCCGGGCCCAGTTCCAGCACGTCGGAACCGAGGGTGCCGCTGATCGTCATGCCTTCTCCTTGCCTCGGGGGAGTTGGCTTCAAGCTAAGATCACGTCTGTTACATTGTGGTTTCGTGCTTGATTTCATTCACGATCGGGGATTTTGTGAAGGAATCCACCATTCTCAGTCCTGACGACCGGGAGCTCATCGGAGCCCTCCAGATCGGTCCGCGAACGCCGTGGACCGATATCGGCGAAGCCCTCGGGATCAGCGGGATCACGGCCGCGCGGCGCTGGGAGCGGATCAGCGCCAGTGGGGTCGCGTGGGTGACGGCTGCCCCCGGGATGAGCCGGCGCGCGGAGCAGTGCGTTGCCTATGTCGAGGTCGACTGCCTGCCGGGCAAGCGGATCGAGGTGGCGGCCGAGCTCTCGCGGCACGAGTTGGTCGTGACGGTCGAGATCACCACCGGCACTGCGGACATCCTGCTCACCATCGCGGCCGCGAACCTGCAGATGCTCTCGCACTACCTGCTGGATCACCTCGGCGCGATGGAGAACGTGCTCAGGAGCAAGGCGCGGATCGCCACCCAGATCTACACCGAGGGATCCCGCTGGCGGCTCGTCGACCTTCCCGAGGAGGTTGTCCGCGTCCTCGAGCGGTCCCGGCCGAAACCCGAGCCGGACAACGGCGGCGAGGCGGTCACGATGACCCCCGACGTACAGCGACTGGCGGGACTTCTGACGGTCGACGGGCGATCGTCGTACGCCGAGCTCGCGGCAGCCACCGACCTCAGCCCGACCACGGTGCGTCGACACGTCTCGGGCCTGTTGCGCAGCGGCATGCTCCTCCCGCGGACCGACGTGGCGGCCGAGCTGTCAGGGTCTCCGGTGCAGGTGTACCTGTGGGCAGATGCGCCGGTCGAAGGGCTCCCGGGAACGGCCCGGACGATCTCGCAGCTCCGGCAGGTGCGGCTGTGCGCCACGGTGTCGTCGGCGCCCAGCATGCTGTTGTGCGCCTGGCTGCAGACCGTTGAGGAGGTGCACCGGCTCGAGTTGGCGATCGCGAGCCGGCTTCCGCAGGTCCGCATCGTCGACCGGCTCGTCGTGCTGCGGACGGTGAAACGGATGGGCCGCCTGCTGGACACCAGCGGCCGGGCCGTCGGGGTGGTGCCGATCAACATCTGGGAGGACGGGCTGGAACACCAGGCGGACGTCGGCGGCCGCTGAAGGAATCCGCCAAATCGATCGCGACTCTGAAGCTTGCGACCGGCCGGAAACCCGTGGTCGCAGGATCACTGGAAATCTGGGCGTGACAATACGGGGCTACAAAATCCTGTATGTCCTTCGTACTCCGCCGCCTGCTCGCCTCGATCCCCGTGATCATCGGCGTCACGATCATCGCGTTCCTGCTGATCCACCTGGTTCCCGGCGATCCCGCCCAGACCATGTTGTTCGGCTCCAACGCGAGCCCGGAGCAGATCGACCAGCTGCGTGACCAGCTCGGTCTGACCCAGCCGCTGTGGCAGCAGTACGTCGCCTTCGCGGGTGACCTGCTGCACGGTGATCTCGGGACCTCCTACGTCACCCACAACTCCGTCGCCTACGAGCTCGTCTCCCGGACGCCGAGCACCCTCGCACTGACCGGTACGGCGATGCTGGTGGCCGTCGTCATCGGCGTACCGCTCGGGCTGGTGGCCGGTCTGCGGCCGAACTCGGTGCTCGACAACATCGCCCGGTTCGTGTCGTTCCTCGGCGTCGCGATCCCGTACTTCTTCCTGGCCCTGCTCCTGGTGCTGGTCTTCGCCTTCCACCTGAACTGGCTGCCGGCGATCGACAACGGGGGCTCCAGCGGCTTGGTGCTGCCGGCGCTCTCACTCGGCTGGGGGTACGCCGCGATCCTGACCCGGTTGATTCGCGGACGGGTGATCGACGAGTACCGCAGCGACTACGTGAAGTCGGCGCGGGGGCGGGGATGCTCGGAGTTGCGGGTGCTGCTCGCGCACGTGTTCCGCAACTCCTCGGTCCCGGCGGTCACGATGATCGGCCTGCAGTTCGGCAACATCCTCACCGGCGCCGCGGTGACCGAGGTGATCTTCGGCCGGGCGGGAGTCGGCAGCTTCCTGGCCACGTCGATCACCTCGAAGAACATCCCCGTGGTGCAGGGAGCGATCGTGCTGGTCGGCCTCAGCTACATCGTCATCAACCTGGTGGTCGACCTCGTCGTCGGCGCGATCGATCCGCGCACGCAACTGAGCACCGCATCATGACCGCCGGCCACCTGTCACCGGGAGAGTTCTCATGACCACCGTCTCCATCGCCCAGGCCGCCCGTCGCGGCTCCCGCAGCCGCCGCAGCCGACCTGTCATCTCGGCCGTGATGGTGATCGTCCTGCTCGGGTTCGCGCTGCTGCTCGTGTATCCGGGGCTGCTCGCGCACACCAGTCCGTTGAGCAACGGCGACGACTCACTCGCGGCACCCGGCGGCGCCCACCTGTTCGGGACCGATCAGCTCGGTCGCGACATCTACAGCCGGGTGATCTTCGGAGCCCGGCCGGTGCTGGCCGCCGGCCTGGGCGGCGTTGTGCTGGCGACGCTCGCCGGGGTGGCGATCGGCCTGATCGGCGGGACGGCGCCACGGGCGATCAGCGTCCTGGTGATGCGGGTCGTCGACGTACTGCTCGCCCTGCCGGTGCTGCTGATCGCGCTGATCCTGATCGCGACCATCGGCGCGGGTGTGAAGAGCATCATCCTGGCGCTGGGCGTCGCCTACACGCCCGGCTTCGCCCGCATCGTCGAGGCGTCGGTACGCAAGCTGCGCTCGATCGAATACGTCCAGGCCGCCAGGATCTTCGGCTCCTCCGGCCTGCGGACCGCCGTCCGGCACCTGCTGCCCAACCTCGTCACCGAGGTGGTGGTGATGATCAGCAGCGCGATCGGCTGGGCGGTCCTGACCGCGACCACCCTGAGCTTCCTCGGCCTCGGCGTCCAGCTGCCGAACCCGGACTGGGGCAGCGACCTCGCCGCCGGCGCCACCAGCCTGTCCACCGCCTGGTGGCTGTCCACCTTCCCCGGCCTGGCGATCACGGTCACGATCCTGGTCGCCAACTTCGCCGGGGACTGGGTGATGACACTGCTCGATCCGAGCGGACGAAGGGCGTTGACGAGATTCCGCGCGTTCCGCGGCCTGCGGACGAGCCTGCCCGCACCAGACGAGACACCGGCTGACGCAAACCGTCGTACGACGGCCCGTGAGGAGCAATCATGACCGCGATGTCCACTGCTGTCCCGGCCGCGCCCGGCGACGTCGGCGAGACCGTCCTCAGCATCCGCGACCTGCGGGTCGAGATCCGTACCTCGAACGGTGTTGTGCGCCCGGTGGACGGCGTCACCTTCTCGGTCCGGGCGGGCGAGACCGTCGGACTCGTCGGCGAGTCCGGCTCGGGCAAGACGATGACCGGCATGTCGGTGTTGCGGCTGTTGCCCGACGGCGGCTCGATCGTTGGCGGATCCATCGAATTCGACGGCTTGGAGCTGACCACGTTGAGCTCGAACGAGCTCCGTCGGCTGCGCGGCAACGACATCGCCGCCGTCTTCCAGGATCCGATGACCTCGCTCAACCCGACCCGCACCATCGGCAGCCAGCTCCGCGAGGCGTACCGCATCCATCGGCCCGGGACCTCCGTTGCCGAAGCCAACCGCCGCGCGGAGGAGGTGCTCGCACTGGTCCGGATGCCGCGGCCGAAGGAGCGTCTGCGGGACTACCCGCACCAGCTGTCGGGTGGTATGCGGCAACGAGCGATGATCGCGATCGCCTTGCTGTGCGAACCACGGCTGCTGATCGCGGACGAACCGACCACCGCGCTCGACGTCTCCATCCAGGCACAGATCCTGGAACTGCTGGACGAACTGAAGACCCGCCTGGGCATGGGCATCATCCTGGTCACGCACGACCTCGGCGTGATCGCCCGCCACGCCGACAAGGTCGCGGTCATGTACGGCGGCCGGATCGTCGAGGAAGCGCCGACTGTCGAGCTGTTCGCCGCGCCCAAGCATCGCTACACGCAGGCGTTGTTCGAGTCGATGCCGACGATGGAGCTGGACTCGCGCCGCCCACTGGCCTCGATCCCGGGCATGCCCCCGCAGCTGATCGAACTGCCGCCGATGTGCCGGTTCGCGCCCCGGTGCCGGTTCGCCACCGACGAGTGCCGGACCGAGGACCCCGAGTCCGTGCAGGTGGCCGCCGGCCACACACACTCCTGCTTCCACCCTCGTCCGACGGAAGTCACCGACGAGGATCTGTACGTCGAGGAGCCGGTCGAGCCCCGAGCGGACCGAGGGCCGGGCAGGCCGCTGGTGATGCTCGAATCGGTGGTGAAGCAGTTCCGGATCAAGAGCCCCGAACCCTTCCGGCCCCGGCGCGTGCTGCACGCGGTCTCGGACGTCAGTCTCCACGTGCTGGAGGGCGAGACGCTGGGGATCGTCGGCGAGTCCGGCTCGGGCAAGACGACGGTCGGCCGGATGATCGTCGGCCTCGAGCAGCCCACCAGCGGCCAGGTCCGGTTCGACGGCCGCGACATCAACCGGCTGACCCGTGCCGGGCAGCGGGCCCGGGCGGGCAACCTGCAGCTGATGTTCCAGGACTCCGCCGCCGCGCTCGATCCGCGGATGAACGTCGCCGACCTGATCGCGGAGCCGCTCGCCGTCCAGCACATCGGCGGGCGGAGCGAACGGCGGGCCAAGGTGCTGGAGCTGATCGACGCCGTCGGCCTGCCCCGGACGGCGGCCGAGCGGCGCGCGTACGAGTTCTCCGGTGGCCAGCGCCAGCGGATAGCCATGGCCCGTGCGCTCGTCCTGCGGCCGAAGGTGGTGGTCGCCGACGAACCGGTTTCGGCTCTCGACGTGTCCATCCAGGCACAGATCCTGAACCTGATGCGCTCGCTGCAGACGGCGTACTCCCTGACCTACGTGGTGATCTCGCACGACCTGTCCCTGCTCCGCTACCTGTCGGACCGGATCGGTGTGATGTATCTGGGCAAGCTGGTGGAGCTCGGACCGAGCGCCGAGGTGTATGCGGCGCCCCGGCACCCGTACACGGCCGGCCTGATCGCTTCCGTGCCGATCCCCGACCCGGGCCGGCGCGGCGAGCAGCAGAAGGCCGGTCTGTCCGGGGAGATCGTCTCGGCGATCGATCCACCCTCCGGCTGCCGGTTCCGGACCCGCTGCCCGCTCGCCACGGACCGCTGCGCTCAGGAGGAACCGGCCCTCGATCAGCGAGAGGGCCGGCACGCGGTTGCCTGCCACTACCCGCTCACCATCGGGGCACCGGCGCGGGAGTAGGCGGGCGCCGTCATGCCGGGCTTCACAGTCTTTGCTTGAGGCAACCGAATGCCCCGTCTGATGAGAGGACGCTGAGAGCGGTGTGTGTGGTCCGGATTCGCGGGCTAGCTTGGAGAGATGGGGACTGGCGGGCGCGGGGTTCGGTTGCTGACGAGGCTCTTCGGCGTCAGTGCGATGGCCGGTGCGCTGGTGGCCGGGTTGGTGGTGCCGCTGGCCGGCTTGACCGGGATCGGCACCGAGCAGATCGTGGACTCGCTGAGAGGATTGCCGCAGCGGCTGACGGCTCAGCCGCCCGACGTGCGGACCCGGATCCTGGCCGCTGACGGAAGCTTGATCGCCAACGTGTACGACGAGAACCGGGTTCCGGTCGGCCTGAACAAGATCGCACCGGTCATGCGGCAGGCGATCGTCGCGATCGAGGACTCACGGTTCTACCAGCACGGCGCGATCGACCTTCAGGGCACGCTGCGCGCGATGATCCGCAACCAGGCCACCGGCTCGATCCAGGGCGGCTCCACCATCACCCAGCAGTACGTCAAGTTGACCCTGCTGGAGAACGCTCGCACACCGGCCGAGCAGCGCGCGGCGACCGCGCCGACGTACCAGCGCAAGCTGACCGAGCTCCGGTACGCGATCGCGGTCGAGCAGCAGTACTCCAAGGACGAGATCCTGGACAGGTACCTGAACCTGGCGAACTTCGGCGACGGGACGTACGGCATCCAGACCGCCGCGCAGCACTACTACGGCGTCAACGCCGCCGATCTCACCCTTCCGCAGGCGGCGACGTTGGCCGGCATCGTGAAGAACCCGAGCGGCTACGACCCGGTGACCAACCCGGTCCGCGCCAGTGACCGCCGGTACACCGTGATCCAGCGGATGCTGCAGCTCGGCCTGATCTCGGTCGCCGAGGCGAACTCGGCACTGCGGACACCCGTGATCGACCGGTCCCAGGTGCGCCCGATTCGGAATGGCTGCGCGAACTCGCCGTACCCCTTCTACTGCGAGTACGTCGTCTCCAAGCTGCTTCAGGATCCCGCCCTCGGTAACACCGTCCAGGAGCGGGACCACTACGTGAAGACCGGCGGCCTCACGATCCGGACGTCGGTCGACCCCAGGATCCAGGCGGCCGCGCAGGCGTCGATCGACCAGCACAGCAAGCCGACCGACAACACGATCGCCGCGATCACGGTGGTCGAGCCGGGGACCGGGCTGGTCAAGGCGATGGTGCAGAGCAAGCCGTACGGCGAGGGCCGGGACCAGACGGCGTACAACTACAACGTCGAGAAGTCCTATGCGGGTGGGTACGGCGGGTTCCAGAACGGCTCGACGATGAAGGCCTTCACCATCGCCGCAGCGATCCAGCAGGGCATCCCGATCGGCTACCAGATCAATTCGCCCCAGCAGATCGACCTGAGTGGCGTCCGGTTCCGGACCTGCAACGGCTGGACCAGGGACTTGAACTACCAGCCGCAGAATTCGACCAGGAGCGGCGACTTCACCATGGTCGACGCGGCCCGGTACTCGGTGAACACCTACTTCCTGCAACTGTCCGAGAAGACCGGGCTGTGCGCACCCGCGACCATCGCGGCCAAGCTCGGTATGTACAACGCGCAGACCCTGCGGCCACTCGACCAGGTCGTCTCCTTCACCCTCGGCGTCGGCTACGTGACCCCACTGATGTTGTCGAACGCGTATGCGACCTTCGCTGCTCGGGGTGTCTACTGCCAGCCGCTGCTGGTCACGTCCGTCACCGACCAGGCCGGTAAGTCGATCGCCACGCCGGGCCAGTCCTGCAAGCAGGTCATCGAACCGTGGGTGGCCGATGGCGTGAACCGGGTGCTGAGTGCGGTGATGCAGCCCGGTGGTACCGGCGGGAACCTGTCGTTCGGGAACTGGGACCTGGCCGGCAAGACCGGCACCATCAATCAGAACCTGGCCGTCTGGTTCTCCGGCTACACCCCGAACCTGGCTGCGGCGGCGGTGGTTGCCGACGCGACTCCGCCGTACACGAACCTGATGTTCGGCCACACGCTGAACGGCCAGGACATCGCCGACCCGACCGGTTCAGGTACGGCGGGACCGC
The DNA here is from genome assembly GCF_053607525.1 of Kribbella sp. NPDC055110. Classification (NCBI taxonomy): domain Bacteria; kingdom Bacillati; phylum Actinomycetota; class Actinomycetes; order Propionibacteriales; family Kribbellaceae; genus Kribbella; species Kribbella sp. NPDC055110. The sequence continues at coordinate 201,742 of NZ_JBSGTS010000001.1, forward strand.
TCTGGGAGTCGGCGATGCGCCAGGCGCTCCACGGCATGCCACTGGAACACTTCGTACCCCCACCTGCCCGGGTGCTTCAGGCGGGGTTGGGGTAGGCCAGGCCGATGTCGTAGGCGAAGATGACGGCCTGGACGCGGTCGCGGGCGCCGATCTTGGCGAGTACGCGTCCGACGTGGGTCTTCACGGTGGATTCGGACAGGTGGAGGCGTTCGGCGATCTCCGGGTTGGTCCAGCCGTTGGCGATGGCGACCAGGATCTCGCGTTCACGTTCGGTCAGTGTCTGGAGCTTCGCGTCGCCGTCCTCGCGCGTGGCGAGGGGGAGATGCTGCGAATACGCGTCCAGAAGCCGGCGGGTCAGACCGGGAGCGATGATCGCATCGCCGCCCGCGACCGCGCGGATACCGCCGAGCAGTTCCTCGGGGCGTGCGTCCTTCAGGAGGAACCCGCTCGCTCCGGCGCGCAGCGCCGCGTGGGCGTACTCGTCGAGGTCGAACGTGGTCAGCACCAGGACCCGTGATCGGTTGCCGCTGGCCACGATGCGGCGAGTGGCCTCGATCCCGTCCATACCGGGCATCCGGATGTCCATCAGCACGACGTCGGGATGCAGTTCGGCGGTACGGCGTACCGCTTCGGAGCCGCTGCCTGCCTCGCCGGCCACCTGGGTCTCCGGCACCGACTCCAACAGGATCCGAAGCCCGAGCCGGTGCAGTGGCTGGTCGTCCACGATCAGGACTGTCGTCATGGTGTCCTCTCCTGGGCGAGCTCGAGTTCGGTCTGCACGGTCCAGCCGCCGCTGCGGGTGCGCCCGGTTTGCACGGTCCCGCCGTACAGCGCCGCGCGTTCACGCATGCCGATCAGGCCCTGGCCGTCGCCGGACACGGTTGTCGCCTCGAAGCCGGCTGATGGCCCGGTGTCTTCGACCTGGATTCGCAGCCGCTGGTGCGTCACCTCGAGTGAAACCCGGGCCTCGGTGTCGGGGCCTGCGTGTTTGAGTGCGTTGGTCAGCGCTTCCTGGACGATCCGGTAGGTGGCCAACTGAAGGCCTCGATCGGCCGGCAGATCGCCCGCGGTCCGATAGCTCACGCTGGGACCTGCCGCCCGGATCCGGTCACACAGTCCGTCGATGTCGGCGATCCCGGGCTGCGGGCTGAGATCCGGTACGGCGGCGTCGTCCCGCAACGCGCCGAGTGTTCGGCGGAGATCGTTCAGGGCCTCCCGTCCGGTCTCGCCGATGAGCGTGAGTGCCTGGGCGGAGCGTTCGGGGTTGACCCGTACGGCGTACGCGCCGCCGTCCGCGAGTCTGATGATCACCGAGAGGTTGTGCCCGAGGATGTCGTGCATCTCGCGGGCGACGCGGGCGCGCTCACCCGCGACCGCGAGCATGCTGCGCTGATCGCGCTCGATCTCCAGTTGTGCAGCGCGGTCTCGTAGAGCAGCCAGTTGTGAGCGCCTGATCCGGACAACCAGGCCGAGCGCGATCGCGGCCGTGGTGGCGCAGACGAGGAAGAACGCCACCTCGGCGACCGAAGCGATGGCGGAGATCCGTACGACGGCGAGCGTCAGCGCCGCGATCGTGATCGCGCACGCCCAGAGCAGCCGACGTAGCGAGCTGTGCAACGTCAGGCTGTACAGGGCGATCAGCAACGCGACGTCCGCGCGAAGGAACACCTGGAGCGACCATTGCAGGGTGAAGACGGCTGCCGTCATGACGAACGCCGTCATCGGCGCACGCCGACGGAGGAAGAGCGGGAGTACCAGTCCGGCCTGCAACGCGATGATCCCTCCGAGGGGGATCTGGTTGAAGGCACCGGCGAGTTCTCGGGGGTCCTCGCCGCGGAGCAGATCGGGCAGACAGAACAACAGGAAGGCGCCAACGACCACCAAGGTGTCGAGAGCCCATGGCCGGGCGCGGTCTGCCCTGCGCAGCCGCCGCCCGACCCGGCCGAGGTGAAGCACCCACGGGTGCCGCCACAGCGGATCCGGGTCAGCGGCGGTCTGCACGCCTACCGGCTGTGATGTGCCATCGCCAGTCACCGTTCCCACCTGTCCATTGTGACTGGTGATCCTGGTAGTGGATCAGGCGTCGCTGCGGGTGAGGCGCCAGGCGGCGCCGGCGAGGGCCAGCGCGGTCCATGTGGCGAAGACCAGCAGCCCGAATCCGGGCGACAGGGTGTGTGGTGCATGGTGCAACGAGTACATGGACCCGCCCGCCTCGCTGGGCAGGTACTGCTGGATGGCGTTGCGCCAGGACATCGGCAGCAAGGAGATCAGGCCGGGGAGGAGCATCAGCGCCCCCACCAGCGCTGAGATCGCTCCGGCGACAGACCGCAGCATCGTGCCGAGGGCCGCGCCGATCACGCCGACGAGTCCGAGATAGACAGTCGCACCGAGCAGACTTCGCACCACACCGGTGTCGGAGATCGTCAGCGCGGCGGGCGTGCCGCTCAGGATACCGCTGTCGATCAGGAACGTGACGAACGTTCCGACGAGGGCGATCGCCAGCGCCACGACGCCGTACACGAAGGCCTTCGACCACAGCACCGGAAGGCGCCGCGGTACGGCGGCAAGCGTCGAGCGGATCATTCCGGTCGAGTACTCGCCCGCGGTGACGAGCACGCCCAGAACGCCCAGGGCCAGCTGCGAGAGCGGAACCCCGAACAGCGACAGGCTCAGTGTCGTCGCGTCGGCGAAGTCGGGGTCGAGCTGCCGGCCGGAGGTGACGCTGGACCGGTAGCGAAGCGCCGCGATGATGCCGAAGGCAACAATGAACAGCAGACCGAGCCCCAGGGTGATCCAGGTCGACCTCAGCGACCACAGCTTGGTCGACTCCGACCGGAGCACATGGCGGCCGGTGACTCGATAGTCCGGCTTCGGCTGTGCCGCGGGTGCACCGCTCGTGGGCCGCTGCTCGGTGACGACGCTCATGCTGCACGCTCCGCGAGTTGGGTGGTGCCGTGGTAGACGACGTCGTCGCGGGTCAGGTCCATGAAGGCGGCCTCGAGCGAGATCTTGACGGTCGTCAGTTCGTACAGCGCGATGCCGTGCTCGGCGGCGGTGGTTCCGATCGAGCGAGCCGAGAGGCCGGTGACCTCCAGCTCGTCGGAGCCGGCCTGCCCGACGACCTCGACGCCCGGTCCGGCCAGCGCGTCACGCAGTCCGGCGGGATCGGCGGTCGCCACCTTGACGGCGTCGCCACCTGCCTGCCGGACGAGATCGTCGACGGTCGTGTCGGCGAGCAGGCGACCGCGGCCGACGATGATCAACCGGTCCGCGACCAGCGCCATCTCACTCATCAGATGGGACGAGACGAACACGGTCCGGCCTTCCGCCGCGAGGCCGATCAGCAGGTTGCGGATCCACAACACGCCCTCCGGATCCAGACCGTTCACCGGCTCGTCGAGCATCACCGTCGCCGGATCGCCGAGCAGCGCGGCCGCGATGCCGAGCCGTTGCCCCATGCCGAGCGAGAACTGTCCGGCGCGCTTCTTCGCCACGGACTGCAGACCGGTCAGCTCGATCACTTCGTCGACGCGTCGACGTGGAATGCCGTGCGTCTGCGCCTGGGCCAGCAGGTGGTTGTACGCCGTCCGGCCCGGGTGGATGGACTTGGCCTCGAGGAGGGCTCCGACCTCCTGGAGCGGAGCGGTGTGCTCCCGGTAGCGCTTTCCGTTGACGGTGACCGAGCCGCTCGTCGGCGCGTCCAGCCCGATGATCATGCGCATCGTCGTCGACTTGCCCGCACCGTTCGGTCCGAGGAACCCGGTGACGGAGCCGGGTCGCACGGAGAACTCCAACCCGTCCACCGCCGTCGTCTCGCCGTACCGTTTGGTGAGCTGTCTTGCCTCGATCATCGTGTCGTCCTCGAGTTCCTGAGCCGGACCTCCCGGCCTCGTCACCCAACCTAGGAACGGCGCAGCGCCGATCTGTGGTACCGCGGCCTGATCTTCCGCGAGGTCGTCGTACCGCGGTACTACACGCTCACACTTGGAGGTCCAGCAGGGGACTGTGCTGCTGGCCGCCGTAGCAGTCCGGGTCCTCGAGGGCGCTTTGTACGTGTGGACGCGGGATGGTGATTTTGATCGCGAGAGCCGGCCTGTGGTGGTACAGGCGTACCTGCTGGGGCTCGATGCGGTAGAGCCGGGCGAACGTCTCGACTGTCAGGACTTCGCTGGTGGTCAGGTGCAGGTACGCCGCCTCGTCGCGGCAGATCAGGTCGAAGGTGAGGACGAAGGGGCCGGCGTTCTTGGACCGGATGAGGCTGCAGTAGTCGAGCAGCGTGGCCACTCAGACCTCCTCGAATCGAGTGCGGAACATCTCCGTCGGGTCGTCGGGCTCGACGACGTGGTTGAGGGTGAAGTGGTACACGGGCCCGCGGTCGATCTCGGGGGGCGAGAACGGGTAGGCGATCGTGCTGACGAGTCCGTCGTACTCGGGGATCGGCAGATGCGAGCTGACGTGGGAGACGAACGTGGCCACGCTGTGCGCGATCTCCTGGGTCGCCGCGGTGACCGTGACGAGTACGCCGACCTCGTGCGGCTGCGCCGTCTCGGGCTCGAGGTCGCCGAGGACCGCGTCGCGGCCGTAGAGCCGGTAGCTGATGTCGACGCTGCCGGGGTCGACGGCGCCGTCGAACACGTCGTCGATCTTCGTCCGGAAGTACTCCTGGGCTCCGGTCAGCAGTTCGTCGAGGCGGCCGATGACGACGCGGTCGCGGATGCCGCCGATCGCGATCGTCTGGTAGCCGGCCAAGGCGGCGCCTTCCAGCTTCACGGTGTACGTTTCCGCCGGCCGGAACACGGCGCCGCGAACCCTGACGACCTGGTCCGAGATCTGCTCGTACGACGCATGCTCGGTGTCGAGCACCCCGGACGGCTCGGTGACCAGGAACGGATCGGCGTTCTCGTACAACGTGTGTGCGGCGACCGACCGGGCTGTCAGTCGACGCTGCGGATCGAGCACCTCGACATCGAAGTGGTCGTCGCGCAGGTAGACGAGCAGACCGTCGGCGGCCGGCGGCACCGCGCAGGCAGCGCCGCATTCGACGGTCTTGGCCGCATGCCACGTGAGACCGGGATCGGCTCCGAGAAGGTGGGGGAGCGCTGCGAACAAAGCGGTGTCACTCGCGCGGCCGGCCAGGATCACCTCGGCGCCCGCCTGCAGTGCGGCCTGAAGGGGCTCGACGCCCATCATGCCGACGACGTGACTGCTCGCCAGGACCTCGTCGTCGATGAGCGGTGCCGGATCCAGCGGGCGAATCCGCCCCTGGGCAAGGCGTTTGGTGAGATAGCCGTAATCCTGGTCGGAGTAGATCCGGGCCAGTCGGAAGCGCAATCCGTCCGCACGGGCGATCTCTCGGGCAATCTCGGCGTACCCGTCGACTCCGACATCGCGACCGCTGGTGCCGCAGGACCCGATGATCAGCGGTACGCCGAGTTCCTGGCGGGCGCGCAGCAGGTGGCGGAGGTCGCGGGTGACGGCTTCGCGGGACAACTTGGGTACGCCGCTGCCCAGCGCGGCCGGTCCGCTGTCGGTGGATCCGGCGTCGCAGGCGATGACGTGCGGTCGGGCGGCGACGCCGCGGGCCAGGGACTCGGTCCGGAAGCCGGCGCCGAGCACGCCGGTCGGGGCGAGAATGCGAAACTCCACGGTCAGCCTTCCGGTTGCGAGGTCGCAGCAGGTGGTGCAGGGATGATGAGCAGCAGGGCCAAGGCGACCGCGGCACAGACTGCGCTGAACAGCAGCAGGGAGCCCCAGCCCACGGCGTCGACCAGAGCTCCGACGAGTGCCGGTCCGAAGGCCGCTCCGCCGGCCATGGCAACGGCGTACAGACCGGTGTGGGCGCCGGTGGTCGAGTCCGACGCGAGACTCCACAGCACGACGACGGCGTTGATGATGAAGGCCGCGTAGCCGACCGACGCCAGCCCGATCGCGATCTTGGTCATCGTCGGGGTCTGTACGGCGAACCCGAGCACCAGGGACGCAGTCAGCACAGCGAGGCCGAGCTTCATCACCAGTTGACGGCCATGCCGGTCCGACAGGATCGCCAGCGGGACCGCGGCCACCAGGAACGCGATGCCGCCGGGCAGCGTGAGGGCGCCGGCCTGCCCGCGGGTGAGTCCGAGGACACCGGTGCCGTACGGCGTCAGCAAAGCTCGCGTCGCGGACCATGCAGCGGCGGTGAAGAACCCGATCAACAGGATGAAGACGCGGCGCCGATCGGTATCGCGGACCAGGTCGACGATCACTGCCCACAGCTTCGGTGCCTTGGCGTCGGTCGAGGTGCTGGCGTCGTCCGCGAGTGCCTGCCGGTACCCGGGCGACTCCCGCTCGCGGATCGTCAACGCGACGACCGCCACCGCGACGATCATCAACGCGGCCGGGATGACGAACGCGAACCGCGGGTGCTTGTCGACGACGAGCAGGCTGATCAGAGCGGAGACGATAATGGTGAGGCTGGTCGCGGTCTTGAGTACGCCGTACGCCTTGCTCCGGTTGGCCGGTGCGATGAAGTCGGGCACCAACGACTCGCCGACCGGTTTGTAGGCGTTGATCGTGATCGCGAAGACCAGCATCGCGACGATCAGCGCCGGCAGCGAGCCGGTCCAGGGGATCGCGACGAACGCGGCCGCGGCGATCGGCGCGCCGACCAGCAGGTACGGCAGCCGGCGGCCCAGCCGGGTTCGGGTGCGGTCGGACCGGTTGCCGATCCAGGGCTGGACGAAAACGCCGACGACGTTGTCCATCCCCATCAGGAGCCCGATCAGCGCAGCGCTGGTGAGGTGCTGGCGGAGCAGCGCAGGGACTTGTGCGTCGTAGAAGTTCCAGACGGATTCCTGGGCGAAGACCGCGAGGGCGATCACCGAGGTGGCCCTCAGGTCGAGCCGGGTCGCTCGTTCGGTGGTGACGGACATCGAAGGCTCTTTCTATTTGCTATAGCATCCTGGGTGGCGGTTGGGCAGGCTCGAGGTCGGGTGGATCAGCGCCAGTCGAGCAGGTCGGCGGTGGCGGTTTCGGTGTGGCGGCGGATGAGCTCGGCGGCGGAGTCGACGTCACCCGCGCGGATGGCGTCCACGATCGCCCGGTGATCGTCGTACCGCTGCTCCGGCCCGGTCAGGCCGAGTGACAGTTGCATTCGGGTGGCGCTGATGCGCTGCGAGCGGCTGAAAGCGCGGGTCTGGTCGAGCAGCCGGAGCAGGACCGGGTTGTCGCAGGCGCGCTCGAGTGCGTCGTGGAAGCGCCGCAGGTGATCGAGCAGGCTGGTCAGAACCTCCGGATCGAGATCCTGGCCGGCGTCGTGTGCTTGCCGGAGTACGTCGCGATGGTGGTCGGCGGCGTCGAGGATCTCGTCCAGTCGCTTCAGCAGCGCCGGAGTCGCTTTCTCGGCCGCGAACCGTACGGCGTGTACCCGCAGCGAGACCTCCACCTGCGCGACCTCGGTCAACGTCTGCACACCGAAGTCGGTGACCCGCAGGGTTCGCGGGCCGACCCGCTCGACGAGATGGTCCTGCTCGAGCCTGCGCAGCGCCTCACGCACCGGGGTCGGGCTGACCGACAGCCGCGCGGCCAGATCCCGCTCGGTGACCTTCTCGCCGCGCTCGAGTTCACCGACGGCGATTGCCTGGTGGATCGCGCGGTACGCCTGATCCGCCAGGGTGTCGCTGGTGAGTTGACGCAAACCGGACTCCATCCCGCAACACTAAATTTGCTATAGCACATCGTCAAGTCTCCGTTCGGCTCGGTGATTCGGCTAACGGCTGATGGGGAGTCGGAGAACGAATCCGGTTCGGCTGTCCATGACGAGCGTGCCGCCATGGGCGACGGCGATGTCGCGCGCGATCGACAGGCCGAGGCCGGCACTGCCGGGCTGCGTGCCGCGGGTGCGTGCGGTGTCCTTGCGCAGGAACCGCTCGAAGATCCGCTCCTGGTCGGCCGGGTCGACCCCGGGTCCGTCGTCGGAAACCCGGAGTACGGCGATTCCGTCGTCGGCGGTGACGTCGAGATCGACGCGGGTGGCGGCGTACCGGGTCGCGTTGTCGAGCAGGTTGCGGATCAGCCGGGTCAGCTGATCGCCATCGGCCTCGACCGCCACGGGCGAGCCGGTGGCGACGACGATCGGCACCCTGACCGGACTGATCGCGTCCGCCACCGCGTTCGCGAGAGCCGTGAGGTCCACGATCTCCAGGGCGCCGATCAGGGTGCCGGCGTCGGCGCGGGCGTGCAGGAGGAGCGCGTCGACGAGACGTTGCAGGCGGGCGGTCTCGGCGACCGCCCGGCCGGCGAGGTCGGTCCAGGGCGCCTCGTCGACATGAGCGAGGCCCACCTCGAGCGAGGTTCGCATCGACGTCAGCGGTGTTCGCAGTTCGTGCGAGGCGTCCGCGATGAAGCGCCGCTGCGCCTGGGCGGAATCGTCCAATCGACCGAGCATGTCGTTCAGTGTTCGGGTCAGGCGCGCGATCTCGTCGTCACCGCCCGGCTCGGGCAGACGGCGATGAAGGTCGCTGGCACTGATCGCTGCAGCTTCGGCACGGATGCGTTCCACCGGGCGCAGGGCCCGGCCGAGCAGTAGCCACGCGATCGCCGCTCCGCCGACGAGCACGAACGGCAGCGCGAGCAGGAGATGCCCTTGCAGGTCGTGGGTGATGACAGTGAGCAGCTCAGCCGAGCTGCCCGCGTACACGATGGTGTTGCCGGCCGGCACGCTGACGACAACCTGATCCCCGGTGGGCCAGTCCGGCGCACCGGAAGTGCGTGTCGGGGAGCCACCGCTCGCCGGTCGGTTGTACAGCGCCGGTAGGCCATTGACGCTTGCAGTGGTTGCGAGGACCCGTCCGTCCGATGCGACGACCTGAGCCCAGGAACCGGGATCGCCGCCGGGGACCGGGGGCAATGGCCGGGGCCAGGTGCCGTTCGGACCGGCCTCGGCCAGTGAGGTCGCGTAGCTGCGCAGGGAGGTGGTCAGGTTCCCACGGGCCGACGACACCAGCGTGACGGCCAGTACGGCGATGCCGAGTGCGAGCGTGCCGCTGACGACGAGCGTCGCGAGGACGGTGAGCCGCAGTCGGAGACTGGCCGCCTTCATGTGCCGACCCGATAGCCGGCGCCCCGCACGGTGTGGATGGTGGTGCTGCCGTACGGGGTGTCGACCTTGCGGCGAAGGTGGTGGATCCGGACCTCGACGACCGCGGGGTCGCCGTCGTACGCGATGTCCCAGCAGTGCTCCAGCAGTTCGAGCTTGGAGACGGTCCGGCCCTCGGCCCGCATCAGGTACTCGAGCACGGTGACCTCGCCGGCCGTCAGCGCGATCGCCTGGCCGTCGCGGCTGACCTGCCGGGTCGCCGGATCGAGTCGGAGTCCGTCGGCCTCGAGGACCGCCGGCCGCGCGGCGGGGCCGCGGCGGAGCAGTGCCCGCAGCCGGGCCAGCAGGACCGGATAGGCGAACGGTTTCGCCAGGTAGTCGTCGGCGCCGAGATCAAGCCCCTCCGCCTGGTCGAGTTCGTCGTCCATGGCGGTGAGCATCAGCACCGGAGTCCAGGTGCCGGCAGCGCGGAGGCGGGCACACACCTGGTAGCCGTCCAGACCGGGCAGCATCACGTCGAGGATGATCACGTCGACGGGCTCAGCGGTGGCCAGCCGCAGTCCCTCGAGGCCGTCGTGGACGACCTGGACCACGTAGCCCTCGGCCCGCAGACCCCAGGTCAGCGACTCGGCGAAGGCCACGTCGTCCTCGATCAGCAGGATACGCACGGCTCAAGCCTGCCAGGACGAGCGCGAGCCGACCGGTTCCGGCTGTTCTTCGGGGGTGGCGTGGCGTGGCTCCTCGATCTTGATCCGCAACAGGCGTGCGGCCCAGCCGGGCAAGTACCAGTTGGCTCGCCCGAACAGTACGACCAGGGCCGGGGTGAGCAGCGTCCGGACGATCACCGCGTCGATCAGCACGCCGGCCGCCATGCCGGTGGCCATCATCTTCACCGTCAGATCAGGTGCCGAGGACAACGACAGCAGAGCGAGCACCAGGATGAGTGCGGCCGAGGTCACCAGCCGGCCGGTACGGCTGATTCCCTCCACCACCGCGCGGCCGGTGTCGTGCTCGCGGTCGTAGGACTCGCGCATCCGGGCCAGGATGAAGACCTCGTAGTCCATCGAGATGCCGAACAGGAATCCGAACAGCATCATCGGCACGAACGGGTGGACCGATCCGGTGGCGGCGATGCCCCAGATGCTGTGTGACCCGAACCCGTGCTGCCAGATGAGCACCAGAGCGCCGTACGCCGCGCCGACCGACAAGATGTTCAAGGCAACGGCCTTGGCCGGCAGCAACAGTGACCGCATGCCTCGCGCGAGCAGGACGAAGGTGATGAGTGCGACGACGGCGAGCAGGACGGGGAACCAGGTGGTGATGATGTGCGACATGTCCGCGGTCTGCACACCCGCGCCGCCGACCTGAGCCGATCCGGGCACGGCAGCCCTGATGCCGGCGAGGGCCGGACCGGCGGTGGTCGTACCGATCTCGGTCTGCGGCAGCGCCATGATCACCGAACTGCCGGCGGTGTGCCAGGCCGGGTCGACCAGGACGCCATGGATGTCCGGCAACGTCCGCAGGGTCGCGGCAACCGTGCCTGGGTCGGTTCCGACCGGCAGGTAGATGGGGACCGAGGTGAGCACGCCGGTCGGGAACCCGTTGTGCTGCAGGTTCAGCAGCCCGGACTCGGCGGGTCCGCCGGCGGCGAGTGACGTCGACGGCGGGCCCGCGATGTTGATGGTGAGTCCAATGATCGCGAGGGCGGCGAGCAGACTGCCTCCCAGTGCGGCGGCCTTCCGTGGGTGAGCGACGATCGTACGGCCGATCCGCGCCCAGGTCGCGTCGGCGCGGTTCGTCCGCCGCCTGGGCAACCGGACCCGGTCCAGCCGTTCACCAACTGCCCAGAGCAGCAGCGGTACGACAGTCAGCGCGACGACGGCTGCGATCGACGGGATGAAGAGCCCCGACAACCCGATCCCCCGGATGAACGAGATCGGTACGACGATCAGCGCGAACAGGCCGAGTGACGCGACAATCCCGCTGAACGCCACCGAGTGCCCGGCCTTCGTGAGCGCCGCTGCTACCGCGGCACGGTTCGAGGCGCCGCTGAGACGCTCCTCACGCCACCGATTCACCAACAGCAGCGAATAGTCCACAGACAGGCCCAGGCCGAGCAGCGCGACGATGAACTGCACCGCCGGGTTGATGTGGATGCTCGTCAGATACGTGAGGCCGTAGATGGCTGACTGCATGGTCAGCACCGACACCGCGGCGGAGATGAGCGGCAGGATCGCCAGCGCCGAGCCGAACACCCAGAGCAGGACGAGCAGCGCCAGCGCACCGCCGATCAGGATCTCGTTGACCACGCTCGCACCTCCGGCAGAGCCGCCGGCGCTCAACTGTTCGATACCGGTCTGCGCCACTCGGGCACCGGGCAGAGCGCGGGTGATGGTCTGCGACATCGCATCCATCAGGGGCTGCGCTACCGGGTCTCCGGCCGCTGGTGGATAGATCAGCATCACTGTGGAGCGGCCGCCGTCGCCGACCAGTGCCTTGTCGCCGGTGCTCGCGTACGAGAGGGAATGCACTCCGCGCACCTGAGTGGCAACCTGGTTCGCCGCGCTCAGTGCCTGCCGAGTTGCCGGACTGTCTGCCGTGCTGCCGGCCGGCAGGTCGATCACCAGCACACTCGGGTTGGCGGCGACCCCGCCGTACTCGCGTTGCAAGGTCGCGTTGGCGGTATAGCTCGCCGTGTGCAACGTCGTACCGCTCTGGAGCCGCGACGACAGGTGCGGCGCGATCAGCACGCCGACGACGGTCACCGCCACCCACACCAGCACCACCACGACGCGGTGGCGCATCACCCCCGCAGTGAACCGTTCCACAGCTCCGACCTCCTCGAGTGCCCCGGCTCTCGACAGAGCCGGGCGACACTCAGCAAGCTAGGAGCAGCAACCTTTCGATCAGCTTGACCGCTGAGGTCGCAGCTGCGGACGGTCTCTCATCGGTTTCTCAGGTCGGCGTTTGTAGGTTCGATGCATGGCTCTGAACCGGCGGACCGTGCTGCGCTCGACCCTGGCTGCACTTGGCGGCGCGACAGCGGCTGGTTGCACCGAACAGGATCAGGCAACCGCGCCACCGGTCACCGACGCGCCCGTCACGCCGTCGGCCACTCCGTCTGTCGCTCCGTCGCGCAGATCCGCGTCGACCCCGGTGCCGAAGCAGGGTGCAGTCGAGGTGGGTCATGGTCCGAGGTCGGTTCCCAAGGTTGCGTTGACCTTTCACGGCAATGGCGACCCCGCCCTCGCCCGGACGCTGCTCGACCAGGTCGAGAAGGCCGGAGTACGGATCAGCGTCTTCGTGGTGGGTACCTGGCTCGTAAGCCATCCGGAGATGGCGAAACGAATCCTGCAGGGCAAACATGATCTGGGTAACCACACCATGCACCACAAGTCCATGAGGCGACTTGCAGCACCCGAGGCACACCGCGAGGTGGCCGATTGCGCGGCTGTACTACGTCGTACGGCCGGATCTCCGGGACGCTGGTTCCGCGCATCCGGCACCCAGCAGACAACACCGGTGATCCGTGCGGCCGCAACCGCGGCCGGCTATGGCACCTGTGTCTCGTACGACGTCGACGGCCTGGATTGGAAGGATCCCGATGCCGCGACGGTACGGCGTGCCGTCCTCGACACCGTCCAACCCGGTTCGATCGTCAGCCTCCACCTCGGCCATTCGGTCACCATCGAAGCCTTGCCGGCAATCCTGACCGGTCTCACCGCGAAACGCCTGCAGCCGGTGACGCTGACCGAGCTGCTCGAATGAACCGTCTGGTGCTGCTGGAAGCGGCGGTCGTCGTGCTGGCACTCGCCTGCTCAGGTTGCTCGGGTAGCGCCGTCGGACCGAAGTCGGCGTCGTCCACTCCGGCAGTCCAGCCCAGCACGGCTCCGTCAGTCCGGCCCAGCACGGCTCCGTCCGTCCGGCCCAAGGTCAACGGATCGCCGGGTGCGCTTCCGGGAATGCCTCCGCCGTTGTCTCCGGCCGATGTGTGGGCAGCCGACCGGCCGGGTCGGCTGGCGCCGGCCGTCCGCGGGATACCCGAGCGAATCTACGTACCGAACAGCAAGAGCGACACCGTCACCGAGATCGATCCACGGACCTACAAGGTACTGCGGACGTTCCGGGTCGGGCACGAGCCGCAGCACGTCGTACCGTCGTTCGACCTGCACACGCTCTGGGTCAACAACGACCTCGGGAACAGCCTGACCCCGATCGATCCCCGGACCGGGCTTCCGGGTCGGCCGGTCGTCGTCCACGATCCGTACAACCTCTACTTCACGCCGGACGGGAAGCACGCCGTGGTGATGGCCTCCGCCGACCGGCAGCTGGTGTTCCGGGACCCGCACACGATGGCGATCCAGAAGGTGGCGCCGGCCCCCTGCGCCGGGGTCAACCACGCGGACTTCGCGGCGGACGGCCGGACGTTCGTGGTTTCGTGCGAGTTCTCCGGTCAGCTGTTGCTGGTCGACACCGTCGGCGAGCGCGTCCTGCGGGTCCTCAGGTTGCCGACGCGTCGGCGCATGAAGCAACCGATGCCGCAGGACGTCAAGCTCTCGCCGGACGGAAAGGTCTACTACATCGCGGACATGATGAGCGACGGCGTCTGGCTGCTGTCAGCGCAAGCGTTTGCTCTGCGGGGCTTCATCCCCACCGGGAAAGGCGCGCACGGCCTCTACGTCACTCGCGACTCGCGGCGCCTCATCATCACCAACCGGGACGAGGGCTCGATCTCGTTGCTCGACTTCGCGAGCCGGCGGGTGGTCGCCAAGTGGCGCATCCCCGGTGGTGGCAGCCCGGACATGGGCGGCGTCTCCCCGGACGGAACCGTCTTGTGGGTCTCCGGCCGCTACAACGGCGTCGTGTACGCGATCCGGCTGTCCACGGGCAAACTGCTGGCCCGGATCAAGGTCGGATCCGGGCCGCACGGCCTCGCCGTGTTCCCACAACCCGGCCGCTACTCCCTGGGTCACACCGGCGTCTTTCGCTGACAGCCCGCCCCCTGCAGCAGCTGAGGACTTGTTAGGTGAGGCTCGCCTGATCTATCTTCGCCTCGCTGGTTCAAGCAGTTCCCACCCTTGGAGTACACGTCATGTCCGGTTCGAAGATCGCCCTGCTCGGTGCGATCGCGGGGCTCACCATCTTCCTGGGCCTCCCCTTGGGACGCCTGCGCAATCCGGCGCCACGCCTGAAGGCCGCTCTGAACGCGGTCGCGATCGGGATCCTGCTGTTCTTGCTGTGGGACGTCCTCGGGCAGGCGTGGGAGCCGACCGACGCCGCGCTGAGCGATCACGAGTGGGGCAAGGCGGCCGTGTCCGGCCTGGTCCTCGCGATCGGCCTGGCGATCGGCCTGGTCGGACTGGTCCGCTACGACCGCTGGATGGCCCGCCGCAACGCAGCACGGAAACCGGACGGGCCCGGTGCGGCCGCCGCTACCGAACTGACCCGCGCCCAGCCGTCGTCGGCTGCTGGGCTGGCCCTGATGATTGCTGTCGGTATCGGACTGCACAACTTCGCCGAAGGTCTGGCGATCGGCAACTCCGCCGCCTCCGGCGAGATCTCCCTCGCGGTCCTGCTCATCGTCGGTTTCGGCCTGCACAACGCCACCGAAGGCTTCGGCATCGTCGCGCCACTGGCCGCCGAAGGCACCCGGCCGTCCTGGGCAACCCTCGGCCTGCTCGGACTGATCGGAGGTGGCCCGACCTTCGTCGGCACCCTGATCGGCCAGCGGGTCGTCAACGACACCCTGTCGGTCGCCTTCCTCGGTTTGGCAGCAGGCTCGATCCTGTACGTCGTGATCGAACTGCTCGCCGTCGCCCGCCGAACCGGCCTCAAAGAACTCACCACCTGGATGATCCTGCTCGGCCTCGCCCTCGGCTTCGCCACCGACGCCGTCATCACCGCCGCCGGCGTCTAGCGTCCTGAGTCAGAAGAACGCGGCTACTTGGTAGGCCGTGCCGGTGACGAGCCCGAACCTCGAGCCGGTGCTGTCCAACTTCTGAAGTCCATGACACAAATTGTTGGCGCGTGCTGCGCGGCGCGCCCAGCATTAGCGCCGCCAAGGCCTCCCCAAACCGGTCTGGGGAGCAAGACCCACCCGAACCAGCCTGTAACACTCCCCATTCGGAGCGGATCGACCCGCGGATCGCATCTTTGAGAACCCACCGACCATTCTCGCGCCCCGATGATGGTCGGTAGCTTCTCAAAGATGGAGCCTGCGGCCGATTCCGGTTGTTTGGGGAGTGTTGCAGGCTGATTCGGGTGGGTGTGGCTCCCCAAACCGGTTTGGGGGCGTCGCTCGCGGTCACGTACGTCCCGTCACCCTGCCGCGTAGCAAGCAGACCCGCGCGGACCAGGCCGCGGACAGCTTCCCGCACGTACGCCCGGCTGACGCCGAGTTGTTCGACCAGTTCAGTCTCCGACGGGATGCGGACGCGACGAAACATCCTTTGAAGGAGGTCGGTCCGATGCACTCGACTGATTCGCCGAACCAGCTTGCCTCCACCCAGGCCCGCCCGGCGTCCGACGCCGTGTCCGTGGTCGGCCGGGTGCTGCTCGGCGCGCCACCGGCGTACGACGATCTGGTCGCGGTGCTGTCATGAGCATCGGCAGACGCGGCGTGGTCGCTTCCGGTGCAGCAGTCGACGGTCCTGCTCGTCGATCCGGAGACCGGGTCGTGTGAGGCGATTCTCGACGGTCCGGCGTTGACGTTGTTCCGGTCCGCGGCGGCGCCGGCGGTCGCGGCCAAGCATCTGGCTCGTAGGCAGTCGCGGACGCTTGGATTCGTCGGGGCCGGGGCGCAGGCGCGGGCACGCCTCGAGGCCTTGAGCTGTGTGCTGACGATCGAGAAGGTCGTTGTGTGGAGCCGGACGAAGGCGACGGTCGAGGCGTTCGCTGCGTACGCACGGGACCGGGCACGGAGGTAGTTGTTGCCGACGGCCCCGACGAGGTTGTGCGCGGGGCTGATGTGCTGTGCACGTTGACGCCGTCGCGTGAGCCGGTGGTCCGGGGGAGTGGTTCCGGCCAGGGGTTGCACGTGAACGTGGTGGGGGCGCCGCCGCGCCCTGATCACCGCGAGATCGACGGCGCTGGCATCGCCCGCAGCCGCGTCGTGGTGGACAGCCACGACGTCGTACGGACACCGACATCACGCTGTTCGACTCCGTCGGGCTCGGGTTGCAGACGTGGCGGCCGCGCGGCCGTACCGGACTGGGTTGGAGCTCAGGCTCAACTGAGCCCCGACGGAAGTGTGACCCGTCGCTCGCCGTGATCTACGAACGCACGCCCCTCGCCGGTCGCCCTTGACGGAACGTCAGGGGCGGGCCCCCGCTTCAACCCGCCCCTGACGAACGTCCCCCGTCGCTGTTCAGAACGACCGGCGGCGGGAAGTGCTACGAGTCCGTGGCTCATTTACCTGATGACTGTCGGGCTGCACAAACCTGGTTGTTCGGCGCCACCACAGCAATTCCGGCTGTTGAGGGCCTAGCTTCTGGCGTGTCGGACAAGGGCGGCAGTAGCGTCGAACAAATCCCACTGCGATCTACCGCCGGCTCGCCCGGCCGGCGGTAGCGTTCCAGCGTGCCTGAGGATCCGGCGCGGGTTGATGCCTGAGGCAACAAGACCTGAGGCAACAAGAACCGTGCCGGTGGACGACCGAGACGGACGGAGACGGACATGGCGAAGGCAGTCGGTATCGACCTGGGCACCACCAACTCGGTGATCGCCGTCGTGGAGGGCGGCCAGCCCACCGTCGTTCCGAACAGCGAAGGTTCCCGCACCACTCCGTCGGTGGTGGCGTTCACCGATGACGGTGAGCGACTGGTCGGGAACCTGGCGCGGCGGCAGGCGATCCTGAATCCGAAGGGCACGATCTATTCGGCGAAGCGGTTCATCGGGCGGCGGTACGACGAGGTCACGAGCGAAATGACCGCGGTGTCGTTCGACGTGGTCGAGGGGCCGGACGGGTCGGTGCGGTTCGACGTACGGGGAAAGTTGTACGCGCCGGAGGAGATCTCCGCGCTGGTGCTGCGCAAGCTGGTCGAGGACGCGTCGAAGTTCCTGGGCGAGAAGGTGACCGAGGCGGTCATCACCGTTCCGGCGTACTTCAACGACACGCAGCGGCAGGCGACCAAGGACGCGGGGAAGATCGCGGGTCTGGAGGTACTGCGGATCATCAACGAGCCGACCGCGGCGGCGCTGGCGTACGGGCTGGACAAGCAGGAGAACGAGACCGTGCTGGTGTTCGACCTGGGTGGTGGCACGTTCGATGTGAGCGTGCTGACGGTCGGCGACGGTGTGGTCGAGGTGTTGTCGACGTCGGGTGACGGGCATCTGGGTGGTGACGATTTCGACCGGCGGCTGGTCGACTACCTGGCGGACGAGTTCAAGAAGACCGAGGGTGTCGACCTGCGGGAGGACGCGCAGGCGTTACAGCGGTTGTTCGAGGCGGCGGAGAAGGCGAAGGTCGAGCTGTCGTCGGTGTCGCAGACGCAGGTGAATCTTCCGTTCGTGACCGCGACGTCGACGGGGCCGAAGCATCTGGTGGTGACGGTGATGCGGTCGACGTTCGACGAGATCACGCACGATCTGGTGGAGCGGTGCCTGGGGCCGGTGCAGCAGGCGATGGCGGATGCGAAGGTGACGGCGAACGACATCGACGAGGTGATCCTGGTCGGTGGGTCGACGCGGATTCCCGCCGTACAGCAGTTGGTCCGTCGGTTGACGGGTGGCAAGGACCCGAACATGACCGTGAACCCGGACGAGGTGGTCGCGATCGGCGCCGCGACGCAGGCCGCGATCATCAAGGGCGAGCTGAAGGACGTGCTGCTGCTGGACGTGACGCCGTTGTCGCTGGGCGTGGAGACGCTGGGCGGGATGATGACGAAGGTCATCGAGCGGAACACGACGATTCCGGCGCGGCGGACGGAGACGTTCAGTACGGCGGAGGACAACCAGAACGCGGTCGACATCGTCGTCCTGCAGGGCGAGCGGGAGCGGGCCGCGGACAACCGGGTGATCGGGCGGTTCCGGCTGGAGGGGATCCGGCCGGCGGGACGTGGTGAGCCGCAGGTCGAGGTCACGTACGACATCGACGCGAACGGGATCCTGAACGTGTCGGCGAAGGACAAGGACACCGGGGTCGAGCAGCGGATCACGATCACGGAGAGTTCGGCGCTGGATCCGGGTGAGGTCGACCGGATGGTCGCTGACGCCGAGCAGCACCGGACCGAGGACACCCGGCTGCGCGAGGAGGTCGATGCGCGCAACGAGCTGGACGCGGTCGCGTACCAGGTCGACCGGCGGCTGACCGAGCTCGGCGACACGGTCGCGGTGCACGAGAAGGCTCGCGCGGAGACGTTGGTGGCCGATGCGCGGCAGGTGGTGAAGGAAGGCGCCGGGCTCGACCGGGTGCGGCCGCTGACGCAGGAGCTGCAGCAGGTGTACCAGAGCCTGCTGGCGAGCAGGCCGGAACAACCGCAGGAACCCAAGGCGGGGCCGGATGACGACGATGTGATCGACGCCGACTTCACGGTCGACTGATGTCGAGCGAGCAGGCCGACGCGGCTGCCGCCTCAGCCGAAGAAGCCGCAGCAGTCGTCGACGAGAAGGCGGACAAGGACGAGGAGATCGCTCGTCTCGACGATCAGTTGCGCCGTACGGCGGCCGACCTGGACAACCTGCGGAAGCGGTACCAGCGCGACCTGGACCGGGAACGGGCCGCCGAGCGTTCCCGGGCGGCGGTCGCCTGGCTCCCGGTCGTGGACAACCTCGAGCTGGCCCTGCAGCACGCCGACAGCGGCGCGGAGGCGGTCGTCGAAGGGATCAAGGCGGTCCACGAACAGGCTGTGGCGGCGCTGAGCCGGCTCGGGTATCCGAGGTTCGACCCGACCGGCGAGCGGTTCGACCCGGCTGTTGACGAGGCCGTCAGCACGATCGCCGACCCGAACGCCGAGCCCGGCACCGTGATCGCCGTGGTCCGGCCGGGGTACGGGAACGCGGACGCGTTGCTGCGGCCCGCCTCGGTCGTCGTCGCGAAGTCGTAGTGCCATGGCCGACTTCTACGAGCTGCTCGGAGTGGGTCGGGACGCGACGGCCGACGAGCTGCAACGGTCGTACCGGAAGCTGGCCCGGAGGTACCACCCGGACATCAACAAGGACCCGGGGGCCGAGGAGAAGTTCAAACAGGTCTCCGAGGCGTACGACGTACTGTCGGATCCCGACCAGCGGAAGCGGTACGACGCGTTCGGCGACGACTTCCGCAGGGTCCCGCCCGATGTCGACCCGGAGACGTGGGCCAGAGCGCAACGCGCCGGAGGCGGCCGTGGTGCGCCCGGCGGGTGGTGGACCGGCCAGGACGGCTCGGCGGCGACCGGTAGCCGGGGTGGCTGGAGCGGGTCCGCGGGCTGGGGCGACGGCGCCGGGGACGTGGACCTGGAGGATCTGCTCGGTGGCATGTTCGGGGGCCGCGGGCGGCGGCAGTGGGGACCGATCCCGGGCGCCGACCAGGAGGTCGAGCTCGAGCTGACCGTCCCCGAGGCCTACAACGGCGGGCACCGACGGCTGACAATCTCCGGCCCCGACGGCGGGCGCACGGTCGAGGTTTCGATCCCGGCCGGGGTGACGGACGGGCAGCGGATCCGGCTGGCCGGGCAGGGCGGGCAGGGGAGTGGCGACGCGCGGGCCGGTGACCTCTACCTGGTCGTCAAGCTGCTGCCGGACAAGCGCTACCGGGTCGAGGGGCGTGACATCTCCGTCGATCTGCCCGTGTCCGCGTCCGAGGCCGCGCTCGGCGCGCAGGTCGCACTCGAGACACCAGGCGGTGAGGTGAAGCTCCGCGTGCCAGGCGGTACGTCGAGTGGGAAACGCCTGCGCTTGAAGGGGCGGGGCCTGGGGAAGGGCGACCTGTACGCCGAGATCCGGATCGTGATGCCCGACAAGCTGTCCGACGAGGAGCAACACCTCTACGAGCAGCTCGCTGCGGCGACCACGTTCGACCCGAGGAGGTCGCGATGAGTACGGCGCTGGCGCGTCCGCTGCTGCTGGACGTGGAGACGTTCGGGCGGCTGGCCGGCGTACATCCGCACCTGGTGGTCAGGCTCGTCGCGCTCGGACTGCTGGAACCGGCGCGGGACGTGTCCGGCCGGCTCTGGTTCACGTACGACGACGTTGCCGCGGTCGCGCGCATCCAGCGACTGCGGGCCGCGTTCTCGCTCAACTACGCCGCAGTCGGGCTGGTGATGGACCTGCTCGACCGGCTCGCTGCCCACGAAGAAGCACTCCGTGCCAAACCTTCCGGAGGCCGATCATGGACCTGAATCGTCTGACGCAGAAGTCGCAGGAAGCCATGCACGACGCGCAGACCAAGGCGCTGCGTTTCGGGCACCAGCAGGTCGACGGCGAGCATCTGTTGCTCGCGCTGCTCGATCAGCCCGACGGACTGATTCCCCGGCTGCTCACCCAGGCCGGCACCGACCCCGACCGATTGCGCGCGGATCTCGAGTCCGACCTCAGCAGGCGCCCCAAAGTCACGGGGCCTGGCGCCGAACCGGGTCAGGTGCACGTCACGCAGCGGCTGTCGAAGGTGTTCGACACCGCTGAGCGCGAGGCGAAGCGGTTGAAGGACGAGTACGTGTCCGTCGAACACCTGCTGATGGCGCTGCTCGACGAAGGCGCGGAGACGGCAGCGGGACGGCGGGCGCGCGAGCAGGGTCTGACGCGGGAGAAGTTCCTGCAGGCACTCACTGCGATCCGAGGGAACCAGCGCGTCACGTCGGCGATGCCTGAGGCGGCGTACGAGGCCTTGGAGAAGTACGGGCGGGAACTGGTCGCAGACGCGCGGACCGGGCGGATGGATCCGGTGATCGGGCGAGATCAGGAGATCCGGCGGACGATCCAGATCTTGTCGCGGAAGACGAAGAACAATCCGGTCCTGATCGGAGAACCCGGCGTCGGGAAGACCGCGATCGTGGAGGGTCTGGCGCAGCGGATCGCGAACGGCGACGTACCCGAAGGTCTGAAGGATCGTGCGGTGTTCGCGCTGGATCTGGCGGCGCTGGTGGCGGGTGCGAAGTACCGCGGCGAGTTCGAGGAGCGGCTGAAGGCGGTGCTGAACGAGGTCACGGCGGCCGAGGGACGGATCCTATTGTTCGTCGACGAGTTGCACACGGTGGTCGGCGCGGGTGCGACCGAGGGTGCGATGGATGCGGGCAACATGCTGAAGCCGATGCTCGCGCGCGGTGAGCTGCACATGATCGGCGCGACGACGCTCGACGAGTACCGCAAGCACATCGAACCGGACGCGGCGCTCGAACGCCGGTTCCAGCCGGTGGTGGTCGACGAGCCGACGGTCGAGGACGCGATCTCGATCCTGCGCGGCCTGCGCGAACGGCTCGAGGTGTTCCACGGCGTGAAGATCCAGGACGGCGCGCTCGTCGCCGCCGTCGTACTGAGTCATCGCTACATCACCGACCGGTTCCTGCCGGACAAGGCGATCGACCTCGTGGACGAGGCGTGCGCGATGTTGCGGACCGAGATCGACTCGATGCCGGCCGAGCTGGACGAACTCACCCGCCGCGTCACCCGTCTGGAGATCGAGGACGCGGCGCTGTCCAAGGAAGAGGACGCGGCCAGCGAGTCCCGGCTCGAGGAGCTGCGCAAGGAGCTCGCCGATCTGCGCGCGGAGTCGGACGCGATGCGCGCGCAATGGGAGTCTGAGCGGCAGGTGGTCCACCGCACCCAGGACCTGCGCGGGCAGATCGAACAACTCCGTCACGACGCCGACCAGGCCGAACGTGAGTACGACCTCAACAGGGCCGCCGAACTCCGGCACGGCAAGCTGCCCGAGCTCGAACGGCGGCTCCTGGCCGAAGAGGACCAGCTCGCCACCAAACAGGGTGGCGGTCGGCGGTTGCTGCGCGAGGTGGTCACCGACGAGGAGATCGCCTCGATCGTGTCTCGGTGGACCGGGATCCCGGTCACCCGGTTGCAGGAGGGCGAACGCGCGAAACTGCTGCGGCTGGACGAGATCCTGCACGAACGCGTGATCGGCCAGGACGAGGCGGTCAACGTCGTGGCCGACGCGATCATCCGGGCGCGCTCCGGGATCAAGGATCCGCGGCGGCCGATCGGGTCGTTCATCTTCCTCGGGCCGACCGGGGTCGGGAAGACCGAGCTGGCGAAGGCGCTGGCGGGGGCGTTGTTCGACTCCGAGGACAACATCGTCCGGATCGACATGAGCGAGTACCAGGAACGGCATACGGTCAGCCGGCTGGTCGGTGCGCCGCCTGGGTACGTCGGGTACGAGGAAGGCGGTCAGCTGACCGAAGCGGTACGCCGCAAGCCGTACTCCGTCGTGTTGTTCGACGAGATCGAGAAGGCGCACCCGGATGTCTTCAACACGCTGCTGCAGGTGCTCGACGACGGGCGGCTGACCGACGCGCAAGGGCGAACGGTCGACTTCCGGAATACCGTGATCATCATGACGTCGAACATCGGGTCGTCGTACCTGCTGGACGGGGTGACGCCGGACGGCCAGATCAAGGAGGACGCGCGGGACGCCGTGATGGCCGACCTGCGGCACCACTTCCGGCCGGAGTTCCTGAACCGCGTCGACGACATCGTCCTGTTCACGCCGCTCACGCTGCCCGAGATCGAGCAAGTCGCCGAATTGATGCTCGGCGACCTGCGCACCCGGCTCGCCGACCAGCAGATGACTCTCGACGTCACCCACGACGCGCTGCGTTTCATCGCCGAACAAGGCTTCGACCCGGTGTACGGCGCGCGCCCGCTGCGCCGCTTCATCGCCCGCGAGGTCGAGACCCGCGTCGGCCGCGCGCTGCTCACCGGCGACGTGGTCGACGGCGCGGTCGTCAAGGTGTCGCTCGACGGCCAGAAGCTCGTCGTCGACGTCGAGAACCCGCCGCAGACCCCTAGCGACACCGACCACGACTGACTGGCGAGATCTCCTCGGAAGGGAGGGAGCATGGCGGCTCGTTCTGACATCGTCAGTTGCCCGCACTGCGGCCAGAAGAACCGGGTGCAGGCGACCGGTGACGGGAAGCCGGTCTGCGGCAAGTGCGGCAAGCCGCTGCCCTGGGTCGTCGACGCCGGCGACCGGGACTTCGCCGACGTCGTCGAACTGTCCCGGATCCCGGTGCTGGTCGACGTCTGGGCGCCGTGGTGCGGTCCGTGCCGGATGGTCAGCCCGGTACTCGAACAACTCGCCACCGAGAAGGCGGGCGAGCTCAAGTTGGTGAAGATCAACGCCGACGAGGCGCCGGAGGTGTCGCGCCAGTTCGACATCCGGTCGATACCGACCCTGATGGTGTTCCGCAACGGCCGCGCGATCGCCACCCAGATCGGCGCCGCGCCGGTCGCCGTACTGCGTCCCTGGCTGGAGGATGCCCTGAGCAACCGATCCGGCCGCTGAGACCGTCACCCCCCCGAACAGTTGGAGCAACTCATGTTCAACCACCGACGCGATCTGCAGTTCGCCTGCCGGCCCGACCGGCCCGATCTCCGGTACGCCGACCGCCTGGAACACGTTCTCGCCGATCAGTATCACGAGATCCACGTCGCCACCCACTACCTGAGCGGCTGGACCGCGCCGGTTCCCGGCCGGTACCGCGACACGCTGGTTCACCTCGGCGTGGACCAGGTCGCGATGGTCGAGATGCTCGCCACGATGATCGCGCGACTGCTGGAAGGCGCACCCGCGGAAACCGTCGACCAGGTGATGCGTGCGAACCCGGTGGTCGCGGCCGTGATGGGCGGGACCGACCTGGAGAGCACGATCGTGTCGATGGCCGACCGGCAGCCTGAGGAGCCTGCGGGTGTCAGTGCCTTGCCCAACCCGTGGCGTCAGTCCGGCACGACCGACCGGCAGAACCTGGTCGCCGACTTCCTCGCGAACGCCCATGCCGAGCGTGATCACCGTCCGGCCATTCGCGACCTGCGTGACGGCACCGACGACCCGGACATCCGGCTGCTGCTGTCGTGTCTGCTCGCCCGCACCGACGAACACCGCCGGGAGTGCGCCACGGCGGTCACGGCCCTCACCGAGGAACCGGAGGAGCGCGTGTATCCAGGGAAAACCACCTCACCGAGATCGTGAACCATCGATGAGGGGCGGCATGCCGACGACGGCGGTTTCGCGGCTGCTCGTAGCGCTGGCCGCCGGGTGCGTCGTGGGAGCAGTTGTCGCCCTGGCCTGGAACGTGCCGTTGGGAGTGCTGTCGGGTATCGCGGCGATGGCTGCGGCGTTCGTCGTCACCGGAGTGCTTGTGTTGTGGCCGATGACATCGGCCGCCACTCAGCACTTCGTCGGCCGCGAGGATTTCCGGCCCGCCGTCGAGGAGTCGACCGTGGTGGCAGTGACACTCGGCGGCCTCACCGGCATCGCTCTGCTCCTGCTGCTCGGTGACTCGCACAGCCAGAATTCCGCCGCCGCCGTCGGCCTCGCCGGCGTCTTCATGAACTGGGCCATGCTGCACATGATGTACGCCGCCCGCTACGCGCACCTCTACTACCTCCAGCCCACCGGTGGCATCGACTTCAACAGCGACGAACCCCCTGCCTACCGCGACTTCTTCTACTTCAGCTACAACCTGGGCATGACCTACCAGGTCTCCGACACCAGCGTGTCCAGCGCCGCGATCCGCTCGGTCGTACTGCGGCACTGCCTGCTCTCGTACGCCTTCGGAACGGTCATCCTCGCCGCCACGATCAACCTCGTCGCCGGCATCGTGACCCGGTGACATCCGTGGGGAGGACTGCTGTGCAGTTCGGGATCTTCACCGTCGGTGACGTGACGACGGATCCGACGGCCGCCCGGCCGCCGCTTAGGGTTGGGTGCTGGTTTGCAGTGGGTGCTTCGGTACGGCGACGCGCATCTTGGCGGCTGTGGTGTCGGCCGGTACGGCGATGGTGCCGCGGGAGACCCATTGGGTGATGTTGCCGACGATCGTGGCGACTGCGTTCTGTGACGCGGCGTCGGGGGAGGGGACTGTCCAGTTCGACGGACAGCGGCCGACGAGGAAGCAGCCGTAGGCGAACGTGGAACCGTTCAGGACGCGGGCGCCCGACGGCGCGGTGTAGGCCGTGACGTGCATGGGCGCGGCGCGGCCGTTCGAGCGGCACGTTCCGGAGCCGCTGGTGAGCGTTGTCAGGCCTGGCTGCTTGTAGAGATCCGGCCAGACGTAGTCGACCTCGCCGGCGATGAACCCGGGCAGCGCCGTACCGTTGGGGACACCATCGAAAATCCATCCGGTGCCGGTTGTCAGCGTGTTCCCCATCACCGGGCAGATGTATTCCGCGCCGAGCAGCGGTTGCGACGCGTAGGCGTCACCCTGGAAGCGCCAGGTCGTGGAGTTGTAGCCGTCGGTGTACCGGTCGATGTCCCAGGCCCGGCGGGTCTCGTCGGTGAAGGTGATCTCGCGGTACGCCGTGTTCGCGCCGAGGTTGGCGACGTTCACACCGTGGGCGATCGCCTGGCTGAGCGCGGCCCGCATCCGCAGCGAGTAGTACTCGTCGTGTCCGGGCAGGAACAGTGTCCCGGCTCGGGTCGGCAGTTGACCGCCGTACTGGTCGAGGTCGTTGTCGGTCCAGTAGGTGACGTCGAGGCCCTTCGACTCGGCCCAGAACACCAGTCCCTGTTCGAGGGTGAGGTACTGGCCGGAGCCCTGGCCCTCGTTGTACGGCCGGTCGAACGTCAGCCGGCCGGACCCGGTATCGACACCTGTGTAGAAGCTCACGCCGCCGTAGGTGTTGTACGCCTGCCACGTCGCGGTCGCCTGCAGGACCATCAGGTCGTGCTTCGTGGCGGTGTCGTCGCGGACCGTCAGCGGTGCGTACGTCGCGGAGGTGCCGTCGCTGATCTTGATCAGGTACGTTCCCGGCGCCCAGTCCTTGTCCACGGGGATGCTGAGCGTCTTGGACCAGGTCGCAGCCGACGTCATACGCAGCGGTTTGCCGTCGTCCGACACCCCGCCGGTGGTCGGTGATTCCTGAACCACGGTCGGTACGTCGTCCTGCCGCCAGATCTCGCGCGCGCCGAGTCCGGCGTAGTACCCC
This sequence comes from Kribbella sp. NPDC055110, assembly GCF_053607525.1. Classification (NCBI taxonomy): domain Bacteria; kingdom Bacillati; phylum Actinomycetota; class Actinomycetes; order Propionibacteriales; family Kribbellaceae; genus Kribbella; species Kribbella sp. NPDC055110. Next base: position 227,888 of record NZ_JBSGTS010000001.1, read on the forward strand.
ATCCGGTAGGCGACGACGCTGACCGGGTTGCCGGAGGTGACCTTGAGGTCCACCGAGTCGCCGCAGCTGGCCGAAACCTGCGTCAGGTAGGCGGCCATCGTCCCGTTCGTGCCGGTCGGGATGACCCAGTCACCGGTGCCAGGCTTGGCGTTCTCGGAGGTTGTCGCCGGCCAGGCGTCGGGGCATCCGGCAGGAGGCGAGGAAAAGCCCGCGGCTGCGACGGCAGGCATCTCGGCAGGCGGTGCGATGAACGCGATGCTGCCGGCGCCGGTGCTCAGGACGGCGCCGGTCGGGGTGGTCGCGGAGACAGTGAGGCTCATCGTTCCGCCGTACCGGGAGAGCTGGACGCCGTTGACCGGGATCGCCAGGCGTGCACCGGTTACGACGTTGAGCGGTGCCTTCGGTTTCCAGGTCACGTAGCCGGCGTCGACCGAGAGCGTGCCGTTGATGGTGCTGAAGGTGCCGGTGGCCCCGGTCGGCAGTTTCATGCGTACGGCGGTCAGGGTGCCCGCGCTGGTGATCGTGGCCTGGTACGTCAGGTTCGTTGTCTGGGCGGGAATCGGGTTCGATGCCTTGACCGCGACGGAGGCGGTGTAGGTCTTCAACGGCTGCAGTACGCCGGCACCGGACGTGATCACCTGACCCGCCGTACCGATCGACTTGAACCCCAGCGTCCACGGGCCGCCCGAAGGCAGCCGCAGACCGTACAGCGGGATCGCGAGTCGCGCGCCGACCGCAACGTTCGTGGCGCGGGTGGGTCGCCAACGCAGCACCGTGCTCGTGACCGAGCTGACCGTGCCGTTGATCGACGTGACCCGCCCGGTGGTCCCGGCCGGGATCGCCATGGTGACCTCGCGGATCGCACCCGCTTTGAGGACGGTCGCGCGGTACGTCAGCGTGGTCGTCCCGTTCGACGCCTGCGTCGCCGTGACGCTGATGCTCGCCGCAGCCGCGTCGGCCGCCCGGTCGATGAACACGACCGCCGCGACCGCGACAACCAATGCAGCAGCTGAGGCGAGAAGCCTCCGAAACATGGATCCCCCCACGCGTCGTTCCAATCAATCCCCGGAGGGAGACTACGAGATGAAACGCCAGCGCAGTGAAAATGTTGCCGATCAGTGATGTATTGGCCTAGATCACAACTCCAGGTGCTCGACCGGTCGCTTTCAGCCACGCGGAGGTGGGTGGTCCGACAACCTCACTTGCCCTTGCCGTGCGAGGCCGCGGCTTGGTGCGGCGGTGTGGTCGGGGATGGTGCCTAGCGGTCGAGGAAGTTGGTTGCGGAGTTGATGAAGGAGGCAGTGTGTTGGAAGTGTGATCCGTGGTTGGAGTCGGGGTAGAGGATCAGTTCCGCGTCGGGGAGGTTCTGCTGGAGGATGTACGAGTTGACGGTGGCGACGACGATGTCATTGTTGCCGTTGACAACCAGCGACGGTTGCGGGATCTGCTTGAGGTAGTCGTAGCTACGGGGGGCGGCTGTTCCCCACGCGCGTGCGGCCGCGAGATGGGCCGCGACGGTGGTGTCCGAGACCGGGACGTCACGATCCTGGGTTCGTGCGCGGATGCGTTCCAGGAAGCGTCGGCCGGCGGCCTGACCCGACTCCGACGGCGAGAAGAAGATCGGAAGCCACATCAGATCCTGCGGGTCGTAGACCTTCCCGAACAGCGGTGCGACGTCCGTGGCCAGCGCCCCCATGCCGTCTCCGCCTCGCGGTCCGGTGCCCACCAGAATCAGTCGGCGAACGAGGTCGGGGCGATCGACCGCGAGCTGCTGGGCGACATAGCCTCCCATCGAGAAGCCGACGAGATCGACGTGCTCGAGGTTGAGAGCGTCGACGAGCGAGGCGATGTCCTTCGCCATTCCGTCCACCGTTTCAGGCGCCGTACCGCTGCTCCGTCCGACCCCGGCGTTGTCGGTGAGGATCACCTCGCGGCCGGTGGCGAGTGCGTCGGTGATCGCGGGGTCGTAGTTGTCGAGGTTGCCCATGAAGTGCTGGAGCAACACGATCGGCGTACCGGCGGGGTTGCCGAAGCGCCGGTAGGCGAAGCGGACGCCGTCGGCGTCGACGAACTGTGTCGGCGCGGTGTCGTGCGTGTGCATAGGGGATTCCTTCGCTGGCAGAGATCAGCTGGCGGAGTGGCCGCCGTCGACGTTGAGGATGTGGCCGGTGATGTACGACGCCCGTTCCGACGTGAGATAGACGATCGCGTCGGCGACCTCCTCAGGCAGGCCGAGGCGGCGCATCGGAACCTCGGTCACGAGAGCGGCCTTGTTCTCCGGCGTGCCGGTGAAGCGGGTCAGCATGCCGGTGTCGGTGGGTCCGGGGGCCACGCCGTTCACGCGGACTCCCGATCCGGCGACCTCCAGCGCCACCGACTTGGTGATGCCTTCGACAGCGTGCTTGCTGCCGACGTAGACGGCGGCGCCGGCCGCTCCCTCGTGCCCGTAGGTCGAGGAGATGTTGACGATGCTGCCGGAGCCTTGTGTCTGCATCACGCGGATCTCGTGCTTCATGCTCAGGATCACGCCGAGGACATTGGTGTCGAACGTGTCGGCGTACGTCTGCGCGGTCTGATCGGTGATCGGGCTGGGACGGCCTTCGGTGCCGGCGTTGTTCACCGCGACATCGAGACGGCCGAACAGTTCGACCGTCCGGTCGACCAGGGCGCGGACGTCGTCCTCGCGGCGGACGTCGGCGTTGACGAACTCGGCCTCGGCGCCGAGTGCGCGTAGTTCTTCGGCGAGCGTCTTGCCGGCCGCGTCGCGCCGACCGGCAACGACCACGTTCGCGCCGGTGGCGGCGAAGGCGATGGCACTGGCTCTGCCGATTCCGGTGAGGCCGCCGGTGATCAGGACTACCTGCTTGTCAGACATATCGTGAACTCCTGTGAGGTATGACGTACGAGGTATGGAAGACCTCATCAACCTAGGCGTGTCTAGTTGAAATGAAAAAGACTTTGTAGAATGGGGGCATACCCCGCGAGCATGGGAGCGCGATGGAGCTGCGACACCTTCGGTACCTCGTCGCCGTCGCCGAGGCCGGCAGTCTGACCGAGGCGGCCCAGCGGCGGCTGCACACCTCCCAGCCATCACTCAGCCGGCAGATCCGGGACCTGGAGAAGGAGGTCGGGGTCGAGTTGCTCGCGCGCAGTGTGCACGGTGTCGAACTGACAGCCGCGGGCCGGGAGTTCCTCGATCACGCGCGCCTGGCGCTGATGCAGGTCGATGCCGCCGTCGAAGCGGCTCGCCGGACGGCGCAGCCCGCACGCAAGGCGCTGGCCATCGGTTTCCAGACCGGGCACGAGATGAACTGGTTGCCGCGCGCAATGAAGGTGCTGCACGACGAGCTGCCGAACCTCGACGTGACGGTCTCCAGCGACTACTCGCCGGACCTCGCCGAAGCGGTGGCCCGCGGCCGGGTCGATGTCGCCTTCCTGCGTCGGGAGCCGGGCTACGACCTCGAGTACGTCGTGGTCGACCGGGAGCCGCTCGTCGCGCTGCTGCCGAGCGATCACCGGCTGACCGCACGGGATTCCGTCCGCCCGCAGGACTTCGTCGGCGAGACCTTCATCGGTGGTTCGAACAAGGCCACGGTGCTGCGCGCCGCGACCGAGGAGTACTTCCGTCGCGCGGGCGTCGAAGTCCGCTGGGACCACGGCGTCGACAACTTGGCGATGGCCATGTCCTTGGTCGCGTCCACGCGCGGACTGTCGCTGATGCCGGCGTACGCCGAGAACCTCCTCCCGCCCTCCGTCGTCAGCCGTCCACTGGAGGGCGAGGCACCGACGATCGAGATCGCGGTCGGCTACAGCAAGTCCAACACCTCGCCGGCCCTCAAGCTCTTCCTGTCCCGCCTCGACGACCTCACGATCGGAACGTCTCATCCTTTGACGGCCGGCACGTAACCCCTGCCTGCGTTGACGAAGACCAGGACTGCCGCGAAGGCCGCGGTGATCAGCGCGGCCCCGATCCAGAACGCCACGTGATAGCCGTGGATCGCGGCCGGCGGATTGAATGCGGACGGTGAGAGGTGATGCGCAACGACGTACGACGTGACCGCACTCGCATAGAAGGTGTTCAACAGCGCTGTGCCCAAGGACCCGCCGATCTGTTGGGTCGAGTTGAGCACCGCGCTGGCGACTCCCGCGTCGTCGTCATTCACTCCGGTGAGCGCAAGACTCGACAGCGGCACGATCACCAGCGCCAGTCCGACGCTCATCAGTAACTCTCCGGGCAGGACGCTGGTAGCCCAACTGCTGGTGTCCGAGATGAATGTGAAGCTGCCCAGGCCGATCGCGACCATGGCGAGCCCGATCAGCATGAGTGGCTTGGGTCCGGTGCGTGGTAGCTGGGCCGACACCACGCCCGAGGTGACGATGATGCCGATGCTGAACGGCAGGAACGCGATACCCGACTTCAGAGCGCTGTAGCCAAGGTTGTACTGGAAGTAGTAACTCAGGAACAGGAACATCGCGAACAGCCCGGCGAAGACCAGCAATGAGGCGAGATACGATCCGCCGCGATTGCGATCGAGCACCACCCGCATCGGCAACAGCGGGCTCGTCGTCCGCAACTCGACGAGCACGAACGTGACCAGCAAGATGACGGCGCCCACGAGATAGCTGATCACCTCGACCGAGAGCCAGCCGACACCGGTCTTGGCCGCCTGGGTGAATCCGTACACGAGGGCGACCAGGCCCGCCGTGCCAAGAATCGCGCCAGGAACGTCGTACGAGCTCCCGCCCCGGGACTTGCTCTCGGTGACCAGGATCGTGCCGGCAACGAAGGCCACGATCGCGATCGGCACATTGATCAGCAGGCACCAGCGCCACGACGCGTACTCGGTCAGCGTGCCGCCCAGGATCAGTCCGATCGCTGAGCCACCTCCCGAGATTGCGCCGTAGACCGCGAACGCTTGGGACCGCTCTTTGACCTCGGTGAAGGTCACCGTGATCAGTGACAGCGCAGCGGGCGCGAGCAGCGCCGCGAACGCGCCCTGGAGGGCCCGGGCGCCGAAGAGCGTCGCGCCGTTCTGGGCTGCACCGCCGAGCGCCGACGCGCCAGCGAACCCGAGTAGCCCGACCAGGAAGATCCGCTTGCGGCCGGTGTAGTCGGCGATCCGTCCTCCCAGCAGTAGCAGGCCACCGAATGCGACGGTGTAGGCAGTGACTACCCACTGCCGATCGGCGTCGGTGATACCCAGGTCGCGTTGCGCCGAGGGCAGCGCAATGGTCACCACGGTGCCGTCGAGCACCACCATCAGTTGAGCGATCGCTATCACCGCCAGGGCCCACCATCGGCGGCCGGGTGGTGTTCTACCCGTCTCCCCGAACGACTCGCGTCGGTTCTCGTCGGCCCGCTCAGCGTCTGAAGTCATGATCAAGCCGGCTACGGCGTGAGGACGATTTTGCCGTGGGTGTGGCGGCGTTCGAGTTCGGTGTAGGCCTCGCGGACCTCCGCGAGCGGGTAGACGTTCGCGATCGGCACCTCGAGGTGTCCGTCGGCGATCAGGCCGGCCAGCTCGGCGAGCACCTTGGCGCCCGGCCCGGCCGCTGTGCCCCCGTCGGTCTTCACCCCGTACTTCTGGGCGGCCGCGAAGTCGACGATGGTGTCGATCCGCTCGGCGGCGACTCCGAGGGCGAGGGCCAGTTCGACGTACCTGTCGCCGTTGGTGTCGATGAAGGCGTCCACGCCGCTGGGCGCGGCGGCCGTGATCCGGTCGGCGACGCCGGCGCCGTACGCGACCGGGATCACGCCGTGGCTCTTCAGCCACTCGTGGTTGCGCTCGCTCGCCAGGCCGATGATCGTGGCCCCGGTACGGCGCGCGAGCTGGGCGGCGAGCGAGCCGACGCCCCCTGCGGCTCCGGAGATGACGACGGTCTCGCCCTCCTTGGGCTGGACGGCGTGTACCGCCCCCCATGCGGTCGTGCCGGCGACGTACAGGCCACCGGCGACCTCCCACGAGACCTTCTCCGGCTTGCCTGTGAGGTTGCCGGCCTCGACCAGGACCAGCTCGGCCTGGGAGGCCCGCTGGTCCGAGAACCCGATCACCTCGTCGCCGGGCGAGGATCCGCCGACCCCGGCGCCGACTTCCTCGATGACGCCGGCGAGGTCGCTGCCCTGCCCGGACGGGAACGTCGACGGGAACAGCTCCGCCAGGGCCCCCGTGCGGATGACCGCCTCACTGGGATTGATGCCGGCCGCCTTCACCCGGACGAGGACCTGCCCGTCCCCGGGCACCGGGCGTTCCACCTCCTCGACCCGCAACACGTCGATCCCGCCGAACTCGTCGTACCTGACTGCCTTTGGCATGCTCTGCATCTCCGTTCGGTTGGAATTCGCCCGGCGGTCCCGGCCGCAGGCGCGCCACCTGCAGCCTTGCCGCCAGGCAGGTGAGGAAGCGTCACCGGATCATGGTGATTCGCGGCTGCCGCTCCGGCGGATCACCGCGATCCGGTGACGACCGATCACCTGCCTGGCGGCCAACCTGAGCCTGTTGCGAAGACCCGCCCGGCCCGGTGGAGGAGATCGACATGGCAGCGGACAACGATCAGGTGACGCCACGGATACTTGCTGGTACGTCGGTGCCTGCGGTGCGGGTGGAGGGCGTCGTCAAGCGTTTTGGGGCGACCGTGGCGCTGGATGGTGCCGGGCTGGAGGTTCCGGCGGGGATGGTGTTCGGCCTGCTGGGCCCGAATGGGGCGGGCAAGACCACGCTGGTGCGGATAATGGCCACGCTGGTGGCGCCCGATGCCGGCCGGGCGGAGGTCCTCGGCCACGACGTGGAGGATGAGCCTGCCGCGGTCCGCGAGCTGATCGGCCTGACGGGGCAGTTCGCTGCGGTCGACGAGTTGTTGACCGGACGCGAGAACCTGGAGATGTTCGGCCGATTGTTCAACTTGTCCCGCGAGGACGCCCGCCGCCGCGCCGCGGAGCTGCTGGAGCGGTTCGGCCTGGCGGAGGCCGCTGACCGACCGGCCCGGACCTATTCCGGCGGCATGCGCCGCAGGCTGGACATCGCCTCGAGCCTCGTCACCCGCCCGCAGGTGCTGTTCCTCGACGAGCCGACCACGGGCCTGGATCCGCGGAGCCGCAATGAGATCTGGGCGATCGTGCGCGAGTTGCGGCGCGAGGGGACAACGATTCTCCTGACCACTCAGTACCTGGAGGAAGCCGATCAGCTGGCCGACCGGATCGCGGTTATCGATCGCGGGAAGGTGGTCGCGGAAGGAACCGGGAACGAGCTCAAGGACCGCGTCGGCGGCCAGATCCTGGAGGTGGAACTGTCCAGCGCGGGCGAGCGGGTTCGGGCACAGGCGGTGCTCACCGGGGTGGGTTGCGGCGAGCCCCAGCCGGACGAGCGCCCAGACCGTCTCACGCTGCCGGCTCCGCGCAACGGGCTCGCGCTGGTGGAGGAGGCTGCCGCCGGGCTACGCGAGGCACAGATTGGCGTCACCGACATCGGGCTGCGCCGGCCCACCCTGGACGATGTCTTCCTGCAGCTGACCGGTGCCCCGCCAGGCGATGACGGCAGCGAACCCGGCTCCCGGTCCGGGCGCCGCACCCGGCCCCGGCAGCCGGCGCCGACTGGGACGGCGGCTCACGGGCGGGTCTTGCGGCTGCGCCGCCCGTCGCTGCAGGCCGTGCGCTCGACGCTCACCGACACCGCCGTCGTCACCGGCCGCAACCTGCGTCACTTCATCCGCCAGCCGGACCTGCTGGTCTTCTCCACCATCCAGCCGGTCCTGTTCGTGCTGCTGTTCGTCTACGTGTTCGGCGGCGCGATCGGCCGCTCGCTGCCGGATGGGGTCGCGTACGTCGACTTCCTGCTGCCCGGGATCTTCGTCCAATCGGTCACCTTCGGCGCCTCGCAGACGGCGGTCGGCCTGACGGAAGACCTGACCCGCGGGGTGGTCGACCGCTTCAGGTCGATGCCGATGGCCCGCTCCGCGGTGCTGGCCGGGCGCACCGTGGCCGACCTGGTCCGCAACATCGCGGTCATCGGGCTGATGATCGCGGTCGGATACGTGGTCGGTTTCCGCTTCCTCGGCGGGGTAGCCGCAGCGATCGCGTGCGTTGCAGTCGTCGCCGCGTTCGGCTTGGCCCTCAGCTGGATCTTCGCCTTCGTTGCGCTGACGGTCCGGGGTGCCGAGACGGCGCAGACGGCCGGGTTCGTCGTGATCTTCCCGCTCGTCTTCGCCAGCTCGGTTTTCGTGCCGGCAGCCACCTTCCCGGACTGGCTGCAGACGTTCGCGAAAATCAACCCCGTCACCGTCACAGCCGACGCCGCCCGCTCGCTCGCGTTGTACGGCACGCCGGCGTCATTAGGCGCGGCCGCGGTCTGGATCGGCGGGCTGCTGGCCGTATTCGTCCCGCTGTCCGTATGGCGGTACCGACGGATCGGCTGAGCCGCGTTCCGTGCGGGGATCAGCTGATTCCGGTGACGACCCTCAACGTCCGCGCGCAGACGTCGCGACTGCGGACGCGTAGTCCGGCAGGATGCCGAGCTGCGCGTACAAGGTGGTAAAGGCGATGTGGCAGTCGAACACCTCGACTTTGCCGTCGCGCAAGTACCAGAAGTCGGCGGTCGGGAAGTCGACCTTGGCCCCGGTCGGCCGGATCATGCCGGCGGGCGTCGCGAACCCGCCGAGGAAGGTGCCCTGGATCGACAGTTCGATGCTGACGACGTCACCGTTCACGGTGATGTGTTTCAGCTCCCGGTGCACGTCGGGAAGGAATGCGCCCATCCAGACGATCAGACCGCCCAATTGCTCACCCCGCAGGCTCGACTGGCCCTCAACGCCGCCGATGCCGTTCAGCACACCGTCCCTGGCGAACAGATCCATGAACCCCTGGGCGTCCAGGACGTCACCCTCGCCTGCGTGGTACGCACGAAGGACGACCGCGAGGTTGGCCTTCTCACGCTTGGTCAGGTGGCGGTCGGTGAGCGGCAGCTTGGACAGGTCGCTCGCGCTCAAGCTCGCGCTGACCTTCGTACTCTGCACGAGAGCCGCAGCCTGCGACGGCGCGGCGCTGATGGCAGGCGGCGGGGCGCCGAGAGCAAGAGCCAGGCTCGCGGCCACGGCGGTGATCGTCTTCCAGCGATGAACCTTCATGGTCACCAGGTTCACCGTCAGGACGGTGAGTGGAGATCACCGGATGCCGGTGATTGTCTAGTGCAGCCGTCACGGTGAGCGGCTGCCTCGACCTCCGCTGGTACGCCGTGCAGCGCTGAGCGGCAGCAGTCGCAGTTCCCGCGCGCGCCGTACGGCCGAGGAGCGGTCACCGACCTGGAGCTTGGCGTAGATACTGCGCAGATGCGTGCCGACGGTGTTCGGTGAGACGGACAGTTCGCCGGCGATCTCAGGCCGGGACAGGTTCGTCGGGAGATAACGCAGCACTCTGAGCTCACCTGGGCTGAGGTCCTCTGTCGGTGGCAACGAGGATTCCGCTTCGGCCGGCGGGGGAGAGCCGGGCAGGCTATCGAGGATGTCGGCGAGCAGCGCGGCGTGCGCCGTCTCATGAGGGGGCAACGCCTCGAGGAGCTCTCGGGAGCCTGTGATCGCGAACGGGAGGATCAACCGGTCGGACTCCGCCAGGTCCAGCGCCCGTTCAGCCGCCTGGCTTGCCGCGCGCTGGTCGCCGAGCTCACGGTGGGCGAGCCCGGCCAGCAGGTGCGCCTCGATGACCGTGACGTCCCCGAGGACCGGGACCGTGCCGTCCAGAACATCGGCTACCGCTGCTAGAGCCTCAGCAGACTCGCCTTCGGCGAGGCGGATCGCCGCGAGGGCGTTCAGTAGCTCACCGGAACCGGCCCACTCGTCATCGAGCGCCGCGAGCAAGGCGCGGGCCTCGCCGGTCATCCCGAGGCGGGCCTGGGTGGCCAGCAGCCACCGCGTGGTCCGGGTCGCCAGCGCCTGCGAGTCCGCAAGCTGCGCTCCCAGGAGTTCAGCGGCGCCGAACTCCTCGAGCGCTTCCTGATGGCGGCCGCGGCCGGCGTACAGCAACCCGGCAGTCTGGTGCAGCAGGAGCGTGATGTCCGGGCCGGTGTCTGTCTCCAGGGCTTGTCTGGTTCGTTGCAGCCATTGCTCGCCCTCGTCGAACTCGCCTGTCCAGATCAGGTTGGCAGCCAGCATGATCAGCGCGGGCGCGGTGATCGGTTCCGCGCCCCACCCGTAGCGCTCGGCCAGCGCGATCGCCTCACGACAGCGTCGCTGGGTCGTGGCGAACGAGTGGAGGACCAGCGATGCGAACCCGAGCTGCGCCAGGCAGCCGACTTCGAGGTACGGGCGACCGATCTCCCGGGCCAGCGCGGCGCCCTCGCGCAGGTGCCGTTCGGCGTCCGGCGCGTCCGACAGCCCGAGCGTCCACGCCTCGGCGGTCCCCAGGTTCATCAGCGCCACCGCACGCAGATCGCTGCCGAGCGCGATCTCCCCGGGCGACTGCCCGGTGACCGGGGCGGCCAGGAATCTGGCCTGCTCGATGGCGCCGGCCAGCTGACCGCGTCGCCTGGCCAGCGACAGCCGCAGCGACGCAACCGCCACCAGGAGGCGGCGCCGGCGATCCGGCGCCGTCGCCTGCACGTGCGCCTCGGCGAACGCGAGATGGGCGGCCGCCTGGTCCAGGCGTCCCTGCGCGAGGTCACCCATCGCGCGCACCAGTGCCAGCTCGGGGTGATCCGCGCTCCTGGGAAAGACCTGCACCAGCGCCTGCATGGTCTGCGCTTCCCCGTCGAGGGTCAGGCTGAACGAATGGTCGGCGAGCAGCCGGGCCGCATCAGGCCAGTCGCCGGCTGCCTGGGTGTGCCGGATGGCCTCGACGACGTGCCCTTGCACGGTGAACCATCCGGCGGCGCGCCGGTGCAGCGCCGGCACTTCCTCGGGCAGCTTCCGGCGCAGCTCCAGCCGCAGGAGATCCGCGAACAGACGGTGGTAACGGAACCAAGTGCGCTCGGGGTCCAGCGAGACGACGAACGCGCTCGCGTCTTCGAGTTCCAGCAGGATCCGTTCCGAGCCGGGCCTGCCGGTCAGCAGTCCGGCGAGCTCGCCGTTGACCCGATCGAGCAGGGAGGTACGCAGGAGCAGATCCTGGACGTCGGACGACTGGCGTTCGAGCATCTCGGCGATCAGGTACTCGGCGACCGTGCGGTCGCTGCCGGAGAACTCCGCGACGAACCGTTCCGGATCGGGGTGACCGACCAGGGAAAGGGCGGCAAGCCGCAGCCCGGCGGCCCAACCCTCGGTCCGCTGGTGCAGCAGCGCCGCCCCGGCCACCGACAGCGCGATGCCCGACGCACCGAGAAGCTCGCGGGTTTCGCGTTCGGAGAAGCGCAGGTCGGCCGCGCGGATCTCCGCCAGTTGGCCGGCCAGGCGCAGCCGATGCAGCCGCAGTCGTACGTCGTGACGCATGGTCAGTATCGCGCGCGCCTGAGGGGGAAGATTCGTCAGCAGTCGGGTGAGCTGAGACAGGGCCTCCGGCGAGTTCAGCTCGTGCAGATCTTCGATCACCAAGGTGAAGTCGGCGAGCTCCGACAGCACCCGGTCGACCATCGCCCGTGCATTGAAGTCAGGTGTCGCTGCTCGCGGTTCCACCCGGCCCGCGATGGCCGAACCCTGAGCGATCGCGTCGAGTACCGCCAGCCAGAACTGCTGGGCGTCGTGCTGGTCACGTTGTACCTGCACGAGGGCGAGCCGTGACTGCTGTCCCGGCCGGCCGGCCCACGCGCGCAGCAGGCACGTCTTCCCGCTACCGGCCGGAGCCGAGATGATCGTCACCTTTCGCGCCGACGCGCGATCCAGGGCAGCGACAAGTTCGCCCCGGTCGATCAGCCGGGGAGTTGCTGGAGCCACCGTCAAAGGCCTGCCCGCCCTAATATCCACGCCGGACACCCTGGCGCCAGTCGCCTGGTCCGGCGCCGTCCCCTCTCGCTATCAGGCAAGCGGACGCGCTGTCAATCGGCGTCCGTCCGGCCGAGCGTCTCCGGGTGCGTCGTCCGGGTACTGGTGTGGAGCTCGGGAGGGTGGCAAGCTCTGTTTTGGCGACTGTTGGGCAGTCAGCAGCCGACGCGATCTATCGGCTTGCCCGGGAGGAACGGTGGCTGCAGGTGGCCGAGACCGCTGACGAGACGGCCGATGTCTTCGCTCGGCTGGCGGTCGAGTTGCACAGTGCTGGTGGCGTCGAGGAAACCGTTGACGCGGTCGTCCAGTTCGCTCTGCAGGCTCTCGGTTGCAGCTATGCCGGGGTCGCGCTCTGCAACCGAGGTCGGCGGCCTGAGATCCCGGCCGTCACGGATCCGGTCGTCGCCGAGATCTACAACCTGCAGATCGACGCCGGAGTCGGTCCGTTGATCGATTCGTTGAACAACCAGACGGTCGTGCTGATCCGCGACACGGTGACGGATTCGAGGTGGCCCGCGTGGGCATCGGAGGTGGCTCGGCTCGGGGTGCGGAGCGTGCTGGACGTGCCCTTGGCCGTCGGCGCCGCCGGTTCCCGGTCGTTCGGCGTACTCGGGTTGTACTCCCTGGAAGTGGACGCGTTCGATCAGGATGACGAGGCGATAGCCCACATCCTCGCCCGGCACGCGTCGGTCGCGGTTGCTACTGCCCGGCACGAGCAGACGCTGGCCCGGGCGGTCGACGCGCGGAAGCTGGTCGGCGAGGCGATGGGGATCCTGATGGAACGCTACGGCCTCGACGGGGACCGCGCGTTCGCGATCCTCAAGCGCTACTCCCAGGACACCAACACCAAGCTGCGCGACGTCGCCCAGCAACTCATCGACACCCGCAAGCTGCCCCGCACCTGAGAGCAGTCCTGCCTCCGGTAGAGGGCGCACGGGTGTGGATCGGGGTACCGGTACGTCGTACGGCTATCGGACTTCGGGTGGTGGCGTGTGCTGCGATGGATGGCAGGTGGTGTGCTGGCGGGGGTGCTGCTCGCGGGCTGCGGTGATCCTGATCAGAAGCTGCGGGAGAACGCCGCGCACACAGCGCGTGAGGCCGCCTCGGAGGTGAGCACCACCCGGTTGGTGGTCGAGCAGTTGCGTGCGCACCGGATCTGGGCGCCGTCGGCGGGCCGGATGGTCGGTGACGCCGAGAAGAACCTCGAAGCGACGGCGAACTCGTTCACCGCGCGGCAGCCGTCGACGGAGCAATCGACCCGGCTGTACGAACAGGTCACGCAGACCCTCGACGATGCGCTCGCCGCGGTGACGGCGGTCCGGATCGCGCTGGACAACGGCGACCTGGCGGCAGCGGAACGCCAGCTCACGGTACTTCGCCTGTCGGGCGCGGACCTCGGCAGAGTCGGGGAGTTGGCGAAGTGAAGAAGCTGCTCGGTGTCACGCTCGGCATCCTGACCGCGATCGGCGGGTTCGTGGACATCGGTGACCTGGTCACCAACGCGTTGGTGGGTTCCCGGTTCGGGATGCACCTGGCCTGGGTGCTGGTCGTCGGTGTGATCGGGATCTGCGTGTACGCCGAGATGTGCGGCCGGGTCGTGGCGATGTCCGGTCGGCCGGTGTTCGACCTGATCCGGGAGCGTCTCGGACCGCGGACGGGACTGCTGGCTCTGGTGGCGTCGTTCCTGGTGACACTGCTGACGTTGATCGCCGAGATCGGTGGTGTCGCGCTCGCGTTCGAGCTGGCCAGCGGAGTCAGTTACCTGCTGTGGATGCCGCTGGCTGCCTTCGCGGTCTGGTTGGTGATCTGGCGGGTGAAGTTCTCCCGGCTCGAGCAGGTCTTCGGGCTGATGGGTTTGCTGCTGGTGGTGTTCGCGGTGGCGTTGTTCAAGCTCGGTCCGGACTGGGGCCAGTTGCTGCATCAGGCGATCCGGCCGCATCCGATCGGCCATGAGGGCTGGGCGACGTACGCGTACTACGCGATCGCGTTGTTCGGTGCCGCGATGACGCCGTACGAGGTGTTCTTCTTCTCGTCCGGAGGGGTCGAGGAGAGGTGGACGCGACGCGACCTGGTGACCGAGCGGACGAATGTGTTCATCGGGTTCCCGCTCGGTGGGTTGCTGTCGCTGGCGATCATGGGGTGTGCCGCGGTGCTCTTCCTGCCGGCGGGTATCCAGGTCGACACGCTGGGGCAGGTGACGCTGCCGGTGGCTGTTGCCTTGGGCAAGATCGGGTTGGCGGTCGTGCTGATCGGTGTGTTCGCGGCGACCTTCGGTGCGGCGCTGGAGACGGCGTTGTCGTGCGGGTACACGATCGCGCAGTACCGCGGCTGGCAATGGGGGAAGTTCGTCCGGCCGCGGGAGGCCTCGCGGTTCCATGTGGTGATCATCGTGTGCCTGGCGCTGGCGGTGCTGACTCTGCTGACGGCGGTCGATCCGGTGAAGGTGACGGAGTACTCCGTGGTGTTCGCCGCGATGGCGTTGCCGCTGACGTACCTGCCGATCCTGATCGTCGCGAACGATCCGGACTACGTCGGCCGGGAGACGAACGGGCGGATCGGCAACGCCCTCGGCCTGATCTACCTGGCGCTGCTGACCATCGCGTCGGTGGCCGCCATACCGCTGATGATCATCACCGGAGCAGGAGCGTAACCATGGCCGGACGTGTTCTCCACGCGCAGTTGCATCTCCTCGACCGGCAACTGGTCGACCAGGCCGACGGGCACCTGGCCGGCAAGGTCGACGACGTCGAGCTCGACCTCGACGCCGATCCGCCGGTGGTCGCGGCGCTCGTCTCCGGCCGGGCCGAGATCCCGGCGTCGCGGATCGCCGAGATCGGTACGGCGCTGACGATCGCGGCCGACGGTCTCGATCTCGACTACTACGACAACTGGGTCGAGCACCACGTCATCGACAAGATCCCTGGAGCCGGCGATGCGACTGAATGAGCTGCTCGGGCACCGGGTGATCGACGCCGACGGCGAGGAGATCGGTGGCGTCTCCGATGTGCGCCTTGTCCAGGACGGGCCGATGCTGGTCTCGATGCAGCGCTCGTTGCGCATCGACGGTCTGATCGTGGTCGAGAAGCGCGTTACCCGACTGTTCGGGTACGAGCGCCACGTCGGACCTGCGCTGCTGCGCCGGCTGGTCCATCTGCGGCTCGGCGAGGTCTGGTACCTGCCTTGGAACGACATAGAGCACATCGCCGACGGCCTGGTCACCACCACGGCGCGACGAACAGACCTCTGCCCGCTCGAACAGGTGGCCCGGTACTGACGCACGGCACCGGCCATGCGAAACGGGCCCGCAGTAATGGGTCAATCGTCCTTCGCGAAGGTCGCGTTGAGCTCCTCGGCGATCTTCCGCAGTTTGACGTTGCCGTCCTGCGAGAGCCGGGTGAGGAACGCGAACGCACGCTGGTCGCTCAGTTTGTAGCGCTCCATCACAATGCCGACGGCCTGGCCGATGACGGTCCGGGTCCGGACGGCTTCCTGGAGATTCTGGATCTCCCGGGCGTAGTCGATCACCGCGGCGGACTGGTGCGCGAACAGCTGGCCCAAGATGCTGAAGTCCTCGAAGGCGCCCACCTGACGTGAGTACAGGTTGAGCGCACCCTGCGACGCGGGGGCATCGAACAGCCGGATGCCTGCCTGAGCTCGGACACCGGCCTCTACCGCCACGGCTGCGTAGCGCAGGAATCGTGGGTCGACCGCCAGGTTGGGTGCGTTGATGTGCACGGCGTCCGTAGCAGCGTCGTAGCAGGGGCCTTCTTGTAACTCGTACTGCGCCATGTCGAGTCCCGACAGCAGGTCGTCGGTCGGCGCCGCTGTCTCCAGCCGGCCGTCGGTGTGCTTCACCGTGATGCTCGCGTAGTCGACGTCGGGCAGTACTTCGACCGCAGCCGCGGTGATCCGACTCAGCGTCTGGTCCAGATCACCCGGAGTCAGTGACTTCGACAGCCGACGTGCGGTTTCGATCAAGCGTTGCTCGTCCACACTCGCTCGGTACCCCGCCCGACAATCGTGAACCCGGTCGACGTATTCGAGGCAGTCACCCCGTTCCTCGTCTGACGGGGTTGGTTGGGCGTGGCGTGGGTACCAAGGTCGGAATGCTGGTTGCGAAGCGGTACAGGTTGGGTTCCTCCATTGGCCGGGGTGGCATGGGGGAGGTCTTTCGCGCTACGGACGAGCAGCTCGGACGCGTGGTAGCGGTGAAGCTGATGCTGCCGTCCGGTCGCGATGTGGACGCGGCTGAGCGATTCCAGCGCGAGGCGCGCGCCGCGGCGAGGCTGAGCGACCCGCACGTCGTCTCGGTGTACGACTTCGGCCACCACGACGACGGGTTCTTCTTGGTGATGGAGCTGGTCGAAGGCCGTACCGTCGCTGCAGAGCTGGCCCAGAGTGGTCCGCTGCCCAGCGATCGTGCGATCGACATCGTCGAACAGGCTGCCGCGGGGTTGGCTGTGGCACATCGGGAGGGTGTTGTCCATCGCGACGTGAAACCGGGCAACCTGCTGCTGGCACCGGACGGGACCGTCAAGGTCGCGGACTTCGGGATCGCTCACATTGCCGGAGACGGGACCACGCTCACGGCGACCGGCCAGATCGTCGGGAGCTCGCACTACCTGGCGCCCGAGCGCGCGAAGGGTGCGTCGGCCGGTGAAGCAGCGGACGTGTACTCGCTGGGCTGTGTCCTCTATCAGCTGGTCACCGGCCAACCGCCGTTCACGGCCGAACACCCCGCAGCGATTCTGTACCAGCACGTCGACGCTGCTCCCACACTTCCGAGTCTGGCCCGCCCCGAACTGGGCGGACAGTTCGAGAGCGTTCTGCTCGGAATGCTCGCGAAGGATGCCGCCGGCCGTCCGTCCGCGGCCGAGATCGCAGCCGGTGCCTTGCGCGGCCAGCCGCGACCTGAACTCGGCGGCGTCAAGACCGCCAGGTCAGCCGCCGTGGAGGCGCCACTGCCCAGTCGGATGCGAAGCAAATCAGTTCTTGTCGGAGTGCTGGCCGCCCTCGCGGCGACAGCTGCCGTGTTGGTGGTCGTCGTACTCAACGGGAACAGCACAAGGTTGCCCCCGACAACCGATGTGGGACCGCGACCTGGCAGCGGCCCAAGTACGCCGACGTCGCAGGCCACTACACCGACCGTTGGAAGAAGCCCAACCGGAAAGCCGAAACAAGCCACGTCGGTCCAGCCGTCTCGAAGTGCCTCATCGCCGGCAACACGATCGCCTTCGCCGAGCACACGCCCGACTGGGACGACGTCGTCGAGCGCTCCCGCGGAGACCAGCGCCACGTCGAGCGCTCCGACTCGGCCAACGCCGACCGCCCCGTCAACTTCGGCGCCGGCCGGCACCCCCACGACGAGTACGTCGACAGCTCACACACCGTCGCCAAGCCCGCAAACCATCGGAACACCTACGGGCATCGAATGAACAGGATGTGGGATCAGGGTCGGCGTGATGCTGGGACTTGGGGTGGCATGGATCGGCTGCTCGCGGGCACTCGAACAGCATTGGAGATGCCGGACCCAAGGAGGAGAGATCGATGGGTGTCGGACGTAAGGCGAAGCATGCCGCCGAGAAGGCAAAGGGCAAGGTCAAGAAGGTGACCGGGAAAGCGACTGACAATCGCGACCTGGAGGCCGAAGGCCGCGTCGAGGAGACCACGGCCGACTTGAAGCAGGCCGGCGAAAAGACCAAGGACGCCTTCAAGGACTGACCTCGCTCCCAACGGTTCTTGAGTGGTCCGGGCGTACTGCTGGACACGCGCAAGCGCTGACGCACGGGCCCGAACTCGTGGTCCTGGACGGTCCCATGACGGTGCTGGATGACACCGCCCATCAGGCGCTGCCGCCCTGCTCCGTGAGGCGTCATTGGGGTCGCTGATCGCGGTGTCGTTGGAGGAACTCGATGATAGCTTGGGCCGCCGGTTCGGGTTCTTGCTCGGCGGGGTAGTGGCCGGATCGTTCCAGGATGAGGCCGGTGACGTCTGTTGTGAGCGTGCGGAGGCCGTCCGCGACGGCGGAGCTCATCGCGTAGCGTCCTCCGATCGCGAGCACGGGCGTGCGGATCGGATTGTCTTGGAGTCGTCGTACGTCGGCGATGTCGTCGGCCCGGGATCGGTAGTAGCCGAGCCCGGCTCCCAGAGCATCGTTCGTCGTGTAGGCGTCGATGTACGAGCGGACTGCATCCGGGGCGAGCCCTGGCGGGCCGGCGCTCTGGCGGAGGAACGTCCCGTAGTAGGCGTCTTCTCGTCCCGGGACGAGCTGTTCCGCGAGGCCGGGTGCGCGGTTGAACGGTCCATGCCAGGACGGGTAGTACTCAGCACCTGGTGCGGGGATGGCGACGTCGATCCCAGGGAGGATCTCCTCTTCGATCACGACCGCGTTCACCGCCTCGGGCATTGCAGCGGCCAGGAGGATCGCGACCGTTCCACCCCAGTCGTGGCCTACCACCGAGAAGCGGGTGAGCCCGCGCTCGCCGAGATCGTTGCCGAGGCGGTGCGCGAGGTCGCTCTTCCTGAAACTAGGTGTGCTCTCGGCTGGCTCGCCAAGCCCCGGCAGCGTGACCGGAACGGATGTGAAACCGCTGCGACGCAGGAGTGGCAACAGGCCTCGCCAATGCGTCTCGGTGACCGGCCACCCGTGCAGGAGCACCACAGGCCAACCGTTCGACGAATGGCTCATCGTCCCATCATCCCCACCACGTCGTCGGACTCAAGCGCTCGCCGGGGCCTCACGTCACGCTGCGGTCGGGCCGGTCCAGGGACCCTGCTGTGGCGTTGTTGAGGAGTTGGAATGATGGCCGCTGAGCAGCGGTTTCGGGCGGCTCGGTGCAGGGGGTGGTGGCCATACAGTCACGCTACCTCGACCGCGCATCGCAGTGCGATGACGATGAACGGCAGCGAGATTGCCTGCTGTCAGGTGCCGGAGCGGGCGGCGCCGAGGGTGGCCTGTGCCTTCTCCACCGCCGCTGTCGTCGCGCCTTCGAGGTCTTCGGGCAGTCCGTTGATCACGGTGACTGCCACGATGACGTCGTTGACGGCGACGGTGACCATGGTGACTTCGAAGCCCTGCAGCGCGCCGGCAGTCGCGGTGAAGCGGACGGCGACCGGGTCGGTGCCGACGGTCGGCGCGGAGACCTCACGGACGCTGATCGGCGAGCTTCCCTCACCCGGAACCTTCAACGTCATCGTGCGACACCCGGAGATGGCCTGCTTGAAGGACTTCTGAAGTGCCCGGGCGGCCGCCGGTGATCCCATGGCGTCGATGCTCTCGTCGACGAACGGGCCTTGCGCGCCACCGGAGTACGACTGACCCGCGGATGCCTTCGACCCAGGCGGGTTGTCAGCGTTGGTGTAGGCAACCAGTTTGGCGCAGCGGCTGTCTTTCGACGACACGGTGACGTCGGAGCCGTCGCCCGAGTCGTCTTTCTCGAGCGAGAAGCCCGGTGGCAGATCGGCCAACGCGAGCAGTGCCTTCGTGAGCTGGGCCGCGGTGCGTGCGGGTACGGCGGGTGGGGTCGACGACGGTACGGCGCTCGGCGTGACGGCAGGCGGCGTACTGCTGGGCGCCGTACTGCTGGGCGCCGGGGTCGAGGAAGGGGCGCCCGAGGGTGTGGGCGAGCCGCTGTCGGTGCCGCCGGAGCAGGCGGTCAACGCGAGCATGAGAACCGCGGAACAGGCAACGGTACGAAGGGATTTCGTCATCGAGGTCTCCTGGTGAGAAAGGGCATGGGTCGGGCGTTGCCGACCAGACTTCCCGGCACACCAGAACAACCGAGGTTGCACTCATTGAGTGAATCGGTTGAAGCTCACCGACGTTACGGCAGTGACCAAAACGTGACCGACAGCAGCATTGGAGGTCCGCTGTCGAGGCCTGCCGCGCGACGGTAGGAGCAACCGTCGCGGGCCTAGGACCCGGTGCCCCAGATCGTGATCGCGATCGCGACCCCGACAAGCATCACCAAGAACACGAGGAAGAGCACCCCGAGGGTGCGGCTGTCTGAAGCATTGGACTTGATCTCGTCCACGACGTTTCCTTCCATCGCCAGGCGCGCAGTTCCACGAGCATGCTGCCAAGTCGACAGGCGATTCGGAAGCGATCGGCCACCTGGTACGCGATTCTGCAGCTTGTTGCGAACAGAGTCTGCCTGTAGGTAACCCGTCCGCTACGAAGTGCGAGGCGTTGCGTTTCTGTGGCCGACCCATCCGGCCCTGCGTCGGCTGCGAACACCTGTCGGGCGTTGATGTGATCCAGGTCACATCATCTGCGACTGGGTCGCAGCTGGCGGTTGTCGCCGGCGCCCTTCGAGAGGAAGGGACAGACATGAGTGACGCAACACGCCGGGGCTTCCTGGTGTTCGCCGGAGCGGGGACCGCAGCCGCGGTCGGTGCCGTGGCGGGGTCGAAGATCTTCGGCGAGCGGTCCGTCGAGGCCGCGGGTGGGGACGAGTTGCACGCGGCGGACCTGGCGACTGCCGAGTCGTTCGTCGTCCACGTCAAGGACGTGAAGAACGGGGAGATGGCGATCCTGGTCGGGGACCGCGAGGTCGCGTGGGCAGATCGCGAGTTGGCCGCGCGTCTGGCCGGCGCCACCACCGCCTGAGCTGATCAATTCCCACACGCTTTCATTGGAGGAACAGTCATGTCTTCGCACCGCGAAGCGCCGGAGATCTCGAAGGACCCGGTCGCGGACAACACCGATGTCTACGCGTTCGTCAGCCCGGACCAGCCGGACACGGTGACGCTGATCGCCAACTTCATCCCGTTCCAGAACCCGTACGGCGGCCCGAACTTCTACGAGTTCGGCGACGACGTGCTCTACCAGATCCACATCTCCAACCGCGGCACCGGCCGTGCCGACATCAGCTACCAGTTCCGGTTCCATGCGGAGATCAGGAACAAGAAGACCTTCCTGTACAACACCGGACCGATCAGTTCCATCAGCGATCAGACCTGGAACCGACCGCAGTACTACTCGGTGACCAGGGTCGAGAACGGCCGCTCCCGGACCCTGGCACGCAACCTGCCCGCGCCCCCGGTCAACGTAGGAATCCGCAGTACGCCGAACTACGCCAAGCTGGCCGCGCAGGCGATCCACCCGATCGGCAACCACCGCAAGGTGTTCGCGGGTCAGCGCGCCGACGGGTTCTTCGCCGACCTCGGCAGCATCTTCGATCTCGGAACGCTGCGCCCGTTCCAGATGGCCCACCTGATCCCGTCGGCCGCCGCGATGGGTGTGAACGGTCTGCAGGGATCGAACGTGCACACGATCGCGCTGCAGGTCCCGATCACGGACCTCACCCGCGACGGCCGGAAGCCGACGGACGTGATGGACCCCAGGGCCGTGATCGGTGTCTATGCGTCGGCGAGCCGGCAGGCGTCGAAGATCCTCGACGACGTGCAGGGGATCCCGATCTGGCACGGTCCGCACAAGCAGGTGTCCAGGCTCGGGAATCCCTTGTTCAACGAGGTCATCGTGCCGATGGCCGACAAGGACAAGTGGAACAGTCACGCACCGCACGACGACAAGCGGTTCGCCGGGTACGTGACCAAGCCCGAGCTCGCCGGTCTGTTGCCGGTGCTGTACCCGGGTGTCTTCCCGAATCTGGCGGCGTACAAGAAGCCCCGCGCAGATCTGGCGGCGATCCTGCTGACCGGGATCCCGAAGGGTGTCGTGCCGGGGTTCCAGAACTACACGGGCTCGGTACAAGCCGATCTGCTGCGTCTCAACGTCGCGGTGCCGCCGGCGAAGTCGCCCAACCCGCTGGGTCTGGTGGCCGGCGACGCGGCCGGGTTCCCGAACGGGCGCCGGGTCTTCGACGACGTCGTGACCGTGGAACTGCGTGCGATCGCGGGTCTCACGATCCCGCTGGTGGATCCGTCGTACAAACCTGACGCGGCCGCAACCGCGATCAAGGACGGTACGTCGAACTCGAACTCGAACTACCTCACGTCGTTCCCGTACCTCGGTACGCCGGCCGGCGGCTACCAGTCCAAGCCCGGAACCCCGGCCGCATGATGACCGGCGACGAGAACCCGCACGCGGGCAAGGGATCCTCGGTCCTGCTGGACATCGGCGGCGAGATCGGCGCACTCGTCATCACGATGCCGGCGGAACTGGAGGGGGAGGAGATCGAACTCCGTCCGGCCGGGCGCTTCTCCAGCAACCAAGTCGAGCACGCACACGGTCATGGGCACGGCCATGGGCACGGTCATGAGCACGGGAGCGCGCTGCCGCATGTGGCGGTGGTCCCGCGGCCCTCGCCGGTGGGAGAGATTGTGCACTCGGCAGTCTTCTTCGAAGTCCCACAGGGCAGCTACGAGCTCTACGTCCGTCCCGACGGACCCGTGCAGCTGATCGTGAAGGTCGCTGGCGGTGTCGTGACCGAGGCCGACTGGCCTCACTAGCCAGATGCCGGGGACCCGGGCTGCCGATTCCTTTTCGGGGTGGCGGGGATCTACCTGAATGAGACCGTCAGGTACGTCCAGAGAGAGGCCAGTCGCCGATGAGCATCCCCGCCACCATGCGCGCCCTTCAGCAGACATCGCTCGACGGCCCGCAGGATCTGCGGCTGATCGCCGATGCGCCGGTGCCGAAGCCGGGTCCGGACGACGTTCTGATCCGCGTAGTCGCGGCCGGCGTGAATTACGCGGATATCTCGAGATCTCGTGGCGCGTTCGGGGGCGGCCCACGGCCGCCGTACCTGGCCGGCTTCGAGGCTGCCGGCGAGATCGTAGCGGTGGGTGCGGCGGTGACCGATCCAGGAATACGTGACCGTGTCATCGGCGTCGGAAGCGGCGGGTTCGCTGAGTACATGGTGCTGCCGGCGCGCGCGGCGGTGCCGCTGCCCGCGGGATGGACGGAGCAGGAGACGCTCGGTCTGGTAGTCAGCTGGCCGACCGCGCTGGCCGCGCTCAAGCCTCTCGGCGGTATCACCGCCGGGCAGACCGTGCTGATCCACGCTGCGGCAGGTGCGACAGGCCAGGTCGCGGTGAGGATTGCGAAGCATTACGGAGCGACGGTCATTGGCACGGCGTCGCCGAGCAAGCACGAAACGGTGCTGGCGCTCGGCGCCGACCATGTCGTGAACTCCCTGGGCGATCAGGTCGCCGCCGAGGTGCTGCGCCTGACCGGCAGCGGAGGCGTTGACCTTGTGCTGGAGTCCGCCGGCGGTGCCACCCTCGAGGCGAGCCTGGCTGCGGCCAAGCGTGTCACCGGTCGCGTCGTCGTGTACGGCGTGGCGGGTGGCGGAGCCTCGATCACCAACTGGGACCTGGTCTACAAGCACCAGGTCCACGTGATCGGCCTGAACATCGGCGTACTGAGTCAGGCCGCGCCGCAGATCTTCGGTGAGGTCATGGGTGACCTGTTCGAGCTCATCGCCGCCGGTGTGATCACTCCTGGTCAGCCAACCACCTACGACTTGGCCGACGGTCCCAAGGCGCTCTCGGAACTCGAGGCCAGGTCGACCATCGGCAAACTCGCCCTCCTGCCCTGATGTCGCGGTATTACCCTCACGAGGTGACAGAACCGAGTGACGAGCGGTTCACCGCCGAGACCGGGCGATTCCGGCGGGAGTTGCTGGCGCACTGCTACCGGATGGTTGGCTCGGCGCACGACGCCGAGGACTTGGTGCAGGAGACCTATCTGCGGGCATGGCGGTCGTACGCCGGGTTCGAGGGCCGAGCCTCGACCCGGTCCTGGCTCTACAAGATCGCCACGAACGTCTGCCTTAGAGCGTTGGAACCGCGGCGGATCCGAGTACTGCCCTCGGGGCTGAGCGGATCGTACGACGGACCCGATCGCCCGCCGGCCCTTGTCGCGCCAGGTGAGGTTTCGTGGTTGGAGCCGTTGCCGGACGCATGGATCGCCCCACCCTCCGACGACCCGGCCGCGGTGGTTGTCGAACGCGAGTCGTTGCGGTTGGCACTCATTGCCGGCCTGCAGTACCTGCCGTCGCGCCAGCGCGTGATTCTCCTGCTGCGCGACGTACTGGCTTTCTCTGCCGCGGAGACTGCGGAGATTCTTGGCACCACTACTGCCGCGGTCAAGAGCGGACTGCAGCGCGCACGTGCCCATCTCAACGAACTGGATCCGGAGCAGGCGGAGCTCCTCGAGCCGACTGACGAACGGGCGCGCACGCTGCTGAAGGGCTACATCGCGGCCTTCGAGCGCTCCGATGCGAGCTTGCTTCAACAGATACTGCGCACGGATGCCACGCTGGAGGCAACCCCGTTCCGTGACTGGCAGTCAGGCCGCACGATGTGCCTCCACGTCCTGGACGCGTACGTGCTGGGCAGTCCAGGCGATTGGCGGATGCTCGTCACCGCCGCCAACGGCCAGCCCGCTGCTGTCGTGTATCACCGCGACGCCAGCGGCACCCTCCGGGCAGACGGCGTGGTTGTGTTGGCCCCAACCGTCACGGGTGTCTCACGCGTGATCAAGTTCCACGATCCCGCTCTCGTCGCGACGTTCGATTTCCCGGAGGTACTGCCGCGGTGGGCCCAGGTCGGCGACGTGGATCCGTCGTGACGAGAACGGTTTGGATTGATGTCCTCGCCGGTCTGCGCGATCCCGCGCAATGACCGCGCTGTGGCTCACTGGTGGCAAGGCCATCGACCTTCCGTCCCAGACGTCTTGACAAGTGGTGGAGGCGGCGAGGATATTCCTAACTGTGTTAGGTACGCCGAAGCGGGATAGGCAGGCCGAACGTCGTGAGGCGACTCGTCGGGAGATTCTCGACGCGGCCTGGGGGATCGCACGTGAACGAGGGCTGAACGAGGTCACGCTGCGCGCTGTCGCGGATCGGATCGGGATGCGGGCGCCGTCGCTGTACACCCATTTCGACTCGAAGATGGCGATGTACGACGCGATGTTCGGTCAGGCCTGGGCCGACTACGAGCAACTGCTGATCGCCTCGGAGCGACGACTGCCCGCGGATCCGCGGGCGAAGGTGCTGCGGTGCGTGCGGTTGTTCTTCGACTTCCAGGTGGCGGATCTGGCGCGGTACCAGTTGATGAACCAGAGCGTGATCCTGGGATTCGAGCCGACGTCCGAGTCGTTCGCGGTGTCGGAGCGAGTGGTTGCCCGCGTCATCGAGATTCTCGGCGGCACCGGCGTACGGGATCGCGATGCGATCGAGATCCTGTTCGCCGTGGTCGGCGGACTGATCAGCCAGCAGCACGCGAACGATCCGGGAGGCCGGAGTCGTCGCCCGCTGCTCAGTCGCGCGGTGGAGATGTGGGCCGACGGTGTCGGCCTTCCAGCACACGGCGCTTGAAGCTTCAGGGGGCAAGATGGGTATGGCGACTGATGTGCCGCATCGAGCAGTACGCCGCACGGCGATGGAACACCGCCTTGCGATGAGGCTGGCCGCGGCCGAGTACCGGCGAGTTGTGGAGCTGCTTGCCGGACTGTCGGAGAGGGACTGGACCAGGCCGACTTCCTGTCCGGACTGGGATGTGCGTCAGTTGGTGTGCCACATCGTCGGCATGGCGAGGATGGCCGCCGGGCCTCTCGAGGCCGCACGTCAGCAGAAGCTGGCGATGGCGGCAGCGCAGCGCGATGGGATCGAGTACATCGATGCGCTCACCGGGCTCCAGGTGAACGAGCGCACCGACCGGAAACCGGCCGACCTGGTCTCGGCTCTCCGCGCGCTCGGACCTCGGGCGGCTCGCGCTCGGCGATTCACGCCGTACCTGATCCGCAGACGGACGATGCCCGTGTCCCAGCTCATCGACGGCGTCCGCGAAGACTGGACCCTGGGCTACCTGCTCGACATCATCCTCACCCGCGATCCATGGATGCACCGCAGCGATCTCGCACTCGCCACAGAGCGTCCGATGGAACTGACCGCGGATCATGACGGCGTCATCGTCGCGGACGTCGTCTCCGAATGGGCGAGCCGGCATGGGCGCCCGTACCAGCTGACTCTGACCGGCCCGGCCGGCGGGATCTGGAGCCACGGCACGAACGGCGAATCGCTCGAGCTGGACGCAGTCGAGTTCTGCCGGACCCTGTCGGGACGCGGGCCAGGCTCCGTCCCGCTCGCCACGCATGTTCCGTTCTGAATCACCAGGAGCACCAAATGCACGTCCACTCGATCACACCTGACGTCACTCTGCTGAGTGACTCCGCAGAGGTTCCCGGTATCGGCTTCTTGCCGGTCAACGCCTTCGTCCTACACGCCGAGCAGCCGGTCGTTGTTGACACTGGCTTGAGCAACGCGGACAAGGATTTCGTGAGCGACCTCTCGGCGGTCATCGACCCCGGCGATGTTCGCTGGATCTGGCTGACCCACCCCGATCGCGACCACACCGGCGGACTGTTCCAGCTGCTCGAGGCAGCGCCGCAGGCCCGTCTGATCACCACCTTCGCCGGTGCCGGCATCATGTCCACGCAGTGGGAGGTGCCGCTGCATCGGGTGTACTTCCTCAACCCTGGGCAGCGCCTTGACATCGGCGATCGTGTCTTGACCGGTTACCGGCCGCCACTGTTCGACAACCCGGCCACGGTTGGTTTCCAGGAGAGCAAAGGCGGGGTGTTCTTCTCGTCGGACTGCTTCGGCGGGCCTATGCCGACTCTGGAGATCGCGCAAGGGGCGGACGTCCGGGACGCACCTGATCTGGAGTCGGCGATGCTGCTGTGGGCGGCGATCGACAGCCCGTGGGCGCGGGTGGTCGACCCGGTGAAGTTCGACGCGACGATCGAACCGATCCGCCGCCTCGACCCGTCGGCGATCCTCAGCTCGCACCTGCCGCCGGCGGTCGGACTCAACGACGTACTCTTCACCCACGTCGCTGCGGCACCAGACGGCCCCGAGTTCGTCGGTCCGGATCAGCAAGCGCTGGAGACACTCCTCGCAAGCTTCGAACCCGTCACTACACGTTGAAGCGTGCGCTCGGCCGGGCCGAATGCCCTCGGGTTCCGGTCGGTATTCGGTTCATGCTGCTCCGGCTTGGTGCGTACGCCGTTGTGCGTTTGAGGACGGAGGCCGTTCTGGACTCTCGCCGGCGACAGCCGACAGGGCCACTCGCGGAAGCCTAGGGCCGGACGTTGACGAGCCGGACTCGCTGGAGAGCTTCGTGGGCTTCCCGGCGCCGTTCCGCAGAGTCGTGTCGCATCCGTCCAGCAGATACTGCGCTCTGAATTCCCGAGGGCTCATGCCGTAGCGCTGACGGAATGCGGAACTCAGTACGCTGTTGGAGGAGAAGCCGCAGCTGTGGGCGAGCTCGCCGATGACGATGTGAACAGGGCTGCGCAGGCGTTCGTGCACAAGCGCGAGTCGTTCTTCCCGGATCAGTTCCCGGGGCGTCGTACCTGCCTGCTGCATGGCCAGCTGGACCTGCCGCAGCGACCAGCCCAGGGCACGTGCCACCGTGGCGCCGGTCAACCCCGGATCGGTGGCGTGCTCTCGCACGTATCGTCTGATCATCGTTTCGACCTCGCCCAGGCCGCCCTCGGTGTCCGGTCGGTCGTCACCGACGGCGAGCATGCACAGCAGATCGACCAGCCGATCGCAGACCGCATCGAATTCGGCTGCGGACAGGTGTGCCCGCTGGGCGAACAGTTCACCCAGCATGCCCACGAGGACCCGGCCCAAGCCGCGGTTGATGTCGAGAATCCGGGATGCCGACCGGCGCGCCCCGGGGCGCAGGCGGTTGTCCATCTCCGCCCCGGGAATCGTCAGCAGCGCGATGTCGGCGTGGTCGAGCTTCGCTTCGAACGGCGAATTCGACGACACCAAGAACGCCCCACCTGGGCCGACCCGAAACTCCTGATCATCTTGGCTGACCAGCAATTGACCGCGGATCGTCACCATGAGCGTGCGGAGGTCGTGCGGATCCTCGGACGCCATTGCGGCGGTTCGATGTCCCTGCGCACAGTCGGCCGACGCCCGGCCGAGCGTGTAGGCGACCGTGCCGATGCGAAGCAGCCGCCCCCGGAAGGTCCCCGGCGAACAGGTGGGATCCACCCGGTAACGGGTTGCCGCGCTGATGACGCTCGTCCAGTATTCGACACGTTCCGGTGGTCTCACGTCGTCCGTCGTCCACGAGTTGATCGAATAGGACGAACCTCTGCAGATCGCGGTTGACATAGCGGCCTCACTTATTCCGGGGCAAAGAACCTTGGGCGTCAGATTCCGAAAGGGGCGGGGGCCGCCGGGATGCTCAGTCGAGTGCGTCGATGGCCTTCTTCGCGCCCGCGTGCAAGGGCACTGGATCGGTCATTGCGGCGTTCTTCAGGTCTATCCCTTTGGCCGCGGGATTGACTTGCACGAGGGCTTCTATGTTCTGGAGGAGCAGGCTGGTGAGTTTCCCGGCCAGGTCGTCGGGCATGTCCTTACGCACCAGCAGCAGGTTCGGCACAATGATCGTCGGAGTGTCGGTCGGCTGCTTGTACGTCGCGGCCGGGATCACGCCCGCGGCGTACACCTTGCCGTGCTCCTTCTGCAGGGCGGGCAGCACGTCGTCGAGGGGGATGAAGCGCACCTTGGCGCCCATCGACGTGGTGAGGTCGGTGATGCCGCTGGTGGGCAGGCCGCCGGACCAGACCAACGCGTCGATCTGTCCGCTCTTCATCGCGTCCACCGACTCGGGCAGGCCGAGCCGCTGGGCCGTGATGCCTTTCACCGGGTCGACGCCGGCGGCGGTGAGCAGGCGCCGCGCGATCACCTCGGTGCCGGAGTTCGGCGAACCGGTAGAGACCCGCTTGCCCTTCAGATCGGCGATCTTCGTGATGCCGGACGACGCCCGCACGACGACCTGGGTGTAGTTCGAGTACAGCCGGGTCAGCGCGACGACGTCCTGTGGCGCGGCGAAGCTGTTCTTGCCCTCGACCGCGTCGGCGGCGGTGTCGGCCAGGGAAAAGGCGATGTCGTAGTTCCCGGCGGTCAGTCCTTGGATGTTCTGCACGGAGGCGCCGGTCTCGCTGGCGGTGGCGCGGTAGCCCTCGAGTTTGTCCGAGATCAGTGCGGCCAGGGCACCGCCGAGTTGGTAGTACACGCCGGTGGTGTTACCGGTGGCGATCGTGAGGCGACCACCTCCCGCGCCGTCACCCTTCTCGGCCTTGCGTTGCCCGCCGCAGGCGGCCATCGAGACCGTCAACGCGAGTGCGACCACCAGAGTGGACAAAGAACGGAATCTCATGTGGGTAATGGCCCTTCCGTGGTGTTCTGCAGGCGTTGACGCCGTGCGAGGTTGATGACGACGGCGACCCCGAGCAGCCCCAGGCCGACGCCGATCGTGGCGGGTGCGAGATACAGCAACAGCAACGCGGCAGGGAAGCAGAGGACACGCTCCAGCCGGCCGGCCCGGACGGCGATCCATCCACCGGTGACCACCGCCAGCGCGGCGACGGCGAGCGCCGAGACCACCAGCGTCCACGCCGCACCTCCCAGTCCCTCAAGGCCTAGCAGGTTGGCCCCGTTCGGCGTCAGCACGAACGCGAACGGCACCAGGAACGCAGGCAGCGTGTACTTCCACGCCTGCCACATCGTCGGGATCGCCCGCCCGCCGGTGATCGCCGCCGTCGCGACGGCAGCCAGAGCGGTGGGCGGCGAGACCTCCGACAGGACGGCGTAGTAGAAGATGAACATGTACGCCTCGGCCGGGGCCACGCCGAGCTGGAAAAGGGCGGGCGCGATCACCACGGCGGCGATGATGAACGATGCGGTGACGGGCACCGCCAACCCGAGCACCATGACCGCGAACGCCGACAGCGTGACGGTCGTGATCAGCACCACGGTGTGGTTCTCGGAGATCGCGGATGCCGCGGACACGATGATCTCGGCCAGGTTCAGGCCGAGACCGGTCTGGGTGACGACTGCGACGATGATGCCGGCTACGGCACAGGTCGCCACGACGGGAAGCACCGAGCGGGTGCCCTGCGCGAGTGCCACGCCGAGCCGGCGTGGCGTCAACTGGTGCTCACGGTCCAGGAACGACAGCCCGATCTGCAGCAACGTCGCGTAGACGACGGCCTTGAACGGCGGAATGTCCATCGCCATGAAGCCGATGATGAGGAACAGCGACACGAAGTGGTACCCGAACCGCAGCAGCAGCCGGCGCGCCGACCGGGTCGACGGCTCGGCCGCTTCCGTGCCGTGCCGCCGGGCGTCCATCTCGATCGCCAGCAAGATGCCGAGGTAATACAAGACGGTCGGGACCGTCGCGTAGCCGAGCACCACGAGATAGCTCACCTGGAGGTACTCGGCGATGATGAACGCCGCCGCGCCGAGCGTGGGCGGCGACAGGATCGCCCCGATACCGGCCGCTGCCAGCATGCCGCCCGCCGGCTCGGACGGATATCCCGCGCGGCGCAGGATCGGCCAGGCGACCGTGCCCAGCGACACCGCCGTCGCCGTACCGGAACCCGACACCGTGCCCAGCAAGAAGCCCGCCAGTGTGACGGTCCGCCCAGGCGCCGTGCGGCTGCGTTTGAAAGCCGCGAACGACACGTCGATGAAGAACTTCCCCGCACCCGAGGCGTCCAGCACAGCGCCATAGATCGTGAACAGGACGATGTAACTTGCCGCCACCGCCAACGGCGTCCCGTAAAATCCCGCCGTACCCATGAACAACTGCGCCACGATCGCCGAGAAGTCGAAACCTTGGTGCGCCAAGGACCAGGTGTACGGCAAATAGCCGCCGTAATAGGCGTATCCGATGAACAACAGGCTCACCACCGGCAGAACCCAGCCCGTCGTACGCCGACAGGCCTCCAACGCGAGCACCAGCAGCAACGTCCCCGCCAGCAGATCGAGCTGCGTAGGAGCCTGCCGCCGCTCCAGAAACGCGTCGAAGTCCAGCAACGGATACAGCGAGACCACCAGCGCAACCGACGCCAGAACCCAGTCCGCCACGGGCGGGTCGTCGCGGCGTCGATCTCCGCGGAACGGGTTCAGGAACGCCGGCACACGCCAACCGCGGTAACACAGCAGCGCACCCGGCAACACCGCGGCAAGAAACAGCATCAGGTAGAACTGCGTCCCTGCCGGAATCGGAAAGAATACCTGCACCAGAACGCCGACACTGACCAAGGCGCAGCCCACCGAGATAGCGCGGTCCAGGGCCGGGCTCAGCCTCCGCGCCGGCCTTTCCTGCTCGAAAGCAGCCAGCTCCTCTGCACTCGGTCCGGTACTCACCGAATCGACAGTCATAAGGGGCCTCCTGTGAATGATCTTCCGCAAACAATCCTCAGTTCGCAGGTATCTCACAACCCCCAGTGCCGCATCCTTACCTCGCCTTAAGAAGAATCCCTGGACAACACTGTCCGGAGGCCAGACGGACGCCTGCACCGGCGGGGTGATCCCCGCCGGTGCAGGCAGAACTTGCGTTCAGGCTCAGCAGATACTGAAGATGTTGTGCCCCCAGGCCCTCCACGAGACCAGGCACTTCGTCTTCTGCTTGGGCTTGTCGTTGCGATGTGGAGAGCGGGTGTCTCCGCCGAGCATGTCGTAGAGGAGCCACAGGCCGAGGCCTCGCCTGAAGGCCCTTCCATCGGCTTTGAACTCGCCCTTGACCTTGCCGAGTTGCCCGCGCGGGGTGACGCCGCCCTTCTTCCAGATCTCGCCGACCCGGTAGAGGGTCCAGGTGCCACGGGCGTAGACGTACCACTTGACGGCGTGCCACTGGCCGCCGTCGGCCTCCCCCTTCGCGAGCGCCGAGCCGAGGACGGCGCAGGTGTTCGCCGGGGTGCCCCGGATGAACCGGCAGACCGCGAAGCCGGCGCCGGCAATCTTCACCTGCGCCCAGGCCTCGCCGCCGAGGATGGAGTTCCCGGCCTTCTTGGGCCGGTGTTTCGCCTTGCGGTGTTCCTTCTTCTTGGGCTTCTTGGCGTGTTTCTTGGCCTTCTTCGCCTTGAGCTTGGCCGCCTTCTCGCGCGCCTTCTTGGCTGCGGCCTTCTTGGCGGCCCTCTTGGCTGCGGCTATCTTCTCCTTCTTCTTCTTCGCGAGGTAGCGCTGGTAGTCGCAGCTGTCGCAGTAGTAGCGGGAGGCGGCACTCTTGGTGGCTTTCTTGTGTTTCTTCGCCGCGGATTTCTTCTTCTTCGGGGCGTTGTTGTAGCCGCCGCAGCCGTCGCAGTAGTGGCCGCCGGGCAGGACGCGCCATTCGCCGTCGGGGTCGCTGGCCGTGATCGGGGTGTTGTCGGCGTACGCGTAGCCGTTGAGCTGTTGCGGGTTGTCGAAGTCGGCGACGGGGTCGGTGGAGATGAAGCGTCCGCGGGCGGAGTCGTATTCGCGGGCGCCAAGGTGGGTCAGGCCGGTGGGATCGTCGACGCCGTCGACGTAGCCGTGTTTGTCGGGCCAGACCGTGGGCTTCGTGCCGCGGTCAACGCCGAAGGGCGTGAAGCGGCGCTGCTCCTGGCTGAGGTCGGTGGCGTTGACCGAAAGGGTGTTGGTGCCGTTGTGGTCGGCGACGGTGAAGGTGAGACCCGACTCGTTTCGGACGGCGCTGGGGGCGCCGAGGTCGTAGTAGCGGGTGGCTGTCACCGTGCCGGTGGGGCTGAGGTGGAGTTCGGAGTTGTCGAGGTAGAGGGTGGTGCCGTCGGTGTCGCGGGCGATCAGCCGCTCACCGTCGGCGTCGTACAGGTAGCTGGTGGTCTTGCCGTTCTCGGTGATGGTGGCCAGGTTGCCTTCGGCGTCCCAGGCGAGAGTCTGGGCCTTGCCGGCGACGTTGCGGGCCGTGGTGTTGCCGTCGGCATCGTAGGTGAAGGTGTCGGTCCGGGTGCCGGTGGCGACGCTGGTCAGCGTGTGCGGCCGGGATCCTCCGGCGGCGGGGTAGGTGTAGTTGGAGGTGGTGGCGGCGCCGGTGACCGGGTCGTGGTTGGTCTCGCTGAGCCGGTTGCCGGTCTTGTCGTAGGTCCAGCCCTGCCAGTACGCCGCGGGTCCGGCCAGTGCGCCGGCGCTGGGCTGGGTGGCACAGTCGGCACCAGGGGTCCATGCCTCGGTGAGTCGGCGCAGGTAGTCGTAGCTGAAGCACTGGACATCACTCGTACCGCCTTGGGGTGTGTCGGCGATCTTGGTGATGTTGCCGGCCGGGTCGTAGGTGTACTTCACGTCCGCCAGGTGTTCGGGGGCAGTGGAGCGGTCGACCAGGACCCGGTCCAGGTTCCGGGTCGCGTCGTCGTAGAACGCGGTGTGGACGAGCTGCTTGCCGGAGGCGGCGGACAGGGTCGACTGGGCGACTTCGTCGTACGGCGTGTAGGTCGCCGCGGTGAGCATCGTGCCGAGACCACTGCCCGCGGTCTGCAACCGGCCGGCCGCGTCGTAGCCGTACCGCAGCGTCTCCGCCGCGAGCCCACCCGCTGCCGGGTAGGACACCAGCGAAGGCAGCCCGGTGGCGGTGTAGCCGGTGTTGGCCTTGTACGACCCGGCCAACGCGCCCTCGGACGCGGGAACCGTGACCGTGCTGGTCAGCGGCCGGTACCGGATGTCGTAGGCGTCGACCGACTTGGTGTAGGCGTTGCCGTTGACGAAGCGGGTCGAGGTCGCGAGCACCCCCTTGACGGTTGTGCCCGAGACGAGTGTGTCGTAGGTCCACTGAGCACGTTTGGTGCCGGAGGTGGATCCGTCGTACATCCCGGTACGGCGACCCATGGCGTCGTACGTGTAAGCGAGGGTGGTGCCGCGGGCGTCGGTGCTGGTGAGCATCTGGCCGGCGTTGTCGTAGGTGAAACTACTCGTCCCGGTGTCAGGGTCTTCGCGTTGGGTCACCCGGCCGCGCAGGTCGTAGGCGGTGTCCCAGGTGTTGCCCGCCGGGTCGGTCGTGGCGACCATGTCGCCGCGGTTGTTGTAGGTGTAGGTGGTCGCGTCGTACGAACCGGTCGGCGAGCCGCCGGTGTACTGGCGCAGCTCTACCACCGCGTCGTCGGCATCGGTGATGGACGTGGTGGCCGTATCGCCGTCCGGCGGGTCCACGCTGACGCGGTCTCCGCCATAGGTGGTGGTGGTGCGCCACTTCTCGAACCCGTGCGAGCGGAAGATCTCCACCGTTTCGCGTTCGGCGCCGTCGTAGACGGTCAGGTCCTGGCCGGGCACGGCCGCGTCGGTTACCCCGGTCAGTAGCGTCGTACCGGCGGTGCCGTTGTTCCAGTACGCGCCGTTGGACTTCACCTCGAGGCCGCGTGAGTCGTAGAACGTGTCGGTCACGACCCGGCCGCCGTCAGCCGCGGGGTCCTGGGTCTGCCGTTCGCGCAACTGCCCGTCGAACAGGTCGTAGGTGGCCTCGTACGTGCCGTCGTCGCGGACCTCCTCGGTGGTGATCACCGACGGCGCGTCCTGGCGGATCAGGTAGGTGTACTTCGTGTTCGGGGTCTTTCCGGCAGCCTTGGACCGGTCCGGCAGCCACACCGCGGTGATCCGGCCGAGCGGGTCCCGCGTCGTGTCGGTACGCCGCCCGTTCTGATCGACCTCGGCGACCGACTCGCCGAACGCAGGCTCGACGGTCGTCGTGGTCACATACCCGGCCGGGTTGGTCACGGTGATAGCGGTGACGGCCGCGCCACTGGCCGGGGTATAGGTGGCCGACGACTTCCGGTCCAGCTGGTCGTAGGTCTCGATCGGCCGGCCGTACGTGTCGTAGACCGTGCGTCCCTCCTGGGTGTAGACCGGCGTCGTGCCCGAGTAGGAGGCGAGTTCCTTGGAGAGGGTCTCGTCACCCTTGGTCGGCGCCGCACCCACAGTGGTGGATCCGTCGTAGTAGGTCAGGTCGTCCGACACCGCGTCGGCCGGGTACGACGGTGTCACGGTGCAGGCCACGGACACAGTCTGTTCGCGGGCCTCGAAATCGATCAGCCACGCCGAGGTGTTGCGGGCGTACGTGGTGCGGGTGCATTGCTCGTCGCCGGTCTTGGCGGTGTCGCCGAGGTCGTTCTCCTCGACTGCGAGTCCGTAGGAGTCGTAGGTGGTGCGGGTCTCGGTGTTGCGCCATCCACCGGACGACAGCGCTTCGCGGGACCGTTCGGCGGCCTCGTTGACCATGTAGGCCTTGATCGTGCCGTTGCGGGTGACCTGGGTGGCGGTGGGGGCGGAGATCAACGGGTCGGTGATCACCCCCTCGAGCACGCTGCCGCCGGCCTCGGTGTAGGTGAGGGACTCGCGTTCGAATCCGGCGAGCGCGGGGTGATCGGTGATCGTGCCACCGAGCGAGTCGGTGACGGTCACCGAGCGGGTGCCGCCGTTCGGGAGCTTGTCGCCGTCCATGCCGCGCAGGTACAGGTTCTCCTCCTGGGAGCGGGTCTCACCGGGGTTGCCGTGGAGCTCCCGGACCTGGCCGTAGCCGCGCCACTGTCCCCACGTGCGGTACTTCGCCGGGGTCAGCTCATTGTCGTCGTAGTGCCACGCGCCGCCGCCGACGTACTCGTAGTCGGTACGCTCGGTCCCGGCCACGCCGGCCTGGTCATCCTCCAGCACCGTGACCGGCACGTACTTGTGGAACCAGTCCCGCGTCAACGAGTCCGACCCGTCGGCCTGCCAGTACTGCGGGAAACACCGCTTGGTGTTCTGGTCCGGAGCCGGCAACGAACCCGCCGTACACTCCGGCGCCGAGTAGTTCACGTGGACGTGCCCGCCGGCCTCGTCGTACACGTCGGTCATCCGCCACTTGTACATCGGCGGAATCCCTTCCGCGGCGTCCACCCGGTTGGCCAGTTGCGTACCTTGGAACGTCACCGAAGGCAGCGACGCGGTCCCGCCGACCTTGCCGGTCGCGGTGATCGACGCCAGCCACATCGACGGCGATGTTCCGTCACCAGGGTCACGGAACTCGTAGCCCAACGCCCACGACGTCGCATCCCGGTAGGTCGTTCCGGACACCCACAGCTGGGTCGTCACCGTCGCCAACCGCTTGCGCGTCCAGAACGTCGGCGAATACAACCCCGTGCACGACTTACCCGCCGAACAGTTCTGGTCGTACGGCACATCCGGCCAGTTCGCGGCATTGGCCGACGTGATGTCGCCGGTGCCGCAGGTCGCACCCGCCGCGCAGCGCTCGTCCACCGTGAACGACACCCGCATCGGCGCCGCCGCTGAGTACATCGACGTGGACCGCTGGCCGTAGTCGACCCGCTTCAGGTACCCGCCGCGCACGTACTGGGTGCCGGCGGTCGCGGTCAGGTTCCGGCCGTAGTAGTTCGTCTCGCTGCCGTAGAAGTACGACATCGCGTTGCCGTTCGGGTCGACGACGTAGTCCAGGTTCCAGCGCCACGCCTGCGTGCAGTACGACGCCGCGAACGACGCCCCGTGACACGGCTCGCCCGCGTCGTTGCCGAACACCGACGCCGTCCAGACCGAACCGGTCTCCTCGTTACCCGCGGCCCACCCCGGCAGCCGGTTCAACCCGAAGTAGTACTGCGTGCCGTCCCGCGACGTCAGCCGCCAGTGCTCGCCGTCGTTGTCGCCGTTCACTCCGCCGGTCAACCGGTCCAGCCGCGAACCGTCATCCTCCCGCAGCTTCCAGACACCGGTGGTGTCGTCACGGACCAGTTCGGACGCGGTCCCACCCAACACCAGGTAGGCGTTGTCGGTCTCCCAGCACAGGTCCTGCGGCTTCGGTGTCGTCGTCACCTCGTCCGCGCACGACGTGTACCGCCGCTCTACGAACCCCTCGTCCAGGCCCCAGCCTTCCCCGACCCACGACGACTGGTTGTTCGTCGACGCCACCCGGCCGTCGATGTCACCCGACGAGTAGCCCAGATTCAGATCCGGTTCCGGGCCGCCGAGACCGTCCGGGGCATCCATCGGGTAACCCCACGTGAACGCACCAGACGAGCCGCCGGCGTTCCACGACGCCGACGCCGACAACGCGGTCGGCTTGTAGCTGCCTGCGCTGCCCGCCGGCGCCGACGACAACGCCAGCACCGTCGCCGTACTCGACGCGGCGACCTCGGTAGCGATCCGGTTGTCGCCGGTGACACTGGACTTCAGCACCTGCCCGTCCGAGCACCCGGCCTTGTCCGGTGTGGTCAGCGCACACGCCGGCAGGCGCACCAGGCGCAGCCGGCTTGCCCAATCACCGCCGTACGCCGAACGGAACGCCGAGTAGTCCACCTCGACCTTCACCTGGCCACTGCTCGCAAGGTCGGTGCGACCGACGCTGAACAGCATCCCCGAAACGCCGACCTTTTCGGCGGCCGAACGGTCGTGAACCCGAACGCGTACACGATTCACGGGCGTCGACGCAGCGCCCTGGACCCGCCCGGCGCCGACCCGAACCGGCAACCGGCCGGCCTGCGTAGTGGTGCCGTCGCCGGGGAGCGACACCTCCGCTTCACCCGGCTCCGGTCGACTCACCTGTGGAGGTTGATGCAGCACGGACGCCGCCTTCGGGTCGGCCGGACGCGACCTCGGGGCGGAATCGTGCCCAGGCACCGACCACTCGGTCTGCGCCGCGGGCCGCCACGCATCCGACGTACCAACATCGGCGTGCAAGGCGGGTACGTCGACCAGGCTGCCGGCAGCGAGCGCGATGGCCGTGACTATTCCGGTGAACGGCACCAGCATGGCGCCACTCCTTTCATCGAGCGGGGCGGAACTCTGTGACCACGAGTGGGTTACTGCTGGGACGGCAAGTACAGGTCGGCGATCTGCTGATCCGAGAGCACACCGGAATACAGCTGTACGTCGTCTACGGCGCCGGTGAAGAAGCCACCGAGGCCGGCCGCCGACGTCCACCCCGCTCCGAAGCGTGCCGCCCCGGCCGCGTTCCACGCACTGCGGTGATACGTCTCGGCCACGAACTGGCCGCCCACGTACAGCCGCAGCGTCTGAGCCTTCGCGTCGTACACCCCCGCGACGTGCGTCCAGCCGCCGGCCGCCGGCTCGTCGAACGGGCCGACCGCCGTGTGCACCTCCGCCGCGGCCGAGTCCGCGACCGGCATCGCCACCGACCAGCGGTAACCGCCGTACATGTCGTCCCAGGCGTATCCGAGGCTGAAGCCGCTCACCTGCGAGCCGTCCTGACTGATCACGACCTCGTTCTTGCCGACCGCGGTCGGCTTCACCCAGGCGGCCACCGTGAAGCTGCCGTCGGTACGGATCGCCGGCCCTGACGCCGTCAACACACCGGTGGTGCCGTTCAGCTGCACGGCGTTGCCGGTCTTGCCGGCCACGCGGGACACACCGCTGGCCGACCAAGTGGCCGGATGCGCCCCGGCGGCATCCCCGGCCGTCGTGCCGGAGCTCTCGTCCAACAGCCAGTGGCCGTCGCGCCGAGCCACCTGCTGGATCTCGCCCGGCAGCAACACCCGGTCGTACACCTGCAGCTGGTCCAGATCGCCCGGCCAGTAGTCGCCGTAGATCCCGTTGACCTTCGACCGCCCGATCTGGAACGAGCCGGCCGCGCTCCACGGCGTGGTGTACGCCGTGGTGGCCTCGAGAACACCGTTGACATACAGCCGGAGCTGGGCGTTCGGCGCGTCGTACACACCGGCCAGGTGGACCCACCTGCCGTCGGCCGCGGGCACCGTGGTGGAGATCGCCCGAACGTAGGTCGGCGAGGCGACGTCAGCCGAGGTGCGGTTGAAGATCCACCGCTGATACGAGCTCGAGTAGTACAGCGCGAAAGCGCTGGCCTGGTTTCCGACCTGGGTGGCCACCACCGCGTTGTGCGACGTGTCGGTCAGCCGCACCCAGCCCGACACGGACAACGAGTTCAGCGTGTTGACCACCGACCCGGTTGTCCCCGCATACCCCGTGGTGCCGTTGAGCGTCAGGGCACCGCCTTGCCGGCCGTCGCCCCATGACGCGCCGCCACCGAGGGTGGCGTTGCGCTTGCCCGGTGCGGAGTCGACCGCCACGGTGCCGTCACCGGTCTCGTCCAGCCCCCAGTCGGCGACCGGGCCCGGAGCCGGACCTGCGTAGAACACCGCCGTCACCACCGCGGAACGGTTGCCCCCGGCATCGACCGAGCGGACATGCACCCAGTTCACATACCGATCCGGAACTACCGAAACCGTCGCCTCGCCACCCGGCTGTGACGGCGTCGCGGTCAGGTTCAGCGCAGTCGAGGTCCCGTTCAGGGCGTACTCGTACCGGACGACATCGGACTCCCCGTTCGCGCCGAACGTCACCGGCAGGCTGATCCCCATCACCGCGTCGCCCTGCCCGTTGTCCGGGAACCCCGACGACACCGCCGTGGGCGCCTCGGGCACCGTGGCATCCACGGCGAACTCACACCATGAACTCCACGCGCTGACATCGATGCCGTCCTCGGCCCGCACCCGCCACTTGCCGACCGCGCCGTTGCCGAAGGCACCCGACGGAACAGTTGTCGCCACGACCGTCGGCGTCGCGCCGGCAACGACCGGCGAGACGAACTCCCCGACCGGGGCCGTACCGTCGACGGTCCACCACTCGAAGTGCGCCTGGACCGAGTTGTCGGCGTCTTGGACGGTCGCTCGAAGCGTCGGCGTCACCGTGGACACGACCAACCGATCGGCCCCCGTCACGCACGACGCCGAGCCTTCGGTGGTGAGGTTGGCCGGGTTATCGGGAATCGTGTTGTAGTCGATGGTGACGCTCGGGTTGTTGGCGAACTTCTTCCACGAGTACGAATCGTTGTGGCTCTCCGCCCACACCGACGCCCGAAGTCCCTGCGTGACGTTGGACCAGCCGTTGGCCGCGGCGTTCGTGATCTGGCTGGTCACGTTGAACTCCACCCCGCCGGCCGGGCAACTGGACGACGAGAAGCCCTTCGCGAAGCTCTTCTTCTCCATCTGGTATGCCCAGGTCGGCTGGTTCTTCCAGGTCGTCGCCGACGAGATCGGGTTGGTCGCCCACACCTGCACCTCGCGCACCGTGCATGACCACGACCAGTTCGCAGAGGTCTGCAGCGTGGCCTTCAGGATGTGCTTGTACTTCACGCCGCTGGTGTCGAACTGGAAGAACGAGCGGGTGCGCTTCTGGTCCGTGCCGTCGTAGCCCACCCGGGCGACCTTCTCTGAAGTTCCGAGGTTCGCGCCGTTGTAGAACGAGGTGGTCGGGTAGTTGCTCCACACCTGGGTCCAGGCCTGCTTGACGCCGGACCACGACGGGTCGATGTAGACCGGGAACCGGGTGGTCTTGCCGGTCAGCAACGCCCGATCCGGCACGAGTGACAGCTGATCCCCGGCTACTCGGGCGCCGACGGCTGTAACCCGGCCACCGGGCTGTACGGCGGACCCGTGACCGGAGGAATCCCACATGTACGGCGCGGGTCCACTGAACACGACCTCGCCGGCCGGATCCGTCGCGGTCAGACCGGCCGCCGTGGCCTGAACCACCAAACCCTTGGCTGTCAGGCGATACGGCAGCGATCCGAGCGCCGGGTTCACCGCGGCCGCCGCGTTCTTGACCACCAGGATCTGCGACAGACCGGCAGTCGAGGCAGTCAGCACGAGGTCGACACCGGGAAAGACCTCCCGGTAGGTCGCGGTGTCGCCGGACAACACCGGCTGGGGGAGTCGGCCCGGCCAGCCGACAGCCAGCTCGCGGCCGTCCCGGCGAAGCCGCACCAGAGGCGTCTCGCCGCCTCCCGAGAACGCCAGATCGAGCGGACCGGCGACAGGCGCTACGGTTCCGTCCGTTCTGGCCCGCAACGTCATGTCCACCGGCACCCACCCGGACGACCCGCGTACCCGTACCGGCAACGCCGACTCGTGCCGGGTGAACGAACCGTCCGGATTGGCGAACACCTGGCCTGTCTCGGTGGTCAGCGTGTCGACCTCGACCTGGCGTCCTGTCCTGGCGGCGACGTCCCGCGCCTGTGCTTCGCCCGACACCGTCGAGGCAGCAGACGGCGTCGGCATGCTGACGACCAGCAAACTTCCGAGGAGGGCGAGGATGGCTCCGACAAGGCAACAGCGACGAGACAGAGTGGGCTTGTCCGGCATGACGGCCTCCCGGCGACGAAGGAAGAACTGAGTCCTCGTGTCAAGGAAGCCGATCCGGCACTGTCGCGTCCACGAGGTCTCCCGCAATCCTGCGCGTACCGACAACAGACGTGCGCGTAAGGATTTCTCCGCCGAGACCGTTTCGGTGACAAAATGTTCCTTGTGCGGATACTGATTGCTGAGGACGACGACAGCGTCGGTGAGGCGCTGGTCGACGTCCTCGGCGCGCATGGTCACCAACCGGATCGGGTCTCCAGAGGCGCCGACGTGCTGCTTCGGCACAGCTCGGCCGATGTCGTGTTGCTGGACCTCGGCCTGCCCGACGGAGATGGGCTGGATGTGCTGCGAAAGCTGCGCCAGGTCAGCGAGGTACCGCTGCTGGTCGTCACCGCGCGCGGTGACGAGCGGTCGGTGGTGCGCGGCCTGCGGCTAGGCGCGGACGACTATCTGGTGAAGCCCGTGCGGTTGGGCGAGCTTCTGGCCCGGATCGACGTGGTGGTCACCCGTCGCGCCCGGAGCTCACTGCCGGCCGGGGCGGTCGAGGTGGGTGACGTCGTGATCGACCTGACCGCTCGACGCGTCAGGGTCAGCGAGCGGGAGATCGCGCTCACTCCGAAGGAGTTCGACCTGCTCGGGGCGCTGGCGCGCCGAGCGGGTGCCGCGGTGAGCCGCGAGGTGATCCTCGACGAGCTGTGGGGCGACGCTTTCCTGGCGAGCTCGCGGGCGCTCGACGTCCATCTTGCCCAGCTACGCGTCAAACTCGGCAGTCCCGGCCTGATCACCACCATCCGCGGTTTCGGATACCGACTCGGCTCATGAGAACGCGAGTCTTGATCGTGCTGACGATCTTCTCCCTCGTCGCAGTTGCAGGACTGGTTCTGCCGCTGCTCGCGACCACCTCTCAGGCCCGCACGCAGGCGCTGTTGCTCAGCCGCGTCGCAACGCTTGACCGGCTCGCTGCACTGGCCAGGGAGATGAGGGATGCCGGCGACCTGGCCACCGTGCAGGCCGAAGCGTCCCGGATGACCGAGGTGTACGGCGAAGACCTGCTGCTGGTGGGCCCGAGCGGACACCCTGTCATGTCCACCGGCTCGCTGGACCTCGACGATCCGGGTGTGCGAGAGACCCTGGCATCCGCGTCGCGGAACCTTGCGCAGACGACCCTCGACCCGGTTCGTCCGTGGAGCGAGCCACGGCATCTGCTGGCCCGTCCCGTCGGCACCCCCCACGAGTTGGCCGGCGCAGTCGTGCTGCGCGTCGACGCCGGCCGGGCGATCTCCGGCGTACGGCGCGACTGGGCGCTGATCGTGACCGGGGCGATCGCCGCCGAGCTGCTCCTCCTCGAGCTGGCGATCCTGCTGACCCGCTGGGTCGTTCTTCCGGTCCGGCGGCTCGAGGAGGCCGTCGTCGGCCTTGCCGAGAC
The DNA here is from genome assembly GCF_053607525.1 of Kribbella sp. NPDC055110. Taxonomy (NCBI): domain Bacteria; kingdom Bacillati; phylum Actinomycetota; class Actinomycetes; order Propionibacteriales; family Kribbellaceae; genus Kribbella; species Kribbella sp. NPDC055110. Next base: position 270,082 of record NZ_JBSGTS010000001.1, read on the forward strand.
ACCGACGACGGGCCCGGCTGTGATGCCGTCCGGCCCGCCGGAGCTGCGCCATCTGACCAGATCGTTCGCGGACATGGCGGCCACGGTCACACGATCCCTGGAGATGCAGCGCCGGATGGTGGCCGATTCGTCGCACCAGCTGCGGAACCCGCTGGCGGCCGTCCGCCTCCGGCTCGACGCCCTGGCCTCGGAGCTCCGCGATCCGTCCAGCCCGCGGTTCGCCGGCATCCAGCAGGACCTTGATCGGCTCGAAGCGCTGCTCAACGATCTGCTCAGGCTTGCTGAGGCCGAGAGCCGGCGCCCGGATGCCGTGTCCGGGCAGTCGGTGGTGTCCGAGGTGCTGCCCGGTGAAGTGGGAGCGTGGCGGCTGCTCGCTGCCGAAAACGGTGTCGACCTGGCAGCCGATCTCGCCGTCGTACCGCCGGTGGCGGTCACCGAAACCGACCTGCGACAGATCGTCGGCGCTCTCGTCGACAACGCGATCAAGTACGCCGGCGACGGAGCGCAGGTGATCGTCCGGATCGAGCCCTCAGGTGCGGACGGCGTCCGGCTGAGTGTCGTCGACGACGGGCCAGGGCTGCCCCAGGAGCAACGTGAGTTGGCCTCGCAGCGGTTCTGGCGCGCCGATCAGCACCAGTCGTCGCGAGGCAGCGGCCTCGGCTTGGCGATCGTCGACCAACTGGTGAGCGCCGCCGGCGGGACGGTCACGATCGAGGCGGCGACGCCACACGGCCTGGCGGTTCACGTCGACCTGCGGACGGCGACATGAGCGACGAAGCAGGTACGCGGCAGGACATGCTGCGCTTGTCCCGGCGGGCTCTGCTAGCCGCCGGACCAGCGTCGTTCGTCGGTGGTTGCAGCTCTGATCGCCCCGTCGTGGACAGGCTGGTGGTGGCCGGCGGTGAGCGTGGCGGGTTCTACCTGGAGTTCGCACAGCTCCTCGCCACCCAGCTGACGGCTGCAAAGGTCGCCCGGGCCGTCGACGTGCGGTCGACCGACGGCAGCCTGCAGAACCTCGAGCTCCTGCGCCTCAGGACAGCAGACTTGGCAATCTGCCTCGCCGATGCTGCGGCCCAGTCTCGCGAGGTTGTCGCGCTCGGCAGGGTGTACGAGAACTATTTGCAGTGCGTGGTCCGCGCGGCCGGGCCCGTCCGCCAGTTGCCTGACCTCGTCGGCAAGCGGATTTCCTCCGGGCCACCAGGCGCTGGTGCCGCGCTGACCACGAACCGGCTTCTCATCGCAGCGGGCATGCACGCCGAGCGTGCCCCCGTGATCGCCAACCTCCATCTGTCGGACGCCGCTGACGCGCTTGCCACCGGACGGATCGACGCGATGTTCTGGTCCGGTGGGGTACCGACCCGGAGGCTGTCAGATCTTTCCGCTCAGGTGCCTATCCGCCTGCTGCCTCTCGATCGCTGGCTGTCCACGCTGCGCACGGCGTACGGCGTGGTCTACCAGAGGGCGCGGATCCCGGCCGGCACCTACAGCGGTGTCGAACAGGTCAGCACGATCGGCGTACCGAACTTGCTGATCTGCCGACCTGAAGTCCCCCGTGCGGTCGCCTCGAAGATCGTCGATGTGCTCGTCAAGCGTGCAGCGGGGCTCGTGCCGGCCTCTGCGGTCGGCGCGCACTACCTTGATCCGAACTCACTCATCGGTACCAGCCCGTTGAAGCTCCACCCGGGCGCGGCCGAGCGCTACCGCACCGTCCACGGCTGAAGTTGGCGCGTAGTCGGGCGGCCTTCTTGGTCGAGGCGTACGACGATGTGCTCGTCCCATCGTTCGTCGGCGTGCGGATGGTCGGAACGCCAGTGGCAGCCGCGGCTGTCTTGTCGTGCGGCCGCCGCGACGACGACGGCCCGCGCTACCGTCGCGAGCGGTCCGGTGCCCATGGTGTCGAGCTCGTCCGCGGCGGCGTTCAGACCGGCGCCGTCGCGGCGGATGCCGGCGTACCTGCTGAGGATCGTGCGAATCCGCTCCGGTTGACGATCATCGCCGAGCATGAGCTCACGGGCGCGGCCGCGGTCCTTCGCGGGGAGGTCGAGGGTCAGGGCAGTTGCGACGCGACGCCCGAAGACGAGTCCTTCCAGCAGGCTGTTCGAGGCGAGCCGGTTGGCCCCGTGTACGCCGGTCGCGGCGACCTCGCCGACTGCGTACAGCCCGGGTACGTCGGTTGCGCCGTTCCGATCGGTCCGAACGCCGCCGCACAGGAAGTGTTCGGCCGGCGCGACCGGGATCTGCTGGGACAACAGGTCGACGCCGATGCGTGCGCACGAGGCCAGTACGGTCGGGAACCGCTTCCGGAGTACGTCCGGCGCGACATCTGTCGCATCCAGCCAGACATGGTCTGATCCGTCGCGCCGCATCGTCGCCTCGATCGCCCGAGCGACGACGTCTCGCGGCGCCAGGTCGGCTCGCGGATGCCGTCCGGCCATGATCCGACGGCCGTGGACGTCGCGCAGTACGGCGCCTTCACCTCGGACAGCCTCGGTGACCAGGGGCAACTGACCGCTCGTCTCACCGGTGTGGAGCGCGGTCGGGTGGAACTGGACGAACTCCATGTCCACCAGCGACGCGCCGGCCCGCAGCGCCAACGCGATCCCGTCACCGCGCACCGTCGCGGGATTGGTGCTGGCCAGGTACGCGTTGCCGATACCGCCGGTGGCCAGTACGACGGCGCGCGCCTCGATCTGCCTGAGTTCGGTGCCCGTCTCGACGAGCACCCCGACCACGCTTCCGGACTCCGACTGAAGCAGACCGACGGTACGCCCGGTCACCGTCTGAACGCTGCTTCGCTGCAGGGCGCTGAGGAGCGCGCGATGAACCTCAGCACCGGTGGCGTCACCGCCTGCGTGCACGATCCGAGGACGACTGTGGCCGCCTTCGAGCGTCCTCGACAGCGCACCGGCACCGTCACGGTCGAAGCGCGCCCCGTGAGCGATGAGTTCGGCAAGCCGCTGCGGTCCCTCCTCGACCAGCGCGCGGACGTTCCGGGGATCGCAGAATCCCGCGCCCGCGACCTCGGTGTCGTGCCAGTGGTCGAGTGGATCGTCCTCGCCGTACGCGGCCGAGATACCACCCTGCGCCCAGGGCGTGCTGCCGTCGCCGGCACTGATCAGGATCACCTGACGGGTCGCCGCGAGACCGAGTGCGGTGGACATGCCCGCCACGCCGGAGCCGATCACAACGACATCGGCCACGCGCGTCATCGAGCACCCGCAGGCTTGCCGATGGCAACCATCCGCTCGACCGAACGCCGTGCCCGCTCGACGACGTCGGGCGGTAGCTGGATCTCGTCGCGTCCCTCCCGCAGGCACCGCACCAGCAGCTCCGGGGTGATCATCTTCATGAAGCGGCACGAGGCCTTCGGATTCACCGGCAGGAATGTCGTCTGCTGGTTGACCTTGCGAAGCTGATGGAGCATGCCGATCTCCGTCGCGACCAGTGCCGTCTTCGCTGTCATGCCGCGAGCGGTCTCCAACATGCCGGCGGTGGAGAGGATGTGGGTCCGCTCGGCCGGAAGATCACCCACGCCGGCGAGCCAGACGGCCGATGACGCGCAGCCGCACTCGGGGTGCACGAGGACTTCGGCCGCGGGATCGGCGGCTACCTGAGCGCGCAGGTCGGCCGCGCTGATGCCGGCGTGCACATGACATTCGCCCATCCACACCTCGATGTTGTCCCGGCCGGTCTGTCGCCGGACGTGCGCGCCGAGGAACTGATCGGGCAGGAACAAGACCGGCTGATCCGCCGGAATCGAGTTCACCACCTCCACTGCGTTGGACGAGGTACAACAGATGTCGGCCTCGGCCTTCACGGCCGCGCTGGTGTTGACATAGGCAACAACAACCGCCCCGGGGTGCTCGGCCTTCCAGGCCCGTAACTGGTCGGCGTCGATAGTGTCCGCCAGCGAGCAGCCCGCCTGGGCCGTCGGGATCAACACGGTCTTGCCGGGGCTGAGAAGTTTGGCCGTCTCCGCCATGAAGTGCACGCCGCAGAACACGATCGTGGACGCCTCGGTACTGGCCGCGATCCGCGACAGTGCGAGTGAGTCGCCGACGTGGTCGGCTACGTCCTGGATCGCCGGTTCCTGGTAGTTGTGGGCGAGAATCACCGCATCCCGCTCCTGGGCGAGGCGCCGTACCTCTTCCTGCCAGCTGATTGCCGTGCGCTGACCAACAGTCACAACAGATCCTTCTTTCGGGAAGTTTTCGCTTCCGAGGCGATAACTAGATGCACGCTACCATCGGCCTCGTGCCCACAGCCAAGAAAGGTGATCCGGTTAACTTCCCCAGTTACCCGCACGAGGCGCTCGCCGTGGTCCTGTCCGTTCGCGACGGCAGGCTGTGCGTGCTGCTGTGGAAACGCGCACAGGACCCGTACCGCGGCCGCTGGGCGCTTCCCGGCGGCGGGGTCGAGCCCACAGAGCGGCTCCGTGACGCCATCACCGGGCACCTTGCGACGAAGGTCGACGTACGCGACGTCGCGCACCTCGAGCAGTTGGCCACGCACAGTGCGATCGATCGTGATCCGCGGGCCCGCGTGCTGGCGACGGGCTATCTTGGCCTCGTGCCGTCCGACGTACAGCCGGCCCTTCCGTCCGACACGCAGTGGCACCCCGTCGACGAACTGCCGCGGACCGCGTTCGATCATCACTACTTCATCGATGCCGCGGTCGCCCGGTTGCGCGCGAAACTGTCGTACACGAACATCGGTTTCGCGCTGGCTCCGCTGGAGTTCACCATCGCGGAGCTACGTGATCTGTTCGGTGCCGCACTCGGCTATGAGCTCGGCGCCACCAATCTCACCCGCGTCCTGACCCGCAGGCACGTGATTGACCCCACCGAACGGCGAGCCAGCCCGGGCCAGAGCGGCGGCCGTCCTGCGACCGTCTACAAGTTCGTGGCCCGCGAGCTGACCGTCACCGATCCCTTCGCAGTACTCCGCCCACCACGCTGACGCCGACGGCCCGGCGCCAGAGCCATGATCCGCACCTCCGCGGTGCAATGCCGCGGCAGGTCGAGCAACGGCGCGCAGATCGCGCGCACCGTGATCCCGAACGGGTTGTCACGCCGACCACGCGAACCGCAAGCGGTCGGCCACTGCGGACGGATCCTGGCCTTCGAAGGCGGTCACCTCGTGCCGACGTACGGCGAGCAGCGCGGACAGGAGGCCGGCGCCGAGGATGTGTTCGGACTGGGCCGAATCCCGGAGCGCGTCCAGCGCCGCGGTCTGATCGGTAGGCAGCGTCCGGTGCTGCGCGTCGGCCGGATGAGTGATGGCCTCGGCCGGCAGCGGGGTCCTGCGCTGCAGTCCGTCCACGATCAAGCCGAGCACGACCGCGGTCGCGAGGTAGGGGTTGGCGGACGGGTCGACACATTTGACCTCGAGGTTGGCGCTGCCTGCCTCGACCGCGCACAGACGTACGGCGGCCTCGCGGTTCTCCCGTCCCCAGCAGACGAACGCGCCCGACCAGTGCCCGGGCAGCAGCCGTTGACCCGACAGCACGGACCCGGCAAGGACGCCGACCACGCCGGGCAGCCCGGCGACGATGCCGCCGATCGCCGACTCGCCCTCCACGGTCAGCCCGTGCGGTCCGGGTCCGCCGGACAACATCGGCGTACCGTCGCGATCGAGCGAGACATGGATGTGGGCCCCGTTGCCGCTACCACCTGCGAACGGCACCGGGGAGAACGATGCGGCAAGCCCTGCGCGCCGCGCCGCGCGGCCGATCACGATGCGCGCCAGGACAACCATGTCGGCCGCGGTGACCGGATCCGTGGGGGAGAAGGAGATTTCGTACTGGCCGTCGCCGTACTCGGCATGGCACTGCTCGACGTCGAGCCCGGCGGTTCGGCAGTCGTCGAGCAGCCGCAGGAGGAAGTCCTCCTGGTCCAGGCCTGCGGTCAGGCCGTAGCAGTTCCACGGGCGTTCGGTCAGCGCCGCGCCGTCAGCGGCGGTGAGTACGAACTCGACCTCGCAGCCGACGGTCGCGGTCACGCCGAGTGCCGCCAACTCGCCCACCGTCTCCTGTAGCCGGCCACGAGTGCACAGCGGCGAGGGCGAGCCGGACTGTTCCTGGAACTCTGCCGGCGCCCAGGCCAAGCCGCCGCCGAGCACCCGCAGCGCGCGCAGGTCGGGGCGCAGCCGCTGGTCACCGACCACGCCCAGCTCAGGCGTGAACGCGATGCCGTTGTCAATGCAGAAGACGTGCCAGCTCGGCGCTGCCCCCAGCCCGGAGCGGTGCGCCTCCGCGATCTTCTCGCGCGGCACGAACTTCGCGCGCGGCACGCCACCGGGATCGACCGCGGTCACCACGAGCGCGGTGACCGCGGCCCGGGCGAGGTCGGCATCGAGCTCAACGAGCTCGCCATCGCCGAGAACGGCAAGCAGATGCGAGGCCATACAAGAGACCTTCCCACCTCACCCGCCGGTTCACCGCGCCCTGCCGACCAGGAGGTCCACTTCGGACCGGACCACCCGTCGGCGATCCTGCTCCCGGTCAGGAGACGGGTGCCTTCTCCGCGGGGTTTGCCGGTACGGCGGGATCGGCAGGACGCCGGCGCCGCCGGATGAGGAGGAGCGCGGCGGCAGTCGCGCACAGCACGAGCAGGAGGATCAGGACCAACCACACGATCGACAATGTGTGCGCAACGGCCGCGACGGTGTCGAGGGTGCCGGTCGATCCTGCAGCGTCCGTAATCAGCGGGAGCAGCGTGACCTTCCCGGTCAGGCGGAGCGAGGGATCGACTCCGTGCACCGTCGTGGAGACTGTCCAGCTTTCGCCGGGCAGCAGTGGCGGCGTGTCGTCGGCCTCGGCTTGTGCAGTCCCGAACAGTCCGGTCACGGACGCCGACGGGCGTGCCGACACGATGGCGTTGCCGGTGTTGCGGACCGTGTAGGTGACGATGGCGTCGCTCTTGCCGAACGTCCCGGAGTACCGCAGCTTCACGTCGTCGACTGTCACGCTCGGCTTGAGCTCGCCGCTGACGCGCACCCGGATGCGGATGGCCAGCCGTCGATCCACCTCACCGGCCTGCGTCAGCGAGGTGATGATGCCGCCGAGATGATCGCCGGCCGTGGCATCGTCGGGAACTGTCAGCGTGAACGGCACCTGGACGGACTGCCCCGGCTGCACGGTCACCTGATCCCGGGCGGCATGGACCCAGGCACCGACGCTCGTCGACTTCCCGTCCTTCGCGAGGAGATCGAGCCGGCCGCGGTCGTTGGTGAACCCGTCGGCGGCGTACACCGCCAGCCCGAGTGGCGTCGTACCGTGGTTCGCGACGACGAGTGCGTCCTGGATTTGTCCGCCCGGATTGGTCGTGTAGCTGTAGTTCGGCCGCTTGGTTCCGTAGCCGTTGTCCGCGGTGCCGACCGACCACGGTACGTCGTCCGCGGCCGCGGCAGGTACGCCGACAACCACCGCGCTCAGCGCCAACAGCAGCGTCACGAGTGCTCTGCGCATACTCGTCCTTCTGAAAGGGACCGGGGTGGGCGCCTGTTCAGCGTCCACCCCGGTCAGGGTGTTCAGCTCACGCTGGTCAGCGTGACAGCGCCGTCGGTGTTCTTGCTCTCGGTCCAGTCGCGCGGGGCGGCGGCCCACGGGGTGTGCGCGCGGTACGGGCGGATCGTCACCTTGTCCACGAGCGAGCCGACCGGCTGGGCCGGGCTGGCGCCGCTGTCCGGGCCGCACCACTTCACCTTGCCGAGTTCGACTGCCGCGTTCGGTGCGACGCAGGTGCCGCTGCGGACGTTCTCCACGACGAGCTTGTCCTTGCGTACGTCGACCTTGACGTAGGTGCGGACGTGCTCCTGGTTCTCCACCGAGTTGGCCCAGTGGCTCTTCGGGTTGAGCGGGTCAGGGCCGTAGTTCGGGTCCTGGGTGGTGTCCGGCGCGGTCAGGTCGTAGTACTTCGAGCCGGACGCCGAGTTGGCCGTCACGTAGATCACGCCGCCCGGACCCTGCGCGACCTGGGCAGCACCCGGCTGCTCGGCCGGGTTGGCCTTCTTGCCGTTCTTGATCACGTAGCTGCGCGAGTAGCTGTGGTCGTGACCCTGCAGGACGAGATCCACGCCCAGCTTCGAGAACGCGGTCGGGAAGTCCTGACGGCGTACCTGGTTGTCGGAGTCGTTGGCGTGGTCGGCCGGCGAGTAGATCGAGTGGTGGTAGACGAGCACGGTGTACTTCGCCTTCGCGCCCTGCGCCTTGACGACGTTGGTGATGTAGCCGATGTGCGCTTCGTCGGCGCCGTTGGCGTAGGCGTTGCTGTTCAGGTCGATGAACAGCACGTCCTTGTACAGGTACCAGTAGTCGCCACCGGACTGCACGTTCGGGTCACCCTTGTAGAAGGCGGCCGAACGGTCGGTGTTCGGGGTCCAGAAGTGCTGTTCGTAGGCCTTGCCGCCGACGTCGTGGTTTCCGATGGTCGCCGCCCACGGGTACTGCCGGAGCTTGTCGGAGGCGAGGAAAGCGTTCCACTGCGTCTCGGTGTTCGCGGTCTCGACCTGGTCGCCGCCCGACACCAGCAGCTCGGCGTTCGGGTTGGCGGTGAGCGCGACGTTCAGGGTGTCGGCCCAGCCGGCGGCGTCCTTGTCGACGTTGCCGGACGAGCCGATCTGCGGGTCGCCGAAAAACAGGAAACTGTAGTTTCCGTCGAAGTCCTGCGTCTTGAAGGTGTACGTCGGCGACCAGTCGCCGCCGGTTCCGACGCGGTACGAGTACGACGTGTGCTCGCGCAAGCCGTCGATCGTGGCGTGACCGTTGTAGCCGCCGTTCACGCTGTTCGCCGCGACGGAGGCCGGGAACGACGTCGCGTTCGCCGGGAACCGGCCGTGGACCAGCCGGTTGGTGGGAGCGACCTGCACCACCTGCGCGGTGCCGGTCGGGGCGTACCAGCTGAGGACGCGCTGCGACTCCTGCGCGCCGACGCCGAGGATGATGCCGGTCGGGGCGGCGGTTGCGTCGGCTTGGGCGGCCTGCGCGGCGCCCGCACCTCCGAACACGGTGGCGGTACCAACGACCGCCACGGTGAGGCACGCGGCCGTACGGGTCCGTGCCCAGTTGATGAGCTTCATCGAGTGTCCGTCCGTAACAGGGATGACGATTCGGGCCTGCAGGCCCACCGGTGAATCTGTACGGGTCCGGTGGAATGTTCGTGAACACGGGGTGGCCGCACTAGAGCCGCTGCACGAACCACACCAGGCCGGCCACGGAAACACCTGCCGCGATGATTCCGGTGACCCACAGCGCGACCGAGGGGAACGTTTTCCGCAACACGGAAAGTAGCGGAAATGTCACTGCGATCAGGGCGAGCTGCACGGTCTCGATGCCCACGTTGAACACCAGTAACGACCACAGCAACGTCCACGACCACGCTTGCTGGATTCCGAGCGCACCGGCGAAACCGATGCCGTGCACGAGCCCGAAACAGAACACCACGGCGAGCCGGATCCAGCCTGCCCGGTCGAGACTCAGGTGACCGCGGCTCGGCGTTTCCAGTTCCGCTGCGAGACGCCCGCGGCGCCAGATCCGCCACAGATGCCAGAACGCCACCACCGCGATGGACAGTGCGATGACCGGCTCGATGAACGACGGCGACACGTGGACGACGCCGAGCGCCGCGAGGATGAACGTCACCGAATGGGCAACAGTGAAAGTCGTTGCCGCGAGCACTATTTCGCGCAGGCGGCGGGACCCGGCGATGAGCGCCAGCAGGAACAGGATGTGGTCCGGGCCCGTGAGCAGGTGCTCGGCGCCGAGTCGGAAGAATTCCCAGAACCGCTCCGCTGTCGACTGGTGCGTGGAGAACGACGGATGCGCGGAGTCGAGGGCGCTGCTGCCTTTCTGCAGGTCGAGGTCGTACGTGACGATCGTCTTGGTGCCGCGGACATAGGTCTCGCTGTCGGGGAACAGTCCGCTGCGTACCTCGTGCGCGCCCGTCTTCGGACATTGGTAATCCAGTACCACGAACGCGTACGGGACGCCGTCACGTTGCTGGATGGTGAAGTCGCCCTGCTGCGCCGGCGTACAGACGTGTCCGTCGGCCGAGATGGTGAACCGCTCCGTCACGTACTTGTCGACCGAGGCGGCATGAGCGGCCAGGGCGGCCGCCTGCTGCGGCACGTCCCCGGAGTCGAACGCCGCCGTACCGGCCTTGAACAGCGGATCGTCCTTCTCGTAGTCGGCTGCCGACACGACGAGCAGGTCGTACTCCAGTCCGAGCTCGGCCCGCACGTGATCCTGCGCGGGCGCGGTCAGATCGACGTACACCGTGGAGCTGAAGCCGTGGGCACTCGCAGGTACGGCGCTCAGCAGGATCACTGCTGCGATCAGGAGATACGCGCAGCGGCGTACGAGACCCGGCATGCAGCGCACGGTGCACCCGGTTGGTGAACGTACGTCGGCCCGCGGGCAAACGGCCGGGGACCGGTGGTCGTACCAACGGTCGACGCCTTGACGGATGAGGTATGAAAGGGGCGAGCTCTCTCACCGTCGACCAAAGGATTCCTGTGCAGGTGCGACTCCGAGCGGCAGCCGCGGTGCTGGTGATCGCCGTACTGGCCGGCGGCTGCGACTCCGCCGACGACTGGTCCCGTCCACACGCGAAGCCGATGCCGATCGGCGCACTGCGCGAAGGATTCGTCGACCCGGCCGCCCCACCCAGCCCCGAGGCGACGATCACCCCGCGGGCCGGCTCGTGGGGCGACGTGCGCCCGCCGGAGGGATACCGCGTCGTACTGCTGACGGCCGGGGACAACGCCGAGACGAAGACCCTCGCGACCGCGGTTCATGAGTGGGCAGCGTCGGAGAAGGTCAGCCTCAAGACGGTCAACGCCGATGCCCCAGCGCAGTACGTCACGCGGATCAGCGACGCCATCAAGCTGTCGCCGGACCTCGTCGTCGCCGCCGGCAACGCCCTCGTCGACCCGATGGCCCTGATCACCGCGAGCCACCTCGACCAGCAGTTCCTCGTCCTCGGTGCAGAACTGGCCGAACCGACCGCCAACGTCACCGCCGCGACCTGGCCCGGTGCCTCCTACCGCGGCGAGGGCCTCGGCACCTCGACCGGCTACGACGCCAAGACCTTCACCCCGATCCGAGCCGCCACAGCCATTCGCGCCGGCGCAGCCGCCGTCCTCACCACCCACACCGGCATCGTCCTCCAGCTCCCCTGAAGGCCCTGCCGCGCGCTTGGTCGATGACCACAGAGTGAGATGGGTCGGGTAATGTCTACTGAGTTTGTAGACTTAGGTCAGTCGGGTGGTCCAGTCGCGACACCCTCACCTCAGGAGTAGTCATGACCGAATGTTGTTGTCGCTAGCAACAGCCCGTCCGCTGCTGCGGTTGAGCTAGCTCGCATCATCTCTTCATCTCCCTTTGCGACCCCCGCCGGTCCGCGCCGCCTGGTGCGGATTCCGGGCCGGTCGGTGGTGTCGTCGTACCCGAGAACAGGACCGTTCGATGACCGAAACCACTCCCACCTGGTCGTTCGAGACCAGGCAGATCCACGCCGGACAGACCTCCGACCTGACCACCAAGGCTCGGGCGCTGCCGATCTACCAGACCACGTCGTACACCTTCGACAGCACCGATCACGCCGCCAGCCTGTTCGGGTTGAAGGAGTTCGGCAACATCTACACCCGGATCCAGAACCCGACCCAGGACGCGGTCGAGCAGCGGGTCGCCAGCCTCGAAGGAGGCACCGCGGCCCTGCTGGTCGCCTCCGGGCAGGCCGCGGAAACCCTTGCCCTGCTGAACATCGCCGAGGCCGGCGACCACATCGTCAGCAGCCCGAGCCTGTACGGCGGCACGTACAACCTGTTCCACTACACGCTGCCGAAGCTCGGCATCGAAGTGTCATTCGTCGAGGACCCGAACGACCTGCAGTCCTGGAAGAGTGCCATCCGCGACAACACCAAGGTGTTCTTCGCCGAGACGATCGCGAACCCGAAGAGCGAGATCCTCGACATCGAGGGCGTCGCCGGAGTCGCGCACGAGTACGGCGTACCGCTGGTGGTGGACAACACGGTCGCCACGCCGTACCTGATCAGGCCGATCGAATACGGCGCCGACATCGTGGTGCACTCGGCGACCAAGTACCTGGGCGGCCATGGTACGGCGATCGCCGGCGTGATCGTGGACTCGGGCAGGTTCGACTACGCCGCGAACCCGGAGCGGTTCCCCGGCTTCAACACCCCGGACCCGAGCTACCACGGGCTCACCTACGCCCGCGATCTCGGCGTCGGGAGCGACCTCGGGAACCTGGCGTTCATCCTGAAGGCGCGGGTGCAGTGGCTGCGCGACCTCGGTCCGGCGGTGTCGCCGTTCAACGCGTTCCTGATCGCGCAGGGGCTGGAGACGTTGTCGTTGCGGATCGAGCGGCACGTGGACAACGCGTTGAAGGTGGCGCAGTGGCTGGAGGCGCGGGACGAGGTCGACAGCGTTGCGTACGCGAGTCTGCCGTCGTCGCCGTGGCATCAACTGGCGGAGAAGTACGCGCCACGCGGTGCAGGTGCGGTGGTCGCCTTCGAGATCAAGGGTGGAGTGGACGCCGGCAAGCGGTTCGTGAACGCGCTCCGGCTGCACAGCCACGTGGCGAACATCGGCGACGTGCGCTCGCTGGTGATCCACCCGGCCTCGACCACGCACAGCCAGCTGTCCGCCGAGGATCAGCTCGCCTCCGGTGTGACGCCGGGGCTGGTTCGGCTGGCCGTGGGTATCGAGCACCTCGACGACATCCTGGCGGATCTGGAGGTTGGTTTCGCCGCGGCGAAGTCGGCCTGATGAGCCAGGATCACCCACCCGCCGGCGTCCAGGTGCGGAAGGCCCGGCCGGTCCGGAGCAGGGAGCCCGGGGTCACCCCCGAGGATCCGGCCGGCCGTCCACCGCCTGTGGGGCGGTGCCATGCGCCCGGTCAGGTGGCCGGTGGATGGCGGGTGGGTGATCCTGTCGGCGCCCGGCGGTTCGCTGCCGTCGGCGACGTCTTGCTGGACAGCGGTACGACGCTGCCCGGCGTACGGATCGCCTACGAGACCTGGGGCCGGCCGAACGCCACCCGTGACAACGCCGTCCTCATCTGCCACGCCCTCACAGGGGACGCACACGTGGTCGGTGCGGCCGGGCCGGCGCACCCCACCCCGGGCTGGTGGGACGGACTGATCGGCGCCGGCCGGTACATCGATCCGGCCCGCTGGTACGTCGTCGCGGCCAACGTTCTCGGCGGATGTCAGGGCACCACCGGGCCGTCGAGTGATGCTCCGGACGGCCGGCCGTGGGGGAGCAGGTTTCCGGCGATCACGGTCCGGGACCAGGTCAGCGCCGAGGCTGCGCTGGCGGATGCCCTGGGCATCGATCGCTGGGCGGCCGTGATCGGTGGTTCGATGGGCGGGATGCGCGCGCTCGAGTGGCCGTTGATGTATCCGGGCCGGGTGGGAACCGCCGTCGTACTGGCGTCGACCGGTTACGCGTCCGCCGAGCAGATCGCGTGGTGTGCGCCGCAGCTCGCCGCGATCGAGTCGGATCCGGACTGGCAGGGCGGCGACTACCACGGAACAGGCCGGGCGCCCGCCGCCGGACTCGGCATCGCCCGCCGGATCGCGCACATCACCTACCGCTCGGAGTACGAGCTCGCCACCCGGTTCGGCCGCAAGCCTCAGGGCGACGGCCGATTCGCCGTCGAGTCCTACCTCGACCACCACGCGGCCAAGCTGGCCAAGCGGTTCGACCCTGGATCGTACGTCGTACTGTCCCGGGCCATGAACACCCACGACATCGGCCGCGGCCGCGGTGGCCTCGAGAACGCGCTCAGCCAGTTGGAGGCGCGACTCGTCGTCGCCACCGTCGACTCGGATCGTCTCTACCCGCCAAGGCTCTCCGCCGAACTGGTCGCAGCCTGCCCGCCGGCCGATCCCCTCCGCACCATCAAGTCGCCGTACGGCCACGACGGCTTCCTGATCGAACTCACGCAGGTCGGCACCCTGATCGCCGAATCCCTGCCCTAGCCCACATCGGTGGACGCGAAGCAGGTCCCGCAGGTGGGCCTACGCACCGGGAAGATCTCCTCGTACAGCTTCTCGACCAACTGCGCCAACATCACCTTCAAGGTCGTCGCCACCCGCTGTGCCTCGAAGTGGGACGGGTACGTTCACTGAACTTCTCAAGTCCACTGGAGGGGTGACCAGCCCTAACCATCCCCTGACCGGCTCGTCCAGGCTCTGCTGGGGTGCTGCCGTCGCGGTCCGGCGTCAGAGCACTTGATCAGTTGACCGGCAGGTCGCCGCGATGTGGCTGGACGAGGGCGGTCTTGAGTGCGTTGATCAGGCTGGTGCGGAAGGCGATCATGCTGGCGCCGTTCCCTCGCAGCACGTCGGCGCCGTGGTACATGCCGGGGACCTCGACGAGTTCGCAGGCGACGCCGGCCTGCTTGAGCCGGTGGGCGTAGTCGATGTCTTCGGTGTGGAAGAGGTCGAGGTCGCCGACGCCGATCCAGGCCGGTGGCAGGCCGGTCAGGTTACTGCGGCGGGCGGCCGCGATGTAGGGGCGGTCATCGGCGTGCGCGGGTGGGTGGCCGAGGTAGCAGGTCCAGGCGAAGCGGTTCGATGTGTGGGTCCACGGCGGCAGGAACGGGATGTTGGGCGTGGGCCGCAGGACGGTGCGGTCGTCGAGCATGGGATACACGAGTGCCTGGAAGGCGACCGGCACGCCGGTGTCGCCGGCGCGCTGGGCGAGGGTAGCGGCCAGGCCGCCACCGGAACTCTCGCCGCCGACGGCGATGCGGTCTGGGTGGACGCCGAGGTCCTCGGCGTGGTCGTGCAGCCAGCGCAGCGTGTGGTAGCAGTCGTCCAGGCCGGCGGGGTAGGGGTTTTCCGGAGCTAGGCGGTAGTCGATGTTGATCACGAGAATGCCGAGCTCAGCCGCGACCCGGCTGCACCAGCCATGGGCCATGTCTGGCGCGCCCATGATGGTGCCGCCGGCGTGCATCCACAGCAGGGCTGCGCTGGGCGTGCTGCGATACGGGGTCTGGTAGGTCAGTACGGTCACCGGTGCGCCGCCGGCCGGGACCGGCACTGTGTGGGTGTCGCACTGCACGCCGGGTTGAAGGGTGCCGCCTGGTGGGCGCCGGCGGCGGGCGATGGCCAGGGTGGTGGTGTTGGTGACGCTCAGCGGCAGGATGATCATCGGGTGCCGAAGGCCGGGCGCCACAGGGGCGAGCGCGCGACGACGTACGACGATGCCGCGCGCGGTGGCCGCCACGGTCGCGACAGCGATCAGCCCGCCGAGGACGGAAAGCAAGGTCATGCGCTGCTCCTGGTGATGGCTGGTTGCGGTATCACTGAATTGGCTCCGGTGAGCTGGCGCGGTTATCCGGCTGCCCCGGGAGCCACGGCCCGGACGGCGGCGCGGGTCGACTCGAGGAAGTCGTGGGTTGCGATGTGTGCGAGGTAGCCGTCGGGCCGGACGAGCAGCAGCGTGTCGCCTTCGAGCCCGTAGGTGCGGCGGAAGTCGGGTTGTGGCTGGACCATGACGCGCCGCAGTGGCGCTCCCGCGGCGGGCCAGTCGAGTTCGCCGCTGGCCGCGGCGGCCTGCGGGCCGTAGGCGACCAGGGTGAAGTGCGGCCCTCGGAAGGTGTCGAACAGGCGTGAGCCGGGCAGTTCGGCGTCCGGCGCCCGGTCGCCGGCCTGCAGCGTCGTCGTACGGTCGCCTCCGGCCGGGGCGAGCGGACCGCCGCGGTAGGTGAGCGAGAGCTGTTGTTCGTCCTTGCCGCGGCGCAGGCTCGACGGGTCGAGCTTGGCGATGCCTTCGTACTTCTTCGTGGACAGGCCGAGCACGCCGGCGGCGATGGGCAGGCGTTCGGCCTCGTAGCTGTCGAGCAGCCGGGGGTCGGCTCCCGCCAGGACCTGGCCGAGCTTCCAGCCGAGGTTGTAGGCGTCCTGGATGCCGGTGTTGAGGCCCTGCGCGCCGGCCGGGGTGTGCACGTGCGCGGCGTCGCCGGCGAGGAGGACCCGGTCGCGGCGGTAGGTTTCGGTCAGGCGGATGTTGGGCCGGAACACCGACCGCCACTGGATGTCGCGTACGGCGATAGCGCGGTTGTGGGTGTGCGCCTGGATCCGCCGGGTGGTGGCCTCTTCGCCCTCGGGTGGTTCCTCGTCCGGGGCAAGCCGGATCATCCACTGGTACAGGTCGGTGTTCGGCAGCGGGCAGGCGCCGGCGAACCGGCCTTTCACTCCCGGCCAGACGTGCCAGCGGTCGCGGGACAGTCCGGTGGTGATGGCGTCGACGATGAGCATCCGGTCTGCCTCGCGGGTTTCGCCGAGGAACCCGACGTCGAGGTGTTTGCGGACGGCACTGGATCCGCCGTCGGCGCCCACGAGGTAGCGGGCGGTGATCCGTTCCGGGCCGTCGTCGCCGATCACCGTGGCGGTGACCGACATACTGTCCTGGTCGAAACCGGCGAGCTCGCGGCCGTATTCGACCTTGCCGCCGAGCTGTTCGAGCCGGTCGTGCAGTACGGCGTCGGTGCGGTACTGGGGCATCAGCCGGGTGTTCGGGTACGGGACGTCGGCGGTGCGGTCGCGGTTGCGGAACATCCGCCACGGGACGGTGACCGGTCCCAGGTGGATGCCCAGGCGCGGGTAGTCGCTGCTGCCGGCGAGGACGTCGTCGAGTACGCCGATGTCGTCGAACACCTCCAGGGTGCGCGGCTGGATGCCCTTGGCGCGGGAGCCTTCGAAGGAGTGCGGGGCCTTGTCGATGATCCGGACGGCCAAGCCGCGGCGGAGGAGGTCGATGGCCAGGGTGGTGCCGGTCGGGCCGGCGCCGGCGATCAGGACGTCGAGGGGTTCGTTCATGGTTCAAGCCGATCGGAGTAGGAAGCGAGGAACGACGCGAGCAGGTCGCCGACGTCGTCCGGCCGTTCGTAGGGGGCCATGTGGCCGCATTGGGTGATGACGTGGGTCTGCTGCGGGTGCAGTAGTTCGCGGACGGTGTCGAGGTGGCTGATGGGGGTGACCTGGTCGTCGTCGCCCCACACCAGCAGGACGGGGAGGCCCAGCTCGCCGGTGCTGCGGAACAGTTCCTGTCGTTCGTACAGCGGGAAGTCTTGGAGGGTTTGGAAGAACGCGTACAGGGAGCCTTCGTAGCGGTAGGCGTCGCGCACCATGGCGACCAGCTCGGCGGACAGCTCGGGGTCGCGGACGTTGTGCCCGAGGTGGCCTTCCAGGAGGTTGCGGCCGAAACGCCTAGCGACGAATCCGCCGATGACGTCGTTGCGAAGCAAACGCTGCGGCAGCGGACGCTTGCCCAG
The DNA here is from genome assembly GCF_053607525.1 of Kribbella sp. NPDC055110. Lineage (NCBI taxonomy): Bacteria > Bacillati > Actinomycetota > Actinomycetes > Propionibacteriales > Kribbellaceae > Kribbella > Kribbella sp. NPDC055110. The sequence continues at coordinate 287,388 of NZ_JBSGTS010000001.1, forward strand.
CCCGGCCGGCCCGACGACGGCGAGCGTGGCCACTGTGTTCGGGTGCAGGTTCGCGTAGGACATTGCGACCAGGGCGCCCATCGAGGTGCCGACGACGTGCCACGGCGGCTTGAGGTCAAGGGCCGAGGTCAGCTCGGCGAGCTGCCGGACGAACAACGCTTCGTCGTAGCGGCCCTCGATTCGGTCGGAGTAGCCGCGGCCGTAGGCGCTGCAGGCCAAGGTGCGCACGCCGCGGGCATGCAGCCGCGCCGCGAGTGCGTCCCAATAGGACAGTGGGATGGTGATGCTGCCGACCAGCACGGCGAGTTCACCGTTCTCCGGGCCCGTCAGCTCGTAGTGCGTCACCCCGTCGGACAGGGTGACGAAGCTGCCGCGCAAGGTCCGGCGATTGGCCGCGTCGAGCCGGCGGTCCTCGTCCGAGGCGACGAAGTACTTCATCGCAGGAACTCCGTGATCGCGGCGGCTACCCAGTCGGGGTCCTCTTCCGGCAGCAGGTGGCCACCGTCGGCGTGGACGTGCTCGGCGGCGCCGGGGATGTCGCTGGCGAAGTGCTGCCCGTCGATGCCGGCGCTGCGCAGGACCAGCGTCGGGACTGCGATCTTCGGGATTTCGGCGCTGCGGTCGGGCTGGTCGGTGTTGGCGAAGTCGACGAACGCCGACCGGTTCCCCGGACGGCTCGTCAGCGCGTGCACCCGGTCCACCATGGCGGCGTCCACGATGTTCGTGTTCGCGCCGACGGCTTCACGCAGCCCGCGTTCGGTCGCGCTCCGCGGCAGCCACCGCCGCAGCACGGGGCGCAGCAGCGGGTTCCGGGCCAGCCGCAACCCCGCGGGCAGCGTCTTCTCCGGGTAGCCGGTGGCGTTGATCAGCACCAGCGCGTCCACCCGCTCCGGGGCGTCCAGGGCCAGATTCCACGCGATGTTGCCGCCGAGCGAATTGCCCACCAGCACGAAGTGCGGTACCTCGATCGCGGTCAGGAAGCGGGCGATCGTGCGCGCGTAGGTCTGGACGCGGTAGTCGCGATCCGGACGCGGCCCCGTGCGTCCGAAGCCGGGCAGGTCCGGACGGATCACGTCGTAGGACGCCGCCAACAGCGCCGCTACCCGCTCGAAGCCCTCCAACGACGACCCGCTGCCATGCAACAGCACCACCGCGGGCCCTTGACCTGCGCGTTCGTAGTGAACGCGCAAGCCGTCGACCGAAACTGACTGAGTGCTCGTCATAATGGCTACAGTGTTGCCGTTATTATGCTGTGCGTCAACCGCCGTGCAAGCCCGCGTCGACGTAGATGATGCGGTGCTGCGAGGCCAGGTCGGTGGTGCACGTCTTGCTTGATGTGAGCGGCGTGCGCCGTTTCATGAATCTCTTCGGTTGGGGCGGGAGGCGCCCGTCGCGGCTTGCCGTACTCAGCGGAAGGCGAACAGTTCGAAATGCACGTGATCGCGGGAGAATCCGCTCCGACCCAGAGCGCGCGCGAGGCCGTCGACCATCGGGCGGGGGCCGCAGAGGAACACATCGATGGTGGGATCGAGCACTCCGGTGTCGGTGGCTCGGCAAGCGATCTGTTCGAGGGTGAGGCGGCCTGATTCTTTGGTGCGCACGTGGTGCACGCGAACGGTGGGGTGTTCTCGACTGACAGCGTCGACTTCCTCGGCGAACAGGGCAGTCTCCGGGCTTGAGGTGACGTAGAAGAAGTCCACTCGTGCCGGCAGGCCGGCTGATCGGCCTGCGAGCCAGCCGAGGAAGGGCGCGACGCCGACACCTGCGGCGATCCAGATTTGGCGGTCGCCGCCCACGGTGTGATCGAACATCCCGAACGGTCCGGTGACCTTCGCCGCCAGACCCGGTTCGAGGCGCTCGTACATGAGTGCGGTATCGCGGCCGGCAGCTTTCACGATCAGGCGCAGCCGGCCGTCCGGCAGCACACCGGCGACGCTGAACGGGTGCTCACGTCTTCCGGCGCCACCGCGGACCTCGAGATAGATGAACTGGCCGGGAATCACCTCGACTGCCCGGTCTGTGGGCTGGACGACGACTTCCAGGGTGTCGGTCGACAGGCGACGAACGGAGGAGACGACGGCCTCGGCCGCAGGTAGAAGGCGTCGCATGAGCAGTTCCGTGTATCCGTACGCGACTGTCGCGACCGTGCCGAGACCGACGAAGATCAGCCGCAGCAGGGTCGATCCGGCGATGACGTCGTCGAGCGCGAGACCGTGCAGGAAGGCGAAGATCACGAGTCCGCCGGTCAGGCGGTGGAGGCCGAGCCAGCGTCCGTAGTGCAATCGGATCAGGTCGCCGATCCGGGGGTAAGAGATCGCGACGAGGGCCACGAGCCCGAGAATCGATGCGGCGCCCAGCACGATCCCGGCAGTACCGGCCAGACCGGACGGCGCGCCCTGTTCCAGGGCCGGGGCGATCGTGGTGAGGATCGCATGGGGTACGACGAGGAGGCCGACCGCGACGGTGGCGCTCCAGCGGTGCCAGAGGTACATCCGGTCCAGGCCACCGAACCACGGTTCCAGCCGACGCCATTTGGTGGCGAGCACTAGGGACACCGTCATGAGGAAGACTGCCGAGACGCCCCACATCTCGCCGGTGAGGTAGCCGGTGCCCACGTCCTCCGGGGAGAATCGCAGCCAGAGGAAGATCAGCAGCCCCAGACCGCCCACGACCACGACCGGACCGCCCTGACGCCGCTTGAGCCTGGCGTCCACGGGCCGCCGCAGGATGCGCACAACGTACGCGGCGATCGCTACCAGGACTGCCATGATCGTCTTCCTTGATCGTTGGGCTGATTTGCCCGCTTGGAGCCCGACTCCTCGCTCGGCACGCTGCGGAGGGCATTTGGGCGGACTATTTATGGCTACGTTGTAGCCGATATTGCCAGGTGCGGTCAAGCCCGACATACTTGACGTGTGCCACCATCCACGAACAGTCGCGGCGCGACGTCCAACGGCAGACGCGCGCCCGGCCGCCCCGCGATGCCCCGCGAGCAGATCGTCGCGGCGGCGCTGGCGATCCTCGACGAGGAAGGCGCCGACGCGCTGTCCCTGCGTGCCGTGGCCCAGCGGCTGGAGTCGAGCACGGCGACGCTGTACCGCCACTTCGACGGCCGCGCGGATCTGCTCGCGCAGGTGGTCGACCGCATCTTCGGCGAGATCGACGTCGACCCGGGACAGGCGGCGACCTGGCAGGACGCGTGCGGTGCCTTGGCCACCGCGATGTTGGAGGTACTGCGCAGGCACGGCAACGCGGCCCCGCTGGTCGGCGCGCACGTCCCCGTCGGCCCCAACGCCCTGCTGCACCGCGAGCGCGCCCTGGCGCTCCTGCTCGCCGCGGGGTTCTCGCCCGCACTGGCGGCACGGGCCTATGCCACCCTGGCGCGGCACGTCCTCGGCTTCGCGATGCAACTGAACCAGGACGCCGCCGCCCAGCGCCGCGAGGACACCGAGGTGTCCGCCCAGCTGCACCGACTGGACCCGGACCAGTTCCCTGCTACGGTCGCGGTCGCCGATGCGCTCCCGGTGACCCTGGAGGACGAGTTCGACTTCGGGTTGCGGTTGATCATCACCGGCCTGGAGGCGGCCCGGACCGGAGAAGGCCGCGATTGAACCGGTGACGTGCTGGCTGGTTCCCCGGCCGCGCTCCGCACTTTACGTCGGCGGTGTACCGAACCCGAGCTCGGAGGCATGCGGAAACCCTGTGGCCTCGACCCCGGGGCTCTTCTCTGATCTCGATCGCGGCGCGTCGGATCCACCAGTGTTGTGGCCCCGGGTGTGCCGCTGGCACGGCGGTGGCGTGAAATTTCGGTGTGCATCGGGTCGGGTCGACTCGGTAACACGCTCACCGGTCGCACCGCAACGGTACGCCGGGTGGTGCGCGATTCGAAGTGACGTGGGACGGGCCTCGCCCACACCTCGGCTACAGGTTCCATCCAATGGCGGCCGGTCGATAGCAGCACCTGGCAAGTCATCTCCACCTTCACCACCGACACCGCCGGCGCCGCCACCGTTATCCGGGCCTTCCCCGGGCTCGGCGATTTCCGGGTCTGGATCGACGACACCCCAACCAGTTGGGCTCCTATCAGCTCGCCGAAGTACATCGAAGAGACCTGTTAATGACCTGCTGCCTGACCTGCCTCGCCGCAGGTCAGGCAGCAGAAGGTCTACCAGCCGAGGACCAAGGATGGTCTCGATCGGGTTCGGGAGGCTGGACCCTCACCAGAGATCGCGAGCCCAACGACCACTGGCCCGCCTACCCGTCCTGGAGGTGTGGCCTCGTTCAAATCTGATGACGCCTTGTCGTCTATCCAGGACTCCGATCGTTGCGAGCGATCATCAGTACGGCGGAAAGCTCACCATCGAGACGCAAGCGTCCGCGCTCGCCGGTGAAGCTCTCGCGCTGCAGGCGCGGGGGACCGCGAGCCAGCGCATTCGAAGCGCGCTCTACGGCTGCGCAGCCTCATTCACGTCGAGTGCAATGTGGGCTGCCATCGCCGGTCCGACACCGCGCAACGACACTTCGATCGAGCAGGGGGCCTGGCCACCATGTCAGGCGACCCGGCGATCCAGTTCAGGATCTGGTCCCCCGCCGGCAGCCGGTACCGTCACATGGCCAGGCCGGTTGACGCGTTGGCCGCCAATGACGTCGCGCGTCGGCTGCAGATTGCGAGGCGAGATCCGATGTTCGCCTCTCTTGGTCATGCAAGACATGCCGCGATCCTGGGGCAGACCGGCGATCACCGCGCCGTACGCCAGGCCGTAGCCCATGCCGAAGACGCTCTGAGCAGATCTGAACCGGGGGGACGAGAGGCCGCTGTGGCTGAACGCGTTTTACGACCAGGCCGAGTTGGAGAATCCGGCTCTGGCCGGCTATCTGGCGCTCGGGGACTACGAGGTGGCTGAGGGCCACGCTCATCGGAGCCTCGCGCTTCTGCGGCCCGGCATGCGGCGTACGCGATCGATCACGACCGCCCGACTGGCCAAGGCACAGCTCGGCCAAGGCGACCTGGAGGAAGCGGTCGCCACCGCGATGTCGATCCCGATCGAACCGACCGGCGTGCATCCACGCATCAACTCGATGCTCCGAGACTTCGGCAGCACACTTGCAGATTGCCGCACCATCGAGCGACCCGGCAACCGCCTGGGATCCATACGCACACGACTCACTGAGGAAGCTTCTGTGACCCCTGACGGCATTGCACTGCGCCATTCCACCGTGATCGAAGACGTATGGAGCACGATGATCGAGGTATACGCCGACGTGCGCGCGGACCAGCTTCATCTGCCGAACTACTCAGTCGAGCGATTCGGCGAACAGCTTGCGCGGCATGCGGCGGATCCGGGGTGGGAGGTTGTCATCGGCTACGACGCGGACGAGCCGGTGGGGTTTGCGTACGCGAACACGCTCGCACCCGACGATCGCTGGTGGCGGCGGATGACCACCCCGCTACCCGAGGGCTGCACCGAGACGCCGACCGTGGCGGTGAAGGAGATCATGCTGCGTAAGCCGTGGCGGGGGCAGGGGATCGCTCTGCTGATTCATGACGAGCTGCTCCGTGGTCGTCAGGAGGTGCATGTTTCGTTGCTGGTCAACGCATTGAACGGCGACGGGAAGGTCAAGGCGCTCTACGAATCCTGGGGATACGAGCAGCTCAGTACACAACAGCCGTCCGTCAACGGCCCGGTCCTCACCGCCATGCTCCGACCAATGCGACCAGCTTGACGGTCTGCAAGTCGATGTCGGGTCAGGGAGCGCCTGCCTGAATCGGCGCCGGGGCACCGCGCTCGGCAATTCATCCAGTATCTGGTGCCGTTCGGGGTCGTCGTCAGAGCATTCCGCGTCCGCCGGAGGCGGCCGGAAGACAGGCGCCGCGAAGCGGTGTCCTATCGGGAGGTCGGCGGCTCACTGGCCGACCCTGTTCAGAAGAAGAGTGTCCGAGGCCGGACACGCACCTTAACCACACGCCTCGAACTGTGCGGAGAAGCAGGACGTGGGGCGGGCCCAATCCCTTAGGTCGCGGGGCGAGCATCCGAGGTGTTGGCGAGGCAATGCCTCACTCGTCCGCGGGGCTCGACAGAGGATGCGCAGATTGAGACAGACGGTGCAGTTGTTCAACCGGTGGCGATAGCCGTGGGAACTCGCCCATACTCATCTGCGTGGAGTTTGATATCGACTCGGTGATGGGTGCGGACTGGCCACGATGGGTCTCGGAACCGACGCTTGACGTCAACGACTCGGTGTGGGTCGCCGCCGACGAGTCGGGTACTTCTGGGGAGAACCTGGTGGACCGGGACTTCGTGGTCGCACATGCGACGGTTCGTATCGACGATGCGACCGCAGCTCCGATCCTTGCTGAGTTGAGAGAGCGGGCCGGCGCTAAGCAGGCACCTGAGGCGAAGTTCTCGCAGTTTCTGAAGGATCCGGGACTAAATGCGTTGGCCGAGGTCTTCGGACCTAGTGGTCCGCTCTATGAACGTGTGAGCTTGATGGTCGCTGACAAGCCGTTCATCATCGTGGCCAAGATCGTTGACCTCATCGTCGAAGAATGGGCGCACGACCGTGGGCTCAACCTCTACGCCTCTGGCGGCGCCCGGCAGATGGCCTTGATGCTGAGCCAGAAAGGCCCTCAAGCACTCGGCGATCTGTGGGAGCCCTTGATGGCTGCGTTCGTGTCCTTGGCTCGGACCAAACAGCGTAAGGGAGCGAAAGAGACCGTGGCCTCCTTCTACGCCAGGCTGAGCGAGGCTCGACGGCAGTGCTGGCGGAGTGATGTGGGCCGTGTGCTCGACGTCTTGCTCGACGGCAAGAAGCACGCCCACGACCTCGTACGCTTCGTCGCTGACGAGGCGAACGTTGCGGCGACGATGGATCCAATGAGTTTTCTGCTCGGCGACCAGGTAGCGATGGTCTGCCGTCGCTACGGCCCGGTTCGCTTCCTGCACGACGAGCAGAACGTCCTGACTCGGCCCTTTGTCGATGCGGTACTGCGTGGAGCGGCGGCGAGCCATGTGGCGTTTCGAGGCGAGGGACCTCCGCCGACACTCACTGACTTCGGGCTCGGGCGCTCCAAAGACCACCCATCGATTCAGCTCGCTGATCTGGCAGCTTCGTCGGGCCGCGTCGTCATCGAGGCACACCTCGGTAGACCGAGCCGGGCGGCGGACCTGTTGCGCGATGTGGTGAGTCCATCCATCGTATGGGGCGTCCTCAGAGACGGCGACGCCTTCTGGGCCAACCAGGCAGACCGAGTCTCGTGAGACTGGCGCCGGAGACACACACGGAGGGCTTGGGCAGTCCATGTCCGCTGACCTCGTTCGCGAAGTCCGGCCTGCTACACCCGGGGGCGCCTCGAGGCAACCAGGCCGTGCCACTGATGGTGCGCACGCCGCTGTGAAATGCAGGCTGAATGGAGGCACTGCTGTCAGACTGATGCGTCAGCCGTGATTGGTGCTGCGATCGAGAGTGCGTCGCACCCAGGGGACTAGGAGTGACGGTGGCGACCAAGAGCGCGATCGAGTGGACCGAGACCACCTGGAATCCGGTGACGGGTTGCGATCGGATCGCCGCCGGTTGCGACAACTGTTACGCCCTGACGCTGTCGAAGCGCCTGAAAGCCATGGGCGTGGCGAAGTATCAGCACGACGGTGATCCCCGCACGAGCGGACCCGGATTCGGAGTGATGACGCATCCGCGGGCGCTCGCTGAGCCGTACAGTTGGAGGGGTTCGCGGCTCGTGTTCGTCAACTCAATGAGCGATCTCTTCCATGCGAAGGTGCCGATTGGATTTGTGCGGGATGTCTTCGACGTGATCCGAGAGACTCCATGGCACACCTATCAGGCCCTAACCAAGCGAGCACATCGGCTTTGCCGAATGGCGGATCGCTTGGACTGGCCCAGCAACCTGTGGATGGGGGTGTCAGTCGAGTCGAGTGATGTGATCGAGCGGATCGACCAGTTACGCGGTGTTCCCAGCGCTCGCCGCTTTCTCTCGTGCGAACCATTGTTGGGACCGCTACCCGATCTCGGTCTTGAAAGTATCGACTGGGTGATCGTGGGCGGTGAGTCCGGCCCGCGTGCGCGGCCGATGAGTCCCGAGTGGGCGACCGAGATTCGGGATCAGTGTCTTGCGGGATCGTAGCGTTCTTCTTCAAACAGTGGGGCGGACGTACTCCCAAGGCCAATGGCCGCTTGCTGGATGGTCGAACCTGGGACGAAATGCCGCGACTTGCCGGGTAATCCAGCATCGCTCCAGCAATTGCGGCACATTGATCGCAGTAGGTCGGCGCAGTGTGTCGACGATCGCGCTCGGACCATGAGCCACAGGGAGGAGCAGGCAGTATGGCGGTCCAGAACACCGTGCCATGGGCGGCGGATCCGCATACCAAGACCAAGCACGACCTCTATGCGCGTTATCTCGGCAAGTGGATGCCGATTATGGTCAACGGTTGGGGAGCGGACATCACCTATGTCGAAGGCTTCGCGGGTCCAGGTGTCTACAGCGACGGCTCGCCCGGCTCGCCTGTCATTGCCCTTCGGACCCTCGTCAGCGACTCGAGCATCAGGACGAAGGTAAGGTCCGGTGGGATGCGCTTCGTCTTTGTTGATCACGACCAGCGCTGTATCGACAAACTTCCCCATGAGTTGGCCAAGGCGGCATCCCCGGTGCCGCTGGCTGAGCTCGCGCAGCACGGCATTCACGTGGCGATCGAGAAGGGCGAGTGCGAGCCGGATCTTGCGCGAGCCCTGACTCGCGAGGGTGCATGGAAACGTCCTATTCTCGCCGTACTCGACAGCTGGGGCGCCGGCGTGTCGTTCGAGCTGGTTAAGCGCATCGCGGACAACCCGGGCAGAGTCAAGCCATGTCTGTAGTTTGTGACTTGGTAGCTGCCGGCCTGCTCGCGCGAGCAGACGGAGCGACCACGGCGAATTGTTTGTCGTTCCACCACGTCGTATCGCTCCCTGCATGAGAGGGCGTGAACCAGTTGGGTTGTTCAAGGGTCGAGCGGCAGGACCTTGGGAATGCGCGGGCTGTTCGGTCGACCGGCGTTGACATCTTCTCGCACTCAGTCAGCGACGGCCTGGATCGGCATCCCGATCTGAAGAGGCGATCGCTGTAGCTGGCGCGACCGCTCGGAGACGAAGACGCGAGTCAGGGTTCGAATTCTGTCGAGTTACCGGACAGGGGCAGGATCTCGGACCGCGGCCCCTATAACCCTCGGACGGCTGAGTCCCGTCAGTCACGGCTTTGTCTTCCGCCAGATCCGACTGGGAGGGGTTGCGACGTGCGGGTCGGGCGTGGCTATGACCGTCTCCTCGATGGTTGCAGAGTCGATCACTCGGAATCTCGAGCGGATCGTCGATCCGGTGTCAGGATGGGCGAGGGCTGCCTCGAAGCTGATGCTCAGAGGGTGCTCGGCGTTCAGGCGTTGGGCGTTGTCGGACCCGACGTGCCAGGCCAGTCCGGTGACGGAGAGCGCGGTGCGGTGGGCAGTTTCGCGCGCACGCAGGAAGAGCTGACCGGTCGGGCCGAACTCGACGTCGATCGCGTACGGCGCACCGGGACTGGTCCATGCGCCCCCGATCCAGTCGTCGGGACGGATGTGTCGCCGCGGCTGGATCCAGATCAGTCGCCGTTCGCTGCCGCGGTGACCGGGCAGATAGCCGAGCTCCAAGCTGTCGCTCGACTCGTACTGTGCCAGCGCATCGTCCTGGGTCCGTCCGCCACGCCTCTCGATCACGGTGACGAAGGAACGCAGGTTGGGCTGGCTCAGTGACCGCGGGTCCTCGGGATCGGGCTCGGATATGCGGGCGATCAGGAGCACTCCGTCGTCCTGGTGGTTCGACTGGTAGGCCTCGATCGCCGGCATCCGGGCAGAGATCTCGTTTCGGATCCGGAGGTCGATTCCTGCCTCGTTCAACCGCTCGAGGATCCTGTCGATGTTGTCGGCGATCCACTCCATCACCTCGGCGCCGCCCCGCGGTCGATTCCGCGACGCTGGTTCCCTGGTAGGGCGGGTGCCCGATCTGCTCGCGCCGCCCGTGTCGCGCTCGGAACGGGCGGTTTGCGTGGCGGGCTGCCTCTTCGGGGTTGCCGTGTCCCGGCGGCGGGTCGTCGAGGAGCCAGTCGCTCGCATCGGTGTCTCGCTCGAACCTCTTAGCGCCTCGGAGTCGCCTGTTCTCTCGTGCGGCTGGGGGAGTGGCGGGGTGGGCGACTCGATACGCGTCCGCTCGGGCGTAGGGGGTTTGTCGAGCGGTGGCGGTTTGAGCTGCTCGGGTGGCGCAGGAGGAACCGAAGCCGATGGCTTGCCTGAGCGTAGAGCCGTGTCCCGGTTCTGCTTCGGTTTGGGCTTCGGTTTCACCCGAGATGACGGCTTGTCGGGCACTACGACCTGCTTGGGGAACTCGGAGAAGGGCTCGGTCTCGGGTGTCTCCTTGTTCCCGGCCGACAGGATGTCTGGAGGTGAGCTGGTCGATCGCGAAGCGTCCGCCGGCTCGCGCCGGCCGATGCCCACTGGTGCCGTCGCCGGTGGAATCGCGGCCCTCTTCTTGGCCTTGGCCTGCCGGTTTCGCTGTGCCTGAACCTGGGACGGAGGGGCGACGCCGGCCTTGGAAGCCAGCTTCTCTTCGGCTTCGGCGAGCTCCTGCTTCGTGACGTCGACACGTTGGGCAGCGGTCCGCATCTTGAGCCACTCACCGCGACCACCCTCGCCGTAGAATGCCAGCGCGCGGTCCAGGGCCTTCGCGTTTGGTGAGCCTCCGAGATACACCGTGTCGTCGGTGACGCGGATTCGCACGGTGGTCCAGGCTCCGTCCTCGAAGACCTGGATTCGGCGGTCATCGCGGATGCGTTCGCGAACACTGGCGAACTGTCCGGCCTCCTTGCGCGGAGCGGTCGTTCCGTGCTCCTTGGCGTAGGCTCTCGCTTCTGCTTTGTTCCGCTCGTGAGGTCGCCGTTCGGCTCTCTCGGCGAGTTCGTTCTCCTTCGATTGTTTGTACTCAGCGATCAGAACGGCCTCGCGCGTGTCGCCCGTGCCCACCAGGACTATGCCATCGGTCAGTTTCGACCCGTCGACGGCTCGGACACGGCGTCCCTCGTAGAACATCGGGGTCGAGTCGCGGTGCTGCTCCCCGAGTAGCTTGGCCCGGCCCTCGGGTGATTGGAGGGCGGCGCGGATCTCGGCTTGGCCCAGCTCCTCGACGATCTCGCCTCGAACGTCTCCGCCGGCCTTGACGATCCTGTCCAGACGCGCTGCCGACACGGGGTCGCGCAGGAGCTTGTCGACGGGTCGGAGTGCGAGTTCCTCGTCCTTTCTGGTCTGGCGCGCGACCATCACCCCCGTTGGCCCGGGGACCGGTGCGGTCGCGCCGAGAGCGGCTCGAGCTGCGCTGGTGGCGGCTGCGCTTTCTGCTCCACTGGTCTCGAGAGGGAGCGATTCGGTCGGCAGGCGGTCGCCGAGTTCGGGATTGCCGCTGCCGCGGCCCTGTTGGACGACATGGGCGAGTTCGTGAGCAAGTAGCATCCGGCCGCGAAGGGTGTCTGGGTCGTATTTGCCGGCTCCGAAGACGACGTGACGGCCGATCGTGAACGCGGCCGCGTCGAGGGTGTCAGCGAGCTCGGCGCTGGCCGGGCCCGTGTGGATCACGACATCGCCGAAGGGCGCGCGCATCGAGCGCTCCATTGACGTTCGCACCCCAGCGTCCAGTTGGTGCGATTCGTCGCGCAGCGACTGGAGCATCATGTGCTGGTCTGCATTCGACGCCGAGTGGCTCATGACGGTGCTCCGCCGGTCTCGAGTTGCGTTATTCGGTTGGAGTCGGCGGAGAGTCCATGTCCGCCTCGGATCGATCTGGTGGAGCAATGTGCGAACTGAGGACCAGGTCTGCGCGGCTCTTGAGTCCGAGCTTGCCCAGGGCCGCGTGCATGTGTGTTTTGACGGTCGACTCGCCAACCATCAGCCGTGCTGCGATCTGACGGTTGGTGAGACCGCGGGCAGCGAGGTCTGCGACCAGTGCCTCCCTGGCTGTGAGATGTGGCTGCACGGTTGCGAGCGGACGACTGGCCCGGGGAATGACCGGTGGGGCCGGTCGGCGCTGTAGCGCCTGCAGGATGACGGCTCCGATCCGGGGGCTGCACGGCGACTGGCCGCAAACGGCGAGCCGGACGGCATCGAGGACGTCGGTCAAAGGTTGGTCCGAGTCGACGAACCCGGTGACGCCGGCCTCGGCCGCGCGCACCACTGCCTCGGCGTGGCCGCGGCCGGTGCCGATTCCGACCGCGATGATCCGTGTCCTCGGGGCCGTGCGCCGGAGCGATTCGAGCACGGCGACGACGTTGTCGATCCCGAAGTCGAGCAGGGCGACCGCGGGATGCGGCGGCGCCATGCAGGCGAGGGCTTCAGCGCCGGTCGCTGCCTGACCGACCACTCGGAACCCCGGCTCACGCGTGATTGCGGAGGCGAAGGCATCGCGATAGGCGCGCACTGGAGCGACCAGGACGACGTCGATCATGCGGGGCTTCCGAGGTGCTCAACTGAGGCTGGACAATGAAACCGCTGTGCGGACGTGCATCCCGATCTGACGATGCCCGCGTCCGCTCGGTGCCGGCGTGCCACCGGGTACGGCCGTCAGTTGCCGGCGGCGCATACCTGGGATCGCCCGCGAAGATGGAGGACACTCCGCCTCGCACTTCGACAGCCGCGAATTCTTGCTCAACTACCGGAAATTCAACCTGATCCCCGGAAACGATATGGCACACGTCGGTTCCCCCCAATGCGTGTCCAGCAGTTGTGCGGCTGACTGTGCCGGCAGCGGTGCGCACGAGATCGCCTGCTCATTCCAAGATAGGCATTGAGCGCAGGCGAAGTAACCCCTTGCTGCCCAGCAAGTACTTCGGCTGGATCGCGACCGATTCCGTCGGTGGGTAATTCAGACAATCAATTGAAGCGGCCGTCAGTTGATGGGCGGTTGTACGTAGAAGAGAAGGTGGAAGCGGCCGCCCTGATGGCCGTCGCCGGACGGTAGGGCGTTGCCGGTGGTGCCCCATCCGTTCCTGTCCACCCAACCGTGGGGCCGGCGATGCTCCACACCGGCGGGCAGGGGCCAGATCTCGTCGAGTATCGCCGCCGAAAGCTTGCTGCCGGCGAAATCGCTGTCCAGTAACTGGGGCGGGTGTGAAACGTCGGTGATCGACGACTCGGATCGAACTTGGATCAGATAAAGGTACGCGGGCCACTGGCCGTCCGGCTGTAGGTCGTACCGCGCGAGCTGCCTTCGGCCCGAGTCGAGGGGAACGACTTCGAGCTTCGCAATGCTGGTGAAGTTCCGGGAGATGTCCTCCGGGTAGATGGCCCAGGCTCGAAGCCAAGGATCCGGATGGTCGAGGCCGGTGCCGTCCATCTCGCGGTCGAAGCTGAGCTCGATCCGCCGGCGCTGCGTGTTCGAGCCCTCGGGCAGCACCACTCCATTGCCGGGTGAATGGGAAGTGATACGGGGAGGCGGAGGGACGGGCTCCGGCCGGCCGGCCGAGACCGTGACCGAATCCGTCCCGACGTTGCCGTCGGAGTCCGTTGCCTCAGCCAGGACGGTGTGGCGCGTGACCTGCGTGGGTTTGTCCTCGTCGTCCCAGCTGAGCACTGTCGACATCGAAGTCCCGTGACCTAGCGGCTCGTGCCTGATGTCGTTGTGGAAGTCGAACCACTGCACCGACTGGCCCGACAGCGGCCCATCCTCCGGGTCGCTCGCAGAGGCTTGGAACTCCACCGAGGTGACGTCTCCTGAGGGGAATGTTGCTCCGCTCTCGGGCTGCGTGATGGTCACGCTCGGGGCGTTGTCAGGCCGCGGGGTGCAAGTGAATCCATAACGGCCGAACGAAGCGAGGAACCGGCGGTGCGTGAGCGGGTCGACAAGAACACCGCCGCCGGCGTCGACTCGCAGGTCCGCCAGGACGAGCCATGGTGAGCAGCAGTCGGGACACAACCGGGTGCCGAGCCGACGCATACGCGGACTGCAGCCGACCGCCTCTTTTCGATCGTCCAGTAAAGAGCCATCCTGTGCGCCCTCCTGATAACAGTCAGGGAGCGCGTCGAGCACACCGAGTGCGAAGCTCTCGGCGACTCGGCTGTACTCACACGGGTCGTCGTCGCAGCCGCACGCGCAAGCGGTCGCGCGTACCGGCCGCGTTGATTGCTCGGCGTACCTGATCGCCAGGTAATAGGTGCGTTCTGGATCGCGACGCTCGCGGACCGGAGCGCACCAGGGATCCGCCGGAGGTCCGCAGACATCGGCGGCGTCGGGCCGGGGCGACCGCATGTCGACCCGCACGTCGTCTGGCACACACACCTCGTCGCCGCAGCCTGTCAGTGCGTATCCAGCTCCGATCGTGACGGACCAGGGCACCGGTGTGCCGTCGATCGGTGACCTCGTCGCCGACACGGCCAATCCGCACGCGACACCCCAACCATGGAGCATGCGATTGTGTCGCCGCGCCTTCCCGATCACCCACTGCTGGAGAGCCTCGAGGTCACCCGGTCCGACGAGTTGGCCGGTGAACCAGCGTGGCCGCTCGTTTCCGTTCCCACAGGCACCACATCCACCACAACCACCGCCGTCACCACAGCGGCAGCCACCGCAGTCGCATCCGCTCGTCAGACCGGCGCCGCCAAGTCCCAGATCGACCGTCGTGATTCGCGCAGTCATCGTCATCACCTCGTCGTTCGTCGGCTGGTTGTCACGGCCTGCGCACCTTGAATCCCCAGTGCATGACTCCACCCTCGGAGCCGTCCCACAGTTGGCTTCCGTCGGTGGACGAGAACGGCGACGCGAGCAGGCCGCCGAAGTCGGTTTCGCCGCTCCAGAGCCGGAACAGCAGTTGCGAGTCCAGCGCCGTGCCCGCGAAGTCGGCGTCGAGCAGCACCGTGGGATCGTCCTTGCCCAGCGGGGACTCGGGCACCAGCGGTGGTGTCGAGCGGAGTTGGGCCACGAAGGTCTGCTGCCAATCATCTGGCGGGCGAAGAGGAAAGACGACGCGGACGGTGTCGTCCTCGAGTTCGTGGATCTCGCCGCTCTCGAGTCCGAGCTCTTCGATCGCGTAGAGGTAATCGCCGTCCGTAGATGCTTGCCAGAGGCGCAGCCATTCGCGCGGTGCGGCGACAGCGGCGTCGGCCAGCGTGCGGGAGACGGTGATCTCCAGCCGGGGTCGCTCGATGAAACTCTTCCAGCTTTCGTCCTCGTTGTAGTCCGTCCCTCCGGCAGGCCAGACCCGGAGCAGTCGGGGCGGCGGTTCTGTCTCGACAGGGGGCCGCAGGCTGACATGCAGCTCGCCGCCGGCAGCGCCGTTCCCGCTCGGTGGGAAGACAGGCAGCCCGGTCAACGCGTCCGGCAGGAACGACCCGTACGAGGGCTCGGCCGACGCGGGTGCCATCGCCCACAGCTTGTCGCGCTGTTCCTGGCCGAGCCCGGTGCCGAACAGGTCGGCGTCGAGTGCGAGCTGGTCCGGATCGGCGGTGTGGATCGGACCTGATGCCTCGGACCGGACCATGACGACCACGCAGGTTTCTGGACGGATGTCCTGTCGTTCGATCTCGACCGTGTACGCCGCACCGTCGCCGCCCGGAGGCACGACCACCTGCCCCAGAACGCCGGCAGCGCGGACGACGGCGACCCGGCGGGCCCCGTCCGGCTCGATCAGCCATACGCCCAGCCACGACTGCGGGTCGTCGAGTGCGGGCTCCGCCATGTCGCGATCGAAGGCGATCTCGAGGCGGAGATCCTCGGCGAAGTCCGTCCACGTGTTGCCCTCGTTGTCGGGCCAGGGCGACAGCGACGTTATCCGCGGGGCGAGAGCGGCAGGAGCTGGCGGACAACATTCGTCGACCCGGTCGGCGAGGCAGAGGATCAGGTCGAGCAACTCGCGGTTGCTGCGGATGACGGTGCGCACAGTGGTGTCCACGCGGCTGCCCTGGTCTCCGTCGAGGGTGACGGTGGCGAGTGGAACGCAGTGTTCGGTGCAGTCGCACGAGCGTGGGCCGAGGCGGTCGAGAAGCGTGCGGCGATCTGCTTCACCACTTCCTTCGGGGTCGTCGTGGAACAGTGCGTCGCAGAGGCCGTCCGGGAGGCCGGTGCGTGACGACGGGCCTTCGGTGACGGTGACCGCGTAGGCTTCCCGGACCATGGCCGGTACGCACCGCACTTCGCCGTCGCAACCTTCTGGTGGCATCCGCACCGGATCCGTCCCGCACTCGTGGTAGCAGACCGACACTGTCACTGTCCCGGTTTCGCTGGGCCCGTCTTCGGGCCGGCCGCACGGATCCGTGAGCCGAGCGGGATCGACCTCCACGTCGTGCGGGACGACGACGAGCCTGCCGTGTCCGTCGATGCCGACCCCGTGGCTGACCAAGAGCGTGCCGCCCGGGACTTCGGTCACCTCGAGGCCGCAGAGAACGCCGCTGCCAAATCCGAGCCGGGTGACCAGCTCGCGTGAACGGCGGTGGTATGTCTGCTCGGCGCGCCAGTGCCGTACCTCCATGAGTTTCCGCGGGAAGTAGGTGTTGCGGAGCAGCGCCCGGGGCGGGTCGCACGAGCAGTGCTCGCCGCAACCGCAGTCGAGTTGCTCTTCCACCCGAAGGCTGGTGTCGTGGGTGTCGGACATGGCGGTCATCGGGCAGCTCCTTCGGTCGGGTGAGTGGCGGGCAATCGCTGCTCGCCGAGCCGTACGCCGAGCGGTCCTTCGGAGTGGAGCCCGGTCGGGCCGTGGCCCGGTAGTGCGTCCACACCCACCTGAGTGGGGATGGTTGTGACGGCGGAGGTGGCACAGGTTCGGGCCAGTACGTGCGCGGGCCGCTCTCGCTGGACCACGGCGTCGACGGCGGCCACCTCATCCTCGGTGCCGCCGGGCACATGCACGCAGATCCTGTGTGCGAGGAGCGCGTGGACCGGGAGCCCCGCGTCCTCCGAGGGCACGAGCATCGAGCGGTCCAGCCAGGCCGTGGTATCGAGCACGGGCGGCCCGGGATCGGCAGGCGCGAGACCGGTGGTCAGGCCGAGCGCACTGGTCTCACGGTCGGCGGCTTCGAGACGCCATACCGCGGCGTCCTGCAGCGGCTCGACGACGTCGACTGCGAGGCCTGTCTCACGGAACACCTGGTCGAGCAGGCCGCGGCGAGTTCCTCGCCAACCATGGCGCCTGACGGCAGTGGCGACAGTCTCGCGCCTTGATTCCGGGCCGGTCGGGAGCCGCGCCGGGTCGAGTGCGACCCACGTGGCGAGCCGCGTAAGCCAGGGGGAGTCGAGCCGGTCGGCGGTGACCTCCGTGCTCAGGAGAGCAGGCAACTCCTCGATGATTGCCGAGGTCTGTTCGAGCTCCGCCCCGAGCAGACCGAGGTAGCGACCGAGCATCCCGTCGCCCGTGTCCACATCGGTGATGCCGCTGGCTTGCTCGACCATCGTGGCGCGGTACGCCGTCGGAAGTGCGACGACCGGACCCTCGTCGCCGGACTCCACCTCGACGTCGACGATCCGCGGTGTTGTCAGACCGTTGCCGCCCAGCTCCAAGGCGAGCCACAGCACGCCGTCGTCCGAGCAGAGCACGCGGGCGTCGAGCGCATCGGCGGCCGCCGCTCGCCATCGTCCGCCTGCCGTCGGTACGGGGGACCGGTCCGCGTCGGACGAGGCGGGGTGGGGATCTGGAGGTGCGGCCGCGCTCGACGTCACCAACGTCCATACCCGCAGCCAAGACGTCGGCGGAACGGGCTCTGCGAGTCGGACCCGCACCCGTCGCCATCGGTCGGCCGTCGTGGTGTCGACCTGAGCCTGATCAGGCACACCGGCGAGGAACACAGACATCCCACGACGTAGGTACCGGCCCTCGCTGGTGACGAGCACGAGGTTGCCGGCTTCGACCGTGGTGCCGGCGAGCCTGGCGGTGGACCAGTCGCCGTGCGCCAGCCATCGTCGCGCGCTCACGACTGCACTCCGATCCACTCGACGCCCCAGCCGAGGGTTCCCGAGATCAGGTCGGCGAAGCCGCCGTCGCTCACCAGGTCCTCCGGATTGACCTCGATGCCGCCGCCGTCCTCGCCGATCGATGACCCGCCCGGCAGCGGGACCACGAACCGGAACCGTCCGACCTCGGCGGCCTCGATATAGCCCGCCCCGTCGACCAGTACCGGCATGCCGTGCGGAGCATTGGCCGCGTCGAGAAGTCGGGTGCCGACGAGTCGCGCGAGGTACGCCGGTACGTCGCCGAAGCCGGCCTCGGAGGTGTCGACGTCGGTGCAGACCGCCCAAGGCCGGCCGTCGTCTGCCGAGCGAACGAACCAGCCGGCATGCGCGGGCGTCGCACCGCACGCGATATAAGGCGTCGGCGGTGGGCGCAGCTGCCGGCGCACAGTGGGATCAGGTGGTGCGGACAGTCGGCAGCCCTGGACGAGGATCTCGGCGAGGACGACGTCGATTCCCTGGCGTATCGCCTCGGGTTCGATCCAGGCGATGATCGGCGCGTCGGAGCGGAGTACGGCGCCCTCTGCGCCACAGGGTCCGGCGCGGTCGACGACAACGGCTTCTTCGTCGTCCCGCCAGCGCACGACGAGTGCGAACGGCAGCGGCCGGCCGTCAGGTCCGTTCGCGACGGGCGGGACGGGGACCTGGACGGGCTCGTCGACGACGAGCTCGCGGCCGGCGAGATCGAGGGCGTAGCCCGCACCGAGGTCGACCGCTACCTCGCCATGGCGCCCGGTCACGACCAGCCCGGACGCGATCCCCCAGCCGTGGAGGATGCGGTGGTGAAGCCACCGCATCTCGGTGTCGACAGCCTGAGCGACGTTGAGATCGTCGGCCGTGAGCAGTTGGCCCGCGAAGAAGGTCGGCCGCTCGGCCGGCGGCAGGGGTGCCGTGGTCATTGTCGTCTCCAGTCCTCGGGCAGGGTGATCGGCGTCCGGGCGGCCGGCAGGACCGCCATCCAGTTGAGGGCGAACGGGGCGGTACGCACGGGGTCGGCGCTCGGGTCCGCGTCCTGGCCGGTCGGGTGGCGAATCACGATGCGAAATCCGGTAGCGGTGACCTCGGTCAGCTCGACTGTCGTCCGCCGCGGCGGGGGTTGTGGTCCGGCCGGGGTCACGACCACAGTCGGCGCGGCGGCCAGTCGATGGCTCGAGAGGTCGACGTCATGCCACCACATGGAGCGTGTGCCCTCAGCTCGGGCTCCTCGCTCGACTGTGGCGCCGAGCGTCAGGGTCGGTCCGGGCCGTCGTAGCCATTGCCGATCGCCGTCGCCGGTGTGCAACTGGCCAAGGTTGTCGATACGGGCGAGAGGGATGTCGAGCAGCGCCATCCGCCCGATTTCCCGGACAGTCACCTGGGCGGCGGGGCTGCGAGCGTCGGTCAGGACGATGTACACCGGGGGACGCGGAGCAGGTACCCAGCTCACTGATTCGAGTACGAGAAGGCGACCGCATCGGTCGACCGCGCAGCCGGGAACTACGCGGGCGGAGCCGTCGGAGACGATGACGTCGAGACCCGCGGCGATGCCCCAGGTGTGATGGGCGGCGATGTGGTGGTGAGCCAGTCGCTGGTAGCCGAGCGTGTGCGACTCTCGCTGGTCCCGGGCCAGCAGCCAGGAGCCGGCCACGTATCGCAGTCTGGGGGCGCTACGCATCAGGACCACCTCCCGGACACCGCGGAGAGCTCGAGATGCCCGGCCAGCACCAGTTGCGTGGGGCGGAGCGTCACGTCGCCGCAGTCGCCCGCGCTCGTTCCACGGCTGAGCGTCAGGTCGTCGACGCGGTCGACGCCGGCGACACCATCGAGGAGCTGAAGCACCTCGCTGCGGCGTACTGCGCGGCCGAACGGCCAGCCGCGACCGCTCGGGCCGCCGGTGACCGGGTGCAGGAACGCGGCGACGGCGGCTTCTGCGCGTCGGACGACCTCGCGCGGAGCGGTGCCGGGCAGCAGGACGAGCGTTGCCCGGACACCGACGCGGACATACTCCGGACCGACCACGAACACCCTGGTCCCGAGAGTGCGTACGGGCGCGAGGTCGGCACGGATGCGCCGCAGCAGCCCGGCGGTCGGTCTGGGCTCCTGAACCGGCAGGGACGGCACCACGACGACCGTCACGCATCCGTCGGCGCGCATTCCGGGCAGCCGTGGATCAACCTCCGGCAGCGCTCGCGCCCGCCACAGCGCGGTGCCGGGAGTCGCCAGAGTGCGGCGCTCGAGGTCGGCTGCGGTCACAACCCGCTCCGGGACCGGCAGCCCGCGGACCTCCTCCAAGCCGAGCTCGTCCAGACTGGTCGCCTTTCGATAGCTTAGTGCCTCGGACAGCCGGTCGTGGACCCACAGCGCCTGCTCGGCGCGCGCCGCTGTGTGCAAGAGGTCCTCGGCGGGCGCGCCGACGGTGAGGGAATCGATGAGCCGCGCGTGGGTTCCGGCCGCATTCGGGCCGAGCAGAGTCTGCGTGCGGCCGTCCGCGGGGACCTCGACGCGCAGTGGAGGTAGGACGGAGCCGACGCCGAGGTCGGTGGTCCAGGTACCGGCGGCGAGGACTGTCGCGCCCGCTGCCAGGGTGCGTCCGCATCGGCCGTCACCGAACTGCACTTCGCGGCCGTCCGGATCGAGGTATGCCGCGTAGTCGTGCGGGGTAGCTAGTGCCGGATCCGCGACGATGCGGACCGAATGCGTCGTGCCGTCCGGGTCGACCACCCAGAGCGCGGGCACGCGGTCGCACCAGGGTTGTGGCAGGACGAAGGTCTCTCCGGGAGCGCCCGTCGCGGAGCCTAGGTCGGCGAGGTCGGGTCCTAGCCCGGCCGGCGGGGTCAGGGCGGTGTCGAACGGGTGCGCGGCTATGACCCGACCGACGTCGACGTGGACGGCGGAGATGATCGGAGCGGCGTCGTGCCGACCGCTGGTGATCCGGCTGCGAAGCCAGACGACGGAGCGCCCGGCCAGACAGCCGGCGACCTGGTCGCCCAGCGTGCTTGTCGGTAGCGGAGGGAGGACGAGCCGGACATGACCGGACCGGGTCAGTGCGGCGGTGTCGTCGGCCAGGTCCGGTCCGAGCACGGGCTGCCAGGTCGCACCGTCGTACGCCTGCCACTCGGTCGTGACGTCGTGATGGGAGCCGGTACCGTCGGCCTCCGGTTGGCTGAGGCCGGGAGAGGTCATGATCCACAGATCGACCGGACCGGCGCTGAGTCCGCCGGCGCAGTCCAGTCCGACGAGGAAGGTGTCGCCGACGGCCGGCTCGGGTCCGAACGGCTGAGCGGGCCGTCGCGCTGTCAGGTCCCGGGAAAGGTCGGCGCAGCCGACGCGGTAGTCGTCGTCCGCTGCTGCCGCGACCGCGCTGGCTGCGACTGCGACCGTTGCCCCAGTGACCGCGACGTCGTCGAGCAGAGTCAGCGGCACGACACCCTCCTCGCGGGCCCCGAGCAGAACGAACCCGTGCGGCACGACGAACCGTCCGGTCCCCGAGAGGCCGACGAGCGCGGTGGCCGGCCGGGCCGGCAGGGGGTCGTATCCGACCAGAGCCAGGAGCCGGCGTCGCTGGCGGTCGGTGACCGCGCCTGAGCGGTAGCTGTCGGTCTCGACCAGGAACGCGAGAAGCTCAAGGAGGGCGATGCCGACGTCGCTGGTGTTCTGATCGGTCCAGGTCGGAGAGACCAGAGGGAGCTGGGCGCGTCCGTGGTGGACGAGTTCCTCCCAGCGGAGCGTGTCGGTGACGGGCGGGAACAGCGGCATGGTCAGACTCCTTGTCCCAGGCGCACAGTGAGCGGACCAGCACAAATGACCTCGTCGGGCCCTACTGGGGCGGTGTCGCCGACCGGGATCGCGTCGCGGGTGAGTACCAGGTCTGTGATCACGTCGACGCCCGGAACCGACTCCAGGACCCGGGCCAGGTCGGAGAGGTACACCGCCGCTCCGAAGTCCCAGCCATCGCCGCCGGTTCCTCCCCGGAGCGGGTGCATGAGTTCGGCGAGTGCGGCGCGGACCCGCTCACGGGTCGGTCCGGCAGCCGACGGGTCGACTGGGAGGACGGTGAGCGCGACGCCGACTTCGCGGTAGTGCGGGCCTTCGACGACAACCCGGCGCATCGCGGCGACCGGCGAAGCAGCGACCACCGCGTCCCGCACCGTTGCCAGCAGCGAGGCGCCTGGCTGCGGCCGATCTGTGCCGTCGCGAGGGACAATGACGACGCGGACAGCGCCGGGTTGGGGCCGTCCGTACCGGTCGACTGCCCCGATCGCCCGGGCTCGGACAACGGCCGGCGAGGCCTCGCGGGCGATGGCTTCGACGTCTTGCTCGGTGAGTGCCAGCCGCCGGTGCCGCAACAGTGCGGGACCTCGGACCAGGGCACGCTCGAGCGGCTCGACCTCGGCCCCGCCCGTCGCCGGTTCGGGGTTGTCCACGTCGGCGACCGCGACCGCGCTGAGGACCTTGTCGATGCTGCCCGCCGGGACATTGCCGACGGCCCCGTCGCAGGTACGGTACGACCGCAGCCGGACGTTGTCCCGGCCCTCGGGTAGTGGCCGGCCGTGCCCCTGCCCTCCGAACAGGAATCGTCCCCGCGCCCGGTCGAGGGTGAAGACGCGGTCGAACGGCCCGGCCGAGCCGAGGGTGGTCGTCGGTCGCCAAGGCACCCAGACCTCGCTGACCTTGCCGGTGCGCGGATCGCGGTGCAGGCGGACGCCGGCCGGGTCCACTCCGTCGGCTGTGAGGGTGCGCGTCAGTACGTCGGCGTCGAGGTCGGCCCGATCCCCGTCGAGTTCGCGGACCTCGAGCGCGACGTCGCCGGCTATGGGGAAGCGTCGCGCTGCCAGGACCTGCGCCGTCGATCCGTCCCCGGAGCCGAGCAGTTCGTCGTACAGGGTCTCTACCTGGGCTACCGCGACAGCGTGGGGGGCGACCCGGGTGACGGTCAGCTGTGGGGCGGGCTGGGTCGGATCGAAGACCGCGCGCAGCCAGGTGCGCGGGGCACCGAACCGGGCTGGTGGCGCGACGGTGAGCTGTGCGCTGGAGTACGGACGCGAGAGGTCGTCTCGTGTTGTCACTGTCGTTCCGGCGACCGCGGCGACAACGACCGGCTCCTGGCCCTGGACGTCGGAGAGCATCAGCCTGTCACCGGAGCTGAACCGCAGTGCCGCGTCATTGCCGATGAGGGAGATCGATCTGCCTTTCGCTCCGCCGACGGTGCTGCCAGGAGCGCCGGAGGTTCCCGGCCAGACAAGTCCGACGACGCCTGTGCGGCGTAGGCCGTCGGTGCCGTCGTCCGTGGCGAGGCGGACCCACGTGCGTCCGTCGTATCCCTCCCACACGGGTCGGTACGGCGGGTCCCACGGCGTTCGGCCGGCCAACTGGAACCACACACCGATGCGGTCGGCGGGCAGGTCGCCGTCGAAGCCCAGGTACAGCGTGGGCGCGGCCTCGGCCATCGGCAGGAACGGCGCTACACCGTTGCCGGGCCAGGTGAGCGCGGCCCCGATGTCGCGCCAGGCATGGTCGTCGTGCACCACGACCGCCATCGGGTCCCGCGGTTCGGAGTGGTGCGTGTAGTAGACCTCGACGCTGTCGATCAGTGGGGCGCGCGGCTCGACGACGGGCAGGAAGTTGAGGACGCCCGACTTGTCCGTCCAGCTCACCAGCCGCAGATGCGAGTACGAGCCGTCGGCCAGCCGGGCTCGAAGCCATCGGCGGACGTCGCCGTCGATGTCGACCTCCGCGATGTCGGCAGGCACGGTGAAGCTGACTGATCCGGACGCCTGCAGTGAGATCACGGCGTCGTCTCCGCTCACGCCGAGCGCGCGCCATCGATCTCCGTCGTGGTACTCCCAGGCCACGCGCGGGGCAGACAGTTGTGTGGATGCCGACGGCACGACGGCCGCGACCAGGTTGCCCGGGTTGATGTCCTTGAGGGTCGTCACGGCGGATCCGACCTTGGTTCTTGCGGTGTCCACGTGGTTCTTCGCCGTCGTGAGGCGCGCGCTTACCGTTGCGACGTACGTCGCGGGATCGGTGCTGAAGATCGGGGGGAGAGCACCGGACGGCAGCCAGGGCGCGGCGGTCGCGAGGAACGTCGCGAGGCCGGAACTGAGCGCCGACTCGGCGTTCGCCGTCGCGGTGGGATCGCCGGCGGCGATCGCGGTCTGGAGTGCCGCACGCGGGGCCGCCAGAACGGCTGCGCCTGCTGCCAGCAGTTCGACGGCTTCCGCGATCGCGACGAGGACGCGCGCGACCTCGGGCGACGTGCTGTCGAGGGTATTGCGGGCTTGCACGGCCTTCGTCGGGTCGGCGTCGTCGATGACATCCTGGATCCGGTTCCGGGCACTGACGACCCGGCTCCAGACCGTGTGGTCGGAGGTGGCGGCCTGGC
This sequence comes from Kribbella sp. NPDC055110, assembly GCF_053607525.1. Taxonomy (NCBI): domain Bacteria; kingdom Bacillati; phylum Actinomycetota; class Actinomycetes; order Propionibacteriales; family Kribbellaceae; genus Kribbella; species Kribbella sp. NPDC055110. Next base: position 311,749 of record NZ_JBSGTS010000001.1, read on the forward strand.
GGAGCTCCGCCAGGGACTGTTGGATCTGGCTCCGCACCCCGGCGTACCAGGTTCCCGGATCGGTGCTCATCAGCGTCGGGAGGGCATTGCCGAGAGTCGTCGATGCGGAGTTGAGAGCGCCCGTGACCTGACTGCCCTCGAGATCGCCGATGGCGGAGTCGAGCATCGTCTTGGCGATCTTCACCGCACTCTCCTGGACGCCGCTGAGCCGGTCGGCCTCTTCGGCCGCAGTCACCGGCCGTTCGACGACCAGGGTCACCCGCGTCCCCGGACGACGGGTCGCGCTGGCGCTGGCGAACAGGAAGGTCGTGCCGCGCGCGGGAGAGGGGCCCAGGGGAGCGAATGCCTTCGAGAGGTCGGCCGCGCGCTGGTCGGCGATCGCCTTGTCGAGCGGCAGGCCGCGGTGCACGGTGACGTCGACACGGGTGTCCGCGTCCGCGAGTACCGGAGAACTCAGGTCATCGTCGAGGTCGAGGAAGGCTCGGATGGGATCGTCGTCGGCGGGTGCCGGGCCGGGCGGATGGGCAGGACGGGCGGGCAGGTCGCTCACGCCGATCCGGATCAGGTGCCCCTCGGCGGCGGTGAGCTGCTCCTCATCGCCCGACTCGAGATCGACGGTTGAGCGCGCGCCCGCGGAGAGGTCGACCAGATGGCGGGCGATGGATCGGCCGGCGCGCTCGGGCCACCAGATCCGTAGGCTCGCCTGTCCGGTCTGCAGTCCTCCGGTACGACGCACTTCGAGCCGTCGGTGCTGGTTCACCGCGACGAGCCGAAGCCGGGTCAGAGTCGGCGGCTGGGCAGCGGGGGAGATCTCGAGCGGCCGCTTCAGTCGGCCCCGGAGCCAGTACGTCGTCCGGCCGTCGATCTGCTGTGGCTTCGCAGTGGCCATCGGGGCGATCAAACGCACCGTGCCCGACCGCGTCAGGCCACCGGTGCCGTCGACCGAGTCGCCGTCGCCGGCGAGCGAGGCGGAGTCGGCCATCGGAGCGAAGGCTCGCCACTGCTCGCCGTCCCACCAAGACCAGTCGAGCGGCATCGGTACGGCTGCGGGGACGCCGATCCCGACCTCGAGTTCCACCACGGCGCGTCCGTCGAAGGCCAGGAGTTCGTCGTGCCCGACATACAGGTCGCGGTCGACCCGCGTCGGCGCGCCGAAGAGCGTCGTGGACCGGCGAGCGAGTGCGTCTGCTGAGTGGTCCTGCTCGGCATCGGAAGCCGGTAGGACGCTGTGGACCTCGACCAATCCGGCGGGGGAGATCGCTATCGGGTCGAGGCTCTCGAAGACGACCGGGGCATCGCGCCCTGGAACCGCCGCCCCGACCCGTGTGCCCGCCGGGACCCGGGCGCCACGGGTGCCCGGGACGGCGGTAAGCAACACGTGGGTGCGTGCGCCCTGCGCCGGTAGCAGGGAGACTCCGAGCAGGTCGAGCAGCACGGCCTGACGATGGTCGGGGATCTGAGCGAGCCGTTGCTGCAGAAGCTCCAGTTGCCCGGCGAAGATCTCCGCCAAACCGTGTCCGGGCGCACCGGGAGTGAGCAGCCAGTCGGGCGCGTACGCCGTACGCGTCGCCAGAATCGAGGCGAGAACGGCGGCGCGGTCACGTCGCAGCACGAGATCGGAAGCCGGCGGGTAGGTCATGTCGGCCCCGCTTCGCGAAGGAAGAACGGATAGACGAGGTTGTAGAAGGTGTTGGTCGAGCGGATCCGGTAGGCGATCGTGATGTCGATGCGGCCGTGCGTGCGGTCCCTGACATCGACAAGCACCTCGGTGACGTCGATCCGTGGCTCCCAGCGCACCAAGGCGGTCTCGACGCGGTGCCGGATCAGTGCGGCCGTGGTCGTGGTGAGTGGCTCGAACAAGAAGTCCTCGAGACCGGCGCCGAATTCCGGTCGCATGGGCCGGGTCCCGCGCTGGGTCCCGAGCACCAGCCGGATCGACTGGCGCACCAGGTCGGCGCCCGCCACCAATCGAGCCTCGCCAGTGCCGTCCACACCGGTGGGCGCCGCCCAGCCGCGGCCGAGCACCCTGGCGTCGACCGGGACACCGAGGCGGCCGTCTGCGGGACCTGAGGGCACGACGGTCATCTCAGCCGCCGACCACGACGGTCATACAGCCGGCGATCACCGGGGCGCCGCAGCCTGCGATGTCACCCATCCGCACAGCCGGGCGGTTGCTGATCAGCACAGTGCCGCTGCCCTTCGTCAACGGGGACGGTGGGTGGCTGGCAGGTGGCGGGAACGAGCAGGCGTGCATGTCGCCCATCACGGCGGCGGGGCTGCCGCCGATGAGCACGGTCGCCACCCCGGGACCGGTGATGGTTCCGGGATGTCCGGTCGGGTCTCCGATGCGGGCTGCTGCTGGCACGGGTGCTCTCCTCTCGCGGGGGCAGATAGTGGACGCCGGGTCAGTTGATGGTCACCAGGCCGCCCTTGACCTGGCAGGTGGCGTCGGCTTGGAGACTGGCGCTCGCGCCGGAGAGGCCGAGGTTGACCTCGCCTTTGACCGTCGTGTTCTTCGCGCTGACGTCGGCCTGCACGGCGCCCTTGAGTTCCACCTTTCCGGGCAGTGCGAGCGTCAGTGACCCCAGCCCTTCGGCGAGCTCGATCGCGATCGATCGGGCTGTCATGGTGAGCTTGTGGCCCGCGATGTGCGTGACGGTGATCTCGAGTTCGAGGTCGTCCAGGACCACCTCGTGGCCGCCCGGAGTTTTCAGGACGCGCTTGTTCCTGGCGTCGAGCGGGAGATCGATGGGCGGACGGTTGCTGACGTCCCAGACGCTGCCGACGACGACCGGCCAGGTCAGGTCCCCGTTCTCGAAGGCCACGATGACGACGTCGTCGATCTGCGGCATGCAGTACAGGCCGTAGCCGTCGCCGGCGAACGGGGTACACACCGGGGCCCAAGGCTCGATGTCGGGGATGGTCGGGAACTTCACCTTGACCCGGCCCTGCATGGTCAGGTCGAAGTTGTCGGTGACGACGGCGCGTACGACGCCGTGCCGCTTGCTGTCGGTCGAGCGGGCGTCTGCGCCGTCGAGCAGATCGAGCAGTCCCATCGCGTCCTCCCAGTACTCCCGATCGTCCTTCGCCTATCCGCCTACGGGCAGCGAGAGCAGCCCACCCTGCACGCGCACTGCGCCCTGGGCCGGTCCTGGCACCGAGCCGAACCAGATCTCCTTGCGCGCGTCGAACTCGGTGCGCCAGCCGCCGCCGTCCAGACGATGGGTTACCGAGATGACGCGCCAGAGCCCGCCGTACGTCTCGCCGACGCCCTCGATCCGCAGCACATGTCCGACCTGGACCGCTGCGTTGCCGACGCACGCGCCGTGGGCGGTCAGCCGGCGGTTGAGCTTGGGCAGGAGCCGCCCCAGCACCACACGCGCGGCGTTGGCCGGCGACAGCGGCTCGTCCACGAGGAGCACGCCACTGCTCGGCCCGTCGGTGGGCAGCCCGAATCCCGGCGTCACCTCGATGTCCAGCGACTGCCGGTCCCAGTCGTAGCCGATGGTCACCGTGAGTTCCAGACGGATCGACGGCTGCCACACGCGGGCCGAGACCTTGAGAACCTGCCCGACGGTGCTCAGCTTCGGCGTGAACTCCAGCAGGGAGTGTCCGTAGCGCAGCGTGAGTTCGGGCGCCAGGTGGGCGGCAGGCGACATCAGGCGCAGCACCAGCCCGGCAGGGTCGGCCGCGTGGTCGATGGCGATCTCCCAGGCGTTCTCGGCGGCGATCTTCTTGAGGAAGTCCAGCGACGTCTCTCCGGCCTGCTTGCGGACGATCCGTTGCCGCAAGGTGGGGTCGTCGATGGACAGTGCCGCCTCGACGGCTCCGAGGGCGGCGGACAGCAGGGCGCCCAGTGGATCGAGCGTCGGAAGCAGTCCGTGCTCTAGAGCGAGGGTCGGGGCCACGGCGAGATCCGGGATCGGCATCACGCCGAGGTAGGGGACCGGGATCGCGAACCAGCGGGACGGTTCCGCTGCGGCCAGCCGGGTTCGCCGGTCCTGGGCGACGATCGTGAGTGTCGGCATCCCGCCGCTCGGGAAGACGGCTTCGCCGCCGACCACCTCGCCGGCGAAGACGCGCTGCGGCTGATCAGGGCTGTAGCCGAGCCAGAGCTCGACGGGGGTGTCCAGGCGCAGGAGATCGTGGTCGAGCCAGCGCAGCGCTTCGTTCGCGAGCGCGACCTCGAGTCTGTCGGCGTCACCGAATCCGCAGGTGGCGTTGACCGAGGTGACCGAGGCTCGCATGGTGCTCGGCGCGGGTCGGCCGGCGAGCAGCAGACGGAGCTCGGGCGCGTAGCTGGGCGCGATACTCACGGCACCTCCCGCTGGGGCCGAGCGGTGTGCACGACGCCGGACGCGTCGGTCCATGGCAGCCGGGGAATCGCGAGGGTGGCGCCGACGCGGAGATGCCGGGGGTCGGCGATGTTGTTGCGCAGGGCAATCGGCCGCCAAGCGGTGGGGTCGGCGTACTCGCGGTGCGCGATGATCGGCAGGGAGTCTCCGTCGGCGACGATGTGGATCTTGGTGTAGTCGACGGTCTGCCGCTTGATCTCCTTCGCCTCGAGTTCGACGTTGCGGTACTCGCTGAGCGTGACGGTCAGCCGGGCGCGGACCGGTGTGCCGTCGGGCCGGAAGAGCACGTACTTCTGCGACACCTTGGTCAGTACGCACGTGAACGTCAGCTGGCCCCACGCGAACACCGCCGGCGGCGGCGCGTGCAGGTCGGGGTCAATGTCCATCAGTGAGGTCACATCGGCGACGAGACGGCGTACGTCGGCACCCGGGCCGCCGACCGGGTTGGCCTCGGTGGTGTCGACAAGCAGTTCCATGTCGATGGTCTGCGCCTGGCCGGCGACGAACTGCACGACGGGCCCGGACAGACCCGGCACCGCGAGCTGGGCGAAGTTCGCCTCCCGGTTGAGGGTGTATTCCTCCGGGTTGAACTGGACGCTGACCCGGCGCCCGCTGACAGTGTTCGTCAGGGTCGCCTTTTCGAGGCCGCTCATCCGGTCCACCCCTTCCGCTCCCGAGCCGCGGTGACTCGCCGGTCGAGTTCGCGGACGACCCTGCCGACCACGTGGGGCAGGTCGGCAGCCGTGAGGGCCGTGGGCCCGCTGCGGCCCAGCGCGGCGCCGTCAGGGCGGTCGTCGGTCCAGCGGACCCCAAGTCGTGTGTCGATGCTCGGGCGGTGCTCCGTGCGGCCCAGTTCGCTCTTGCGGCTGTCTGCCGTTGCTGTGGCCTGTCGGTGCACCTGCGGCACCGGGACGGGTCCCGCCTGCCGGCGCGCTACCGCGACCAGCGTTTGCCGCCGCTGCGCGACCGGGACCGGTACGTTGGCGTACGTCGGGACGTGCGGCGCGGAAGTGGCGAACTGCCGGACGTGCACGGTTCGCATCGGAGGTACAGCCGGCGCCAGTGCTCGGGCCGGGGAATGCTCTCGCCGAAGCACGGTCCGCAACCCTTGGAGCCGCTCGGCCGGCGGATACCCCGGCTGATGTACGTCGATGCGCAGGCTGATCCGCGCAGTCGTCTGCGACGCGAGTGGCTGGTGGCCTCTCTGAGTGGGGCGTCGGCGTGTCGGCATGCGCAGTACCTGCTCGACGCGCCGCTGATCCCGGGTCGACCGGTTCGGCCGGCGCAGGTGGGCGATGGCCACCCGTCGGCGTACAGCGTCGGCGAACCGTGCCACGCGGTTCACGCGTGTGAGGATCATCGTGGTCGCTCCTAGCCCGCTGCGCTCTCCGCGGCGTTGAGGGTGGAGTTGATCGCGGACACCTCCGCGACCCAGGCCCGCCGCTCGCGGTGCGGCAGGTCCATGAGTTCGGCCAGCGGCCAGTGCACGTGGTACGCGAGGAAGGCCATCTCGCTCCTCAGCTGGCTGACTGGATAGGCACGGGTTCCCCCAGGCGGTCATGGTCGGCCACGACCTCCTCGCCGCACCGTGGACAGCTCACGGTCGGGGGCTTGTCCTCGAGATCGTTCACGCTGTTGTAGAGGTTCTGCAGGAAGGCGAGATCGGCTGCGAAGAGCGACTCGATCGTCCTGGGGGTAATCGGCTCGACCCCGTCGAGACGGCTGACGACCCTGCTGAGCAGGATGACGGTGAGGTACGCCGGGTTGCGCTGCACCCGCGGGTCCTGGAGGGGCAGGATCTCGTCGGCGGCCGTGGCCAGGCGCATGGTGCCGTCCCGGTGCAGGGTGCCGTCCTCGCCCAGCAGGCCTATCGGCAAGGTGAACTCGTGCTCGATCTGGAGCATCTCAGCTCACCCGCTCCAGGCCCTCGTGAACGATCTCGCAGGTCTCGATGGCGACATCGGAGGCCTCGGCCGAGAGCGTGGGGGCCGTGTACTTGCTCGGCCACGCGCGCACGAAGTTCCAGCGCGCCACCTCCGCGCCGCGCCGGTCCAGCAGGACGACGGAGCCGTTGCGGCGGTCGATGGTGCCGTCGACCACCGTCTTGTGCCAGGCGAAGAGCTGGTTGTCGATGGTCATGCCCCACTTGAGAACGATGTTGGCATGCTTGGTCTGGCCCGCGAGTTTGAGCGGCGTGGTGTTGGCCCCGCCCTCGCGGTGCTCGATGACGTCGATCGTCGAGTCGAGGCCGCTGACCTCCTGGAACGCGCCGCGCGCGATCCCGTCGATCTCGACGAGGTAGTTGAAGTTGACGAAGGGGTCCGGCGCTGCGGCGGTCATGTGACGTCCTTTCTGCGCGGATGGCGGGTCATGACTCGGCGACCTCGGCGCCGCCGTCCCAGATGCCGATGCGGACGACGATGAACTCGGCCGGGTAGACCGGCTGGACGCCGATCTCGATGTACAGCCGACCGAGTTTCCTGGTCGACGGCGGGTTGAGTACGTCGTCGATGCGTACGAAGAAGGCGTCCTTCGCGGTCGCGCCGAACAGCGCCCCGTCGCGCCAGGTGCGGGTCAGGAACTCGGTGATGGTGCGCTTGAGCTGCTGCCACAGGGCCAGGTCGTTGGGCTCGAAGACGCTCGGCCGCAAGCCTTCCTGGATCGACTCCTCGAGGTAGAGGAAGAGCCTGCGGATGTTGACGTACTGCCAGTTGCGGTCGCCGGCGCAGGTCCGGGCGCCCCAGACGACCGGAGACCCGCGCCCCGGGAGGATCCGGATGGCGTTCACGCCGTCGAGGTTGATCAGTCCCTGCTCGTCGTCGGTCAGCCGGCGCTCCACGCCGATCGCGCCCGCGAGTCCGATGTTCGCGGGTGCCTTGTGGACGCCGCGGGTCGCGTCGGTCTTCGCGTAGGCACCGACGACGTGGCCCGACGGCGGATGCAGGACGACCGACTTCCGGGAAGGGTCCATGACCTTGATCCACGGGTAGTACAGGGCCGCGAAGCCTTTGTCAAGTGTTCCGGTGAGGGCTTGGCGCTGGGTCTTCGCGGCGTTGAGATCGCTGCCCTTCGCGGCGTCGAGCACGGCGAACCGGTCGAAGAGACTCTCGCAGTGTTCGACGACCGCCTGCTGCGCGGCGAGGTCGGTGCAGCCCGGGACGGCGACGAGGCTGATCTCGTCGATGGGCGCCAGGAGGGCGAGCTGCGTGGTGATGTCGGTGGCCACCTTCGCCCACGACTGGGCCGGGTCATCGGCCACCGAGCCGGCTACCGGGGTCGAGGAGGGTGCGACCGGTCGTGGATCAGCTGCCGGGAACTGGGCAAGATCCACGACGACTCGGGCGTACGCGTCCTCGCTCGTCGCGCTGCCCCACCATCGAGGATGGGTCGGCGACGTCGACAGGCCGGCATACGTTCGAGTGACTCCGGTCGTGTCGGTGATCGCCAGATCGAACTCGGCGGTCGACACCTCGGTCGGCTGGGTGAGGTCGAAGGTGCCGGCCAGCGGTCGCATCAGGCTGATGCTGTCGGCGCCGACCTGTCCCGCCACGGCCCACTCCGTCGTGGTGCCGTCGGTGATCTTCACGACCGAGCCGATCGGCGCCAACGCCCGGAGGCTGACCGCAGGTGGTACGACGAGCCGCAGCGTCGTCGTACCGGCCGCAGGGTCCGCGGTGGTCAAGGTGCCGCCGGCGAAATCGGTGTTTCCGGGGACAGCGGCTGTGAATCGGACCACGTCGGGATCGGTGCCGGCTACCGCCATCAGGTTCGTGGTGCCGGCGCCGTCGTCGAGTACGACCTGATCGCCCGCCGCGAAAGAGCTCGCATCGGCGACGGTGACCTGGCGCCGAGTGGCGTCGATCGCTGTGATGCCGGTGCTTCCGCGCAGCACCTCGAGCGACGTACCCGCGCCGGCGGCGGTGAGCGCGGTGCCGAGCGCGCTGGAGTCGGTCACGTTCACCGACCCGCCCTCGCCGGCCGGGCCGTCGGCGACGGCGCGCACCGTCGCCAGGGTCACGGGTGCCGCGTCCCGCGACTGGAGGTCCGCGTGCGCGGCGACGGCGGTGCCGACTCGGACGACGTAAGCGGTTTTGCCTCCGTTACGGAAGAAGCCTTCGACGGCCAGCGGAAGGTGGTACGGCGTCGCGTCGTTGACCGGCTCTCCGAACTCGGCTGTGAAGGCATCGAGGCTGGTGACCTGGAACGGCTCACCGATCCGGCCGCGCGCCGCGATGCCGATGAACGCGGCGATGCTGGTAGAGACCCCTTCGATAGGCGCCGCTGGGGCGTACTCCTCGATGTACACACCTGGGTAGGAGACCTGGGTCGCCATGGATGTCTTCCTCTCGCTTGCGGCCCCGCGGGCCGTGCCGGTCAGGTGAGCTGGAGCTGGAGCGGTCCTGCGGTCGGGCTGGGAACGGTCACGCTCAACGGCGGGAATGTCGCGTGGGCGGCTGCGCGAACCGTGACCTGGTAGTCGCCTGGCTGCAGGTCGTCGAGGACGAACCGGCCGTCGGCGCCGGTGAACACGCGCGCGCACGGCCGGCCTGCTTGGTCGAGCAGAGTCACCAGGGCCTCCTCGACTGGGTCGTTGGCCATATCAACGACTTGTCCGCCGAAGTCGAGGACCGTCTCCGCCGCCTCGAGTTCGGGCCCCCGACCGAACGAGGTCAGCAACGTCGTGACCACGCCGTCGATCGGGGTCGGCTCCGGCACGATCGGCACGGTGACCGCGAGCCAGACCGCGGGGCGCCACGGTGCCGTGCGCCCCATGGTTCCCCAGAACTCGGGGAGCTTCGGGAACCCTTCTGGCGGAAGGAGTTCAGTCTCGAAGGCCGCCTCGCGCCATGCGGCCGGCAGCCCTGACAGTTCGGTCGGCAGCAACACCGAGGCCGGCGTCAGCGGCGCCCGCTCCACGAGCGTCGCCACGACGTGCCCGAGCAGCCCGTGCTCCTGACTGCTGGCCGGCACCGCGGCCGAGTCCTTCGCGCTGTTCCAGGCGCTGAGCAGATAGTGACAGCGCAAGAGATACGGCGCGTGCGTACGCCGCAGGGGATCATGCTCAACGCGAACCTCGGTCGACCGCCGATGCCGATCCTCCCGCAGATCCACCAGCGCACAGTTCAGCCAGATCCCAGTACCAGCCCCCACCCGCTGCCGCCAAGCCTCATCGGGCGGCTGAAACCCGAGCCGAGTAGCAAGCGAGGGAATCTCAGCAACCAACACCTGCCGAATCACCGTTTCGAGCCCGTCGATCATCGCGCACCACCTCGCCGCGGATCGGTTTCACGGACAGCGATGCGAGGCCGCTGGCCGGTCACCTTCTCGAAGGCTGCGGCCATCTTCGCCAGCGTCCGGAGATCCGACTCGTGCGCTTTCGGCGTGATGATCAACGCACTGTGGCCGCGGCTCGGATTGTTCAGGTCGCGCCAGATCTGGTCCAGATCGTCCGACGTCAGCTTGCCCTTGTACTTGACCTCGTAGCTTCCGATGTCGCCGTGACGCGTCTTGTCACCTGCGGTGTGCGTCTCGCGGTACTTCGCGCCGCCGGCCAGGTCTTCGCGGAGTTGGCGCTCGTAGTCGTAGCCCTGCTTCTGCTTGGAACCGGGTTTGATCGGCGCGACTCGCTTGCCGAGCGGGTCGTGGAACACGGATACGCGAGCGTTCGGGTTCGTCCGCAATCCGTCGGGTCCGACGCGATCGACAGGCCCAGGGGCAACCTTCACGTCCCTCAGCCGAGGGCGCCGGAACGTCTTGGGGTTGTAGGGCCCGTCCTTCCCCGGCCGATACCTGGGGGCATCCTTCGTACCTGATGCGGAACTGGTCTTGGAGGTCGTCTTGGTTTGTGTGTGCGCGGCCGAGCGTGTTTCGGCGACCTCCTGGGCTTCTTGCAGGCGGGTCCTGGCGCTCTGGCTCGCCTTCTTGGCCGTTGCGTGACTGCTCTCGGATCTGGACACCTGCCGTTGTGCCCTCTCGACCGCAGCCTGCTGTGCCTTCGTGGACTTGCCGCCTGCCTGCTGCCGGGCTTCAACGGCAGCCTTGGCGCTACGCAAACGATCCTTGGCCGCGGCGGCCCGCGTGGAAGCGCTCAGTTCCTTGGCGGTCGTTTCAGCCACGCGCTCTTCCGCACGAATGCGCATCCGCTCTCCGGCCTCGGCCTTGCGTTTGAGGTCCGACGGCCGGGCGACCTTCGCGGCCTTGGCCGCACCAGGAGCTGAGGTGCTCTTCGATTTTGATGACGGGGCCGGCGACACGATCGCCGGCTCTTGAGCGGCGGGACCAGGCCTAGCGGTGGCATCGGGAGTAGATCGCTGCGTCGCGCCCGGCGGCGTACTCGCCTTGGCGATCGCCTCGTGCGCAGCGAACTGGAAGCCACTCATAGCAGCTGCGATGAAGATGCCCTGGGGATCTGAGATCCGTTTGGCGAGTTCGTCGACGAAGTGACTCCAGGAGGCCGGCCTTCCGCGAAGAGCGGCGTAGGTCTCGTCGACCACGGCGGTGAAGGCTTGGCTGTACTCGTGAGAGATCACGCCGCTCCCCACCGAGGCCAGAGCCCTCCGCATCACCGTCGCCGAGGCAGGGTTCCCAACCAGTCGTCCGAAGACCCTCTCGCCCAGCTTTCCGCCGAACTTGGCGAGCACTATCTGCACGGCTGCGTCGACGGCGATGTCTCCCCAGTCGACCGGGTCGCCCTCGACCAGTTTGGCGAACCCGACTCCAACGCTGGCGATGATCGGCGCGCCGACGGAGATCGCCGTGGTTGTCGCGCCGACCGACAGGCCGCCTACGCCGGCGCCGATCACTTCCGGAGCGAGTCCTGCGGCAGCGCCGCCCGTCGCTACCACCGCGAGGACGCCCAGCGTGACGAACGCGGCGTCGCGTGTGTTCTCCAGACCCGAAACCATGCCCTCGGCACCCTCGATGGTCTGGTCGATGTACACGCGCACCAGGTCAGCGGAGCGACGTGCGGCGATCTCGCTTCGAGCCGCCACCTCGGCGGCCGCCACCATCTGGCCGGCGGCTGTGTCACGCTCGACCGCATGCTCGGCCAGCTCGATCACCGGTCGTTGCAGGGCCAACGCCATACCGGGGTCTCGGTGCCCGCCGAGGCTGCCGATCCAGGCCGCGGCATGGGCTGCTGTGGAAGCGAGCCCGAACTCCTCGTCGACCGCCTCCTGACCCTCGTACCGTGCGACAGCGGTATCGAATCTACGGCGGGATTTGGCCACGACGTTGGTCAAGGCCTTCCGAGCCGAGGCACGCGCCCGCTCTGCGTCTTCGGCTGTCATGACCAGGGTCTGGCCCTGGTACGTCGTCATGTACCGGCCGTCCTGCATCAACGTCAGGTCCTCGATCGCCTGCATGACCGCCCGAGTCGCCGCGAGGCTGTCGCCAGGAGCGAGCTGGAGAGCGCGTGCCGTGGTCGGGGCACCGTCCTGCCGTTGCCGCAGTGCTTTGGTGATGGTGGCTGCCACCGGCATGGCCGACTCTTGTTTCGACTGGCGGGCGATCCCGACAGCGCTGGATCCGTAGAGCCCGGCACTGTGTCCCAGAGCCGCTAGCGCCTCGGTGCGCTGTGCACCCGGGCTGTGGCCGTGGTGGAGCGGGATCGCCGCGGCCGGCAACCGCTCACCGAGATCGAGATCTCCGCCACCATGCCGTTGCTCGACGACATGGCCAAGTTCATGGGCAAGGAGCAGGCGGCCGCGTACGGATGACGGGTCGAAACGCCCAGGCCCGAACACGACATGCCGGCCGACGGTGAAAGCTGCTGCGTCAAGTGACTCAGCGAGGTCGGCGCTGGCGGCGCCGGCATGGATCACGACGTCCCCGAACGCCGCTTCGAAGGAGCGCTCCATCCGGGCTCGGATGCCGCGGTCGAGACTCCGCGACTCCTCGCGGACCGGGTGGAGAAGGGCGTGCTCGGCGGATTCCGCGCTCATGAGAATGCCCCGGCGATCGTATTGGCAACCTGGCCGAGCTTCGCGTACTCGCGGTCGATGGCCCGGTTGATGCAAGACGTGTCCACCTCACCACCGTGGGCGCGGGACAGGTGGGTGGCGGCCACAGAAATGTTGCGGATGTGGCCGCCGGTGAGGGGGTGGTGGTTGGCGAGTTCGTCGAAGTTCACTTCGGCGGCGACGTGGACGGGTTCGGGCCAGACCGCGCGCCAGATCAGGGCGCGTTGAGCCTCGTCGGGGTAGGGGAAGTGCAGGCAGAAGGCGAGGCGCCGGGCGAAGGCGTCGTCGAAGTGGCCCAGGAGGTTGGTGGCCAGGATCGCAACGCCGTCGTACCGCTCCATGCGTTGGAGGAGGAACGAGATCTCGAGGTTGGCATACCGGTCGCGAGCGTCCTGGACCTCGCTGCGTTTGCCGAACAACGCCTCGGCCTCGTCGAACAGGAGGACCGCGTCGGTCTGCTCGGCCGCGGTGAACACCGCGTCGAGGTTGCGTTCCGTCTCGCCGATGTACTTGGACACGGTGGCGGACAGGTCGACGGCGTACAACGGAAGGCCGAGATCTCCCGCTACCAGTCGCGCGGCAAGGGTCTTGCCCGTACCGCTGGGGCCGGCGAACACCGCGGTCAGGCCGGGTGGCTGGCCCGGCAAGGCCCCGAATCCGGTCTCTTGAAGCATCTGGGCTCGTCCGGCCGCTTGAGCGACGAGCTCGGAGAGCTGTTCGCGCAGATCCTGGGGAAGCACCAACTGCGACCAATCGCGGGAGGTCGCGAGCTGGGTCGCGAGCTGGGCCAGCCCATGACCGACCATCCCTATGGACGCCCGGGTGACGTCCTCGGACGTGACAGCTGCAGGCTCGCCGATCGCTGCCTTGCCGGCTGCCTGCGCGGCCAGGGTGCCGGCGAGCCTGCCGACGTCGTCGTGTTCAAGATGCTCCCAGCTGGCCAGGCGATGTTCTTCCGACGGTGCAACCTCGACGCCCTTGCTGCGCAGGACGTCGACAAGGTGGGTCCTCATCGAACTGGCTCCGGCCGCCCGGATCGTCAGCGACGCGACGTCGTGCGGTGCGTCGTCGTCGACGTTCGGGTGCGTGCCGACGGCCACGATCGTCGCGAAGGCCTCCCACCGGTACGTCGGCACGGCCGAGGGGTCGCCGGTCACCATCAGTACGGCGTTCCGCAGCAAGCTCTCGGCGGCGACACGGGCGGCAGGTACGGCGTCCACGAGCGCGTCGGCGGAGACGACGAGACCGTTGCGCTCCGCCCGGGCGACGGCGTACAGCGCGGTGGCGAGCGCGTCGCTGGACCGCCCGCCGACGAGCGAGGTCAGCGAGGGCCGGTCCCCGGCGAGCCGGTGTACGAGTACCTCCGCGGTCACAGGATCGGGTGGATTGCTGGGTGCGATCAGGTCATCGCGAACGAAGGGGCGCAAGGCAGGTTCCAGCCGCGAGATGCCGTGGGTCCATCGCAGCAGTGCGGTGCTGGCTACGCAGCTCGCCAAGAAGGTGGGGCCACGTGTTGGCTCGCCGACGACAGGGCAGTCTGGCGGTGGTGCGAAATGAAGGAGTCCGCAGCGTGCCAGTGGGCCACTGTCACTGAGTCGCGTGGCCAGCGCGACCCGCTCCGGTCCCGCGGCGCCCACGAGCGCGGCGATTGTGGCGAGTGTCGGGTGGCGGCGGGCCGGCGCACCGTTGAGCGCGGCGATCATGGCGGCAAGATCGGCATCGAGATCCGGCGCCAGCGCGAGCGCGATCGCTGTGTGGTCGAATGCGTCGAAGCCATGGGCGAGTAGTGGTTGTCGCACGTGGTCGGGGAGCGGCGCCGCGGTGGTGGTTGGGTGCTGACCACGGGGTGCATCCGGCTCGTCCAGCCGAGCTAGGCCTCGCTCGAGCACGTCGCGGCACCACGCGACGAGCGGATCGAGGTCGAGCGGGCTGTCGGGAGCCATACCCGACTGTCCACCTCGGCAGTGGGAGGCCGGATCCGTCGGCCGTATCGAGATGAGATGGAGGTCGAGGGTGGAGACGCTGTCTCGCTATCCATCTCCACCGGGTGAGGACAGCGCAGGCAGCGGGCTGGGAAACGGCGGACGAGGCGATATCGGCTCAGCGAGAGGGGCAGCGGACCATCGGGCCGTGCTGCCGAGGACCTGGCGGCGTTCGGTATCGGTGAAGGTACGGCCAGCCAGGAGGCGGTAGGCAGTGTCTCGCCAGTGAGCGGGGGAGAGCGGCCAGCGGCTGACGCCGGAGGTAGCGACGAGGAGGGCGGGGTCGTTGCCGACAGATCACCATGATCACCGAGTTAGCGAATGGCCGGGGCTAGGGGGAGAAGCGCCGGTGGTGGCCGTCGCGCAGATGCTCGGGGGTTGGCCCTGCTCCGAGGTGTCGGCCCACTCCCGGATGGTCAGGCCGCGGCCAACGACGGCGCAGGCGGCTTGGATCCAGCCGCGCTCGTCCAGGTCCCAGACGTCGACGGCGGTGTCATAGGCGAGGGCGAAGGACGAGGGCTTGCCGGACAACGCTGCGATCGCAACGAGCGGCTCAGCGTGCTGAAGCGGAGGGTAGATGGGCCTACCATCTGACAGTCGGGACACGAGCAGGACCCCCGCCTCGTCGACCGAGGCGAGCGTCGACGCGGCATCGTCGAAAGCGAAACCTCGCACGTTTTCCCGGTGATCAAAGTTCGTCCAGAGCTGTCGGCCACTCGTTGCGTCCCAGAGAATAACCTTTTGATCGTCGCCTCCGGTTGCGAGCAACCGCCCGTCGTTGGAGAAGCTCATCGCGTAGACGCCGTCGGTGTGGCCATGGAGCTCCAGGGGGCCCGCGGAGCTGTCGGCGAGGTTGGTGACGCGCACTGCGCCCGCATCGTCTGCCGACGCCAGGCGATCGCCGTCTGGGGAGAAGGTGAGGGCGGTGACGCCCGACGACAAGAGTTGTCGGTTGTCGGTGCGCATACCCTCCTTCCCCACCTCCACGAGCGCGACCGCGCCGGTGTGGGAGCCGATCGCGAGCCGGGTGCCATTACGAGAGATCGCCACGGCTTGCGCCTGCTCGACCGCCGGTGCCGGCGATGGCGGCGCCGCCTGGCCAACCTGTTGGACCAGCACGCTGCCATCGACGCTGAGGAGGGCGGCGACGTCCCCGTCCGGTGTAAGGGCCGCGGCCGAGAAGGCACCGGAGCCTTGGCTGACCACCGACTCCGCCGCCTCCGGGGAGTCCTCTGACCACCGGCGCACGGTCCCATCCTCCGCGACGCCGGTAACCACTCCGTCAGTTGGACTGGTGAGGGCGAGCATCTCGCCAGAGGCCCCGGGGGGCCGAAGTGGTCGGGCCAATCTCGACTCCGGGCGGGCCCGCCAACGCACGAGGGTTCCGTCGTCACGCAGACCTGAGACACCTGTTTGCGTCACGGACAGGTCCAGCCAGCGGCCGGTGGCTTGGTCGCCCTCGACGGGTCGAGCTTGCAAGGGCGAGCCCTCCTCGTGCTCGCCATCGACGTAGAAGGACCGGAGCTCACCGTCGTCGGTCGCCGCCCACAGGTTCCGCCCCGTCGGGTCGAACCGAAGTGTGGTCACCTCCGTGCCGACCGGCCAGACGGCGCGCTGTCGCCGACTCTGGAGATCCCACACCACGACACGACCGTCGGTACCGGCCGCCGCCAGGAGATTCCCAGCGGGCGTCGAGTCCAAGACAGTGACATCGGTGTCCTGCCCGTCGAAGGGAGCCGGCTGGGCCGACTGCTCGTCCAGGATCTCCCAGCGATCCACCTCGCCCTTCTTTGAGCCGATCACGACCGAGCTCGGCCCCTCGACGAGCAAGGCGCTGGCGACGTACGGCAGGTGGATGCTGAGGTGGTTGGAGCCGTCCGACGACCACAGGTGCAAGACGTTGTTGCGGTCGGTGGCGGCCACCGTCGATCCGTCGGGGCTGATACCGACGAGGTCGACCCACTCGACGGTCTTGTCCGCCGGAGGCAAGGGCCGGGCTGCCCCGTTGGCGGTGTCGACGACGAAGACGGAGTCGGCTGCGCCATAGACAGCGGTCGAGCCGTCGCTGCTGATTGCGAGATCCTTGATGCGCACCGACGGGTCGAGCTTGGGCCCGACGACGGGATGGTGCGTCGTGCCGTTGGCGACGATGAGTGTCCCGGCTGACTCGTCTTGGACCGCGGCCTGCACATCATCGGCGTGGGGCGGGAGCGCGCCCAACTCGAGGGGTGAGAGGCCGAGTGGGACGTACTGGTAGGGCACGCCCTCGTGGGTGAGCGCGTTCGCCAACTGGTAGCGCGTCCCGTCGCTCACATCACGGCGGTATGCGTCGGCGCTGAGCAGGAGCGCCGTATCGGGGTGGTCGGTCTGTTGAGCATTGGCGAGTGCTGCCTCTTGGAGGGCCCGCGCTCGCTCCCGCTGCCCTGAGGCCTCCCGCCACTGCCACACCGCGATGCTGGCCGCAACCGTGACGACCAACGCGGCCGTGACGAGGACCGCCACCAGCCGCCGGAGGACCTTGGCCCGGGCCTGTTGTGCGACGCGAGCGGTCTCGCGCTGTCGCTCGGCCTCCCTGAGCTCGATGGAGCGGTCGAGGAACTCGCGCTCGGCTTCTACGAGGGCGCCCGGGTTGGCCTGGCTCCAGGTCTCAAGCCGTTCGAGCTGCGATCCTCGGTAGAGCAGGCTTTCGTCTCGGCCGGCGGCCTCCCAGTCGGCTGTCACATCGCTCACCCGCTGCCGAAGTTGCAGCCCTTCACGATCGTTCTGGAGCCAATCGCGGTAGCGGGGCCAGCTCCTGATCAGAGCCTCGTGGGCGACCTCGACCGTTGCGGCCTCAGATGTGGTCGCCCGGTTTCCGGACAGCAAGCGGTCATCGGTGAACACGTCGAGGATCCGATCGACGGTCTTTGCGTCGCCGAGACCGGTCAAAACGGCACGGGGCTGTGGCTGTGATGTGTCCTCCGGCCCGTCTCCTACACGCGCCAGACGCACGAGTACCTGCTGTATCAGCCTGGCGTCCTCCTCTCCCAGGGCTTGGGCGACCCGCTGGTAGGTGGCTTCGGCACGCTGCGCGATCGCACCCTTCACACCACCTGACTCGAGGTAGGCGCCGAGCGTCAGCCGATTCCCGCGCCGCCGCTGCCAGGTTTCGAGCAGCGCGTGCTCCAGCAGAGGCAGGGCACCGCGCTGTGCGGCCACGTCCGCCAGGATCGTGTCGACCAGGCCGTACTGGAATTCGAGGCCGACAACCTCGGCTGAGCCTGTGATCGCCGACCGCAGGCCCGACTCCGTCATCGGGCCCATCAGGTACTGCTTGCGCGAGGCGGCGCTGGCGAGTTCCGACCGTGACGCGCAATGGCCGTAGTAGTCCGCCCGCAAGGTGCACAGCAGCACGAATCGGGGACCGACCACGTCGAGTGCGGTCACCAGGTTGCCGAGGAACTGATCCTGGCTTTCCTCGCTGTTCAAGGCGAACACGTGCTCGAGCTGGTCGATGACGACCGCGAGGCCGGTGCGGCGGTCGGCCGACGCCAGGAAGGCCTCAACGGTGAGCGCTAGGGCGTCCGGGGAAGAGCGCAGATCGCGGAGAACGCTTGATGGCTGGAGGCCGAGAGGTGGCGCCAGGCTCGCCGCCAGCGCCCGCGTAGCGTCGGCGCCGGGCCGCACGACGACCTTCAACCAGATCTGGACGCCGCCCGTGAGCGCGGATGCCAACTGTGGAAGGAGCCCCGCCCGCACGAACGACGACTTGCCACATCCACTCGGTCCGATGACGAAGACGCAGCGGTCACGATCGAGCGAGGTCAAGGTCGCCTGCTGCTCGGGCTCCCTCCCGAAGTAGTAGGGCGCATCCTCTTCGTCGAAGTAGTCGAGGCCGCGGTACGGGCAGGTCGTATCGGTCGGACCGACGTCGAGGTCCAGCTCGGGCGCGCGTCCACGCACGGCTGCGGTCAGGTCGTCGGCAGCGCGCTCGTCCCTGATGCCCTCGCGCAGATCGACCCAGCTCAGTGAGGCAAGGAACAGCGACGGCAACTGCGAGCCGAGCAGGCTCGGATCGACGCCCGGCAGCAACACCGGCACGATCCGAAAGTCAGCCCGATCGGCCTCCAGCGCGATCGCGACGTCGAGTTCCCGCCGGGCGAACGACCCCATAGGACCGCGGCCGATGCAAACCACGCAGGCCTCGGCGTTACGCAGGCCTCGATCGATCCGCTGAACGAAACTGTCTCCCCCGGCGATGTCGGTCTCGTCGAACCACACCTCGACCTGGGCTCGGCGCAGCACGCCGACCATGTCGGTCACAGCCGCCCGATCGGCGTGGCTGTAGGAGATGAAGATCATGGAGCCGTGAGCTCAGGCGGGCGTGATGGTGACCGACTCATGATGGAACCCGGGCTTGAATACGTAGTCGCCCGGACTCGCTTGGGCCCTCACGACGCACTCCGTCTCGGTCGTCGAGGCGGTCACCTTGAACGTCATCGTCTCGTTCGGCTGCGGGAAATCAATATACCGAGTCGTGTCGGGTGTAGCAGAACAGTTGCTGATACTGGCCGAGATCCGATCTGGGTTGCCGTTCGTGCTGTACACCTTCACGGTGAACTGCGCGCCCGACTTGGCCGTGGCTGGCGCATCGATCTTGATCCCGTCTTGACCGCCGTAGATGTGGATCGACGCCATCTTGCGTTCGGGATTGTCAAAGTTCGGAGACGTCGAGGTCCCGATTGCCCACACGTAGCAGTAGCCCGGCAACATGGAATGATATCCGTCGTCTCGATCAGTGAACGCTAAGACCGATCCTTTCAGCTGGCATCGAGGGTGGCTGTACATGCCGCCGTTGCAGCAGGTGGCGACCGTGCGTCGCGGCACGAGGTCATACCTGATGGAGGCGTGGGGCGCGGTTGCCCACAGCTTGTGCTGCTCGAACCGCCCGAAGTCAACCTGCTTGTCGGCGAACGTGATCTTCTGTGGCGCCTTTGCGACCATGATGGCGAGAGGCCGGGTCGCGCTGGCCCATGTCGTGTCGGCGGCTCGACTGGCGGTGACCGTGCACATTCCTGCGCTCTTGATGGTGACGACCCCGGTGCTGCGCGCCACCGAGCACGCCCCGGAGGCGGTGTAGGTCACCGGTAGCAGCGACGTGGCGGTGGCGGTGACCCTAAACGCCGGATCGAGGTATCGCTTCGCGCCGACTGGCGCAAACGAGATCGTTTGCGTCATCAGAGGGGTTGGCGGCCCAGTGGTGGTCGTTGAATGGGTGGGAGGCGAACCCGGAACTGTCGACCAGCTCGAAGACCATCCCCCCGGATCGCTCGTGCCCGGGTTCGTCGTATCCGAATCGGTTGCACCCGGAGTCGTCGTACCTGGACTCGCACCCGGAGTCGTCGTACCAGGACTCGTCGTCCAGACAGAGCCGTCGTCCGTCGGCGTGGACTTCACTGGGCCCGGCTGTGGCAGGCTCGACTCGTCGCCACAGCCGCCCAGAGCGAGCAAAACAGCCACCGTCGCGAACGCTGTCCAACGCGGCACCCACCGCCCCACGCAGCCGAGACCCATGGCTGACCCCCTTCCCCATCAAGCCAGCTCAAGCAATCCCAGAATGCCTCACGAAATCGTAGTTGTCGCGAATAAATCCGGAAGGAAACATTCCGCCCCCCCACCGCGGACTTCTTGGCAATCAATCATGCGCTGTTTCCCCCAGCCAGTCCGCGATCGACGGCGGCAGCAGCAGTAACCGGCCACGATCCACCGCCGCGAAGGTGCAAGCCACGCATCGATTCGCCCTCGGCGGGTCGGCAATCAAGGAAGCGCTTAGGCAGCGCGGAAATACAGCTCGACCGCGGCAGCGCCTGGAGTTTCAGGCCAAGGCCGCCAGGGGCCAGAAGAGCAAGCGAAAGAAGTAGATCGGCTTTGAGAGCAGGGACCCGACGCGAACGCCGGGAAGCGGAGGTCCATCGATGATCGTGGGTGGCATTGGTGATTGTTGGCCTGGTGGTCGTCGGAGCCGGGCTGCTGTGGGCGTACGACGCTGAGTGGCTGTGGTTGGTCTGGGTCGTGTTCGGAGTGATCTGCCTTCTGCGTCGTCGGTCGTTTGAGTTGGTAGGAGTGAATCGCCGACGGCAGCGGGCGGACTTCGGGGACGTCGCTCGTGCTTTCGGGTTCGATCGGCATCTGGGAGACGTGGCTCGGCAGGTGAGCTTGGTCGAACGTGAGCTCCTCTGGGCGCAACAGAAGGGGATGAAGATCCCTGCCTACATCCTGGCGGCGCTCGAGGATGCGATCGCGCTGAGCTTGGCTCGCGAAGGTCGGTCGGGGCTGGTGGGTGTCACACGATGGGCCGGAGTTCGGACTGACCCAGTATCGGATGCAGCTGATGGGTGACCGAACTCGCGAAGCCGTTCGGCTAGAGCTGATGCTAGAGGGCGCCTCGATCAAACTGTCGACGGTCGCGTCGTCGGTGACCACGGTCTCGGCGCGGGTGATGTTGCGGGCGATGATCGACGGCGAACGGGACGCGCGCGCCGAGATGGCCAGAGACCGGATGCGTTCGAAGATTCCCGATCTGGCGCAAGCACTCGAGGGCCACTTCGACGGTCACCATGCGCGGATGGCCGGCGCGATCCTGGATCGGCTCGAGTTGGTCGAGCGCGGACTGGCTGACCTCGATGATGCGATCCGGGCCGAGTGCATGCCTTGGGCGCACGAGATCGAGTTGCTGCAGACCATTCCCGGTGTCGGAGAGAGGCCCGCGCAGGTGATCGTGGCCGAGACTGGTGCGGATATGTCCCGGTTCGGTTCGGCGGCCAAGCTGGCGGCCTGGGCCGGTGTCGCGCCCGGGATCTATGAGTCGGCCGGCAAGCGCACCCCGGCCGGGAAGCGGCACGGGAACAAGTGGCTGACCGCGATGCTGGTCGAGGCCCGCTGGCTCGGTGGGCAGGACGCATGGCAAGAACTACGCGAGGATTGCGAGGTTTTGATGCCGAGGTGCATTCGGTGCATTTCGAGTGGATGCTCGACGTCTCGCACGGCGCGGACTACACGGTCAACTTCAACGCGGCCCACACCGGGGCAGGACTGACTGGATGTGGACCGCGATCTCGGTGCGGACTGGCTTGCTCGCCGCAATGACGAGGCGCACACCCGACGGCTCGTCGCACAACTCGAGAGACTCGGACACGGCGTCCAGCTCGACCCCGTCGCATAACTCAGCCACTGCAAAGCGTGTCGGGCAAAGCCCGACGCGCTGACACGCCTGCGCTCCAACAGTTGATTCACGCGTCTGTGACGGTGGGATTATTCTCGATTCGGCGGGTCGAGCGCGTCTTGTGCCTGGACCGTTCGGCTAGTTGTTGACTCTTCACCTATAGATCAGGCATCTTTGCCGCGCCTGGTTGGTGTCGCAGCAGCACGCAGAGCACCTGTCCGCGATCTGGGACCCCGAATCCGATCGAGTGGGGGGACACGCAGCGGCCACCGCGGCCACGCGTGCGAAGGCGTGCCGAGTTCGTGCAGCAGGCCAACCTCCTCGACGGGTGCGATCTTCAGTCGATCTGCAGACTGCGACGCAACGGGGTGCCCACTAACGTGCCGCGCGACCGTGAGGGGTCGTTCGAGCCGCGGATTGTGGAGAAGCGGTTGTCGGGTGTGGACGAAATGGTGATCTCGTTGTCGGCCAAGGGCCTGACCACCGGTGAGATCTCCGCGCATCTGGCTGAAGTGTATGGGGCGCAGGTGTCCGCGGCAGACGATCTCCGCGATCACCGACAAGGTGGTCGAGGGCATGGTCGAGTGGCAGAACCGGCCTTTGGATGCGGTGTATCCGGTGGTGTTCATCGACGTGATCCACGTCAAGGTCCGCGACGGTCAGGTGTCGAACCGGCCGATCTATGTCGCGTTGGCGGTGACGTGTGAAGGACACGGCGACATCTTGGGGTTGTGGGCCGGTGACGGCGGCGAGGGCGCGAAGTACTGGCTGCATGTGCTGACCAAGCTGCGCAACCACGGCGTCGCGGATGTGTTGATGGTGGTGTGTGACGGCCTGGCCGGTTTGTCGGAGGCGATCGGCACCGTCTGGCCGCGGGCGATCACCCAGACCTGCATCGTGCACCTGCTCCGCAACAGCTTCCGCTATGCCGGCCGCCAGCACTGGTCCGCGATCGCCAAGGCCCTCAAGCCGGTTTACACCGCCCCGACCGAGGCCGCGGCCAAGGAACGGTTCGCCGAGGCCTGGGCCAGTGCTATCCGGCGATCGTGCGGTTGTGGGACAACGCCTGGGCCGAGTTCGTGCCGTTCCTGGCGTTTGACCCCGAGATCCGGAAAGTGATCTGTTCCACCAGCGCGATCGAGTCGGTGAACGCCCGGATTCGCCGCGAGGTCAAGGCCCGCGGCCACTTTCCCAATGAGGAAGCCGCGCTCAAGTGCGTCTACCTCGCGGTCAAGAGCCTGGACCCGACCGGCACCGGCCGTAAACGCTGGACCATGCGCTGGAAACCCGCACTCAACGCCTTCGAGATCGCCTTCGACGGCCGTCTCGCCGCCGGACGCAAGTAGCCCCTCTTCAACCCGAGTACCCCGTTCGTTTGACAGTCCCTTCCTCGGGTAGGCCGTCAGGGTGGACAGGACCGGTTCGGACGAAAATGATCCGCGCACCACCGGCGTGCTTGACCTTGGTGAGGTACCCCTGATCCTGGACGGCCGATGGGCTTAGGATCACGACCAGCGCGCCCGCCTAGCCGCTGTGGACGAGTTGAACGTCCTTGCTCAGCAGATGGCTCTCGATGGCTGTGCGTGTCGGCGCATCCGCAGGTACGGAGCAGGTGGCGACAGATTTCGCTCTCGAACCGAGTACGCTCACCACCTCGTCATCCTCGAATGCGCGTTTGAGCGAAGCATGCCGCTGTTCATTTCAGTCCCCCGACTGGCTGGCGTCCGTCTGAGTTGCCTATCGAGAGGAGGCCGAAGACGTTACAGAAGTCGATCGGTCTCCGTCGCGCCTATCGGGCTGGGACGGCAAACCCTGTCCATGGGGATTGGAATCGCTTAGATTCGTCTCAAGGGGGTCTGGATGTACGAATGGGATGTTTTCATCAGTTATCGGCGAACGACGAACGTCACCGGTTGGGTCCGGAACCATTTCGCCCCGGTGCTGATGAACTGCCTCGAAGACGAGATGGAGCGCCAGCCGAGGGTCTTCGTAGACGAGCAGCTCGAGCTGGGGCAGTACTGGCCTGATGCCCTCGAGCAAGCGCTCACCCAATCCCGCTGTCTGCTCGCGGTCTGGTCTCCGCCGTATTTCACCTCCTCGTGGTGTGTTGCAGAGTGGCGGAGCATGCTTGCGCGGGAACGTGCGTTGGGTATCCCCGGGCGGGAGAAGACCCGTGGATTGGTCTATCCGGTGGTGTACTCCGACGGTGCGTCCTTCCCTGAGGATGCTCGCAAGGTTCAGAGTCGCCGTGATCTGAGCAAGCACAACTTCCCTTATCCGCAGTACCGCCAGACGCCCGCGTACCTTGAGTTTCACAAGAAGGTCAGGGCAATCGCGGCGGACCTGGCCGCGGGGCTCGCGGAAACGCCGGCATGGCAGCCGGGTTGGCCGGTCGAGCGTCCGGCGCCGTTCGACCGGCCATCTGTTGGCCTCCCGCGATTGGGTGCGTCGTGACCAGCGGGCAGATCGTGACGTGCTACTCCTACAAGGGCGGAGTCGGGCGCAGCTTCGCCCTCGCCAATATGGCGGCGCTACTGGCGCAATGGCGCTTGCGAGTCCTCTGCATCGACTGGGATTTGGAGGCACCTGGCCTGAACTACTACTTCGGCGTCGACGGCCTCGACCGCCCCGGGCTCTTGGAGATGGTGGAAGCGGTTGCCGAAGGGGAACATGTCGATCCGCTCGCACACGTGGTGGCGGCTCCGGTCGGCAGCGCGGCCACCGTGGACTTGATCTCAGCCGGCCGCGCCGACGCGTCGTACGTCGGCCGCGTCCAAGCGCTCGATTGGGAGGGCCTGTACGCCGACCACGACCTGGGTACAGCGCTCGAGGACTGGCGGAACACTTGGAAGCGCAAGTATGACGTCGTGCTGGTGGACAGTAGGACCGGAGTGACGGATATCGGTGGCATCTGTACTGCGCAACTGCCTGACATCCTGATGCTCTTCTTCACCGCTAACCGACAGGGCGTGGAAGGTGTGCTCAAGGTGCGGGATCAGGCCATCGCAGCCCGCAACCGCCTGCCGTTCGACCGCGCCGGGCTGTTGACAGTGCCGGTCCCGAGCCGGATTGACCAAGGCGTCGAGTATGAGCGCGCCGAGAATTGGCGGCAGATCTTTCGTCGTTCCTTCGAGCACTGCTACCAGGATTGGGCGCTTCAGGGGGCCGACCTGTCCACCTTGATGGGACACATGACGATTCCGTACTCGGCCTACTGGAGTTTCGGAGAGGAACTTCCCGTCCTAGTGGAGAATCAGCGTGACGCGACGTACGTCAGCTACACGCTCGCGACCCTGGCTGCTCTGCTGGTCCATCGGCTGGAGAAGACAGACGTGTTGGAGGCCAGTCGTGACTCCTTTGTGGATGCGGCTGCCCGGCTGGCGGGTCATCGTGAGGGATTCGCCTTCGACGTCTTCATCAGTGCGACGCGGGAGACCGGCGAGGAGGCGGCTGCTTTGGTGCGGCTGCTTGACACGGCGGGTCTCAAGGTCGCACCGATGAAGGATCTCGGACCAGGTAGTTCCTGGGATGCGGACATCGAACGAACGTTGGACGAATCGCAGCACGTAGTCGTTCTGCTCAGCGACAAGACCGACAGCTTCCAGCAGCGTGAGTTCGGCTATGTCCTGCGCCAATCGCTCGACGACCGCGCTGAGCGCCGGGTGATCCCGGTCCTGACCACAATGCAAGCTCGCAAGAACATGTCTTCATTGCTACGCAACCTGCAGTACTACGACCTCACCAGAGGCTCGCTCCGCGAAGCTGCAGCTGTTGTCGGCCAGGCCGTCGTGGACAGCCGCGGGGCAGAAGGTTTCGGATAGCTCCCCGTAGGCGACTCCCGCGCGCCGGCCGCGGTGCTATGGCTCCTGACTCACGGGTCATCGTCGAGGAACGACGGCTGCCCAGTGGGCTCTGGCGCCGAGACGTCATCATGGGGATATTGGACTCTCCCAACTTTCCGCCGGAGGAGAAGCAGAGTGGTTCTGGCGTTGCTGAGGCGCTTCCCGGGGACTGGCCAACCGCAGTCGTACCCGATCGTCTCCCAAGGAAAGCGTGCGGCCTATCCGGCGCTCGGGGCCGACTTCGAGGTCATCGACCGCGTGCTGACGCCCGTGTTCGAGGAGTGTGACAACAAGGCCTTGCGCTCCCAGTACCGGTACCGGCGCCAGCAGGTTCTGATCCTGCTCGGCTCTGCGCTCGTCGTAGGTTTAGGTGGTTTGCAAGCCGCTCTGTCGGACCAGCGCTGGCCGGGCATTGCGCTGGCAGTCGTCGGAGTGGTGCTCGCCGTCAGCAGCCAATTCGTGAAGGATCGCGGCTGGCTGAACGCTTACCTCGACGAGCGGGTGAAAGCAGAAGCGCTTCGCTCACAGTGTTTTCGGTACTTGTCGCGTACCGGGAAGTATGCCGATGACGGTCGGGAGACTGTCCTCCGCCGAGCGGTGCTCGCCATCCAACACGGGAAGGAGCCGGAATGAGTGACCGGGCGGCACAGTTCCATGCGATGTATCGCGAGCTCAGGATTGCCGATCAACGTGACTTCTATCTGAGCCGGCGTGTGGAGTACGAGTCTGCCCACGAGCAGGTGGTGACGGTCCGCAATGTGCTCCTGGTACTGTCCGCGACGGCCGGTACGTTGGGCCAGATCCCATCGGGGACCGCCCGTGCAGTGGCTGGCCTGCTGGCAGCGATGCTGGCCACGCTTGCCGGTGCGGTGACGGCATTCGAGGCGATTATCGGATTCCCGCAACTGAGCAAGCTGTACCACGACGCGGAGTACAACCTGAAAGAAGCCGAGATCGATTGGGACGCCGCCGCCGGCGGTTCCGATCACGACCTGGCTGCCGAGGTCGACCGGGTGGAAGGCATCTTCCACACGGAGAACGGCCAGTGGGGACAGCTGGTCGTGGAGAACGCGAAGGAGGTCCCGAAGCTGAGCGCCCCGCCTGACCAACCGTCCGCCTGACTAGCCGGGCGGTCTGATCTGGTCGATGACATCTGCCAAGCGGCCGACGTCCTGGCCTCGTTCACGACGGACGCTTTCGATGATCCGCAGGTTGTCCGTGGTGGTCTGCCGCTGCCAGTGTTCGGTGCTGGCGGCAAAGACTTCTTGCAGCACCTCCTCGGCGGCACCGAAGTCGTGGTC
The DNA here is from genome assembly GCF_053607525.1 of Kribbella sp. NPDC055110. Classification (NCBI taxonomy): domain Bacteria; kingdom Bacillati; phylum Actinomycetota; class Actinomycetes; order Propionibacteriales; family Kribbellaceae; genus Kribbella; species Kribbella sp. NPDC055110. The sequence goes on from NZ_JBSGTS010000001.1 coordinate 338,391, forward strand.
AAGGACGTGGATCTCGAGCATCGTGGCGAAGTCCCAGTACTCCGGCTGTACGGCTCGGAGCCGCTGTTTGGCGGCGAAACGGACGACAGGCAGCAGTTCGTCCTTGCGGCGTAGCGCGCGCGGGGTGCCTTGGGCTTCCAGCAGGGTCACCGCGTTGATTCCGGGGTAGACGTCCTGCCAGTCGGTCTCGAAGCCGCGGTCGTAGGCTCGCACGGCGAGGTTCAGACAGTCCCGGGCGAGGTTATGATCGTGGTCGGCGCGTGCCCGGAGCCACTGCGTCTTGTAGATCCGGCCGAGCAGCCCGGACGTCTCAGAGCTGGGTCCCTGATCCTTCTCCAGTTGCTCCAGCATGCTGATCGCCTCGGTCCTGTCGGTGTCCGCCGAAGGACCGTCCAGTTCCGCACGGCGGTTATAGGCGAGCGCCGTCTGCTGCCGGATCGGTGCCAGTTGCTGCAGGATCTCGGGCATCTCTACATACACGTCGATCATGCCGGACCAGTCGCTGATCGAGCGGTGGGCAAGGATGAGCTCGGTCAGTACGCCGATGTCGGGGGAGCCATCCGCCAAGGTCTCTGCACGGATGGCGGTCAGCTCGGTCCGGACCTTGTCTCGCTGACCTGTCTGTTGGCCTAGGATGCGAAGCCGACCGAGGTCGACCTTCAGCTTCTCGTTGGATCGAACGTCGGCGCGGAAGGCGTCAACTGCTGCTTCGGTGAGAAGTTTTGGGCTCCAGCCCGGCACCAGTTCGAAGAGTGGGCTGTCTTGTACCTCCTGTTGCCGATTGAGCTTCTGCATCTCCCGGAGATGCTCGGTGATCTGTTTCTGCAGACGGCTCGCTGATTTGGCCGTGAACTGGTTCTTGGCGCCGAGGGTGTATCGCTGCTGGCGGAGGATCCGCACGTCGAAGGGCAGTGGGGTCGATTGCGCGTAGACCGTCAGTGTCGTGCCCGGCCGGGCGGTGTGCCGGACCCCGAGCTCGTAGAGCACATTGGGATTGCTCGTGGTCAGGTCGGCGATCGCGTACTTACAGACGAGCAGGCGCTCGAACATGGCCTTGTGGATGATGCCGCCGAGCTTCTCTTCGTCAGCGCGGATTGGCTGCATGCCGGCCGCAACGATCGCCGGCCGGATGCCGGTCTCGTAGATCTGGTCGAAGGGGATGTCCGGCCGGCCGGACGGGTCCGGCTTGAAGCCGAACGGCATCAGGACGAAACAGAGCGGAAGCTGGGCCATGGACTACCTCACTCGAGGGCCGATCCGATCGCTGCGCGCATCAGCTGAGGCGCGAGGGGTACCGAGGACACCAGACCGGTTGCGGCCAGGTCCTCGGCTCTTTCGTCGGCAGACTCTCCGCGGAGTACGGCGGCGAACTGGTCGGCGGTGCGCCCGCTGCCCGCGACGGCGAGGACGCGCCGGCGAGCCTTGAGGCTCTTCGCGACGTCCACGTACGCGATCTGGCCGCCGTTGACCAAGACGGTCACCGAGGGCGCAGATCCGGCAATCGCTGTTGCGGTGTGGGCGATCCAGGATGCCTCAGCGCCCCACTCGTCACCGGGCACGACGACGAAGTGGGTGTGGTGGCGCTCCAGCTCAGCCGTGTCGTTCGTGGCCTGCCCGCCGGGCCAACGAACGGTGCCTTTGGCAACGACACCGACAAGGGGGAAGGTCGCGGACCGGCGGACCCGTTCCTCGCCGATGAGGCGCATGACACCGGCGTCAGTGCCCCCGTCGACAGCGACCGCTTGGCGCGCTTCGAGGACCGGTATGAGGCCGTCGGCAATCGATGGCCGCAGCTGGTCGAGGTCGGCGGGGGACAGGCCGCCAGCACCGCCGACGAGGACGACGACGGGGCGGGTCCGGGGGAGTCCGAGCGCGGTGAGGCCGGCGCGAAGCTCGTCCGGCTCGCGAACCTCTACGCCGATTGCCTCGGAGCCGAGAACCTTCCAGGTATCCATGCCGGAGTCTAACGGCGGACTCATGGGCCATCGATCCACTGGTCAACGAGTCGCTGCATGACGAAGGTGTACGGGATGCCGCCGTGCGACTGGCCGTCCGGACCGGACCAGCGGTTTCCTGACCGGTTCTCGTAGAGCCACTCGGTCGGGTCCGCCAGATCGAGCCGCAGGTCAGGATCGAGGATCGTGGACCGGAAGAGGTAGGTCTCGACGCCACGCAGCAGCGGTGCCTCATTGGATGTCGCAAGCGATGGGCTCAAGAGGACCGCGAAGGACGGCTGGGCAATCTGGAGCAAGTCGGTGGTGACGGGATGGCGGAACCTCCGCTCGCGTTCTGCCTCCTCGATTAGACCGACTTCCCGTCCTGCCGGATCGCGGTACGACACAGCGCCTCGAAGTACGAGTGGCTGCAATTCCTCGCGTGCCGCCGGCTCCGGGCGCACCGTCTCCATGACGATCAACGGTGGAGCCACCGACCGTCCTTCAGCCGCCGGGGTCTGCGCGTAGCCGAGCGCTGCAGTTGCCAGGATCAACGCGACATCGTCGTCTACCGGAACGATCAGCGTGCCTCGGGCCGCGAACACCGCACGCGCCAGAGCAAGAATCGCCTCGTGCCGCAGGGCAGGCGACTCACCGTCAAGGGACGGCTCCGGCGGGGGCGAGTCCGCGATGAGCAGCACCCGTAGGCCAGGCGGAGGCTCCTTCGCTGCACGTGACGCGGGTACGTCGGACATCGGACCATCGGAGTGGGAACGAGGATCCACCCAGTCGTCCGCGAACAGCCCGCTCACCGGAGACCACCTTTCGCAATCTCGGCGGCCGCGCGGTCCATCTCGCCCTCGTCGACCTCGGCGATGCCGGTGGCAGTGCCCAGCCAGCCCAGGTCGCGGCGACGGCTGGCGCGGATTGGGGACGGGTGGACGACGACGGGCTTGGCGCCAGCACCGGCGCTCTCGTGGGCCAGGCGGAAGCGATGCAGATCAGCGGGTCGAGGGTGCACGGCGATCCGGTAGTCGTGGCCAAGAGCCGTCACCCGGAATCCGGCGGCCACCGACCGGATGTCTTTGGCGGCGATCGCGGTTTGTCGGAGGGACTGCCAGACCGAGTCGAGCAGATTGTCGCGTTTGGCCCGCAGCTGTGCCCGATGCTGCTCGATCAGGAACCCCCCCAGCTCCTCGTCGCTGAGAATCGCCTGCTTCCGCGTCCGGGGATCGACAGCGCCGAACTTGTCCGGTCCGTCCGGGATCGCAACCAGCCCAAGCCGCCGCGTCACCGCGGTCGCGACCTCGTGCTTCACCCAGCTCGACTGCACCGCGGCCGGGGTCTCGATCACGACCACCATCGCCTTGTCGATCAGCTCGTCCTCGATTCGCTCGACGAAGTCAACACCCGGCTGCAACCGGAATCGATCGAGGAAGACGTCGAACCGCCGAGCTGTCAGCAACAACGCGACCCGCTCCGCCGACGCCGTACCGTCGCAGTGCGAGTAGCTGATGAAGATCCGCCGCTCCTCAGCGCCCAGCGCGACCACATCGACAAGGTCGGCCGCCACTTCGCGAACGTCGACCTCCCAGCTCGGCGCATGCTGGTGGGTCAAACCCGTCGGCAGCACGACATCCGGGTCAGCGTCCTCCTGGAACACCCCCAGGGCCTCGAACCCACGTTGCTGCCACCGGTCGACCAAGTGCTCCAGCTCGGCCGTCGGCGGAGCACCGCCACCGACGACCAGCAGTAGGTTGCGCACGGACTCTTCCTCCGTCGCCCAGCACCCGAGCTTCCCGGGGCCGTCGCAGCCGCCGAAGCCAGCCGGCGCCAAGCTGCCCAGCTCGGCCACTATCGCGTTGACGAGCAAGGCCCTGTCGGTGTCGCTCGGGGCATCCGAGACGACCCGCAAGCGAACCGGCTGCACCAGCGCGGAAGCCGCCAGTCCGTAGCATTGCTGGTTGCCAACAGCAACCGATTCCGACTGGACGATGATCGTGTACGCCGTGGGATCCATGTCCCGTCACTCCCCGAGGAATCCTTCGAAATGCCGTCGATCGACGTCTCGCGCCAACCGCATCCCGACCCGCTGCAACGCGCCGATGTGCGCGATCGAGTCGAGCCGTTGGACTTGCTCCGGCCGCACGTCGGGCAGGCCGAGGCGGTCCAGTCCGCGCCTGGTGAGCTCTGCGTTGTACCGGACGTAAGTGAAGAGCCGCTCCTTCAACGGACCCGTCTGGCTTCGGAGATCGCCGATCTCGCTGTCGATCGATGCGCCGTACCGGCAGCGGCCGAAGACCCGGCACAGCATGTCCTGCTCGTTCAGCGCCGCGCTCATCAGCGCCGCCGGCACCGACGATGCGTTGAACAGCAGGTTCATGTCGCCGGGCTGCAGCCGATCGTCGGCCTTCGGGCTGGTCCCAGTCCCGACCGACACGACCAGCAACTGATCCTCACCCGCCGGCCAACCCAGCTTGTAGTGCTCCAGCGTCGCCATCAAGAAGAGCTGGAACGCCGGGTTGTTGTACATCGTCAGGCCACCGTCGACGAACACGAAATCGTGCTCGCCCACCGACACGGCCTCGGCCGGGAAGAACGTCGGCGCCGCTGTACTCGCCCGGACCAGCTTCCACAACGGCAGCCGGAGGTTGCTGTCCGGACGGCTGTCCGCGTTGTACTTCGCCCGCGGGTTGTTGCTCAGCGGCCACGGCGAGTCGGTCGTCGCGTTCCGCAGTACCATCATCAGCAACGATTTGATCGCCGGGTCGCCCAACGTGACCGCCGGCCCGAAGATGCCTTTGAGTAGGTCTGCCAGCCGGGTGCTGTCGTACTTGTACTTGAACCGCTTGATCAGCGACGCTCGGTCGAACATTTCCGCCCCGTGGGTCGCGTACAGGTCCCGCAACTCGTCGACCCGCATGCCGCGGGCCAGGCCGGCAGCGATGATCGCACCCGTACTCGTGCCCGCGATGTAGTCGAAGTAGTCCGCCAGCACGAAGTCGTCGCCGGCTGCCAGCTCACGCTTCAGCAGAAGCTCGATCTCTGCCAGTACTTCGAGCGTCAGCACTCCCCGGATGCCGCCGCCGTCCAGAGCCAGCAACTTCCGCGGCCCCGGCCCGTCCAGCCGATCCCGATACCCCACGACTACCCCCGCACCAAAGCCACACTCCGGCCCCCCGGCCTCGAACACTTCGCCCTCACCGTAGCGATGTTCACCCTCCGCGACCAGTGGTCGAACCGAACAGGTCTGCCGCGAGCCGGGCTTCAAACGTTTCATCAACAGAGCATTCCCTCACCGGCTGTAACAGAGGGCCCGGACGTTTCGATGTAGACCAACAAGACGACCAGCCTCCGCGCCGAAACCGATGAGCCGGGGGAGTCGACACTTGGGGGAGAAATGCGCGCAGCTGAGCTGTGCCGCGGTGGTGCACGTTGGTGGCGGGTCGGCCGCTGCCTTGTTGTCACAGTGGCCCTTGGCATGCCCGGTGCCTGTTCAACGCCTTCTACTGGCGTCAACGGCCTGAGCCCGGCAACGAATTTCCAAGCCTCGTTCACTCTCGTTACCAGGTCCGATCGGCTTGCCGTCCTCACCGGGGACCGGTTGGTCCCCGTCCGCGACAAGCAGCGCTTCGGCGCTGGGATAGGTCACAGGGTCACCGGTGTCGCGGTTGGCAACGATGCCATAGCGGTTGTCGATGGTGCCTGGCTCGGGGTGATCCGGCCGGACGGTTCCGCGAACGTGGTCGCCTGCGCGCGCTGCACTTCGGTCGCGGCGGCCGGCCACGATCTGGTAGTACTCCGTTCGTCGCTTGCCGACGAGTTGGCGTTCGAACTTGTCCGGTTCAGCCAAGCGCTGGAGCAGCGCAGTGTCGTCACCGCCAGGCAGGTGACCGAACGGACCGCGCCGGACGCTGAGGCCCCGGAGGGCGCCCAACTGATGGCGGCGAACGCGACGACGGCCTGGGTCGCCTACACCGATCGGTTCGGCTTTGTCCGCGGAGGATCCCGAACGATTGCGGCGTACGCAGGCGACGGAAGTTTGGTCGCAACGACGAGGGTCTTGGGAACGATCTACCATTCCGACGTGTCCGCCGATGGTCGTTACCTCGCGGTCGCCGACGGAGGTTCAGGTGGCGTGTGCGTCACCGACTCGGCCTTGGACGTCATCGATTTGACCACGATGGGGAGCCTCGACACGGCACCGCGGGTCCCGGTGCGGGCACTGCTGGCGGCGGCGCCCGACGACGTGCCGTCGCTGCTGTTCACCACCGATGATCTGTTGTGGCAAGGGTCCGTCGCCGTCGCGGTCGGCATCAGTTCACGCGGCGATGAGAACAGCAGCCGCCCCGGCGGCCGCTGCGGCGGCCAGGGCTGGGCTCGCAAGTACGACACGAAGACCCAGACATACACCGACGTAAAGGTCGGACGGCACGCCGGCATACCGATCGGTCCGACGTGTCAGGGCGGCTGGCACTCGAGCGGCGACGGCATCTCGATGACCTCCGCCTCGGGTGCCGTGCACCAGGTCGACGCATTGGTCTACGCGGCTCCGCTACCGCCGCAGTGCAAGGTTGAGCGATGACCGCGCCTGCGGAGGGCGTGCAGACCACGGGGTACGACGCGTTCGTGTCGTACCGCTCCGGATCGTCCGGCCGGCAGGCACGACAGCTGAGTCGTGCGCTCTTCAACCTCGGCAAGCGGCATCTGAACGATCGCAACCTGAATGTCTTCCTCGATGCGAACCGCTTGGTCGCCGGCGCGCTGGACGCCAACATCAAACGGGCGCTCAAGGCGAGCCGCGCGTTGGTCGTCGTACTGGATGCTTCGACGAAAAGATCAACGTGGGTGGCCGAGGAGATCGAGTACTGGCTGGCGAACGGGGGATCTTCCGATCGGCTGTTCCTGGTCCGGACCGACCCTGAGCTGGACCTGTCATGGAACAAGGACGCGAAGGGGTTCGCAAGTCCGGAGCAGTTGCCCGCACCGCTGCGTTCCCTGTTCGGCACCGAGCAGAAGTACTTCGACATTCTGCGCCCGAGGTCGGTCGACGAGAGCAGCCTCGTCGGCCTCTACTCGGCAGTGATGGAGGTGGACCCGGAAGCCCTGCTTCTCGAGGAGTCCCAGTACCAGCGGAAGCGCCGCCGCAGATCTACGGCGATCATCGCCGTACTGGCGATCATGCTCGTTCTCGCCGCAGGTGCCGGCATCACTGCTCTGCAGCAATCGCGTCGCTCGCAGCAGGCTGCCAGAATGGCGCAGGCCGAGGCAGCGGCCTCGGGCGCTCTTCTGACCCTGCCGCATTCCTACCCGGAGGCCATAGACCAGGCGCTGGCGGCCTCTGCGCTGGGCAATAGCCAGAGTGTGCGTTCGGCTCTGATCGCGGTGGCCAGCGGCAGCGGGGCGCTGCGGCGGACCATCGACTGGTCACAGGTCGGGACCGGTCTGCCGGCAACCGGCATCGCGTTCAGCGCCGACGGGACGCGCCTGCTCGCCTGGGGTCCGGCCAAGGATGCGAGTCGGTCTCACTTGTCAGCGTGGTCGGTGGTCAGCGGGGAGAAAGTGGTGGACACCGACGTCGCCGCAGCCGGGCTGAGCGACGTCCGTGAGGTTGGTGCCGTGGGTTATGTCGCCTGTGCCGGCGGGAGTCCGGTCCTGCTGGACCGTCGTACTTACGCTGTTTCCTCGCTTCTCGGCCCTGCTGTCGACGGCGACCAAATCGGGGGATGCGCGACCCTCGCCTTTGCGGGGAGTGCTGGCTCGAGTCGGCGGTGAAGCGACGGAGACCAGCCCGGCGGTGGCGTTCGTGTCGTACGCCGGTCGGCGCGCGAGCTTTCCAGGGGCCATTCTTGGCCGTTTCAACGCGGACAGCTGGTCCGCTCCGTTGCTCACTTCGACCGGCCTGACGCTGGTGAGCGCGCGCGGTCAGGCAAAGGTCAATTTGCCCACGGAGTTCGAGGTACAGCTCGTGACCGCTTCGGGGACAGTTCTGGTGCGTGCGGCTGGGAGTTGGTATCGGATCCAGCACGACAGTGGCGGGACGTCTGCGCTCACGACCAGGCTCGACGTCCCGAGCGGCGCCCGCGCAGTGACGCTCTATTCGGACGATCGGATGAAAGCCGACTACACATGGATCACGGGATCCGGCGAGGTGGGCTCGGCCACTAGTCCCGAGACAGTGAGGCTGACCGACGATCAGCCCCGCTCTGCCCGGCAGCACACATTTGCTTCGGAGATCCTGCCTTCGGGACCGTCCGGGCTCTTCGCGAGTGTAGGGGGCACGGCGTACCGACTCAGCCCGCCACAGCACGGCGGAGGTTGGGAGACGCGCAAGCTGAACGTCGACCTGGGCGTCGCCACGGACGATGGGCAGTCGCCAGTCGCGACCTACTGCGACTTGGGTGAGGCGATCGGCCTGAGGAGCTCGCAATGGGTGCTTGACCCGGTCGACGCTCCGGCGAGCGTGCAGGAATCAATCGGGCCGGACGCGCGACTGGACAACTGCACCCTCATCGACCCAGGACCTCCGCTGACCGTGGATGGCGTGCGGATCACGGACGGCGCGGGGGACGGCGAAGTGGCCGTCTCGGGAGGTACGCCAGGCGGTGTCGCACTGCTCAGGCCGGGCATGGTGATCCAGCTGTTCGCGACCGGTGGCCGAGTCGAGAACGTCTGGCGAAACTCGGTGAACAGGGTTGCGGTGACCGCCCTCGGCGAACGCGCGGTGGTTCAGGCGGGTCAACAGATCGTCAGCCTGAGCGGCAGGGGTGCGCAGGATGTGCTGGCAGAGGTGGACGATCCCGTCCAAGTGGCGTCCCCGGACGGAATGGAGGCGATCGCGGGCGAGGAGTACGACATCCGCGAATCGCCGCTGACGTTCGCGGGTCGTGGCCGGTTCGACACCGTCCATCAGGACTGTGTCAGTGCCCTGAAGCTGCCGGAGTACATCCCAGGACCGAACTTCGCGAATTCTGTCTCCGACGCCGAGAAGCAGTTGCCGGTGGCATTCTGGGACGACGAGTGGATCGATTGCCGCAGCGGCGCGGAGGTCACCCGCGGCGATCTGAAGATCGAGCAGTACGAGATCGGCGAGCAGAACGGACGCATCGTCTGGAGCCGCGAACAAGGAGGCCGCACCGTGCATCATGCGACCACCTGGATCCGCGGTCAGGACGGACCACCGCGAACCATCGATCTCCCGGCCATCGCCGGCTCGTCAGGTGCAACAGAGCGCGCCTCCTTCGACAACTCTGGGAACCGTCTGCTGATCAGCGACACCGAGTCGCCGGTCATCCGGTCCTTCACCTGGTCGGACGGGAGGTGGTCACCAGGCGCCGTGTTGCAGGCAGCCATCGGCAACGTCCAGGCAACAGCTTGGAGCCGCGATACCTCCCTCGTCATCGCGGCCGGGAAGAACGGCGGCTTCGAGCTGTACGACTTCGCCACCGGCCGACGCCTGATAACACAGGTGGGCAGCGCCGGCGAGGCAGAAGCCTCACTACCGGAACGGGTCAAGGTCACCGAGTCCGACGGATTCCTGCGCGCCCAGATCGAAGGCTCAAGAACCTCCACCCTGGAGATTCCAATTGGAATCGATCGACTCCGCGAAGTCCTCTGCGTAGTCCACCACGCGAAGGCCTGCTCGGCGGCGGGCCGGTAAAATGCATACCAACTCGGAACGCTCAAGCGGGCGTACCGGGATGGCAGAGCTTGGAGAGCCGGACAACGGATCTTAGCTGGAGATGGGCTACTGAGCAGGACCTCGTCCCCGGCACGTCCTTTCTGCGGCTCGGATCATCGATCTCAAGCTAGGCACTTGAGATTGCGCATCAGCCGACCTCGTTGCACTCGAGGACGCGCCACAGAGTGACTCGCCAGTCAAGTCCGCCTCGTGGACTAGCTGAGTCTACGAGTTTGCGGTGGTTTCCGCGCTGGTGAGATCAAGACTCCGGATGCCAGCAAGATCTCGGTCCAAGCCTGATCTCGATCCGCGGCTGTGGTCATCACCTTGCGTTCGCGGCCATCTCCGGTGGCGCCACCCACGTCGCTGGAGAAGAAGCCATCGTGGCCTGCGCATCGGCGATGAGGACGCCCCGTGCTTCGGTCGGATGGGAGTACCTCCGGGGGCGGATCACAGGATTTGTGCCAGTTGTCCGGGCCGACGGACGCACGCACCCTTGCGAACCCTGCTGGGCCGAGCGCATGATCGCTCCGTGGGAATGCTCCGTGTTTGCATATATGGAGGCACCGATCTCACCGGAATGCCTGCAGGATTCGTGGGATCTCTGGCTGAGGAAATCCTCATGTCGTTGCCCGCGGTAATCGTGACGGGCGGGTTCTTGCAACGTCTTGATCGTCCCGATGCGATCTCGACAGATTCGGCGGCGCTCGAGGGTGCCCGGCGCGCTGCGGATCGTCGGCGGGTGGACTTGCGAACGCTGTACGAGGCATGGGTTCCCGAGCGAAGGCTCGACGGCCGGCCGGATGTCGACGGCGTTACAAGGATGACCGAAGGTCTCGGCGTAACCGTGCGTGTCATCGCCGGGCGCACCGCCCTCGGCCGACGACTTTCGATGGTTGGGGGCGTCGACATCGTGGTCACCGTAGCAGGCAAAAGAAATACCGAGGTCGTGCTCGAGCAGGCCATCGATCTGGCCGTGCCTGCTCTGCCCATCCCTCACACGGGAGGCGACTCGAAGAAGGTGTACGAGAGGTACGGCGACCGGATCGAGGCTGCATTCGCACCTGGCGAGGTAAAGCGGTGTTTCGAGCTGTTGACGGCACGGGGTCTACAGGACCCTGCAGCTGTCAGGGCCGTCGTCGACGTCATCCGGTCGGCTCGTGTCGGTCGCTGCCTTGTTCTTCAGCCGTACCGTCAGCGTGATGACGAGCTCTACACAGCGGTGATCAGGCCGGCTATTGAGGAGCAGATGCAGGCCGTGCGTCTCAAGGATCTCGGCGGAAGCAATCAGATCTACTCGTCGTTCTTCGACGCAGTGGCCTACAGCACGACGATCGTTGCGGACATCACCGCCATGAACGACAATGTCATGTATGAGGTTGGGTACGCCCACGGTCGTGGGCTGCAACCGCTGCTCTACACGCTGGACTCATCACGCATCAGTAGCTTGCCGGTGTACCTCCGCACACTGAACGTTCACGCAGTGTCGGAGAAGAGGCTCGCAGGCCTCATCCGCGACCACTTGCGCGATGTCAAGCATCGCCGTGGCGATCTGATGTCCCCAACGCCTTCTCGCCAGGTTCGACGTGCGTCCGACCTGCCGCTACAGGACTGATTACGTCCCCGCTCAGGGCCCGATGCAAATGAGTAACCCGGAACATCCGGGATCGGACAGAGACGGCTTGCTACGCGTTCTCGACGAGGCCGGAGTGTCGATCGGACCCGTGGTCGTCTCGCAACTGGCGTCGGTTGAGGTCCGCTGCCTTGTGCCACTCGTTCGATCTCGAGCAGCACCACCGATGCTTTCCACGAACACTTGCCAATACCTCGCCGGAGAGCGCAATGTAAGCCGCCAAAGACAAGGTTCTTGGCGCGGACGCATTCAATGCACATGGCCACCGGCTACGGAGATGGCCCCGGCGTTCGGTTCGGTATCGCTGAGCGCCATCAGGGCGGCCTTCGGTCGTCCGCATCACAGGGGGAGCATCCGGTGCTGATTCTCGCTTCCGGGGCTTTGGTGGCTCTCGGGGTGGCGCACTTATTGATCGTGTTTGTATGTCGCCGGAGCAACCATCACCGCGTCAGGCTGCGACGTCGGGTGGTTCGGACCTCCGGTATGTCCTACGCACGGGATGACCAGGCAACTGCTCGAGTGAATCGTATCCAGGAAGTGCCGGACAGCGCCTCGGTCGCAACGCAGCGGAGGTCCGGCCCATCGTCCTGGGCGAACCAATCAGCTCGCGAACTCGCTCTGCAGGCCGGGCGCCGCAGATGAACAGCTGGAGTACGTCTCCGTCAATCATCCTGCAAGAGCCGATTGTGTCTGCAGCGGCAAGACCGCACCACCTCTCACGTCGACGTAGTCGCGTGGGACCAAGTGAAGGACTTCAAGCCAACGCTTCCATGATCGATTGCGCGTTTCCCCTTGTCGAGCTGCCTGCCATGATGAAGAAGTGGAGGGGAGGACGTGCGGGGCGTGCCAGAAGCTGTATGGCTCGACGGCCGTGTGGTCTGAGGCTCAGAACAGACGGCGGGAGTGGGTCGGGACGGTTCGAGTGCGGGTGCTCGGGGTCACGATTGCCGCGTCGGTGGCGGAGACCCTGAAACCGGGCTCTATGCCATGGGCGAGTCGACCTTCGGGAGCCGTCGGTCTCCCAACAAGCAGCTGGCCTGCAAAGCGAACAGAATCGTGCGGCAGCGGTGGAGGCGATACTAGAACAGGCAGCAGCACCGGTCGTGGTGATCGGAGCTACCGGCGACCAGCTTACGGATCAGGGTTGCCTGGGCGGGCGCATCGCGAACTTGATATCTCGGTCCAGAACGAGGCGTAGATGACCAGATGGATCGTGCCAACGAGGTTGCGGCAAGCGAGTGTGGGGAGTCTTCTGCGCTCCGAAGACTGCTCCGTTGTAGGACGGGGAGGTATCTGTGGTGCCTAAAGGTAACAAGACGAGACCATTTTCGATATTCCTCAACTATCGTCGCGACGAGGCGGCTGGGCACGCCGGACGACTCCGGGACGCTCTTCGTTCTGGTGTGGGAGATGAGAGCGGATTTTCGCCGGATCAGATTTTTATGGACATCGACACGCTCGAGCCGGGTGAAGAATTTCGCGACGCGATCCGCAGGGCAATTGGAGAGTGCAACGTCTTTCTCGCGATGATAGGGAGGCAATGGCTGAACCTCTCCGACGCTCAGGGTCGTCGCAGACTCGAGAACCCCGAGGACTTGGCCAGGATTGAGATCGAGACCGCACTCAAGTTGGAGGTGGCCGTCGTTCCGGTGCTCATACGTGGCGCTGGGATGCCGGCCGAGGAGGATCTGCCGGCATCGCTCGCCCGCCTCGCGGCCCTGAACGGGTTCGAGTTGAGTGATACTCGCTGGGACTATGACGCTGGGCAGCTGATGACATGGCTCAAGAAGCTCGAGGCTAGGCACGCTAAACATTCAGCGAAACCACGCAAGAAGAGCCCAATTGAAAAGGCTACCGAGGCGGCGATCGCCAATCAGATTTCAACGTTCACTAGTCGGCACAGGGTAGGCGAGGTTGTCGAAGGCAGGATGGGACTCTTCCTCCCGAAGCACGGCTATGTAGTAGTAGCGGGATCTGGCGGTGGTTTCCTTCCATCAGGAGCAGTCAACCCGACGCCGGCGATCACCGCTGATATGCCGGTCGACAGTCTTCACGAAAGGGTACGGCCACGCCTCGGGCCGGGCGCACTCGTCCGGGTTAAGATTGAAGAGATCAAGCCCCCGGTTCTTGGCTCGACTGGAATCACCGTCTCGTTCGTTTCGCTTATCGACGACTAGCCCGGATCTCCCATCTGTCCCTGGATGTCGGCAGCGCGGGCGGTGCCACGGGCGCGGGAGCCGGCGGCTGTCGTTGGAGCGCGCTGGCACGCGTGTCCAGCCTCGGATGGTCCGTAGGCTTTCGTACGACTGATCGGTCGTCCGCGCCTTCGTCGCGGATTTGAGCAGGGCCCACTTCAACTTCGCCGGATCGGTGGCCTGGACCAGAGCGGTCAGCATCCACTAAAGGGCCAGGACGGTATAGGCAACAGATCCGACGATCAGGGTCTTGAGAAGCCTCCGCAGGATGGGGTGGTGCCGCGAGTCGACGGCCTGCTTGAGCTGTCTCGTGATCCGGCTTCGCGCGTACCGCGGGCGCTTCATGAGCCTCGGGAGGCCGCCTGGCGCGTCGACGCGTTGAGGGTATGGCGGTGCCGGAGTTGGTCGGTGAAGATGCCTGGGCCCGCGACGGCTTCGCGATGTCGACCGCGAGGAGCACACTTCTTTTGGACAGGTCGAGCGCGCTGACCCGCTGACGGCGTACTTCAGTTGAGCTGCACGTATCGGTCACGACGGAGCCTCCTCTACTCAGACGGAGCTCTGGAGCGTCTGGCGAGATACACGGCACGGCTGCCGGGCCAGCGGCGCTCTCGCTGGCCTCGAAGTCCGCGCCATGGAGGGCGAGTGCGGGCAGGAGTTGCGGATCGCCGTACGCGGTCTCGACCCAGAGTGGGGTGAAGCGGTAGGCAGGTCTTCATGTTCCAAGTGCCCGACGCCGGGCAGGAGGAGGCCAGGCACGGTGGCGAGCCGACCGACGAGGTCGGTGCAAGGCTCTGCGACGGCGGCGAGGCGGGTGACGTCTGCCTGGTCGAAGACCTGCGCAGGTGCTCGCAACCTGCATAAGGGACCGATCGTGATGGGGCACTCGACCGGCGGCGCTTCCGCGCTTGCGAGTGAGCTGAACTGAAACCGTTGCGGGTCGGTCTCGGTCGGTTGCGTCTTGTGACGATTCGGTGCGGGTGCTTTCCTGATTGTGGGGTGCGGTGTGGGGTGGGCGGTGGGCCTGCGGTCGCCGCAGAGGACGATGGGCGATGGATCGAGTACGGCGTACCTGGTGGTGGAATCGGGATCGTACGAGGGGCAGCGGATCAACCTGACCGGCGCCCGGATGACGGTCGGGCGGCTGCCGAGCTGCGAGGTACGGTTCGACGACCCGTACCTGAGCCGGACGCATGCGGCGCTGTGGCAGCGGGGTGGTGCGGACTACGTCGAAGATCTGGGCTCGGTCGGCGGCACCTTCGTGAACGGTGAGGCGATCACGATGCCGCGGCGGCTGTACCCGGGGGACCGGATCGCGTTCGCGGACCTTCGGCTCCGCTACAGCCCCGGCGAGGGCGCGCCGGCCGCGGCACGCTACGACATCGGCGATCAGCGGGCGCACACGATCAACAACGTCGGGCGCGACCAGTACGTGCAGCATGTGATCCAGCAGCGCGAGAACTTCTTCCGCGAGATCGCCGCCACGAGGACGAAGGCCCGCGGGCTGATCTGGACCGGTGTAGTCGTGTTCCTGATCGGACTCGCCGTCGCCGCCTACGGCTGGTACACGTACGCCGGTCAGGTCCTGGGCCTCTCGTCCTTGTCCGAGATGCCCACGAAGGACGATTTCAGCGGATTCTTCGTGTTCGCGCTCGGGGGACTGATCAACCTGGTCGGCGTACTGCTGATCATCGCCGGGATCGTGCTGCACGTCGTCGCCACCGCGCGCCGCCGGCGAGTCGACCGGGAACTACCGCCACCCCAGTTCACGAGATGAGTCGCGATGACCTTCAACATCGGTAACCAGAACGCCGCCAACATCAACAACGTCGGCCGCGACCAGCACATCACCGGCGGTCAGACCGGCATCGTGGTGACGTCGGAGCAGGCCCTGCAGGCGCTGACCGAGTTGCGAGCGGGCGTCCAGGCCACGAGGCTGGAACCGGCGCACTCGGCCGCGGCGGAATCGGAACTCCGCGACATCGAAACCAGCTTTCGTCAACCTGAGCCAGACCGGACCCGCATCGCGCCCAGGCTCGAGCGCCTGACCCGCATCCTCCTCGCCACCGGCTCCCTCGCCTCGGCCAGCTCCGCCATCGTCCGCTCTATCGGCACACTCGCCCACTGGCTAGGAGCTCTCGGAGCACCAATCCTCGGCCTCCTCCCGGCCATGCTGTGAGGGCTCGGCCGCCAACACCAAACGGGCGTCACGCCGACAGGTCGCACCGAAGGTGATCGATGCTGGGGTGGTCGTTGAGGCGTTAATCGCAGGGACATGGCTGCTCCGTCGACGCAGATCGCGTCGGTAGTGCTGACCGCGACGTCGACGCGGGGGGAGTTCCCGCCGAGACTGTGCGGGTTCGGGAGTGTTACTGCTGTGGAGTGGGTTCGATCCTGATGAAGTCATCGCGGTTGAGGTCAACAACGTTGCGTTCGCGGTCGGTGAGGCGTAGGGACGTAGTCGGTTGTCCAGCGTCCTCTGTTACGACCATCAATGCGTCTTGATCCAGCATCTGTCCGCGGCCCACGGCGTACTCGACGCCTTGCATTTGGCGCCACGAGATGCCCATCGGAACGACTCGCAGTTGCGTGCTGACCGCGATCTGAGCTCTGAGGATCTTCAAGAGCCTAGAGTCAGCTGCAGGCGACGCGATGTGGACGGTCGTCTGTTCTGCGAACTCGGGATGGCGCGCGAGGAGCGGTTCGATTCGTATCTGTAGCCAGTTCGTTTTGGGATCGGCGGTCGCGGTGACCCTCCCGAGCGTAGCCGTGTCAATACTGGCGAGAGCCTCCTGCACGAAGGTCTGTGCGGTGCAGAGGTACGTTCCGTCGGCTGCGAAGAGTCGGGTGTCGAGATCGATTTGTGCTTCAGTTGACTCCTGACCTTCGCAGAGTACTTGCAGGTCAATTTCGCCGGTCCAACGGACCTCGCGTGCTTCGATTCGGAGTTGGAGGGCAGCAAGGGGACCTTCTGGTGGGACTGACTCGCCTGGTGTGACGGCTTCGATTCCCAGAAGGGCCGCACGTTCTTTGGCGCGCTTGGTGAAGCCGCTCGAAGAGACCAGGACCGTCTGGTTGACGGGCAGGCTGCTCTGCTTCTGGGCAACTTGCTCGACCCACTCAATGCCCTGGCAGCGTTTGTGATCGCGAGCCTCGATGCTGATGCTGAGATCCTGCCCGGCGACAGTGGCCGTGATGAGAACCTCGACCTCGCGCTGCTGTCCCGTGATGCGGTCGACGACCGCATGGCTGACTCCGTGACAACTGCATCAGTGCGATGTGCTTCTTGACGAAGTACACGACCGCCTGAAAATCGTTCGACCGAGCGGGCATATGGCGATGATAGGGACCCACAGGTTTCGCTGAAGGTGGCTCGACGCGGCGCCGCAATCGGTCGACTTCTGTGATGCGCATGGTGACGTTTGCGCCTTCGACCAGTGGTGGCGGCAGTGACCCGAGCAAAAGCCTAGGTCAGATTTGGCGATGATCTAGGCGTCGCTGAAGTGCTGACAGACATGTTGGCGTGCGGTCAAATCGTGCCCGAACGTGGAGTGGTAGATCGTCATAAGTGCTAAACGTCGGGCCCGCGAACATGCCGCGATACGCGTTGCAGATCGCTGAAGGTTGGCGGAGGGGTCGTATTGGGGTTGGGGCGAGTTCGGTCAGCGATGTAGCCGGTCCAGTCGCGTGCGGCGAGCTTGGCCCAGTCGGCAGCGTCGGCGTCGGTGATGCCGAGGAGTTCGGCCAGGACTGGGGCGGGCATTTGGCCGGCGAGCTGGAAGAGTGCGGCTTCGCGTGACTCGTGGGGTTTGATGCCGATGGCAACAAGTTGGGATCGGACGTTCTCGGTTTGGAGGTGTTGTCCTGGTTTGCCGCCGGGGAACAGCCAGCCGTGGTTGCGGAGGCGTAGAGGCTCTGGCCCCTGTGTTGCAGGTGGTCTCGGATGAGCTGGTCAACGACGGTCGGCATCTGGACCGGGATAGTGCTGAAGGTGACGTCGACGCGGCCGCCAGTGTTGCTGTCGGCGTCATGGTCGGTGAAGGTGACTTGGCTGGTGCGCATGGCGACGATGCGTGAGAGGGGCTGGGCGAACAGCAGGGTGAACAGGCCGCCGAGGCGGGTGTAGCTGCGCAGGGTGTGCTCGTGCAGCAGGCGTTCGACGTGCTGCCAGCGTTGTTCGTCGGAGATCGTGACTGCGGCATGCGGTTGGGAACGTAGGGGATGTGCAGTCGGGTGTTGATCCGGCTGCGGCGCAGCCAGGCGATGAAGGTGTATTCCGAGGCCAGGCTGATGGCGTGGCTGGTCTGGTAGTGCTCGAGGTGTTCTTGGGTGGCGGTGGCCGCCGTGGCGCCGTGTGCGTGGAGATACTCCAGGAATCGGATCGCTGCGGAGATGTGGTCGCGCGCGCCGTCGGTCATTGTCTTGGTGACGTCTCGTTGACGGGCGGCGTTGCGGAGGTGGCGCAGCACGTGCCAGTGGGCGAACCGCCGGACCAGGTCGGCCTGATCAGCTTGGTCAGGGGCGAGCAGGTCGAGTTTCTGGTCGAGCCAGGGCGGGATCCGTTCGATGCGTGGCTCGTAGGCGGGCAGCACGCCGAGTGAGGCGAGGAGTTCGCGCAGGTAGTTGTGGGCGCGGTCGCAGGGCAGTGTGCGGAAGGTGTCATGGCTGATGTCGAGTTCGCCACGGGCCATCTGGCCGAGCAGGCGGGGGCCGGTCCCGGGTTTCCTGCGCAGCCCACCAGATCCCGGTCTGGGGTCGCTCGGAGTTCACGATCTCGTCGAACACCGGCCGCAGCCGGGCATGGATCTGGCCGGCGCCGGGGTCGGTCAAGAGGTCGGTTAGCCGTTCGCGCAGGAAGCAGCGGGCGCAGCGGTTGGCGCCATAAGGGTGGTCTTCTTGGCCGCATTCGTGGCAGGCGAAGATCGACTCGGTGCCGGCGCGGACGCGCAGACGATCCAGTCGTCATCGCGGTCGTGTTCTCGGCCGGTGTGGTCGGTGCCGTGAGTGGACTGGTAGGCCAGTGGGCGGGTCGTGCCGCAGCCCGGGCAGGGCTTGGGGTGGTAGTGGCGCCGGCGGCGGCACATCTTGCAGATCCACGCGTGTGGCAGCCGGGTGAGGGTGTTGGGGGCGCCGCAGTCGAAGCACGAAGGCTCACTCATCTGCTGCTCGTTTGCTCGCTCGTTTATCGGTCGCCGGGACGGCGGACTCGTGCACGGATCGGTCGGAGGTCGCCGATTCCGGGCCCAGTTCCAGGTCCGGTCTCGCCCGCCGCGGATGCGGGACGGACCTGCTCGTGGCGCAGCTCGAGCAGATCGTTGGGGGTGCAGTCCAAGATGTCACACAGTGCCGCAAGCAGATCGACGTTGATCCGTTGCGGGGTCTTGGTGACGACCCGATGCACCATCTGGCGTGAGATTTCGACACCCCGTTGACGCAGCGGCTCCACCAGATCGGTCGTGGCGAACATGCCGTTCTCGGCCATCACCTGGCGCAGATTCCAGCCGATCACTGTCCGCGCGCCCATACTGTTGCTCTCGCTGCTTCCGTCGGTGTTGCCCTTGCTCGTGGTCATCGTTGCCCCCGGCCCCCGTCCGTTTTGTGGTCTTCGTTGCCGTGCTTGTTGGTGGTGTGTGTTCCGTAGACGCGTTGGAGCGCGGCCTGCAGGGTCTTGGTTTTGAAGTCGTTGGACACCGAGGTGTAGATCGCCGTGGTCGAGGCGTAGGAGTGCCCGACCTGCTCGGTCACGAACCGCCCCGGGTAGCCGAACTCGATCAGGTGGGTCACGTAGGAGTGCCGCAGGCAGTGCAACGTCAGGTCGCTCGGCAGCCCTGCCTGGGCGCGCAGCAATGCGAACCGTTTGTCGATCGTCTTGACCGACACGCGCTGGTTGCGTTCGGTCAGCCACAGTTCCTGCCGTGGCCCGGGACGAAGCAGTGGACGGGCCTGGTCGACCCATTGCCGCAGCCCGTCGACGGCCCAGTCGAACTCCGGGACCGCCAGCACGTGCGGCGTCTGGGCGCGCTGCCGCGGCTGGACTTGGCATAGCGGATATGCACCGCGCCGGAGGTTCCCCACCGCGGCATCCGCGGGTTCGGGCGCAGATCGGCGACATCGAGGAAGCACAACTCGCGTCGTCGCAGCCCGAACGCGTAGGCGGTCTTGACCATCTGCGCGTCCCGTAACGCCGCCAACGCGCCCTTGCGGCCCGACCCGGCAACGACCTCGACCCGGGAGTCCAGGAAGTCGAACAGCGTCTGCAACTCGTCGTAGGTGAACGGCCGGCGCTCGGGTCTGCCCTCGTAGTCGACAAGGTGCGCGGCGGTGTTGTAGTCATGGCAAACCTGCGACGGGACCGCCCCGAACCGCTCCTCGCACTGCCCGACCCAGCCATAGCGGCCGTCCAGCAAATAGTCGCAGAACAGCCGCAACGTCAGGTGATAACCCCGGATCGTCGACGGCGCCAACCGGTCGTCACCCGACATCAGACTGGCAGTGAAATCCTCCACGTCACCGGCCGTCCACGCCCACGGATGCGACCCGGCGAACTCGCTGAGTCGGCGAATCAGCGACAGCCTTGGCTCGATCGTCGCGTCGGCCAGCAGCCGCGACATCTGCTGCCTGGCCCACCCTGACAGCATCGCCTCGAACACCGCCGATGGCTCATCCAGATGCACCACACCAGGCGCAAGGACGAGATGGGCAGAGCCCGGAACTCTCACACAGACACCTCAAAGGCCGTCAACTTAGGTGAGACAATGACAACCAGAAGTTACCAGCACTGGATATCCATCCCCACATCCAGCGCACTCCGGCGCGCCGCGAAACCCTGGCAAAGGACTCGCCCTGTGCACTACCGGAATCGGTCAATTCTGAGTTGATTCGCGGCCTTTCCGCCTCAAGTGCCAGATGTGTAACGGCTTGCGACTTCATCGCTGCGGCGGTGGATGAGAATCGGCGTGCGCCGTTCGGCGACGTCGAGTCACACTGGTGCGGGTGAGCCCGTAGAAGTGTAAGGCGCGGGGTCTTCGGGCGCCGGTGGATTGTTGCTGCGAGCACGTGGGTCTGTGTCCTGGCAGAGGGCCCTCCGGGCGGCGCGTGGCCGCGGGTGTCGCGGGTCGGGTGTCGAGGCCGGAGGGAGTGCTCGATGGAGGTGTTGTTCGAGCGGGTGGCGGGCTTGGATGTGGGCAAGGCGTCGGTGACGGTTTGCGTGCGGGTTCCGGACAAGCGGCAGGGGGAGCCGTTTGTCGGTGACGCGGACGTTCAAGACCACGATCGGTCGCTGCGAGTGATGCGGGACTGGTTGGTCGAGTGCGGGGTGACGGTCGCGGCGATGGAGTCGACGTCGACGTGTTGGAAGCCGCCGTTCTATTGCCTTGAGGAGGTGATGGAGGTTTGGCTGCTGAACGCCGGGCACATGAAGGCGGTGCCCGGCCGCAAGACCGATGTGCGTGATGCCGAGTGGATCGCGCAGTTGCTTGAGCATGGGTTGTTGTCACCGTCGTTCGTTCCGCCGCCACCGATCCGGCGGCTGCGGATGCTGACGCGGTATCGGGTGCAGTTGATGGGCGACCGCACCCGCGAGGCGGTCCGGCTGGAGTTGATGCTGGAGGACGCGTCGATCAAGTTGTCGGCGGTCGCGTGGTCGGTGACCACGGTGTCTGCGCGGGTGACGTTGCGCGCGATGATCGACGGTGAGCGTGATGCGCGGGTGCTGGCTGAGATGGCCAAGGGCAAGATGCGTTCGAAGATCCCTGATCTTGCTCAGGCGCTCGAGGCACACTTCGACGACCACCACGCCCGGATGGCCGGCGCGATCTTGGATCGGCTCGAGTTGGTTGAGCACGCCCTGGCCGACCTGGACGTGGCAATTCGGGTTCAGTGTTTGCCGTGGGCGCACGAGATCGAGTTGTTGCAGACCATTCCTGGTGTTGGGGAGAAGGTCGCTCAGGTGATCGTCGCCGAAACCGGTGCGGACATGACCCGGTTCGGTTCGGCGGCCAAGCTCGCGGCCTGGGCCGGGGTCGCGCCCGGAGTCTATGAGTCGGCCGGTAAGCGCACCCCGGCCGGGAAGCGGCACGGGAACAAGTGGTTGACCGCGATGCTGGTCGACGCCGCCGGGTCGGTGAGCCGGATGCACGGCAAGAACTACCTCGCCGCGCAGCACGCCCGGTTGTCCAAACGTCGTGGTCCGGGGCGAGCGCAGATCGCTGTCGCCCACTCCATCCTCGTCGCGGCCTATCACATGCTCAGCAAGGACGAGCCCTACCCGCGATCTTGGCGCGGATTGGCTCGCGCGCCGCAACGACGAGGCCCACACTCGCCGGCTCGTCGCACAACTCGAGAGGCTCGGACACCCCGTCCAGCTCGACCCCGTCGCCTAGCTGCGATCACCGAAGAACGTGTCGGGCAAAGCCCGACGCGCTGACGCGCCTGCGCACCAGCAGATGATTCACGGGTGTGTGTCGGCGGTCGACCTCCATCGCTTCGCCAGAGAGGCGCGTGCGAGTCCATCAAGATGTCCCGGTTCGCCAGTGAGGGCCAGCGGCCCTCGCGTGTCGCGTGAGCGGGAATCTGGTCGGTCACGCTGGTCGTCCTGCGGGTGTGGTCCAAGGGCTGCCTACGAAGACGGGGCGGCGCCTCGCCCGGCTGGCCTGCTACGCGATTGTCGGTCGGACCGCCCGGCTCGCGAGACTGTTGAGCCGTTCGATTTGCGCACGGAGGGTTTGAACAGAATGCAGCCTCGACGACAACGATCGTGCAGCGGGCGTTGACTCTGTGTGAGAACAGACGCGACGATGCGGGAGTCGGGGTGGGACACCAGGGGTGGGGGTCGGGTGGCCAGGGTTTTCATCAGCCATGCGGGTTCGGATACACAACTCGCGACTGAGATCCACGCGTGGCTGACCGCTGCCGGGCACGAGGTGTTCTTCGATCGGGACCGACAGGACGGCATCCGGCTGGGCGACGACTGGGAGGCCACACTGCGGGAGCGGCTGCGATGGGCCGACGCCGTGGTCAGCCTGGTCACGTCGCCATACCTGAAGTCCATCTGGTGCACCGTCGAGATCACCATCGCGCGGGAGCGTGGCAGTCGAATTCTCCCGGTCATCGGCGAGGACGGCGTCCAGCATCCGCTCCTGAACCCTCTGCAGTACGTCGAACTGGCGCACGCCCGCAACGCTCTGACCGACGCACTAGCCCGGATCGATGCCGGCGGGGCAGTCGGCTGGCCGGACGACATGTCGCCGTTCCCAGGCCTGGAATCGTTCGACGCGGACCGGCGCAGGGTGTTCTTCGGGCGCAGCGGTGACGTGAACGAGTTGGTGGAGTTGCTGCGGTCGCCGGCATGGCAGGCACGCGGCGAGGTCCTGCTTCTGGTCGGGCCGTCTGGCTGTGGCAAGTCGTCGTTGGTGCGGGCCGGGTTGCTGCCGGCGATGGCTGACGATCCTGAGTGGCTCACCGTGCGACCGTTCCGTCCCGGCCAGGACCCTGTGGCTGAGCTCGCTCGGCAGTTGGCCGATGTGAGTCGGTTGACACCGTCGGCCCTGCACAAGCGACTGGCTGATGAGGGGCTTTCCGCTGTGGTTGACGACTTGCTGGTGGCAGCACCCGGTCGCCGCCGGCGTTTGCTGATCGTGGTGGATCAGTTCGAGGAGCTCGTGTCGCAGACAGCAGTGGAAGAGAAGGCGAGGTTCGCGCAGTTGTTGCTGCCTGCTCTGGCCGGTCGGGTACAGGTGGTGGCGACTCTGCGACCGGAGTTTCTCGAACAGATGCAGGTGGATCCGGTTCTGGATGGCCTGCGCGGCCGGACGTCGCTGGTCGGTCCGCTTCGCCAGGAAGCATTGCGAGGTGTCATCGAGGGACCGGCTGATGTTGCGGGTATTGCTGTACCTGCCGAGCTGGTGAGCCGGATGGTCGACGACACGAGCAGCGGGGATGCACTGCCGCTGCTCGCATTCACGCTGGAACAACTGTCGGACGGCGTGCGTCGAGGCGGCGAGCTGTCGGTCACCCGCTATCAGCAACTGGGCGGTGTACGGGGCGCTTTGACCAAGCAGGCCGAGATCGCACTTCGCAACGCGGCCGAGTCAGGTGGTCGCACCGAAAAGGAGATCGTGGAAGGCCTCCTGAACCTCGTCACCGTCGACGAGAACGGCCAACCGACCCGCCGGCTGGTGAACAGCGACGACCTGTCTGAGGTCGTGGCCGGAGAGTATCGCGCGTTCGTGGAGCGCCGTCTCCTCACAACGAGCTCGCACGGCGACGGTGTGATCGAGATCGGCGTAGCGCATGAAGCATTCCTGACTGCCTGGGAACCGCTCCGGTCGGCCATCGCTGGTCAGCGTGCCGCCCTCCGGGCCCGCCGCATGATCGAGGCGGCCGCCGCCGATTGGGAGAGCCACAACCACCCGAGAGAACGCCTCTGGGAACGCGGCCAGCTGGCCGCGGCAGTGCGCGACACCGGTGCCTACGTCACCCGCCGCCAGGTGGTGTCTCGTCGAGTCGACCTGGCCCCCGCGGCCCGAGAGTTCCTCCGTCGATCCCTCGCCCACGATCGGAACCGCCGCTGGCGATCTACCACCATCCTCTCGATTCTGCTCGCGCTCGCACTCACCGCAGCCGGCATCGCCGCTGCGCAACGCAACTCGGCAGAATCGGAGCGCCGCACGGCGACCGTGCGCCAGTTGATCGCCCAGGCTGAGGCGGCCCAGACGACCGACCCGCGGACGGCGCTCCGATTGGCGCTCGCGGCCGACCGTCTTGATCCCAGCGCCCGTACCCGCTGGAGCCTCATCACCACCCTCCTGTCGAGCAGGTACGCCGGAACATTGACGGGTCATCGTGGCTCTGTCGACGCATTCGTATTCAGCACGGACGGCCGCTTGATGGCGACCGTTGATGGCGGCCGGCTCATACTGTGGGATATCTCGGACTCGGGTCAGCCCCGATCGCTCGGGCCGCCGCTGAAACCTGACGGCGGAGTGTCGGCTGTCGCTTTCGCTCCGGACGGCCGAACCATTGCCACCTCCGGGGCGGCGGGGGACCGTGTGCTTCTCTGGGATATCACTGACCCGATGGCACCGCGTCAGCGCGGCGCCGTTATCGATCCTGGGGTGGACGGACTGGACAAGTTGGAGTTCGCGCCGGACGGCCGAACGCTTCTGGTCGCGGGCCACATTCCCTCCGTGCTCTCGCTCTGGAGTGCCGTGGACGGCGCTCAGGTGGCGGCTCCGTTCGTCGTCGACATGATCTTCAAGGATGCCTGGTTCTTCGCCGACAGCAGCGTTCTGGTGACCTCCACCGTCGCCGAGGACTCTCAGGACGTGGTGCGCCGTTGGGATCTACGCAAGCCTGCGGCGCACATACAACTCGGCCAGCCCATCACTTATTGGAGGGCGTCCGCGTTCGATCCACGGCGCGGCGTGCTGGCAACCGATGGGTCAGCTCACTCCAACACCCAGGTGATCTTGCGCGATCTGAGTAACCCCTCGTCGCCTCGGCAGATCGGGAAGCCGTTGCCGGGCGTGCGATTCAGTGCGGATCAGCTCACCTTTTCGCCGGATGCCCGCAGCCTCGCGATCAAGGGTGACGGTGGCTTGGATTCGCATGCGGCTGTCCAGTTGTTCGACGTAAATGACCTGACAGACCCCAAACCGTACGACCAGCCGCCGGGGCAGCTGCGTGGACTCTCCGGTGCTCCCCAGCATTTCGTCGATCTCGGACCGGATGGCGATTCCATCTCCCTGGCGTTCGTGCCTGGGCGGTCCGAGATGGTGGTGATGTCCGACGACGGGACAGCGAACCTCTGGGACCTGACCGATCGAGCGTGGCCGCGGGCGACCGGGCATGCGATGAGGATGGGGAGTGGCGGTGTGTCCTCGGCGATGGCCGTGCTTCCAGACGGCAAACGGTTGTTGACTTCCCGGCCGGACGGCACGATCGTGGTCTGGGATCTCACCGGCGTTGACGAACCCCGGTCGTTCGGGCAGCCGGTGCAGTTGGACCTTCGCACCCCGATCAGCCTGGCGTTCTCGGCCGACGGCCGGACACTGGTGGCGAGCGCACAGGAGTCGATCGCACAGTTCGATGTGAGCAACCCTGCGGGGCCAAGGCCGCTCGGTCCGTCCAGCACCGTGTATCGGCCCGCGGGGTTTCGTGATGCCGCGCTGAGCCCTAGAGGCGACGCCGTCGCTGTGATCGCCCTGGACGGCGTCGTCGTGGCGGACACCAGGGATCCCGCCCGGAAGAGTTTGCTCAGGCCGCCGCTGCTCACGGGGGTGCCCGGTGATGGCGAACCTTCTGATGCAGCCTTCTCCGCCGACGGTCGTCTGCTGGCAGTCAAGCAAGCCCAGTATGACAGCGGCGGCAACTACCTGGCGTTGCTGGACACCAGTGATCCTGGTCATGTGCGGCGTTTCGACAGCCACTTGCCGCCGGTCGATTATGCAAGTGCCATGGCCATTTCGCCGACCGGCGCGACACTGGCCCGAGCCACAGGCGGACTCGGCTCGAGTCCGACGATCGAGCTCTGGAACATCTCCGACTCGGCGAATCCGCGGCAGGCTGCGTCGATCGCGTCCGGTCACAGCGAGGACATCCGGGAGATGGCGATCTCGCCCGACGGCAAGGTTTTGGTCACTTCAGGTCTGGACCAGACAATCGTTCTGACGGATATCAGTGATCCATCGCACCCTCTTCACCAGGGTCTCCCGCTGGCACCGGCGGACGGGGAAGCGACTGCTCTGACCTTCAGCCCGAACGGCCGGATGCTGGCTGCCCGCGTGGGCGGCGCACTCACTGTGTGGGATCTGTCCGATACGGCGAGGCCCCGGTTACTCGGTCGGCCGCTGACCACGCAGGTTTCGCGTTTCGGCCTGAACGCGTTCGCTTTCGCGCCAGACGGTCGCACGCTAGCCGTCGCCGGCAACCCCAGCCCTTTCCCCAGAGGTCGCCTGCAGCTGACTTTGGTCGACTTCAGTCCTGTGATCGACACGCGCGAACACGCGACGCAGTTGGCTTGTGCGCGGGTCGGCCGCGGCCTGGACGCAGCGGAGTGGGGGCAGTACGTCGGGGACCTCCCGTATCAGCAGACATGCGGTTAGTCGACGACGCTGTGGGGGGTGCGTCGGTATCGTCGAACCAATGGGTTCGGTACCGATGAGCGCACCGTTAGACTCTGGCATGGTCACCTGGCAGGCCGTGGGGTCCGAGGCGGTCGGCGTGACGGTCGGCAGCTCTGCCGATCTCATCCCCGGCCTTGGCGCACTCGAACTCCCTCGGTCGCGTCCCGTTGTCGTCCTCGTCGGCGGCGCCGGTGGGCTCACGTCCGCTGATCTCGATCGCTTGCGGCCGTTGATCGCTGATGGACTCATTCCGGTTCTCGAGCAGCGACAGGCGGTAGTCGTCGATGGCGGAACCGACGCCGGCATCATGCGCGTCATCGGCGAGGAGCGGATACGCCGGTCCGCGGCCTTCCCGCTCGTCGGTGTCGTTGCCCATGGCACCGTTCGCTGGCCCGGGCGACCTGCCTCGGACGACACTGCGGAACTCGAACGCCACCACACGCATTTCGTCGTCGTGCCTGGTTCCGAGTGGGGTGCCGAAGCGCCCTGGATCGCGCGGACCGCGACGGCGCTTGCTGGGGCGGCCTCGTCGGTCACCGTCCTCGTCAACGGTGGCGAGATCGCGTTCGCTGATGTCGCGAACAGCGTCGAGGCGCGTCGGCCGACTCTCGTCGTCAGTGGCAGCGGCCGCGCAGCCGACCAGTTCGCCGCGGCGCTCCGTGGCGAACCCGCCGACGAGCGGGCCGAGGAACTCGTCGCATCCCGCCTGGTGTTCTCGGCGCCGCTCGATCCGGAACGTCTGCGCGCGGCGATAGCATCGGCCTTGGATAGAGGCGGTCCATGACACGTCCTCGGCGACAGTCGGGTCCGCCGAGAGATTGTCCATCATCAGCCGTCGAGCGGTGGTACATCCAACTTCGGAGCTCGTTTCGCGTTCTCGACGATCAACTGCCCCCACTGGCCGTTCTCCGTGCGGAAGATGGTTTCCACTCGGTCGACCTCAGCGGCCAGGTCCTGCCGGGAGTCGTCGGCGGTGTCCCAGTCGATCTCGGCTTCTCCCAGGTTGTACTCCGCGTCGGCGTACAACTTGTGCAACTGCGGGAAGCCGATGATCGCTTCGAACGCAGTGACCGCACCGGCCAGGGCGGCCAACAATGATGCCACCACTCCGGCCGCTGCCCGGCCGCTCCCTGAAGGGATCTGGCCCAGTGCACCCGCCAGCGCCGACAGCGCCAGGAGCCAGTTGCGCGCTGTCACGGCCTGTTCGTGGGCACGCTGGTACTCCCGACGCCGCCCCTCGTAGAACTTGCGTTGATCGACGATCCTCAGCTCGCGGTACATCGCGTGGAACTGCGCCGCCCGGGCTTTCACTCCGGCTCCTTCCCGTGCTGGATGGCCAGCACCGCTCGCCGCAGGACGAACTCGCGATCGTCGCCGGTGTAGTTCCCTGTCCGGGACAAGTACCGAAAGCACTGGGAGCGCAGTCCCTCCGCCTTCACGCGCTCGTCCAGGTAGTTGTGTAGCCAGCCCTGCTCCTTGGCGAATCGGCTGCTCGCGGCGAGGACGACGCCGACGACAGCCAGCGCAACGCCCGGCCACCGCTGATGCGGTAGTGCGGCTTGGAGACCGCCGAGACCGACGACGAGTGCGGAGCCGAGCAGGATCAGGATCTGCTGACGCCGGTACCGGTGCTGGTAGCGCAAAGCGTCGCTGTCGCACTCCTCGAAGGCCGGAGCCAGTTCACGATCGATCACTGCCAAATCGGTGGCGAGGGCCGGATAGGCCTCCCGCTTCTCGGCGGAGATGATCGGTTGAGAGTGCGGCGGACGAAAACGGGGAAATCGCTTCAGCAACTGCAGAGCCACTGTGTCACTCCCTTTGGTCGGGTCGCCGGGTGTCCCGGTCGTGTCAGCGCGGGGGCGTGTAGAGACCGAGCGCGATGGCGTTGGTCAGGCGACCGCTGAGTTCGGCACGTTCCTCGGCACCGGTCAGCCGGTCGTTCGTGGTCGGATAGATGGCGAGGTCGCCGTCCCGGGTTATCGCAGCCAAGGAGCTGCCGTCCGGGGTGTAGGCGAGGCCTCGGATCTCGCCGCCGCGGTCATGGCGAAGGGTTTGGCTGGTGAAGCGGTCGATGTCCAGGGCACGGATCGAGCCGTCGGAGAAGCCCAGCGCCACGGTCCTGCCGTCGGGGCTGATGGCGATGGCCCGGGACTCATCGGCAGCGTCTGTCAGCGGCAGCATTAAGGCGTCCCTTGTCCACGGCTTCTCCTTCTTGGTGAAGCGGAAGCTACAGCCGTTCGCGGCGTCGGCACCGGTGTTGAAGAGCACCTGGCCGTTCGGGGTCAGGGCCAGCCGATGGTCGCTGTAGAAGCACAAACTGGTCCCGTAGGCCACCAGCGTGCTCTTCAGCGTGCCAAGGTCGAGTTGTACGAGCTCGCCCGGACCGCCACCGGCGATGGCAGTGTTCCCGTGGGTCACGACGGCCGCGGTGTCGAGCAGCGGAAGGTCGGCCCGTCGTGAATGCCATGTACCGGTCAGATCGACCACCACCGCGACATCCCTGCCGCAAGCGACGACGGCAGCTTGAGATTCTTCGCTGTAGTCGACATCTCCGGCTGAGCACTCGGGGATCGCAATGGATTGTTCGAGGGCTCCAGATGCAGTCAACAGATCCAGACGGCTCGCGCCGTCCTGCTGCCGAGCCACCAACCAGGCAGCGCGTGGACCGCGCGAGACCGCAGTACTGAAGCCGGATGCGACCCGCGAGGTACTCCACTCGAGCATCCCTGTCCGACCATCGAAGCCGAACACTCGGCCATCGCGCGAGACGGCTGCCATCTTTGCAGAGCTGGTCTGCGCGGCGATATCCATGAACCACGCGTCAGGAACACGGGACGCGACGCTGGCCTGCACGAGGTTCCACTCGACCTGCAGACCGTCGGAGGTGGTTCCCACGACAGTCCGATCCCGATCGGACCAGGCAAGCTGCACGACGGCACCGGGGACTCCCCGTAGTCGCCGGACAATCGTCGCGCTGCCCGTGTCGTAGACGGTGGCCCCGTCACCGGATGCGACGGCCAGGTACCGGCCGCTCGAGCTCCAAGCGAGCGCCGTGATCGTGCCGGCCGCGGCCAACCGTCGCACCAATCGACCCCGTTGATCCGTGATGGTGACGGCCGGATGGGTCGGGCCGGCCGTTGCGACGTGCCGGGTGTACGCGGAGATCGCGGAAATCGAGGTCGTCGAGCGGAGGGCCGGGCCCGATCCGCGCTTCGCCCGTACCGGGACGACCTCCGCCAGCGCTTGACCGAGGAGTTGCCGCGACGCGAACTTCTCCGGTAGCGCAGCCGTGCTGTCCAAGGCCTGTGCCATCCCGAAGTAGACGTTGTGCTCGAGAGCGAGATCGCCGTTGACCCCCGCAGCGATCTGCGCAGTCGAGGCCTGGAAACGGCGTTCTACTTCGCGCTGCGTTCCGACCGCGACCTGGATGGTCAAAAGCGTGATTGCGGTCAGCAACGAGCCGGCGATCGTGAAGGTACGGCGTCTGCGCCGCCGCCGGATCGACGCTTGGAGGTACTCCCGGGCTGCTCGGTCGAGA
The DNA here is from genome assembly GCF_053607525.1 of Kribbella sp. NPDC055110. Lineage (NCBI taxonomy): Bacteria > Bacillati > Actinomycetota > Actinomycetes > Propionibacteriales > Kribbellaceae > Kribbella > Kribbella sp. NPDC055110. The sequence continues at coordinate 368,496 of NZ_JBSGTS010000001.1, forward strand.
CTGGTTCGACCGAGCTTGCCCAACTTGACGAGGGCCTTGAGGCGACGCCCAGTTGCGAGGCCCGCTGCGGTCTTCCCGTACTTCGACCAGCGGAAACTACTTGTGAGCAGATCGCAGGCCAGATATTCGGCGGGATCACGATCGGCTCGGGAGCCGACGATCCGGCCCGCGGCACTCCGATGGTCCTCGTCGACAAGACTCCAGCGAACGATCGCCTTGCCGTGGTCGGTGGCGAGCCGGTCCTCGATCGCGCAGTTCTCCGACCTTCGCCAGTGGGCAGAATCGCAGATGCAGACCACGATGGCTCCGCGGATCGCCTCCTCGATCTCGTCCAGCCACGGTACGGAGACCGGGATGTCAGTCTGATCGAGCCACACCTCGCAGCCTTGGTCGCGCAGTTCATCGACCAAGGGCCGGACTTGCGCGAAGTCTCGCCGGGAGTAGGAGATGAATACGTGGTGCACAGCTCTGTCACCTGCCCTTCCGTGGATCGACGTCCTTGCAGATCCGGATCCCGAGGGCCTTGACGAAGCGATTCGGCACGACTGGGTTGACGCTCGACGGGCTGCAGTTGAGCAGGCGAACCCGCGTCTGCTCGATCAGCCGGTCAGGGCTGCCCGCACATCCCGCGCAGGAAAGGGTCTTCCAGACGAACGTATCGGTGGTGACTCGCAGGTATCCGTCTGCGATCGGTTCCACCCTCCGCACCGCCGCCCGGTCTGCCGCCTGCCATCGGCTACTCATCAGCGCGCTGCCGGAGACGACATCGACCTCGAGGACGACGCCGTCGCTGGTCCCGAGCAGGAGCGTGCTGCCGGCGTTCTCCAACTGCAGGCTGGTGACCTCGCCGGAGAACGTCAGAACGTCCTGTAGCGGCGGAGGCGACTGTGCCTGACCGCTTGCCCGGCCGCCCGGATCAAGCCTGAGAACGGCGCCCGAGCGAAGCTGCACTTCGATCAGGCCGGAGCGGGTAGCCTTCGCCACCGCCACAAGCCCATCGGGTGAAGAGACGGCGACAGGTGCCCCCGTCGGCCGCAGTTGATGGGGCATCGCACGTGCAATAGGAGCGCGGCCCTGGACGCTCCACACAGCAAAGCCCCCGCCACTGTGACAAGCCAGCAACTGGCCATCGGGGGACACGATCACTGACCCGACATACGACAGTTCATCGCAGATGACTCCGAGGGACACGCCGTCCGGCATGAGGTACAGCTGCGTACCTTTCGGTCGGCTGGACATCACGACCAGGCCACCGGGCAGGATCGCCAAAGCATCGACGACGTCCGCCGTCGATATGCCCGACGGCTGCAGGCTCCGGTCTGTGGACCTTGCCCAGTAGATCTGTTTGTCTGCTGCCTTCAGAACGACACTTCCATCCGCACCCAAGGCGCCCGCCTCGAACGTGTGCGCCGGGAAGGCCCAGGCAGATTTCACGCCGCCCGTCACAGCATCGACTACCACGATCCTTCCGCCGATCCGGACCAACGCGCTCAACGACCCAGCAGGAGTAGAGATGAGATCGAGCACATCGTCGTAGTGCCTGCCCTGCGCGGCGGTCCATCGATTGTCGACCTTGTGTATGGTCACCAGGTCGTTGTCGACCAGCGCGACCAGAGCGTGTCCGTCGGAAGTCAGTTGCAGATCGCGGGCGGCCAGCGGAAGCGTCTGCTCGATACCTCCCGATCGAGAAACGACGAACAGCGCGCTGTCCGCGGCGACAGCGACAGTCGCCCCGTCGAGGCTGGAGACCACATGTTCCGGTATGCCCCGTTCGAGGCCGATGTCGAGCGAGTGCACCGACCTGCCTGTCATCACTTCGTACCAGACGAGCAAACCACCGCCGTCCACGACAACCGCTGTCTTGTCGTCTTCCAGAAACGCGAAGCCATTCGCGGCCTTGGTCCATTCCATCCCGACGAAGGCTCTCGGCCACGGATAGGACAGCGCGGTGACGAGTCGCTGCACGTCGCTGCGATCGGCCGGCTTGCCATTCTCACGGGATTGCATGATGGTGGCAGCATCCTTGATGGCCTGAACGTCCGGACGGCGGTCCGCCACTGCGTCGCTGGCGCTCTGGCTGAGTGTGAAGGACTGCATTTGCGCTCGCGCGACGAATACGAGCGCGATGATAGTGACAACAGCCACACTGCCGAGAAGGTAGCGAACTACGCGTTTGCGGCGGCGCCTCCTGCGAGCCGCGGCGACCTTGGTCGCGCTGCGCTCCACGAACTCGGCGATGAGTCCTGAGTGCTTTGCGTCCGCACCGTCGAGTTGCGCGGCTCGTGCGCTGGCGACCTCGTCCAAGTCGTCCAGCAGGGCGTCGTCGCGACGTCCACCGGCGACCCAGATGCGCGCGCGGGAAGAGAGTCCTTGCGTCACTCGATGGCTGTCGAGGTCGGTTTGCGACGAAGCGAAGACGAGCGCGCAACTGCGATCAGGAGTGTCGGGATCCCAGATGATCCAATTCAGGATGGACAGCTCACCTGGCAGCCCATCAGAACCTAGGGGGCCGACCCGGACAGGGATGATCCGCGCGCCTACTGCCTGAGTAATTTCGGTGAGCCAGCCCCGATCTCGCGCCGCGGAGGCCGAGAGTAGGACCACCAACGAGTCAGCCTGGTCCGCTGGGACGATCTGAACATCCTTGCCCATCAAGTAGTTCACGATGATTTCTCGCGTCGGCGCGTCCGCGGCGACGGAGCAGATAGAGACTGACCTCGGTTTCGGACCAGAAGCGCTCACCACTGAACAGCCCTGGAACATGCGTTTGAGCGAATTGTGACGCTGATCATTTTCCATCCCCCCGGATGCGTGCCGCCCCTCTCAACCGCATATCGGGCGGAGAAACGAATGCGTTACAGAAAGTCGCCGACGGGCCTGGCTTGCACGCCGACCTGGTTAGCTGGCGGACACCAGGTCCGACCCTGATGGACGACCGATGGCGATGGGAGTCGACTTGAGCCATCGTCGCTGTTGGGTCTCGACCAGCCGCTTCACACCGCCGCGCGCCGTCCCCGAACTCGAATGTTGATTCGGGCTCGGCAGCGCAATGAGCCACCACTCACCTGCGAGCGCCTGCCCGACGTTCGTCGACGAATCATGGCATCTGTGTACTCGGGGTATGACGTGTCGTGATCCGGAAGAGATATCACACTGCAGCGGTCGTGCTGTCTTGTCGGAGGATCGCCATATATGGTCGCTCGGTGGTCCGACTGTCCCAGGCGCCCTTGATGTGTGCAGACAGTTTCGGAATGTCCTGAACGACAGTTCTCGGCCACATATTGGGATTGTATGACACCACTCGCAGGAGATGGTCCACGTCAAATATCGGATTAGTTCCGGTGGCCTTGACCAGCACGGTCGGCTTCTGCATGGCGATGCGAATGCCGAGTTCGAATAAGACATTTGGATTATGTTCGGTCAAGTCTATGAGGACTAGATCTGCGTCGAGCAGCTCGTTCACAATAGTCGCGTGAATAACGTCGGAACCTTGGCGCCTTGCCGTCCGAGGCTCGAAGCCGGCGTCCTCGATGGCAGGTACGAACATCGACTCATAAACCTCAGCGAAGAAGCCCGGTGCATACTGTTCGGTCTTTTCGCTGAACGGCATCGCAACGAAGCAGATGGGTCGCTTTCCGGGTAACGGATCGATTCCTGCCGGAGCCACGGGCGGGAGGCCAGGGCCGTGCGATCGCTGCGCTGAATCGACAGTGGGGGTGTGTGTCCTCGCCGTGCCTGGTCCCTTCCAGTCAGCACCGATGCCAAGGTAGCGACAGTTCTTTCGCCATAGTTCCAGGAACTCGTCGTGCGTTCGTGGATCAAGGCCGAATCGGGTCTCAAGAGTATTTCTTACGAATTCGTCTTCGGGTAGAAGGCTGCCTTTATAATGGTCGAGCATCTGTTTGAATTTCTCGACGTTTAAGAATGCTTTGAGCTTAGCGTCGGCAGCCTCTTCGTCGGATGTCGGATAGACCGCTTGCTTTCCGAGTGGAGTCAACGAGACGAGCGCTGCGTCACGCGTGCCTTCCGTGAATCCGTAGTCTCTCGACGCTCCAGTCAAGTAGAAGAAGTTTCCGGTCTTTCCGCCGATTCCGAGTGCCTTGGCGATCTCTGATGGGGCGTACGGCTCGCCTCCATTGTGAGTTCGCAGAGTCGAAGGAATCCGTAGCGCCTCCTCCAGGGTGCGACGTGGAAACGGATACTGGGCCTTCGGGAGCCTCGAGGCTTTGGAGTCCAGTTCGTCATGCGCTGTGACGCCTTGGCTGACATCCTCTGCGACGCTTGCGCTCTCAGTCGACGCTTCGGGCACCTCGGTCTCCTCATCTCTGTTCCTTTGCATGTCGGGTTGTCGCAGTCGCGTTGCGCTCCCCCTCAGACGTGCCTCACTCCAGCACTGGCGAACGGTTTCCGTCTAGACCGCTTTTGTGTGACATAAGCGGACGTCATGATTGGCGCATCGGACAGGCGGTGCTTCTCACTCCTCGACGGATACCTACGTCTGTCCGATGCTTGGACAGCAAACTGCCGGCCCGTCGGCGTCCAAACTGAATGGTCGGTGGTTCGGGGCGTCGTCGGGTATATCGCTGACAAATGTTGCCAGTGACAAACTCTTGCTCGGTCGCAGCCGGGACGACGCGTCGTTAACCGGTTCGCCGTCTGGGACCAGATCCGCTGATGCGCCGACGCCCAGGCTGGGTCAACTGCTATCTGCATCACGACGCTCGAGTTGCGGCGAGGGCAGTGGTCAGGACGCCATGCTCATCCGCCGCGCCGAGCCTCGCCAACATGCGGGTTACCTCGGCCACGGTGCCTGCAGCCGTATGCACGGCGCGCGCCCGACGAAACGCGTCGACGGCCTCCCGAACTCGTGCGGGTTCGTCGGTAATTGCGAGCCCGCAGCAGGCCAGCCCCCGCGCGTCCAGCGCGTCAGGGTTTCCAGTGGCCAAGCTCAATAGTTGGTCGGCGGCGTCGACCGCAGCTCTGAAGGCGCCGGTCGCCTCCCGAACACGGCCGAGGTAAAGCAGGGCGATGCCCTCTATGACCTCTAACGTCGGCTGCTCTAGCGGATAGCCGATGCTGCGAGCAACACTCGTCACTGACAACGCCTCGGCCGGGTTAGCCGCCTCGATCCGGGCGCGGGCCAAAACGGACCGCACCATCACTGCTGATTCGATGTCGCCAATGGTGTCGGCGATCCGGATCGCCTCCTGACACAACTCGACTGCTCGCTGACCGTCACCTGATGCCAACCGCGCCCGAGCGAGGTTGCCGAGCCCAATGGCTTCGGCGGAACGGCGACCTATCTTCCGGTTGATCCTGAGCGCCGCCTCGTGCAGGCCGATCGCCTCAGCGTAGTTGCCCAGGCGGGTCTGAGTGGTGCCGAGGTTGCTCAATTGGTTGGCCTCACCCTGGATGCGGCCGAGCGCACGGTTGATCCGCAGCGAATCCTCGTACAGGCCTATCGCCCTCGGATAGTCCCCCATGCCGGCGTGACACATCCCCAGGTTGCCCATGGCGCGTGCCTCGCCCTCGCGGCTGTCGGCCTCTTGGCAGATCCGCAGCGCCTTGTCGAGCAGGCTGGTGGCCCTGGGATAGTCCCCCATGCTGAAATGACTCTGAGCTAGGTGGCTCAGATACGCTGCCTCATCTGCGCTGCGCCCGGTCTCCAGGTTGATCCGCAACGCCTTCTCATAGAGCCAGATTGCCTTCGGATAATCCCCCATGCTGGCATGACAAGTCGCGAGGTTGTCGAGAGCCGCGGCCTCGCCCTGGCGATCGCTGGTCTCCCGGCAGATCCGCAACGCCTCTTCATGCAGACCGATTGCCTTCGGATAGTCCCCCATGCTGAAGTGATAACTGCCGAGCCTGCTTAGGTGCTGGGTTTGCAGGGCTGGTTGGGTGATCTGACCCTGGATGCGGTTGTGTAGTTCGATGAGGGTGCGGTAGTGGCCCCACACGCGAAGGTAGTCATCATCAACGTCGGCCAGAACGGTAGCGGCGGTGTCCATGTCGCCGGTTTCGCAACGCAACTCGAACTCGGCCAGTTGAGGACGCACATCGTCAAGCGACCGCCACGATTCGCGAGGGGTTCGGATCTGGACGTAATAGTCGGCAGCTCGTGCCCGCAAAACTGCTTGAGTGTAGGAGGGTTGGCTGTCGTCGGATTGGCTAGCGGGAATGCGGCTGATGGCGTAGTCGCAGTCCACCGGGTGCAGGTAGTACTGACCGGAGTCGTGGCGGACGAGTTCGCTGCGCACAAGGCGGGTCAGAATCGGTGCTGAGTTGATGGTTGGGTTGTAAGGCTGCAACAAGTAGTCCACCGCAACTGCCGAGACGGCCGTTGGATAGACCGACAGAGCCTGCATCACCCGCTGGGCCAGCGGATCGAGCCCCTCGTAGGCCTCGCCGACCAAGACCTCGACCACCTCATCGCTGGTTATCCCGCGGGTGTTTTCCAACAGATCGGCCACCGTCAGAGACGGATCGCTCGCCAGGATCGCCTTGACCGCCTCTAACGCCCGCGGGAAGCCACGGGTCCGCTCGCGCAGCGCGGCCAGCTTCGCCTCCGGGGCGTTACGCAGGCGGAGCTTACCGTCGCGGTCGAGAGCTCGCAGCACCACCGCCGCATCCTCCGGTTCGAGCCCTTCCTCGAGACGCAACGGATGCTGCGCGCCCGGCTGCACCCGGCCGAGCTCGGTCGGAGGGACCTGAGTCGTGGCGATCACCTTCACTCCGTGCTCGGGCGCACGCAGCACCGCGACCAGGGCCTCGTGCAAAGCAGTCTCAGTCAAAGCTTCCCTCTGGATATCCATCACTGACTCCAGGTTGTCCAACAACACCACCACTCGGCCGCCGGCTGGGAAAGCCTCCAGGATCGCCGACATCACCTGCCCAGGTGGGTTGTGCGGGTCCTGATATAACGCCTCGATACGCTTTGCGTCATCGGCTGGCATCAGCCTGAGTAGGTCGCCGATCAGGTGCGGATAGCCCACAGGGTGGCGGCCGTTTTGGCTTAGGTAGACGATGCCGTCCACCGTCATCGAGGCCAACTCGGCGTCTTCATCGTCCAGTCCGGGGATCAGGCCCGCCTCAAGCCCCTTCAGCAGCCTGCACACCATCGCGGTCTTCCCGACCCCAGCTCGCCCGATTACTGTCACCAACCGCATCCCTGGCTCGAACAGGAACTCGGCCAACTGACGTGTCTCCACGCGGCGGTCTTGAAACCATGACGGGGCCGTCGTCGGCGCCGGGTTCACGAACTTTGATCCCCGCAGTCGCGCCAACTTTGGGGGGCGCTGCTCACGCTCGATCCCGCTCGCGATCCGCAGCCGGGTCTGCGCAAGGTCATGCAAGGATCGCTCGACCAGTGCGCCGAGTTGTTCCGGGTTGCTGAACCGTTGAGTCGTCAGATCCGCACCGCTCACCCTCTGCCGGAATGCGTCCTGCCGATCTCCATACTCTCGATCGATCAACGCCTCTATAGGGATGTGGAGGTTGGCCGCCTCGGTATTCATCAAGAACATTAGCCGAGGTAGCCCGGCGACCGTCGCGGTGTTGAACTCCAACTCGGTGTACGAGACATCTGGCCGATCTCGCACCGGTGACCCATACCGCGTCCCTAAGACCCCCACATACACATCGCTGCTCTGCACTCGATCAACGCAGACTGTCGCCGATCGAGCGTCCACGGCAGGAAAGCCGGCCATATCCACGACCGCATGGCCTGCGGCCATAATGGCCTGCTGTACCGCCGCAATGTACGAACCTGCCGCAGGATAATCACGGAGCTCCGCAGTATGCGACACGAACACCCGCCACGGCGGGCCATCCCCCCGACCCATACCCCCTCCTCGATCGCTCAACGATCCGCCAGATCTCAGTCGGCGGATCGCACCTCAGATGTCACTGGTACGACCGCTAGACCTGCCGGCATGCGTCGAGACGAACTCGCACAAAGCCTCAACGCCCCCAAAATCCCCTTATGACACCCAGCCTCCACTACCCGCAACGCCCGTGTCGAGACTGCGAGTCGAACTGCTGTCGCCGGCTCAAGTCGTATTCGGCGGCGCGGTCTGGCCCCACCTACCGCTGACACCGAATGAGCCAGGGTGCGGGACCGCCGAGCGCTAGGGGCTCTCATGGATCCGCTGACGTGCAGGCGGTGCTGTCCAGGACTCGACCGCCCGACCTCCGCACTCGTAGACAGCACACACCCCCTAGACGCGAGCGCTGCTCTTCGTTGTCCGTCGAAACGGGTCGACTCACTGAGTAAGGAGTTGCGTCCAGCAGAGTGTTAGCCGGCACATGGGTGCGATCACGCCGACGCGGCGGATGGACCGGCTGGCGTAGTCGCTGCTGTTGATGATGGCCCAGGATCTCGACGAAGTCGTGGTGGCTTCGCTATCCGTCGATGGACGAGTGCCCGTACACGTTTCTGACCGCGGACGCGTTGACGATGGAGGATCGCGAGGAGCGTTCGGGTGATCCAGATCGCGGTCACGGTCGCTACCGGCGTGAACGCCGACGGGTTCCGTGAGGTCCTCGGCCGCTCCGCATCGACCGCCGAGTCCGGAGCAGGTTGGGACAGCTTCTTTGAAGACATGGTCGCCCACGGAGCGGCGTCGTTCTGGTCACCTGGGGCGGCTCTACTCGCAAGTGAGGTCTGGACGTTGTAGGCGCGTTTCTTGCGCGCAAGGATGGATAACGATAGACATCGCCGGCCCGTCGACGGCTTGTGTGACTGGTGGCGCCGCCTGGCTTGCGGTCAAGCAGTACGAAACCCTGACCCGCGTGTCTCGCATGCTCGGCACGAGGTGTCGCTGATACCTGATCGCCTGGCTCGCATCACGACCCGAGAAGGAGTGGGTGCCAAGGTTGCGATCCTGAAGAGGCGATCAGTCGTGAGCAGACGATGTGGCGCATTTCGCGCTCGAGTTGACCGCTTCGCCATTCAGCAAGGTCGCCCTGACAGGTACTCCGCAAGTGAGGTGCGACAGTTTGGCTGGTTGGATGTGTCTTCGCTGATCGCCCTTTGGCCGCGTTGTCAAAGCTGATCTCCGTACCTCGGAGACTGAGGCGAGTTGCGCTGCTGACGCACTGGCGGCGGACCGGATATCATGGCCACTCATCATTGACTGCCCAACGAGACAGCGCCAGCTTGGAGTCATCGGTGTCGAAGAGGTATTTCATCTCACATGCTTCCATGGACAAGTCGGTCGCGCTGGAAATAAGGGCGCGCCTCGATGGAGACGCGTGGGTTGACCTGCACGAGCTCGACCTCGGGGACGTCCTCTTGGACGAGATCAGCACGGGAATCGAGAATGCGTCAGACTTTGTCCTGCTGTGGAGCGCAGCTTCTGCAGTTTCCAAATGGGTGCGATTCGAGTTTCACATGGCATTCATTCGTTGGCTTGAAGATAATGCTGTTGCGATTCGGGTGGTATGCCTCGACGATACGTCGGTTCCGCTATATCTTCGACCATTTGTTCAGTCGCGAGGTAGAGTAACATCAATCGAAATCGTTGATGCGTTACTGGGAAGTATGCCGCCGCCTGTCGCTCGCCGAGTCTTCTTCAACAGGAACTCGGAGATCGCCCAGATCGAGGAGGCGCTATACAGCCCCACGCAGCTGGCCACATTTGTGTGTGGTGTTCCCGGCAGTGGAAAGAGGAGCCTTGCTCGAGAGGCTCTGAATCGTCTGACTGTCGGATCGGGCGCGTCGCTACGGATCACAGTGACTCCGGGGACCGCGGAGCCAGAGCTTAACCTGCTCGTCGCGAATGCCCTCGGCGTCGCGCCCGCTGACGAAAAGTCGCCGCGCGAAACGGTGATCGAACACACAACGAGCTCGCTTGCGACATTCATGCGAAACGGCGGGATATGGGTATTCGAGGATGCAGAACACTGGCTCAACGATGATGGAACGCTGGGTCGGGTGTGCCTGCAAATCATCGAAGCGGCGGCGTCGCTAGGCGATCAATTTAGTCGTCTTGTTGTGTTCACCTCCAGGCGGCGGCCATCATTGCAGCAATGGGGCGACCGAGTCGGAACCTTTTTCCTTGCCGGGCTCGCTCACCAGTACGCCGTCCCGCTGCTGCGTGCGCAAGGTGCGTCCGGGGACGATGCTGCGCTGGCGTCTGTTGCAGAGGAATTGGATGGCCACCCACTCGCTCTAGAGGTGGTTGCACCTCGGCTGCCGATGGACATGGCCGATCTTCGCGAACAGCGCCACGCGATCGCAACCGACCTCGTAGATCCCACAGTTGTAAGTCCGAGTGCTTGGCGGCTTCTTGAGGTCCTGGCCCTGGTTGACGGCCCGATTGCGGGCGAGCAGCTCGCATCGTTCTTGGGTCTATCCGCAGAAGGCATTCAGGACGCCATAGCCCAAGCGGTCCAGTATTCGTTGGTGTCCAACCGATCTGGAGGGATGCTAGCTCTGCACCCTCTGCTACGTGACTACTTCTTGCGATCCTTCCGCAAGCAGCAAGATCCTCTGGAACGCATTTCTGCGCTCGCCGATATTATGCGCGAGAAACTGGAAACGCTCGCGCCGGGGGACGCTCTTTATGTTCCTTCGTTGCTCGCTACTGTCAAACTCCTGGGTCTCGCTGGCCGCTTTGATGAGGCCCGAGGGTTGCGAAGCGGCCTTATCGGTACTCTCCACCAGACTGCCATCGAGCTCTACCAGCAGAAGCGCTACTCTGAAGCGCTCCTGTATATAGATGAAGCGCTTTCCGGGTGGGACGAAAATGATGTTGAGCTACTTAGATTGCGTATCAAGACGTTAGCTTATCTGGGGCAATTCGACGAAGCGCGATCTCTTGGCTCAAAACTAATGGCGTCCCATCCGGCAAGTCCGTCGGTAATTCGCGACTGTGGCAGGGTCGAGTTCATTGCGCGGGACTGGGTAGCCGCCATTAGGTATTTTGAGCGTGCGATTCCTCATCGTCACAATCCCGCTCAACTCTGGACTGATATCGCTCAGGCGAGAATGCGACTCGACGACTGGGATGGGGCAGCGGTTGCCGCTCAAGCAGCCATCGACAGGGGCGGGGATACTCCATGGACACTGGCGCTGTATTCGGAAGCGCTTGAGCATCTTGGTCGAGTGCAGGATGCTGAAGAAGTAATGCAGCGCGCAGTCACGCGGGAGCCGAAGAACCCTGCGTATCGTCACCGGCTCGGCCGCATTGCACAATTGACTGGACATCGTGACCTCGCAATTCAGCAGTTCAGGAAGAGCGTCGAACTCGATCCAGCCTTCGTGCAGTCTTGGCTGTCGCTGGCGAGCGTGCTGGCAGATGATGGTGATCTTGTCGGCGCCCAAGCAGCCCTTCTGTCTGGCCGCGAGCTTCCGGGAGCGCCAGCGGCGGTGGTGGACAACGTCCAAGCGAAGATCCACCTCGGCACGGGCAATTTGGACGAGGCTTACAGGTCGATCGAGGCGGCGTTAACTAGCCGTCGCGATGGACAGAATTTGGCCCTAGCCGTGCGCGTCTGGATCGCTCGCGCCGAAGACGGTCGCGTAACGCCAGGACAGGCCGGCGCACAAGTTACCGCTCTTTCGCGGGAGCTCGATACCCTCGGCCAGCTCAGGTATGTTCTGGATATTAGCCGTGATTTTCCGCAATACTTCGGCAAGTGAGCTGGACATGGGGGCTCAGGGTAGCTCCGTGGATAGTGAGGCTTGGCGGCGGAGCGGCCAGAGGCGACGACCTCCGTACGACGATCCGTGTAGCGCTCGTGGTCTGCACGGAGTATGTCGGAGCGCGCCCGGGACGGTGCCCTCCGAGGCGTGGCCCCCGCTGCGGGCGGGGATGTCCTCGGCGCGTAGGCCAAACCATCTCCGAGGTCGCCCGTGTTGGTCCGTCACGACTGCAGCGAGGCAGCATCTCACGGATGGCGGCGACCATCTAAGAGCTTAGCCCGCGAGATTCGCTTCGATCTGCGGGCATCGAGGCCACATTTGAACCGGAACCAGGAAGCCGTGGTTGACGACTCCCGGACTGTGAGTGCGATCCTCTTCTGCTGTATCCCCATGCCCGAGCGCGTCGGCTCCCTCAAGCAATTTGGCGTCTTGCCTGCGCCGCCTCGATGGTGGCATGCCTATCTCTCGATCCTTGCGGGCTTTGGTAGGAGTGAGGTGTTCGAAGGGAGCCAGCCCACCGTGCGCTTCCACCTGCTCGAGATCTTCGTCAAACTGGCGGTCACATGCGGGAAGACAGTCCCGCCCCTTGGAGAGGCCAGATCTCGCCTGGGTGTCTGAGTACCATCCGGTAAATAGCTAAAAGTAACTGCAGGCGAGTTCCTGCTCCGTCACAGCTCCGTGAGACGATGACAAACACTGCCTACTGCTGATCATCATCGGCGGGCCAAACCGCAGGTCAGGGCTGTATGTGGCGATCTCCACCGAGATCGCCGCCTCGGGTGGAAGAGATCTAGACCATCTTCGAAGGCACCTCAGAAATCCAGCGCCTCGTCATCGCCCGAGCCATCTCCAGCATGCGCATTCGGTAGGTAAGCAAGGTCACGTCAACGAGAACGTCCCGGCCCACACCGGCTACTGACTCCGCGCCACGGCCAGACTTGCACACCTTCACCTCGTCCTGCTCGTTGTTAGCGGCTTCGTTCAGAGGCCTGTGAAGCGGTCGGCGGTCGCGGTGGTCAGAGGTCGAGCGTCCAGTTGCCGTCGGGGCTGATGAGGGCGCTGCGGTGTGCGGTGAGTTCGGCGGTCATGGTGTGGAGGGGGAAGCGGTCGGCGGCTGTCCATCGGGCTTGGACACGCTCCAAGTCGTCCCATAGGCGACGTGGGCCGCTTTGGTGGACGGTCTTGGTTCTGCTGTCGGCGCGTGCCCAGGATCCGTCGGTTGCTAGGAGCCACAGGAGTTGGGTGCCGTCTTCGCGGGTTGCGGAGCGGTTTTCGATGTCGGGGGTGTCGAGTTCGTAGAGGCAGCGCAGTTCCCAGTCTTCCCACAGATCGGGCAGAGGGCCGGTCAGTTGGCGGGTCTCGGTGCCTGGCTGGTCGCGTGCGGCGTTGTACACGTGGTCGAGGCGGGCGGGGTAGTCGGTGTCGCGGCGGGTGCGCATGAAGGTGGCTGGGTCTGGTTGGACGCGGCCGCGGACTACTCCGTCGGGGTGCTTCTCGGCGCTGATCAGGAGTGAGGTGCCGGTGATGGTGGTGACGATCTTTCCGCCAGGGCGGAGGGCCTCCAGCCATGCGGGTGGGATCGGGCGGACCGAGACGGTCGCGAGGATGCGGTCGTAGTCGGTGTCCGGTAGTGAGCCGGTGGCGTCGGCGACCTCGAGGTGTGGTGTTCGGCCGAAGGTGGCGAGGCGTTCGCGGGCGGCGTCGACGAGGTAGGGGTCTACGTCGATGCTGGTGACTTGCTTGTCGCCGAGGCGGTGTGCGAGGAGGGCGGCGGAGTAGCCGGAGCCGGTGCCGACGTCGAGTACCCGGTCCTGCTCGTCGGGGTTGAGCAGGTGGAGCATGCGCACGATCAAGCCGGGCAGGGTCGAGGACGATGTCGGGAGACCCGTTGGACGATCGGATGAGTTGGCACGGTCGGCGTGGAGTGAGCCGACGCGGGTCACCAGTGTTTCGTCGGCGTAGGCCTCGGCCCATGGGTGGTCCGGTAGCGGTGTGCGGAGTCCCCAGGCGAATGGATAGCTGTCGGGGATCGGCTCCCACCACCTCGGCACCAGTTGGTGCCGAGGTGTGGAGCTGACCGAGTCGTGCCACTCCGGTGCAGCCGCGGTTACCTGGTCGGCGAGCTTGCGAGCGGCTTCGGTCCAGTCAGTCACGGAGTCAATCGTCCTTTCCTTGGAGGGCATCGGCGATTGCTTCGATCATCGGTACGCCGGCCTTGACCGCGAGCCAGTGCCATTGGCCGTTCGGGTTCACTTCGAAGAACACCCAGCGGCCGTCCGGGGTCACGGCGAAGTCGAGGGCTCCGAAGTACAGGCCCAGTTCGTCCATGAGCAACCGGACGCCCTTCTCCACCTGAACCGGAAGCTCGATCGGACCGTAGGTGAGCGACGGATAGTCCGTTCTCCAGTCCAGTCTGGCAGCCGCACTTTCGGCATGGATCGCAACCGGGAACATCCGCTGCCCGATCACGGTCAGGCGTACTTCGCAGCGCTTGGGCACTCGTTCTTGAAACAGGTGTGCAGTGCCGGTCACGCTCGCGTCGATCTCATCGGCGCGGAGAACGGTGGTCGGTAGGTATCTGTGACGTCGTTCTGCGGTGAGTACGCCGCCGCTGAGCCCTTTGTAGATGGTCTCGCCGGGGCCGATGAAGTCACGGGCATGATCGGGATCCGACGTGATGACCGTCCGCGGTACATCGAGCCCTGCGCGCGCTGCGACTGCAAGCTGAACCGGCTTGTAGTTCGCGGCCGAGTCCTTTGCCGGGTGATTGATCCATCGCACTGGAAGCGACCCTAGTACGCCGAGGACTCCGACGCGCGCCTCAGACACTGCGAATGCCCGTGCCTCGTCCGGCCAGGCGGTCGGCACACTGAACTCGGCGGGGCGTCGCCACCACACGGCGCTGACCACTGCGAGGTCGACTGACCGGTCGGCGGTCAGGTGTCCCTCCCAGCCCTGCGCCCCGAGGGTGGCAGCTATGCGGGACGACTGCGGGAAGTCGGAGGTGTCGTACCGGACGACGGACGCATCCCGCCTGGTCAGTTCGTCGATGACGGCGTCTGCGGTGAGGTCGTCGCGGCCGGTCAGTACCAGGACGGTGCTCATGGTCAGTAGTTGTCGGTCGAGGTGTCAGATCCTGGTCGCTGGCCGTCGGGGATTGGGGTCTCGGTGTTCGTTTCCGGCAGGGCGGCGGCGATCGCGTGGTACGGGTTGCCGGTCGCGGACACGTTCAGCTGGAGGTTGGCGCTGTAGGTCATCGGCAGCTCCATTGGCGCCTTGTCCGGCCCGGAAGCCAGGTGACGGACGCCGAACGGCACTGCGCTCATCTCGTTGCTCATGGTGAATCTCCTATGTCGGTGAGGGTTTGGAACGGCCGGCCCAGGACGGACTCGCTATCTCGTCCCGCGCCGGCCGGCTTCTGGGCTGCGGTGTCGGTGATTCGCTGACAGCGCAGGTGTCGGTCAGGTAGGCCGTGGATTCGAAGGTTGATGACGTGCGCGTACTGCTCTGCGAGGGCCGTCGGGGCGATGTGCTCTTCGATCAGGTAGTCGCCCAGCCACAGCTGAACGCGCCAAAGTTCCTGCTCGGCCATCGAATCGAAGGTCGATCAGGCAGGCTGGCCGGCGTCGAGCCACCGTACGACGGTGGAACCGTCGTGACCGTGCACTGCGAGGAGAGCGTCGAGGCCGTAATCCCACACGACCGTGGTAGCCCACCTTCCGCGCCACCGCAGCGCCACGGTCCCATCCGACCACTCGACTCCCTCCGCCACGTCGCCGGTACCGCTCACTCCGCTGACATCGACGGAACGCCGTAGGACGAACCGGCGTGGGTCCGCGACGCCTCGGGCCGGGTGTTCGAGCTGTGCATCGACATTCATTGGAGTTCCCCTTCGAGGTCCTTGATCTCCATCCAAGGACGTGTGACTGCGGAACGTAAGGAAGAAGTCGCTGCCTGTCGCTCGACGCGAACCGGAAATTTCCGGGCAGAACGCTGTCGGCCGGTGACTCGCCGTACATATCGTTGGGCTGTGGAGGGAAACCAGGCCCTGAAGGCGCGCATGGCCGAGGTCGGCCTGACCCAGGCCGAACTGGCCGAGGCGGTCAACGCCGATCTTCGGCGTGCGGGCTACGGAGGCACCGTGAGCGATCGAACGGTGCGGAACTGGTTGACCGGGAAGACTCGCTGGCCACATCACCGCCAGCGCGATGCACTCTCCGCAGTCTTCGGCTGTCCGATCACGGATCTTGGATTCGTCGCTCCGGCCGAGCCGGAGCCTGTCCCGAGGCGCCGGTTCATCGGTACGTCCGCGGCGACAGTCATGATCGCCGCTGGGGCGTCGACGCAACGCGTTGCCCAATCTCGGGTCGGTGCTGGTGACGTCGAGCGGCTGTTGTCCAAGTTCGCGTTGATCGTTGCGAGCGATCATCAGTACGGCGGAAAGCTGACCATCGAGACGCAAGCGTCCGCGCTCGCCGGTGAAGCTCTCGCGCTGCAGGCGCGGGGGACTGCGAGTCAGCGCATTCGCAGTGCGCTCTACAGATGCGCGGCCTCGTTCACGTCGAGTGCTATGTGGGCCGCGATCGACGGTCGCCGGTTCGACACCGCGCAACGACACTTCGATCGAGCAGGGGGCCTGGCCACCATGTCAGGCGACCCGGCGATCCAGTTCAGGATCTGGTCCCACGCCGGCAGCCTGTACCGCCACATGGCCAGGCCGGTCGACGCGTTGGCTGCGAACGATGTCGCGCGTCGGTTGCCGGTTGCGAGGCGAGATCCGATGTTCGCGTCACTCGGCCACGCAAGACATGCGGCCATCCTTGGGCAGACCGGCGATCACCGTGCCGTACGTCAGGCCATTGTCCATGCCGAGGATGCCCTGGTCAGATCTGAACCCGGTGACGAGCGTCCGCTCTGGCTGAACGCGTTCTACGACCAGGCCGAGTTGGAGAATCTTGCCCTAGCGGGCTATCTGGCGCTCGGGGACTACGAGATGGCTGAGGGCCACGCTCATCGGAGCCTCGCGCTTCTACGGCCCGGCATGCGGCGTACGCAATCGATCACCACCGCGCGACTCGCCAAGGCACAGCTCGGTCAAGGCGACCTGGAGGAAGCGGTCGCCACCGCGATGTCGATCCCGATCGAACCGACCGGCGTGCATCCACGCATCAACTCGATGCTCCGAGACTTCGGCAGCACACTTGCAGATTGCCGCACCATCGAGCGACCCGGCAACCGCCTGGGATCCATACGCACACGACTCACTGAGGAAGCTTCTGTGACCCCTGACGGTATTGCACTGCGCCATTCCACCGTGATCGACGACGTGTGGAGCACGATGATCGAGGTATACGCCGACGTGCGCGCGGACCAGCTTCATCTGCCGAACTACTCGGTCGAGCGATTCGGCGAACAGCTTGCGCGGCACGGGTCGGATCCGGGGTGGGAAGTTGTCATCGGCTACGACGCGGACGAGCCGGTGGGGTTTGCGTACGCGAACACGCTCACGCCCGACGATCGCTGGTGGCGCCGGATGACCACCCCGCTACCCGAGGGCTGCGCTGAAACGCCGACCGTGGCAGTGAAGGAGATCATGCTGCGTAAGCCGTGGCGGGGGCAGGGGATCGCTCTGCTGATTCATGACGAGCTGCTCCGTGGTCGTCAGGAGGTGCAGGTGTCGTTGCTGGTCAACGCGTTGAACGGCGACGGGAAGGTCAAGGCGCTCTACGAGTCGTGGGGCTACGAGCCGATCAGCACACAGCAGCCGTCCGTCGACGGCCCAGTTCTCACCGCCATGCTCCGGCCAACACGTCCAGCGTCTCGGTCTGCAGGTTGATCTCAGGCAACGTCGAGCGGCGGAGTCGATGTCGGACGGAGAACAGGGTGGCGCTGCGCTCTTCGAACCGATTGAGAGTGCGGCTTCCCGTCGACAACCCGTTCCGCCGCCGAGGTGGCATGCCTGCTATCAAGTAGTGGGTCCTTGGTGAATGGCGGAGTCGCTGCCGGAGTTCGATCGCGCGCAAGTGCACGCCGTCGGTGCTACGTCGATCGATGAAGGCTCAACTGCACGTTCGACTCTCCAGGCGACGCAACGCTCGCGGTCGCGCCGAACGACGTCTCTCAATCCGGGCACACTTCTTGCATTCGGGGCGTGTCAGCGATCTGCAACGAGTACTTCGGCGTGTTCGGCGGCCGGATCTTGAATGTTTGTGGATGACCTTCCACCTCGTTCGGTCGTGATCTGACCGCGTGCCAACACGTCCGCAAGCGCTGCGGCGACGTTTACACCGCAGTCAGATCCGCCTCAGGCTCTATGGCCGTTGTGGAGGTAGGCGACTGTCTTGGACTCGTCTGCCTCCAAGGCTGCTTGGAGGCGGAGCCATACGTAGGGACGGAGGCGTTGTTGCGCTTCGTGCGGCGCGACGAATGCGTATCGGGTCAGTTCGTCGCGGTTCGGCCTTAGAGTGGAGATCTGCTCGGGAGTGAGTCGGCCGGCGTCGAAGATGAACATGAGCGAGTCGTCCCAGGGGCCGTGGGGCGATACCCAGTCGATGCAGACGAGCGTGAGTTGGCTAGTTCGTAACTCGAGGTTCAGCTCTTCGATTAGCTCTCGGATGAGGCCATCGATGGGTGGCTCGTTCGCTTCGACCATGCCTCCGGGAAGGTCCCAGTCAGGCTTGTAATCGGGGTCCACCAGCAGGATTCGGCCTTCGCTGTCGCGGAGGATCGCGTCCGCTCCGACCCGTTTTCTGGCCTGTCTTGCGTTGCCTTCAGCGAGGTGTTGCTGCCAGGCTTGGGGGTCGCGTCGATAGAGCGGTTCGTCTGCGCTCATCGCGCTGGTGTCTGAGACTCGAGGACGTCGGAGGCGATCCATTGCTGGAGCCAGGTCCGCTGTCGCGCGGTGTCCGAGACGAGCTCTCGGGTTTCGCTGACGATAGGCGAGTCTGCGTACGGCGCGAGTTGGTCGCGGATCTCAGCTAGCTGTTGGACGACGAGTTGGGATCCCAGTGATTGGGTCGACTCGATGACGTCGCGCGTGATGCGACACGCTTCCTCGGTCTCGCCCTGTTCGATCAGGGAAGTGATCAGGAAGAGCTGTCCGAACGCGTGGCTCCGGGTGTGGGTGGACGGTCGGAGTTCGAGTACGAGCTGCGCCTGTTCCTGGGCCGATGCCGGGTTTCCGAGTTGCCCCATGCAGCGCGCTGCCTCGCTCGCCAGGCTGCCGTGGTCGAAGTGGCTGACCCATTCGGACGTCGTTTCTGCGTGGGATCCATCCAGTGCAGCTTCAGCTTGTCCGAGCAGCGCGCGAGTCTCCTGATCGTCTCCGAGGGCCGCTCGTGCCCTTGCTCGCATCGCTAGAAGGCGAGCGGCTAGCTCGGGATTTCGGGGGCCTTCGGCGAGCGCGGCTTCGCCGGCTTGGGCGAAGCGGATAGCGCCGTGCGGGTCGCTTCGGTGGTGGGCGAGGTGGCTGAGGCTGGCGAGTACGTGGACGCCGAGTTGGCGGTCCTGGCCGGCTTTGGAGAGGTGGTAGGCGCGCAGGAAGTGGCTGTATGCGCGGTCGTCGCGTCCGGCGTCGTGAGCCATCCAGCCGGCCATCTCAGTCAGTCCGGCTGCGGCGGTGAAGACGGTGGGGTCTTCGACTACGATGTCGCCGCCGAACAGCCGTGGGCCTACTTGTGTGTGCAGATACTTGACCACTGCGGCGTACAGGTGGGCGCCGCCCACTTGCCGGTCTGCGGACCGAAAGGCCTGCATTGCGAGCACGTCGGGTCCTTCGGCGCGCTTCGGCGAGCTCGCGGTAGCCGCGCGTCGTTGCAGGCGCAGGTCGACGGAAGCTGGGGGAGTGGGCTCGGTTCGAATCGCCTCGGGCCGAGACGCTGTCCTCGGGGCCGACAGGGCGTCCAGCCGGGCCGCGAAGCGTGACCTCTCGTCCTCGGTCGCTGCCGCGAGGAGCGTGTCCAGGCCTTCCTGGTTGATCGGTCTCGGGCGGATGTTGGCTCCGCCGGCTTCCCAACGGGAGACCATTCGTTCGCTCACGCCGATACGTTGGGCGAACTCGCGAATGCTCAGGCGCTGCGATTCGCGCAGCGCCCGTACCTCTCGGCCGGACCAGGCCTGGACCATCACGGCCCCAGTCTCCCATCGCCCGACGTGCGTCTCTACTTGAACCTCGCCGTGCGGGTTCGGTGGAAGTTCAGTGCTGCGTCAGTGGCAGTCCATGGTGCGTGCTGTGCGGTCTGCTCGACGCTTATCCGTACCGAGCAACAGCCGGATCGGACGGGGTTAGAGATAGATGCGAGTGGCTTTCGGGTACTTCAAGAAGCACTTCCTGATGAGTGACCCCGAGATCGCCACGCGTCGGCAAGCGATTGTCGACTGCGCGCGAGCAAACGATTGTGCGCTTGTTGCGATCTTCATCGATGAGCTGGAGACCGCGCCAGAAGAACTGCACAAGGCGCTCGCAACCGTCATGGAGGTCGACGAGGGCGTCCTGATCCTGCCGAACCTTCTCCATCTCGCGGCGGCTGGAAATCCGATCGAGCTTCGCCAGCACCTCTTCGCCAGCCACATCGATGTCCTGCTGTCCGAGGTGCCTGAGCAGGCGGGGCGGGTGTGCTGAGACGGGCTCTCCTCCTCAATGGCCCTGCACTCCGCGCCCGTTCCGCCCTCCAACAGAGCCTCACCGCCGGATCTCCTCACGGATCGCGGTCGAGGATCTGAGCCGGTTCGGTTGGCGCTGACACCTCTCAGCACCAACCGAGCCGCTGCGCAAACACTCGCGACGTTTCGCAGCGCTGCCCGAATGCCAGTTCTTTGGCTGCCGCGAGCGTTGAACGTGCATGGCGGATGGTCGAGAGGTTCAGCGGGAACGGCGTGAGGCGTGGGTCGGAGTGGAAACGCCTGCTCGGGCGCCGGTGCTTTATCCACAGGCTGCTCGAGTGCTTCGGCTGATCATCGCGCGGCTGGCAAGGTCGCGGCGCGGGACCGCTCAGGGGTGCGAAGAGGAGGAGACGTCGTGAGTGACGGTGATGAGTGGGCGACGCTGGACGAGTTGCTGGGTATGGAGGCGCTGGCGGATCAGCCGGATGACGGTGGGATCGGGCGGCTCGCGTTCTACGGGCGGTGTTCGACGGAGGACAACCAGGATCCGGCCACCTCAAAGGCGTGGCAGTTGGGGGAGGCGGAGCGGTTCGTGGAGCCGCTCGGGGGCGAGGTCGTGCAGGAGTTCTTCGATATCGGACAGTCGCGGTCGTTGCCCTGGGAACGGCGTGAACAGGCGAATGAGGTGCTGCAGGCGCTGAAGAATCCGGACCGGGGGTGGCAGGGGCTGGTGGTCGGGGAGGCGACTCGGTGTTGGTTCAGCAATCAGTTCAGCCTGACGTGGCCGAAGTTCGATCGGTACGGGGTATCCCTGTGGATACCGAGTCTGGGTGGGCGGTTCGATCCGGAGAACACGGTGCACGACATGGCGATGACGATCACCGGTGGGTTGTCGAAGTCTGAGCGGCAGCATGTCCAGCGGCGGGTTCGGGCTGCCATGGCTGCGCAGGTGCTCATTGATGGGCGGTACCAGGGCGGTCGTCCGCCGTACGGATATGTCGTGGTGGATGGCGGGCCGCATCCGCATCCGAGGAAGGCGGCTGAAGGGCAGCGGCTGCGGGTCCTCGTGGTCGATGAGTTCGCGGCGGGGGTAGTCCGGCGGATCTTCGATCTGTATCTGCAGAGTTGGGGGCGGAAAGCGATCGCTGAGCTCCTGAACCGTGAGGGTGTTCCTTGTCCGTCGGCGCACTCGCCGGGGCAGAATCGGCATCGGAGGATGGATGGGTGGCAGCATTCGACGGTTGCGGCGATCCTGGAGAATCCGCGGTACACCGGGTACGCCGTCTACGGCCGCTGGCGGAAGAGCGAGGAACTCCTGGATCCGGACGATGTGGCAGCTGGATACGTCGTGAGGTTTCGGCGATCGCCGCAGGCGAAGATTGTGCGGTCGCGACATCCGGCGCATCCGGCGATCGTGTCGGTCGAGACGTTCACGGCAGCGCAGCTCGAGAAGCGGAAGCGGAGGGCCGGCGGCAGGGCGGGCTGGTCGTCCGTGAGCCGTCGGCGGGCTCCGAAGAAACGTCTCTACATCTTCCGCGGCCGTATCACGTGCTCCGCCTGTGTGCGGAAGATGGAGGGTGCCGCGCGTCGTGGGGACACGGTCTACTACAGGTGCAACGCCCGTACGCTCGTCCCCGGATCAGCGACGGCCATGAGGCATCCCCAGCAGATCTATCTGCGGGAGGACATCATCGTTCCGCGGATCAACCGCTGGATCGGTTCGCTGTTCGATCCCGTGCACAGAGAGGCGACGATCACAGCGCTGCTGGACGCTGATGATTCCGCCGATCGAGTCTTGGAGCACATGCACACCTTGCGGGGCCGGGTCGCCGCGGCTGAGGTTGTTATGGAGAAGTTGCAGAGGGCACTTAATGCGGGGTGGGATCCGACCGAGTTGCGCGAGCAGTACAACGCGGCTGTGGCGGAGAAGCGGGCCGCGGAAGCGGCCTTGGCGGAGGAGCCCAATGAGCGGGGTCTGAGCCGAGAAGATCTAGAGGCGTACGTAGACCAGTTGGGCGACGTCGGGAGGGCCCTGAACACCGCCGAACCGGAGGAGCTGAGTGAGCTCTACTCGTCGCTGAGGCTGTCCCTAACGTACGACCACGTCGAGCAGAAGCTCGACGTGGAGGTCGATCCGTTGGCCGACCGTGTGGTTAAGTCTCGTGTCCGAGGGGGGACTTGAACCCCCACGCCCCGTAAAGGGCACTAGCACCTCAAGCTAGCGCGTCTGCCTATTCCGCCACCCGGACGAGTGGTCTGACCGCCGCAGCGGTACCGACCGGAGAACAGTAGCAAACTCCAGGGGTGGAATTCACATCGGGCGGATCGGGGTGTCTGATGGGGCTGGAGGAAGGGTGGGTGGAGATGACGGAGATGGATCTGGCGGCGGTCGAGGCGGAGCGTGATCGGCTGCGTACGGCGTACTTGAAGGGCGGCGGTACGTCGTCGGCGCGTGGACTGCATCACACTGCGTTACTGTGCGCGGACGTGGAGCGGACGGTGCGGTTCTACCAGGAGGTGCTCGGATTTCCGCTGACCGAGATGGTCGGGAACCGGGACTACGAGGGGTCGACGCACTTCTTCTTCGACATCGGGAACGGGAACCTGCTCGCGTTCTTCGACTTCCCGGGGCTCGATCTCGGGCCGTACGCCGAGGTGCTCGGCGGACTGCACCACCTGGCGATCTCGGTCGAGCCGGGGCAGTGGGATCGGCTGAAGGCGAGTCTGAGCGAGCACGGGGTCGAGTTCCAGGAGGAGAGCGGTACGTCGATCTACTTCCGCGATCCCGACGGCGCCCGGATCGAACTGATCTCCGACCCGCTGGGTGAGATGTACGGCCTCAAGGTCCTCTAAACGCCTGCTCTGAATGCCCGCGGCCGGGACGCGGCTGAGCCGTTGACCGGGGTGCCGGGCGGGCGGGATCCTCGACTCGGGGTGAGAGCGAGGCTCGGGGTGGGGCGATGGGGCAGCGGAGTCCGTTGGTGACGCTGGCGGCGACGGCCGTCGGGCTGGTCGGGTTGCTGGTGGTCAACAGCGCCCAGACACATGGCCCTGCCGCCGCGCCGACCGCGTCCGCCAGTTCCACGAGCCCGCCAACCACCCTGGCGCCCACAAGCCCGACAGCAACAAGTCCGGCGCCGGGGCAGACACCAACAGCGCCAGGGCAGACGAGCGCGACGCCGGGGCAGACCACCGTGACGCCGCCGGCAGTGCAGAAGCCAGTGGTGTACGTCGGCCGCACCGCAGGTCGGGAGGCCACGCTGGCCGTTGCCGTGAAGGGCGCCCGCGCAGTCGCCTACGTATGCGATGGCCGACGCGTCGAGGCGTGGCTGACCGGCGCCTTCACTTCTGGCCGCCTCGCACTGCGCTCGCGTGCAGGTGAACGCCTGACCGGTACCGCCACCGCGAAAGCCGCGTCGGGCGAGCTGACCCTGCGAGGCCGCCCACTGCGCTTCACCGCGACCCTGGCAGGACCGCCGGCGGGCCTCTACCGGGCAAGCAGCACCAAGGCGACGATCGGCTGGATTGTCCTCCCCGACGGCTCGCAGGTAGGCATCGACAACGACGGCACTCCAGCCCCGGCACCGCGCCTCGATCCCGCCACCCGCTCCGCGACCGTGAACGGCGTCGCCGTCACCGCTCAAGCCATCGCCGGCGACGAGACGTTCTGAGGTCGGCAGATGACACCACTGGAGGTGGGCAGGTGAGTACGACGTCCGTCGCGAGGCGCGGTGTCGTTGCGGTCCCGTTGATCGCCGGCGCTGCAGTGGCTGTCGCGCTGGGCGTCTACGGCCGGTTGCACCAGCCCACGGGTGTCGCGATCGACATCGCGGGCTTCTCCAGTTTCCGGGCCGTCAAGACCTGGCTGGCCACGCTGGCCGCCGTACTCGGCCTGCTCCAACTAGCAACCGCCGCCGCCATGTACCGAGGCCGCCCGCAGCTCGCACCCTTGCACCGCTGGTCCGGCAGAGCTGCCGTCCTGGTCACGCTCCCCGTCGTCGCGCACTGCCTTTATGCATTGGGCTTCCAGTACGGCGAACCGCGCGTACTGATCCACTCTCTGCTCGGCTGCTTCTTCTACGGCGCGTTCGTGGTGAAGATGCTGGTGCTCACCCGAACGGACGCGCCGTCCTGGCTGCTCCCGGTCGCCGGCGGGGCCGTCTTCACCGGCCTGATCGGACTGTGGCTCACCTCGGCGCTGTGGTTCTTCACCACATTCGGCGTCATCCGTTGAAAGGACCCGCGATGAAAGGACCCGCTGTGGACGCACCCAGCCGCCGTACCATCCTCGCCGGGGCCGCCGCCGGAATCGCGACGGTCGCAGGTTGCGCGAAGTACGGCGAGCCGCAAAGCACGCCCGCGCCTGCGCCTGCGCCTGCGCCTGCGCCTGCGCCGGCCGACACCGTCCTCGGCTCGACGGCGGAGATCCCGGTCGGCGGCGGGAAGATCTTCGCGCCGCAGCAGGTCGTGGTCACGCAGCCGGTCAAAGGCACGTTCAAGGCGTTCAGTTCGATCTGCACCCACCAGAGCTGCCCGGTCGCTAGCGTTGCTAGCGGGACGATCAACTGCGACTGCCACGGCAGCAAGTACTCGATCACGGACGGCTCGGTGCGGGCCGGGCCGGCGCCACGCCCGCTGCCGCCGAAGCAGATCAAGGTGTCCGGCGACGCGATCACCCTGACCTGAGTCCTCTTCCACGGCCGCGGTGGGAGAGGATGGGGCACATGACGACCTCCAGCGACCGTACGGCGTACACGCCCGATGCCGAAGTGGTGGAGCTCTGCAGTGAGCTGATCCGGATCGACACCACGAACTACGGGAACGGCAAGAGCAACGGGGAGCGGGTCGCGGCGGAGTATGTCGCGGCGAGGCTGGACGAGGTCGGGATCGAGTCGACGATCTACGAGTCCGAACCGGGCCGCGCGACGTTGGTCGCGCATTGGGACGGGGAGGATCAGAGTGCGGACCCGTTGCTGGTGCACGGGCACCTGGACGTGGTCCCGGCGGATCCGAAGGACTGGAAGGTCGACCCGTTCGCGGGGGAGATCTTCGATGGGTGTGTGTGGGGTCGCGGCGCGGTCGACATGAAGGACTTCGACGCGATGGTGCTGTCGGTGGTGCGGGCGCGGCAGCGTGCCGGGGTGAGGCCGCGGCGTCCGGTGCGGCTGGTGTTCACCGCCGACGAGGAGGCCGGTGGTGTGTACGGCGCGCAGTGGCTGATCAATAACCATCCGGACACTGTTGCCGACTGCACCGAGGGTATCGGGGAGGTGGGCGGGTTCTCGATCACGGTCAAGGACGACCTGCGGCTGTATCTGATCGAGACCGCCGAGAAGGGGATGAACTGGATGCGGCTCAAGGCGCGCGGTACGGCGGGGCACGGGTCGATGGTCAACTCCGACAACGCGGTCACGAACCTGGTCGAGGCGGTCACGCGGATCGGGTCGCATGAGTGGCCGCTGCGCGTGACGCCGACCGTGCGCGAGTTCTTGAAGACGCTGGAGGACGTGCTCGAGGTGGAGCTCGACCCGGACGACATGACCGCGACGCTGGCCAAGCTGGGCAGCTTCAGCCGGATGTTCGGTGCCACGATCCGCAACACCGCGAACCCGACGATGCTGAACGCCGGTTACAAGGTGAACGTGATCCCGGGCGACGCGGAGGCGCACATCGACGGGCGGTTCCTGCCCGGGCACGAGGACGAGTTCTTCGCGACCATCGACGAACTGCTCGGTGACAAGGTGCAGCGCGAGACGGTCGTCCAGGACATCGCCCTGGAAACCGAGTTCAGCGGCGGGCTGGTCGAGGCCATGAAGGCCTGTGTGCAGGCCGAAGACCCACAAGCCCGCTTCGCGCCCCTGCTCATGTCCGGCGGTACCGACGCCAAGTCCTGGAGCCGGCTCGGTGTGCGGTGCTTCGGGTTCGTGCCATTGCAGCTGCCGCCGGATCTGGACTTCATGGGGATGTTCCACGGCATCGACGAGCGGGTGCCGACGTCGGCGCTGGAGTTCGGGTCGCGGGTCCTGGACCAGTTCTTCGACAAGGCCTGACGGGGAGCGGCCGGCTGCCGCTCCCCATCCGCCTTCAGTAGGAGAACTGCTGGATCTGCGTGCCGTCCGGGCTGTAGGTCCAGGCCGTCCGGGTCGCCGCGTCGAGTTGGAGCGACGTGTCCTGTACGCCGTGCAGGAGCAGACCGCCCCGGTTCGTCACGATGATCCCGTTCAAGGTGCGGACGACCTGTCCAGTACTGAGGTCGACCACCGCAACCTGGCCGGTCGCGTTGTTGTCGGACACAAAGCCCTGCTGCGAGCCGAAGTAGACGATCCCCTCGGGCGCCGCGAACGAGACCAGGGCGAGGTGGTGGACGCCGTCCACGGCGAGCGATGTCGGCGCACCCTTGCGCAAGGCGACCCCGCCACCGGTGGTCTGCGTGGTCTCGTCGTACGGCGTGAGCGTGGCGGTCGGCGCGATCTTCGTGCTGACCGAGCCGGCTGCCAGGTTGTAGAGCGTGCCCGCGCCGTCCGAGGCGATGCCGTGGCCGCAGGCCGACACGGACTCCGCAGTGGTCACCGTCCGGGCGTCGAGATCGATCTTGGCCGGCGCGACACCGCCGAGGCAGATGATCGCGCTGCCGATCTTGCCCAGGAACACCTTGCCGGTGGACTGGTCGAGGTCCAGCAGGCTGTAGGTTCCGGCCGGGACGTCACCGTTGCCATCAGCAACGATCGGGGATGCGGCGGTGCCGTTGGCGAGGTCGACCGGGATGACCGAGTCGACGTTGCCGGTGTTGGCGCGAACCAGTACGGCGGCCCGGTTGCGTTTCGCGTCGACGCGTCCGGCGACGACACGGTACTCCGCGGCTCGGAGTACCGAACTGCCGACCAGCTTGCCGGTGACTGTGTCCCAGGTCTCGAGCTGTACGTCGCCGCCCGCTTGAGCGACGTGTGCGAGCAGGACCCGATCTGGGGCGACGCCGATCACGTGGTAGTCGGAACCGCTGCCGGCGTCAGAGGTCAGTACTGCGCCGTACGTGCCGGTTGTGGTGGAGTAATGCCGAACCTCGCTGCCGCCGGTCGTGGTACGCACTGCGGCGATCGAGTTGTTGCCGGACGCAATGAAGCTGAGCAAGGTGCTGCCGCCAGGGGCGGTGCCGTCGTCGACGACCAGGTTCGAGACCGGCGACGCCTGGCCGACGACGTGCTGATGGTTGTCGAGGGCAAGGATGCGGACACTGTAGTTGGCGGACGTGGCCAGGCCGAGTGACAGCGCGTCGAGCTGGACGGTGCCCGAGGTGCCGGACAGTGCTTTGTTCGCCGTGGACGGGGTGTTCACTCCGTCGTTGTCCAGGGCTGATCCGTTGGCGTTGGTGAACGTGTTCAGCGAGCCGAAGAGCGTCGGCGCCGGCGCGGAGAACTCGACGACCGCCGACTCCGCACCTCGGATGTTCCGTACGTCGTAGTGCAACCCGAAACCGGGCGCGGTCCGCGTGACCTCGGCGGTGTGTCCGTACGAGCCCTTCCCGAGTGCGCCGGCGAGGGTCGGAGCGTCCGGCCGGTCGGCCGCTGACCCGCCGGAGATCCGGATCGGCGCGAACTCGCCGTACCGGGTGAAGCTGGGGCTGCTGCCGAAGCCGGACAGGACGATGCCGATGCCGTAGAGCCCGCCTCCGCCCTTGAATGCCTCAGCCGGGACCGTGACCGTACCTGTGGATGCGGTCAGGGGCTGGTGCCAGCCCGCGGAGAAGATCGGGCCGTGGGCCGGACTCCAGTGGCCGACCGTGGATACGACCAGCTCGGGAGCTGTTGCGGTGGTGACACCTGTGAGGTCGTACGAGATGGTGACCGGGTGACCGGCCTGGGCCGTTGCCGGGGCGAGCGGGGCAGTGGACTCCACGTAGCGACCGTCGCTCGGGCCGATGGTCAGCGTGCGGTGCACGGTTGCCTGTGCCTCGCCGCCGATGAGCACCTGGAAGGTGTAGTCGACGGTGCGATCGGTGGTCGAGTTGACCGCAAGCCCTGCTGCCGACAGGAGTTGACGCGGTGTCACTCGGATCGACGGGGTGGTGGACGAGAACGTGACCGGGTGGTCGGTGCCGACGGTGAGCGCGTATCGGGGCGTGGCGTTGCGCGGCAGGCCAGTGACATCGGCGGCGAAGGTCACTGGTCCGACCAGGCCCTCGCCGTTGCCGCCGGAGGCCATGTCACCGAGGTCGATCCGGTTCTGGTCGGTCGTCTCCAGGAAGGTGCCGCCGAGGCCGCCGACGGTGACCCGGTGCGCGAGGGAAAGCCGCACGATCGAGGGTCGGGTGGTCCTCAGCTTGTCGCCAAGCGCCTTCTCGGTCGCGGCGGTCAGGTCGATCTGGGGCCCGACCTGCAGCGTTCGGTCGAGCTGCGGCGGGGTCTGGACCGTGCGGCCGGTCTCCTTCAGCAGGTCCCGAACCTGTGCCGGGCTCAGATTGTGGCCGGCCAACCGACCGGCCTGGAGCACGACTGCGGCGGCCGCCGCGATCTCCGGCGCCGACGCCGACGTACCACCGTTGAACACCGGAGTGACCGCTTGTGCGCTGCCGGCTGCGGTGTGCCGCAACGCGATGATGTTGTCACTGGGTGCGGACAGGTCCACCCGGCTGCCGAAGCCGGAGGAGAAGGTGCCGAACCCGCTGATCCGGGTCTCCGCGTAGGTGCCGGTCTGTGGGCCGCCGGCGTTCGCGGGTACGGCGAGCGTGTCGTCCAAGGTGGTGCCGCCCGCGGCAATCGCACCGCTGTCGGGCACCCGGGACGGTGTGGTGGTCAGCGCGACGTCGTCGATCGTCGTGGCATCGGCGTTGTTGGCGGCCTTGTCGGTCGGAGTACTGCCGCCGTCGGGGCCGACTGCGGCCGGGGTGTACAGCCGGGTGCCGTCGTTCGAGGAGATCGAGACGACGATGCCGTCCTTCTTGACGATCGAGGTGACCACGGACCGGACGTACGGGTCGTCCTCGAGGTACCGGCCCGGGAATCCTTCCGCGTCGGTGCCGAAGCCGAGGCTCGCGGTGATGACGTTCGGGCGCGGGGTCTGATGGGCGGCGGCCAGCAGCGCGCCGGCGATCTGCTTGATCGTCGGCTCCTGCGGCACCACCAGCCGGTAGTCGGCGCCGGGCGCGATCCCGAGCAGGTCGGTGTAGCCGCTGCCGGTGGCGCCCGCGCGCTGCTGGTCGTGGGGCAGTGGAGACATCACGCTGAAGTCGAGGAGAACCTCGCCGAGCAGGGGATCCTGGTTCTTCGTCGAGCCGGCCGGGTCGAGCGACCCGTCGGCGCCGGCGACGTACGTGGGGATCAGGGGCATCGACGGCAGATCGAGGTACCGGCGGCCGTCCTTCAGTACCGTGGTCGGCCCGTAACCCTTGACGTAGTCGTCGCCGGCGTCGGCCATCGACTGGTCGGTGAGGTCGCCGATGGACACGTTGGTGATGATCTCGCCGGTGCCGGGCTGCTGGCCGTAGCCGTTCTTGAGGGTGGTGAAGGCGCCGATCGCGTTGACTCCACCGGCGTTGAGGAAGGCCTGGGCGGAGTTCGCTACCGCGTAGTTCGACGGCAGGTCAGCCGAGTTGGTCGCCGCAGGGGCCTTCGCGGTGGCGCTCGCGGCGGCGGGCAGGGGCTGGGGGCCCGAGTTCATGGTGTTCACGTAGCGGTCCGGTTCGGCGTACGCGATGCCGGAGGTGCCCTGGAGGGCGCCGGCAACTGCTGCCGAGTCCTTCTCCGTCGTGGTGACCACATAGGTCCGCGCCAGGTCAGGTACGTCGGTTGCGGCCGAGAGGATCAGCGGATGCAGGGAGGTGGCGCCGACCGAGCGCAGCTTCGCATCGAGGGCCTTGTCGCTGGTCTGCGGGGCACGGGCGGCCAGCCGGCTCTGGGCCTTTCCAGGGAGGGCGGGGCCGGTCACCGAGGTCGCCTGGTCGAGCGTGACCAGCACCTGACCCGGCACCACTCCTTGCCGCTGGGCGGGTGGCTTGGGAACAACCGCGGAGAGGGCGGCGCCGGGCGGGGTGGTGGGGGAGGCGGAGGCGGTGCCGGAGCTTACGGTGGCCGTCACAGTTGCCAGCGCGAGAGCTGCAGCGCCGAGTTGCCTGTACCGGGAACGAGTGAGGTGCATGGGCATGCCTTTCGGGCAGGACACAGCAGGCAGCCGACGGGCGTGCTGCCATTGGCGGAGGTGGACGAGGCGGGTGTGGACGGAGCGAGTGATCCGCCTGTCACTGATGGAGGATGTCAACGCAGACAGCAACGACACAAGCCATGCAGGTGGCCGAAGTACGCCGGGTGGCGGACAGTCGCCACCGGCACGGCGGAGGATTCATGAAACTGGACGTGCTGGGACTCACGGACGAAACAGAGCACGTGTACACCGCCTTGGTCGGGCAGCCGCGCTGCACTGCTTCGGAGTTGGCTGAGACCTGCGGCATCACGGCGGCGGCAGCCGGCCGGCTCCTGTCCGCGCTGGTCAGGGACGGCCTCGCCACCCGGTCCGCCGGACGACCGCCACGCTTCTCGGCCACCGTCCCCGACGTCGCGGTGGCGGCGCTGATCGACGCGCAGCAGCACCGCCTGGACGAAGCGCGTTCCATGGTCCACCGGTTGATGGAGACCTATCGGGAGTCGGCCCGGATCACGCATCCGGAGCTGGCGGTCGAGTTGCTCACCGACCGCGACGACATCAGCTCGGCGGTGGGCAGGTTGACGGCTGACGCTCGCAGCGAGGTCCGTGCCTTCGACCGGCCGCCGTACGTCGACCGTCCGGGGTCCAACCTCGACCTGCAGATCGAGCGACAGCGCAAAGGCGTGGTCCACCGGGTGATCTACAGCCAGGAGGCAGTGGCCTGGCCGGGACGGATGACGTCCGACATCGGACCCAGCATGAGGGCGGGCGAGAAGGCGCGGGTACGCCCGGAGTTGCCGCTGAAGCTGGTGATCAGCGACAACCGGGTGGCCATCATCCCCTTTAGCCTCGCGGCCGGCGGGCAGTCGGCGGCGTACCTCATCCAGCAGTCACCGATGCTCGTGGCGCTGGAGTCCCTGTTCGAGGCCGAGTGGGAGCGCGCCATCGCCCTGACGGACAACCCGGTGCCCGACTCCGACGAACCCGACTTGGACACTCGGCAGCTGTTGACTCTGCTTGCGTCCGGCCTCACGGATGCGGCGATCGCTCGCTCCTTGGGCTGGAGCGAGCGAACCACGCAACGGCGTATCCACCGGCTGATGCAGGAGCTCGGCGCGTCGACCCGTTTCCAGGCCAGCCTCACTGCCGCACGCCGCGGCTGGCTATGACGGTCGGTGCAGCGAGAAGGCCCGAGATGAGGTAGTCGGCCGCATGCTCGATGTGCTGCAGGTCGAAGCGGCGGCCGAACTGGGCGGTGGAGTCCGCGGCCGCTTCGAGCAGGTGCTGATCGGCAGAGAGCGCGTTCGCGGCCGTGTTGTGTACGACGATGCGCAGACTGTTGGCGCCTGGTCGCGCGGCATCGGTGATGTCTACGCGGTACGGAGGAGCCCAGATGGCCCCGCACCGGATGTCGTTGAGCCAGATCTCGGCGGCGACACCCACCGGCGGGGTGATGAGCGCGCGGTAGGAGTTGCTGGGGAGGTAGGGCTCGCTGTCTGGGGCGACCGGTTCACCTGGGCCGAAGTCCAGGAGTAGGCGGTCGGTGGTCTCCGGGAGTTCGAACTCGGTGCGATAGGTGGCGGAGCCGGAGTACGTCGTGAGCGCCGGGTCGTCCTCCCAGCGGTGCGGAAGCGTGACCGGCCGAACGTCATTGCCAAAGGCAACGGACCAATCGCCCATCAGCGGGTTGGCCGGAGTACCCGTGTCCGCTGCGGCCGCTAGCTCGAGTTCGGGCGTGGGGGTTGGGATCAAGACGGCAGACTCGTACGGGTGGAGGGTCACGGTACGCGTGAGTTCGACGTCGTCAGAGAGCGCTCTCCAGCGTTCCACCGGCTGGTCGAAGGTGAGTGTGCGAGGCTCGGTGCCGGTGTTGGCGACGAAGTAGAAGTCGCCGTCGTCGAGGCGCCGATGGACGACTCCTACGTCCTGCTGGAGAGCGAGCGGCGGGGCCGGGAGGTGGTCGGCCAGGGTGCTGACGTCCGCGATCACCTTTCCGCCGGCCGCGACAACAGCATCCAGCCAGCGCTGGGTTTCGGGCGGTGTCGTAGTTCCTTCGGGTACGACGACCAGCGGTGCGTCGGCCGGATCAAGTACCTCGAGCGCGTCGTCGTCGATCAGGTCGAAGTCGAGTCCCGCCTCCCGGATCGTCCGGGGAACGCTCTCCGGGATCAGCCGGCGGGCGACGCGGTAGAGGTTGAGCGGCTCGGCGTGCCCCGCGCGTACGGCGGCGTACGCGTCGGAGGCCGGGACGTAGATCTTCACGGGCCGGACCGGCGTGCCCTGCTGGAGGAGCCACGACAGCCGGTGGAGGGAACCGAAGAGAGCGGTTGCTACCGGCCACCAAGGGTTTCGGTCGTCGAGGGCACCGGCGGCGTAGAAGATCCAGCCGAGGCCAGGGCCTTCGGACGGGGAGTACGGCCATCCGTGGCCGATGAGCTGGTTGACGCCGGACAGGAAGTGCTCGTGCGCCTCACCTTGGAGGTCGAGCGGCGTGGCGCGGAACGAAGGTGAGTGCACCCAGGTCCAGACCTCCGCCGACACGACCGAGCGGCCGTAGATGTACGCGGCCGAGGACGCCCAGCGGGTCTCCGGGATCCGCGTCCATCCCCAGCCTTCGCCTTCGAACATGTCGGCGTGCCGGTAGCTGCTCATCGTCGCCGGCGGCTCACCGTAGCTCTGGATGCGGAACGGTACGCCGTACCCAGCCGCCCACTGCTGGAACACCTTGAGGAAGTTGTCCTCGTACAGCTCCGACAGCGTCCGCCCGAAGTCGATCCGCAGCTGTCGCGAACCCTCGG
Organism: Kribbella sp. NPDC055110; assembly: GCF_053607525.1. Classification (NCBI taxonomy): domain Bacteria; kingdom Bacillati; phylum Actinomycetota; class Actinomycetes; order Propionibacteriales; family Kribbellaceae; genus Kribbella; species Kribbella sp. NPDC055110. Next base: position 401,676 of record NZ_JBSGTS010000001.1, read on the forward strand.
TGTCGAGGAGTAGTTGGTAGAGCCGCGGCCGCAGCTCGTACCCGCGCCGTTTCACGAACTCGTCGAAGATCGTCGGCGTCCAGTCCCCGCCGTACACCTCGAGGCTGTCGCAGAACACGGACCCGAGGAGCTCCGGCGTGGCCGCGAGCAGCAACGGCTCGGCGACCTGCTTGATGTGCTCGTTCGCGGCGGCCGCCGAATAGTGGTCGAGCGTCAGCCCCTCGGCTCCCACCGCGGCCCGCTTCACCTGCTGCCCGGTCACGCGGGACGTCGCGATCAGCACCTCGCGCGGCTGACCACCGGCCGACACGTGGACGATCCCGTCGCTCACCGGCACCTCGACGTACGACGACGGCGCGCCGGCCGACCCGTCGCCGACGTACGCCGCGACGAACTCGTCACCGGGCCAAGCAGCCACGATCGGTACGTCGTACGCCGCGGCGCCGATCTCGCGACGGTCCCAGTGCAACTGCCGCGCAGCCAGCGAGGGCCCGATGTGCGCACCGCCGTACGACCAGCCGCTCCCGAGCGTCACGTCGAACCGCAGCCCGAGCCGTCGCGCCGTCCGCGCCGCGTGCCCGACCAGTTCGAGGAACTCGAGGGAGCCGAACGGCGCCGTCACCGGTCCCATCGGGTAGACGAACGCGACCTCGGCGCCGCCGAGCCCGGCCGCGGCCATCGCTTCCAGCTCGCGGTCGATTTCGTCTCGCTCGATGGACGGTCCGAACCACCACCAGCGCATCATCGGCCGCCCCTCGGGCGGCGGGTTCCGGAACTGTCGTCGTACGTCGTCGACGGTCGCCATGCTCTTCACCCCACAGGGGACGGCGACCCGCGTCAACGGCGGTGACCAGTACCGGTCAGATCGTCCTGCCTAGTGGTGACGCCCGAGGTCAGCAAGTACTGGCCGACGGCGTACGTCGACATGGTGAGCGCTCCCCGGCCGGGAAAGTCGCGGCCCGCGAGGCGGAGGGCGATGAGTGCGTCGGAAACGAAAAAGAGCGCTCCACCGAGGCCGCTGCGCGGGTTGTGCCAGCGGGACGCCACCGCCGTTGCTGTCAGCAACAATGCGTAGACGGCGACCGGGACACGCTGGCTGCCGAGACCGGGGGACAGGACGGCGATGAGGGCGGCCCACAGGGCTGCGTACGCCGCGAGCACGCGCCAGGATCGCTGCGTCGGGTTGTTGAGGAACACGGCGAGGTAGCAGGCGTGTGCCGCCGCGAACGCCGCCATGCCCGCGAGCCGGAGATCGGTCTGCAGAAGAAGGTCGCCGGCGGCCGACGCGAGCAGTGCGGCTTGGACGAGCGGCGGGGCGTCCTGCGTGCGCGACCACTGCCAGAGCAGCGGCATCAAGGTGACCTTGCTGGCCTGCTTGAGGATCTTCGCGTCGATGACGATCGCCGCGACCTGCACCACGGTCGCGCCCCAGAACCCCGCCAGTACCCGGCGCCCGTGTGCCAAACGTCCCAGCTTCATGCTCCGAGTCTGCAACACCCCACGATGCGACTCACCGCAGTTCACGACAAGTTCAACGTCACCTGCGGGTCAGCGCATCGCCGCCAACCCAAGGACCTAGAAGGGCGGTGCGTCGTCCGGTGGGCAGGGCGGTTGTTGGGGGAGGGGGCCGCGGGCGGGTGGGACAGTCGTGTAGCGGTGGCCGGTGGGTGCGGTGAGCGTCACGGAACCGTCGGGGTGGGCGAACCGTGCCCGCCCAACCGGTCGCCGTCAATCAGACCGAGCAGCCGCGCCCGCAATCATGGCGACCGAGTCAATCGGACCGAGCAGCGGCCGCGCCCGCGATCATGGCGACCGGGCATTTTCAGGTCGACATAGTTAGGTGAGGTTCAAGGTGGCGCGGAGGTGGGGGAGGTGGGTGATCAGGGGCTTGGGTGGGGTGGGGGTGGTGACTACGGAGAGGGTGAGGCGGTAGTGGAATGGGGCGGGGGTGAGGTGTTCGCCGGGGCGCAGTTCGGTGGCCAGGGCGCTGCGGGGGACGAGGGCGAGGTGGGAGCTGCGGCGGGCCATCGCGACGGTGGTGCTGAGGGTGACGCCGCGGCGCGGGATGGCGCCTTGGGCGGCCAGGCGGGAGTGGATGTCTTCGGCGCCGCGGTCGTACGTGGAGAACGCTATCTGGCGATCTTTCAGGGGCCGCCGGCCGCGGCCGGGTGGGCGGGCGCCGGGCGGGACGAACAGGACGAGTTCGTCACGGCCGACGCGGCGGGCGACGGTGCCGCGGGGGAGCGTCATCTGGTCGGCGATCGCGACGAACGCGGCGTCCATGGTGCCCTCGGCGACGCGTTCGACCAGGAAGTGGCCGTGGTCGACCTGCTGCTGGATCTCCAGGTCAGGCAGGTCGGCGTCGAGGACGGGGAACAGGATCGGCGCGAGGCTGGCGAACGTGCCGATCACGAGGCGCTGCGTGACAGCAGCCGCGCGAGTGGCGTCGTACACCTCCTCGAGGTGGCCGAGGATGTGGTCGGCGCGGCGGCCGAGTTCGGCGCCGGCCGGAGTGGGGCGGGCGCCGCGGGTGTCGCGCTCGAACAGTTTGGTGCCGCAGAGGCGTTCGAGCCGGGCAAGCCGTTGGGAGGCCGAGGGTTGGGAGATGCGGAGCTCGCGAGCCGCGGTGCCGAGGGCGCCCGTACGGATGACGGCCTGGACCAGCCGCAGGTCCTCGACCGATGGTAATGAGGCCATAGGCTGAGCCTATGGCATGCGGGCAAGCTGTACTGGCTACCTGCGGCCTCGGGAAACGCCAAGAATTCCAGGTGTGAAAGCAAGATCCGAAGCGTTGGCGTTGCTGGCGGGCAGCGGTACGGCGGACTTCGCGTTCCGAATCTCTCAGGTCGCGCTGCCCCTGGTGATCCTCCGGGAAACGGGCTCGGTGGCGGCCACTGGACTTGTTGCTGGAGCGGCCGGCGTCCCGGTGTTGCTGTCGCCGTGGTGGGCTCGAAAGGCGCGGCAATGGGTGGATTCGGGGCCGCGGCTCGCGGTCGTGGCGTTGGTGTCCGCGATCGCGCTGGCATCGGTACCGGCGGCGGCCGGGTTGGGGATCTTGTCTCCGGAGTTGCTGATCATGAGCGGGTTGCTGCTCGGGTGCGGCGACGCCCTGTCGAATCCCGGACGGTCGGCATTGCTCGCCGACACCGGCGACCGATGGGGCGCCGGGCGGGCGGTGCAGCTGCTCACCTGGCAGGACGGACTCCGACGCCTGGGGATGCTGATCGGCCCAACCGTCGGTGCGCTGGCAGTGTCGACGGGGCTGACGAACGGGTTGCTGTGGGTCGAGGCCGCGACAGTCGCCGGCGCCGGTTTGCTCGCGTGCAGCGTGCAGGCCGAGCGTGCCCCAGAGGGCGTGGTGACGCCGTCGATCCGCGGCAGTCTGCGCGGACGGCCCGAGGTTGCCTACGGGTGGGTGGTCCGGGGAACGGGATGCGTTACCTGGTTCGCGTTCACGCTGGGGCTGTCTGTGCTGGGGGAGGAGCGCGGGCAGCCGGGGGTCTACCTGGCGGCGGGGATGACCGGGTACGGCGTGGGCTCGCTCGTCGCGACTGCGGTGTCGTTGGCCGTGGTACGGCGTACGCGTCCGGTGGTGACCGCTTCGCTGGCGTGGGCCTGGAGCGGGCTGTGCTGGGTCGGAATGGGGGTCTGGACTACACCGCCCGTGATCGCACTGATGGGCGCCTTGTCGGGCGTGACCGTGGTGATCGGGATCGCGGCGATCTCCGTTCTCATCACCCGCTCGTCAGCCGGCGCGGAGCGACGCGCGTTGCTCTCCGGGCAGAGCGTCGTCGTGAACGCCGGGAGCGCGGCCGGAATGCTCGTCGGTGGACCGATCATCGGCGCGCTCGGAGCCGAGATCGCGCTGATCGGATCGGGACTCGTGACCGCGATAGTCGCCGTACTGGTCCTGCTGCGGTGCCAGACTGCAGGACATGGCAGAGGACCCGTCAGCGATCGCGATCACCACCTTGGCCGAGCGGCCTGAGTACCTGGAGCGGATGCACGAGTTCCATGCACCACGATCGCGCCCTACCGGGCCAGGCGCCCCATGAGAGCGGCGGCCGCGCAGATGCCTGCGATGGCGGCGACGATCAGGACGGTGAAGTCGAGTAGGTAGTTGGTGGGCTGGCCGATCAGGAGACCTCGGAGAGCGCTCACTTCGTAGGTCAGCGGGTTGGCGTGCGACAGCGCGCGCAGCCAGCCGGGCATCACGCTGATCGGATACAGCGCGTTGGACGCGAAGAACAGCGGCATCGTGATCGCCTGGCCGATGCCCATCAGGCGGTCGCGGCGCAGGACCAATCCGGCGATCGTCATCGAGAGGCAGGAGAAGAACGCGGCGCCGAGGACCACGACCGCGAGAACGGCGAGCAACTTCAGCGGATTCCACGTGAGACTGACGCCGAGCAGGGCCGCGACGATGAGAACGACGATCGCCTGGGAGACCGTGCGGACACCGGCGGCGAACGCCTTCCCGGCGACCAGTGCGGAACGCGGGGACGGCGTGACCAGCAACTTCGTAAGAATCCCGGCGTCACGTTCCCAGATGATCTGGATCCCGTAGAAAATGGCCACGAACAGCGCCGACTGCGCGATGATCCCGGGCGCGAGATAGTCGAGGTACGGCACGTTGCCGGTCGGGATCGCCCGGATCCGGCTGAACGTCTGGCCGAAGATCACCAGCCACAGCACCGGCTGGATTGCTCGCGTGATCAGCTCGGTCCGGTCGTGCCGGAGCTTCTGCAGCTCGACGAGACAGAACGTCCCGATGCGCGAGAACAGCCGGAGGACGGCGCGCGGCCGGGAATCAACCCATGCGCTGGGCGGTGCGGCGGGTGCCACGGACATCGCGCAGACCTCCCTTCGCCTGACCTTCGAGGCTTTCGCCGGTGTGGTGCCGGAACACGTCCTCGAGGCTCGCGTCCGGGCCGAGCTCGGCCTTCAACTCGTCCGGCGTACCGACGGCGCGGAGCCGGCCGAGGTGCATCAACGCAACCCGGTCGCAGAGGAGGTCGGCCTCTTCCATGTAGTGCGTGGTGAGCAGCACGGTCATCCCGTACCGCTCCTGCATCTCCTGCACCCGCGCCCACACCGAGTCCCGCGCCACCGGATCGAGCCCGACCGTCGGCTCGTCCAGTACGAGCAGCGCGGGCCGGTTGACCAGCGCCTGCGCGAGTTCGAGCCGCCGCACCATGCCGCCGGAGTACGTCGACGCGAGCCGGTCGGCGGCGTCGGTGAGGTCGACGATCTCCAGTACCTCGGCCACCCGAACGGCCCGTTCGCGCCGCGGTACGTCGAACAATCGCGCGAACCAGGAAACGTTCTCTCGTCCGGAGAGCGCTCCCTCGATGGACAGCTGTTGCGGGACGTACCCGAGCAAACGCCGTACGGACATCGCGTCGGTGTGGACGTCGAGGCCGAAGACGCGGACTGTCCCGGACTGCGGTGGGTAGAGCGTGTTCAGCACCCGCAGCGTTGTCGTCTTGCCGGCGCCGTTGGGGCCGAGCAGGCCGAAGCATTCGCCAGGGGAGACGGTCAGGTCGAGATCGTCGACCGCGACGTGGTCGCCGAACCGATGACTCAGCCCGGTGACCTCCACCGCCGGCGCGGGTTCCGCACTCATACGCGCTCCCTCTCCTGCTCCATGGGATGCAGCCGTTCGGCCAGTACGGCGAGAACGGGTAACGCCGATCTCAACGCCGCACGGTCCTCCGCGGTCAGATCGTCGAGAGTCCGGGTGACGAGCGCCGTACGGCGATCGCGCCAGGCCTCGACCTGTTCGCGGGCCGGCTCCGTCAGCGTCAACCGCGCGACCCGGCGATCGGACTCGTCGGGGGAGCGCTGCAGCAGGCCGCGCTCGGTGAGCTGGCCGACGAGCGTCGACACGGTGTTCGCGACCAGGCCGAGCTCGGCCGCGGCCTCGGCGACCGAAATGCCCGGGTTGCGGCGGACGGTCCGGACCAACTCGGCCTGCGAGTCGGAGAGTGCGGACAGCGGGAACGGCCGCCCGACGGATCGGCGCAGGTGCCGCCGCACCAGCCCGACCGCCGCGAGCAGCTCTTCGGCGAGAACCTCGGTCACAGATCGAGAATACCTCTGTTGCAGAGATAAATCACCGACAGAACCCCAACTAGTGGGGGTACGACGCCGCCTCGGGCGGGCGCAGCATCGGGGACATGAGTACAACAGCAAGCAACGGAACAGAGCGCAACAAGGCCGTCGTCAAGGACTTCATCGACGGTCTGTTCACCAAGGGGGATCTCGGTGCCGTGGACACGTACCTGGCCGAGGACTTCATCAACCACGACCCGCCGTTCGGTGTCACGCCGGACCGCGAGGGCATGCGGACGGCGGCGAGCATGATGCGGGCGGCGTTCCCGGACTGGCACAGCGAGCTGCATGCGCTGATCGCGGAGGGCGATGTCGTCGTCGAGCGGTTCACGGCCGGCGGGACGCACCGCGGTGAGGTGATGGGGGTGCAGGCGACCGGGAAGCCGATCAGCCTGCCGGGCATCAACATCTTCCGGCTCCGCGACGGTCTGATCGTGGAGCGCTGGGGGCTGCTCGACGATCTCGGCTTTCTCACGCAGCTCGGCCTGGCCGGTTCAGTACCGGCGTAGCATCGCGACCATGGGGGTGGGGGATCGCCTCGACGTGCTGATCCAGCGCTGCGACGCAGGACTGGATGCCGATCAGTTGCGCTCCGAGGCGCTCGCTCGGCTGCGGGGCGTGCTGACGGTCGACGCGGCGTTCTTCGCGACGGTGGATCCGGCGACGATCCTGTTCACGTCGGTGCTGGTCGACGAGCCGCTCGGCGCGGTCACCGGACAGTTCATCGCGAACGAGTTCGGGCAGGACGACGTGAACAAGTTCGCCGTACTCGCCGGCGGGCCGGAGCCGGTCGGGACGCTGGCGAGGGCGACGCGGGGGGACTGGCGGAGCAGTCCGCGGTACGTCGAGGTGATGCGGCCGCTCGGCCTGGGTGACGAGTTACGGGCCGCCTTGATGTCGAACGGCCGGTGCTGGGGCGTCCTCTGCCTGCACCGGGAGGACGCCGACGCGGGATTCTCCGAGCACGAGATCCAGCTGGTACGGCGATTGGCGCCGCATCTCGGCGAGGGACTACGCCGAGGACTCCGGGCCGGCCCGGCCGAGGTCGCGAGGACCGTGATGGGGGCGGAACCAGCCGGCCGGTCGGGCACCGGGCCAGGGGTTGTGGTGCTTGACGCGGCCCTGCGGGTCGAGTCCGTCAGCGTGGAGGCGGAGTACTGGCTTGATGAGCTTGGTGATCCGGGGGAGTTGCCGGTGGCGGTGCGGTCGGTGGCTGCGCGGATGCAGGTCGACCGGGCCACGACCCGGCTGAAGGTCAGGACGCGCCGGGGTGAGTGGCTCGAGCTGCAGGCGTCCAGGCTCGGAGAGAACGGGCAGACGGCGGTCGTCATCGAGCCGGTGGCCCCGGCTCAGCTGGGATCCTTGCTCCTCGATCTGCACGGGCTGACACCGGCTCAGCAGCGGGTGACCGAGTTGCTGCTGCGTGGGTACTCGACGCGGCAGATCGTCGAGCGGTTGTGCCTGTCGCCGCACACCGTGCAGGAGCATGTACGGGCGTCATTCGACAAGGTCGGCGTCGGCAGCCGACGGGAGCTGGTAACCGTCCTGCTCAGAGGGTCCGCATCACGCGGATGATGCGGCGGCGCAACCACACGCGTCGTGATCCGTCCGGATAGCGACGCAGACGGGCCAACTCCCACCCGCCGTACTCCGCGTGTTCGGTGAGCAGTTTGCGCACCGCACCGCGGGACTCCGTCCTGGACACCTCGAACTGCTGCAGTTCGTATTCGGCCATCCACACCTCCAACAACCCTCAGGAAACATCCTCCAGCGCCGCCGCGATGGCCGGCGGCACTGTGAGCTCCTCCACACCCAGTACCGACTTCAGTTGCAGTGCCGTCCGGGCCCCGACGATGGCCGCCGACACTCCCGGCCGGTCCCGCACCCAGGTCAGTGCCACCTCGAGCGGGGTCCAGCCGAGCCCGTCGGCGGCTCGTGCGACCGCTTCCACGATGCCTGAAGCGCGCGCATCGAGGTAGGGGTCGACGAATCTGGACAGATGTTGAGACGCCGCCCGGGAGTCGGCGGGGATACCCGTGCGGTACTTTCCGGTCAGCACGCCCCGCCCGAGCGGCGACCAGGCGAGGACCCCGATCCCGAGGCCGGCGGCCGCACGGATCGCATCCATTTCGGCGTCCCGGGCGAGCAGCGAGTACTCGACCTGGTTGGAGACCGGGACCGCGCGGCCCGGCCACGCCTGCTGCCAGGTGACGGCGCGGGCGGCCTTCCAGCCGGCGTAGTTCGAAATGCCGACGTACCGCACCTTGCCGGAGCTGACGGCGTGGTCGAGCGCGGAGAGCGTTTCCTCCAGCGGCACGTCGTCGGACCAGGTGTGCAGCTGCCAGAGGTCGATGTGGTCGACGTTCATCCGGCGCAGCGAGCCCTCGAGATCGCGCAGCAGCGCGCCGCGGGAGGTGTCGGTGATCCGCTCGCCCCGGCGGACGCTGAACCCGGCCTTGGTCGCGATCACCAGGTCGTCGCGGTCCACCACGTCGCCGATCAGCGACCCGATCAGCTGCTCGCTGTCGCCGTCGCCGTACGCCGCGGCGGTGTCGATCAGCGTGCCGCCGGCGGACACGAACGCGGCGAGCTGCTCGCGCGCTTCGTGCTCGTCGGTGTCCCGGCCCCACGACATGGTGCCCAGCCCGAGCCTGCTCACCGCCAGTCCACTGTGACCGAGATAGCGCTGCTGCATGGACCGAGCCTATTGCGGCCCACCGACAACGGCTCGCTAGGCTCGCCAGTCATGCGACTCGGACTCAACATCGGCTTCGTGTACGGCGGCGACGACCATCTGGACCACTTGAGGCTGGTCAAGGAGGCCGAGGCGCTCGGTTTCTCGGTCACCTGGGCCGCGGAGGCGTACGGCTCGGACGCCGCGACCCTGCTCAGCTGGATCGCGGCCCAGACCACCACCATCGACGTCGGCGCCGCGGTCTTCCAGATCCCGGCCCGGACGCCGGCGATGACTGCGATGACGGCGGCCACCCTGGACCGGCTGTCGAACGGCCGTTTCCGGCTCGGTCTCGGCGTGTCCGGGCCGCAGGTTTCGGAGGGCTGGCACGGCGTCCGGTTCTCTCAGCCTCTGCTCAGGACCCGTGAGTACGTTGACATCGTGAACTCGGCCATGCGGCGCGAGACGGTCGCGTACGAGGGCAAGTACTTCACGCTGCCGCTGCCCGACGGACCGGGCAAGGCGCTGAAACTGACCGTGCGGCCGATCCGCGACCACGTGCCGGTGTACCTTGCCGCGGTCGGCCCGAAGAACCTCGAGCTGGCCGGTGAGATCGCCGACGGCTGGCTCGGGATCCTCAACGACCCAGGCTTCCTTGGAGAGCAGTTGAACCACATCAAGACGGGCCGTGCGGTCCGTGAGAAGGACCTCGACGGCTTCGACGTCGTGGTCACCACGCCGCTGATGACCGGTGACGACATCGAGGCGGCGGCCGACCCGGTCCGTGGGTACGCCGCGCTGTACATCGGCGGCATGGGCAGCCGGGACAAGAACTTCTACAATGCCCTGGCGGTCCGGATGGGGTACGCCGAGGAGGCGAAGGAGATCCAGGATCTCTACCTGGACAAGAAGCACCGCGAGGCGATGGCCGCCGTACCGCTGGGGTTCCTGGACTCGATCTCGCTGCTCGGCGGCAAGGAGCGGATGGCCGACAAGCTCACGGCGTACGCCGAGGCCGGGGCGACGACGGTCGCGCTGACGCCGTTCGCGTCCACCGTCGAGCAGCGGATCGCCGACCTGCGGACCGCCGCCGAGGCGCTGGACCTGTCCGGAGTCGGCAACTGATGACGATCTGGGACTCCATCATCCTCGGCATCGTCGAGGGCCTGACCGAATTCCTGCCGGTCTCCAGCACCGGGCACCTGACGATCGTGTCGAAGATGCTCGGGCTGAAGATCGACGACCCGTCGATCACCGGGTTCACCGCGGTGATCCAGGTCGGCGCGATCGCTGCCGTCGTCCTGTACTTCTGGAAGGACATCGCGCGGATCGCCGTCGCCTGGGTTCGCGGCCTCGCGAAGCCCGAGCACCGCGGCGAGTTCGACCACCGGATGGGCTGGTACGTGATCGTCGGCTCGGTGCCGATCGGGATCGTCGGCTTCCTCGCCAAGGATCTGATCTCCGGGCCGCTGCGGAGTCTGTGGTGGGTGGCCGGGGCACTGATCGCCTGGTCGTTCGTCATGGTCGCGGCCGAGCGGTTCGGCAGCAAGTCCCGGCCGCTGACCCGGATCACCTTCCTGGACGCGCTCGTGATGGGGCTGGTCCAGTGCCTGGCGCTGATTCCCGGTGTGTCGCGCTCCGGCGCATCGATCTCGGCCGGTCTGTTCCGCGGCCTCGATCGGGTCGCGGCGACCCGGGTCTCGTTCCTGCTCGGTATCCCGGCGCTGGCCGGCGCAGGTGTCTACGAGCTCAAGGACGCCCTGCACGGCACCGTCGGGGCAGTGCCTCTGCTGGTCGGTACGGTGGTGAGCTTCGTGGTCGCGTACGTGTCGATCGCGTGGCTGCTGCGGTTTGTCGTCAAGCACTCGATCTCGCTGTTCGCGTTCTACCGCGTGCTGCTCGGCATCGTGCTGCTCATCCTGCTCGCGACCAGCACGATCACCGCAACCTAGAGCCAGCCGACCTTCCGGAAGAAGCGGTACATGGTGACGCAGACCAGCGCCATCAGCAGGAGGATCCCGTAGTACCCGAAGTGCCAGCGGAGCTCCGGCATGTTGTCGAAGTTCATGCCGTAGATACCGGCCAGCATCGTCGGTACGGCGGCGATCGCGACCCAGGCGGAGATCTTGCGCATGTCGTCGTTCTGCTGGACCGAGACGCGGGCGAGGTGCGCGTTCAGCGCGGACGTGAGCAGGGTGTCGATCGCCTCGGCCTGGTCGGAGACCCGGCTGAGGTGGTCGGCCACGTCGCGGAAGAACGGGCTCGCCTTCGGGCCGAGCCCGGCCACCCCGTGCGCGAACTGCTCCATCGGCTCCCGCAACGGGTCGATCGCGCGGCGCATCTCGAGCACCTCGCGCTTCAGCCGGTAGATCCGCTCCGCGTCGCTGGTCCGCTCAGGCGAGAACACCGACGACTCGATCTCGTCGACGTCGATCTCGACCTGCTCCGCGACCCGCTCGTAGTCGTCCACGATCGCGTCCGAGATCGCCCACAGCACGGCGGCCGGGCCGTGCCCGAGCATCGAGGCGCGCTCCTCGAGCGAGTGCCGCGTGGTCGCGAGTTCGCCGCCTTCCCCGTGCCGGACCGTCACGACGTACCGCGGTCCGACGAAGGCCGTCACCTGACCCGTCTCGACGGCGTCGCCCTCGTCGACGTACCAGAGGGTCCGCAGTACGACGAGCAGCGTGTCGCCGAACCGCTCGACCTTGGGCCGCTGGTGGAGCTGCAACGCGTCCTCGATGGCGAGATCATGCAGGCCGAACAGCCGCTGCACCCGCGCCATCTCGGCGGCCGACGGCTCGTGCAGCCCGATCCAGCCGAAGCTGTCGCCGCTCTCGTCGATGGCCTGGGCAACCGTCTCGGGATCCTTGGGCAGGTCCTGCCGCTCCCCGGCGGCATACACCCCGCAGTCCACGATCACGACCCCATCATGGCATCACGACTTGCGTGGACCGGATAACGTGCACACCATGCCCACCGTGATTCTCGTTCGCCACGGTCGTAGTTCCGCGAACACGTCCGGCACGCTGGCGGGTCGTACGCCGGGCGTGAAGCTGGACGATGCCGGCGTACAGCAGGCCGCGGCGGTCGCGCAGCGCCTGGCCGAGCTGCCGCTGGCCGCGATCGTCACCTCCCCGCTCGAGCGCTGCAGGCAGACCGCCGCGGCGATCGCGAAGCACCACGCCGGGTTGCGTCCGGCAACGGATCGGCGGCTGACCGAGTGCGGGTACGGCGACTGGACCGGGAAGACGATCGCCACGCTGGCGAAGGACCCGCTGTGGGCCGTGGTGCAGCAGCACCCGTCCGCGGTCACGTTCCCGAACGGCGAGTCGATGCGGGGGATGCAGCAGCGCGCGGTCGACGCGGTCCGGGCGCACGACGCGGCGCTCGCGAAAAGCCACGGGAACAACGCGATCTGGGTCGCGGTCTCGCACGGCGACGTGATCAAGGCGATCGTCGCGGACGCCCTCGGTCAGCACCTGGACACGTTCCAGCGGATCGTCGTGGACACCGCGTCGACGACGATCATCACCTACACCGCGACCCGCCCGTTCCTGGTCCGGCTGAACGACTCCGGCAGCGAGCTGGCCTCGCTGATCCCTAAGCCGTCAGCGAAAGGCAAGCCCAAGAAGCAGTCGTCCGACGCTGTCGTCGGCGGACGGTAATAGGGTCTAGACATGGCGCGAGTTGTGCATTCCTTCGACGACCCCGAGCGGTTCGTCGCCGGCACCGTGGGGGAACCCGGTGCCAGGACGTTCTTCCTGCAGGCCCGGGCGGGGCACCGGCTGACGTCGGTGGCGTGCGAGAAGGAACAGGTGATGGCGCTCGCGGAGCGGCTCGACGTGATGCTGGACGAGGTCGCCCGGCGCTTCGACCGCGACCCGGTCGCGCAGACCGCGGGGGACGACACCGCGCCGCTCGAGCAGCCGATCGAGGAGGAGTTCCGGGCCGGCACCATGACGCTGGCGTGGGAGGCCGACGCCGAGCGGGTGGTGATCGAGGTGTTCGCGGTCGTCACCGGCGAGCAGGCCGACCTGGAGGAGACCGACCCGGTCGCCGCCGCGATCGAGTCCGACGACGCCGAGGTCTTCATCGTCCGGATCACCGAGGAGCAGGCCCGGGCGTTCGCCCGGCGGGCGGTCGCGCTGGTCGCGTCCGGACGCCCGAGCTGCCCGTTCTGCGGCCGGCCGATCGACGCCGACGGCCACATCTGCCCGCGGGCCAACGGCTACCGCAGGCACCTGCCGGAATGACGATCGATCCGGAGCTCCTGGCTCTAGGGGAGCTGTCGTTGCACGGTCGCCTCGTGGCCGCCTCGAACGGCACCTATCAGGGCTCGGTCAGCCTGGCCGGCGAGACCGCCACGGTCGTCTACAAGCCGATCGAGGGGGAGCGGCCGCTGTGGGACTTCCCCGACGGCACGCTCGCCCAGCGCGAGTTCGCGGCGTACGTCGTGTCCGAGGCACTCGGCTGGTCGATCGTGCCGCCGACGCTGCTGCGCGACGGGCCGCTCGGCGAAGGCATGGTCCAGTTGTGGATCGACGAGGCCGAGCTCGGACCGGGGGAGACCGAACTGGTCGACATCGTGCCGCAGGGCCGCGTGCCCGACGGATGGGTCGGTGTCCTGGACGCGCTCGACGGCCGCCACAACCCGGTCACGCTCGTGCACGCCGACAACGACGCGCTGCGGCGGATGGCCGTGTTCGATGCCGTGGTCAACAATGCCGACCGCAAGGGCGGCCACGTGCTGAACCCGGGCGACGGCCGGGTGTACGGCGTGGACCACGGCGTCACGTTCAACGCCGACGGCAAGCTCCGTACGGTCCTGTGGGGCTGGGCCGGCGATCCGATCCCGCCCGCCCTGCTGGACGACGTACGGCGGCTCGCGGATCAGCTGGCCGGGGGCCTCGGGCAACAACTGTGTGAGCTCGTCACCGCCGTCGAGCTGACCGCGACCCGGGAACGCTGCTCGACGCTGCTCAAGACCGGGACGTTCCCGTACCCGAGCGACGAGTGGCCCGCGATCCCCTGGCCGGCCTTCTAGGATCGTGCCTGGACGCTGATGTTGCCGAGTCGGCCCTGGGCGTCGAACTCGGCGAGGAGAGTGCGGCCGTCGGGCGTTGTACTGCGGATGGCTTCAGGAGTTTCGTCGTACTGCAGCCCGAAGTGGTGGAAGTAGCCGCGGACGACCTGTCGGTGGTCGGCGGGGAAGACGCTGATCGCGGTCATCAGCAGGCGCGGCGTGGCGATCGCGTCGAACCCGGCCTGCGGCAGTTGCTCGTCGGCGACGTGCAGGTACACGTGCCCCTGGCCCTCGTTGATCGCGGTCGACCAGACGCCGCGGCCGCCGAGGACGGAGCCGGCGGTGATCGCGAGCGTGATCGCCGCCTGGGCGGGCTGCTCGAAGCCGCTCAGATCCGGGCTGTCGGTGATGAACTCGCCGATCCCGTGCCGCTCACCGAACTCGCGGATCGCGAGCGTCGAGGCGACCGCGGGCGCGTCCGGCCCGAAGCCTGGGTTCGCCCAGCCCCACAGCCAGGTCCGGTCGAGTTCGGAGAAGCTGCCGAGCAGCGAGATCCCGTGGAGTACGCCGCGCTCACCGCCGAGCGTCCGGGCGTCGAGATCGGCCTGCAGCGAGTCCGGTCCGACCACCTCGTTGAACAGGTCCTGCTGCTGGATCGCAGCGGCGGCGATCCAGCCGCCGTACGACTGGAGCTCGGGACTGAAGTCTGCACTCATCGCCCGCGAGGCTATCCGGAGGCGGGGTGCATACCCGCGCGCAGACCACGGAGTGGAACCGTGTCGCGTCATTGAAAATCGGACTGGCATAAGCTCCGACACATGCAGGCGTGGACTCAACCAGACATCCCGGTCGTACCCGGGCCGGCCCGGCGGCTACGCCTCTACGACACCGCCTCGCGCGGCCTGGTCGAGGTGCCGCCCAGCGAGAACGGTCCGGCCCGGATGTACGTCTGCGGCATCACGCCGTACGACGCGACGCACATGGGCCACGCCGCGACGTACGTCACGTTCGACCTGATCAACCGCCTCTGGCGGGACGCCGGGTACGACGTGTCGTACACCCAGAACATCACCGACGTCGACGATCCGCTGCTGGAGCGCGCGACCGCGACCGGCGTCGAGTGGACCGACCTCGCAGCGCGCGAGATCCAGCTGTTCCGCGAGGACATGACCGCGCTGCGGGTGATTCCGCCGCAGCACTACATCGGCGTGGTCGAGTCGATCGACCTGGTAGCGAGCGCGGTCGAGGACGTCCGTCGCGCCGGGGCGGTGTACTCCGTCGACGGCGACCTGTACTTCGCCGTGAAGGCGGATCCGGCGTTCGGCGGCGTGTCCAACTACGACCGCGACACGATGCGGGAGCTGTTCGCGGAGCGCGGCGGCGACCCGGACCGCGAGGGCAAGCAGGACCCGCTGGACAGCCTGCTGTGGCGGCACGAGCGGCCGGGGGAGCCCGCCTGGGACTCGGCGCTCGGCCGCGGCCGGCCGGGGTGGCATGTGGAGTGTTCGGCGATCGCGCTGAAGTACCTCGGGATGTCGTTCGACGTCCAGGGCGGCGGCTCGGACCTGATCTTCCCGCACCACGAGATGTCCGCGAGCGGCGCACAGGTCGCGACGGGGCAGCATCCGTTCGCGCGCGCCTACGTACATCAGGCGATGGTCGGCCTCGACGGCGAGAAGATGTCGAAGTCCAAGGGCAACCTGGTGCTGGTGTCGAAGGAACGGCTCGCAGGCGAGGACCCGATGGCGATCCGCCTCGCACTGCTCGCCCGCCACTACCGCACCGACTGGTTCTGGGCAGACTCCGACCTGACCGACGGACAGGCCCGGCTCGAGCGGTGGCGTGCAGCCGTGGCGCGGGACGCCGGGCCGGACGGTGCGGCCGCGGTCGACGCCGTACGGGCGGCACTCACCAACGACCTGGACTCCGCCGGCGCGCTGGCAGCCGTCGACGAGTGGGCGGCAACCGACGGCGACGACCCGCAGGCCCCCGCGCTCGTCGCCCAAGCCGTCGACGCCCTGCTCGGCGTCAAGCTCTAACCCGTTACGTCCGAAGATCTGAGGGTGATCGCCCACAGATCTTCGGACGTAAGGGTCAGCCGGTGACCGGGTGGTGGGTTTTGACCGGGGTCGGGACGGGGGCGGCCGGCGGGGTGTTGACCTGGGCCGGCGCCTCGTGGTCCGGCTGCGGTTGCGGCTTGGGCTTCGGCTTGGTGGCGGCCGGCTTGGCGCAGGTGGCCGACGCGAGGTTGATGACCTCGGTCCCGCCGCCCAAGTTGATGCTCAGGCCGGTGATCGTGAACGCACCGTCGGAGTGCTTGCCCTGACTGTTGACCGTGATGCTCGCCAGCGGGTTGGACGGCAGGGACGCGCTCTGCTTCGTCGTCGGCAGCTTGATGGTCTGGCCGAGCAGCGTCAGCGAACCGATGTCGACGCCGCCGGTGTCGCCGGAGCACCAGACGTTCAGCGAGTCGATGCCGAGCAGCGACTTCGGCGGGTTGAGCAGCAGGTTGCACAGGTCCGGCAGGTTCTTGACCGGCAGGTCCTTGGTGCTCAGCTTCGGCAACGGCAGGCCGAGGTCGGGCAACGCGATGTCCGGGAGCGGCAGGTTGTCCGCACCGGTCTTCGGCAGCGTGGCGCACTGCTGCTTCAGCTCCGGCGGGATCGTCACCTGGCTCAGGATGTCGGGGCCGACGACGACGTCGAACAGCTCGACCGAGGCCGAGTCGTTGCCCGCGGTCGCCGTACCGGCCCGGACCGAGATCAGCGGGTTCTTCGGGAGCTCGAGCGCGGAAGTCGTCTGCCGCTTGCCGTCCAGCGATTCGGCGTACGGCGTCTTCGGGATCGGCACCTGGCCTTCGGCGCTCACGGCGTACGCCGAGGACGGGCGGGCCGCCGCGTTGCCGACGGGGGCGCTCGCGACCAGGCTGAACGTCACGACGCCCGCCACGGCCGCGGCCGTCAGCACGGTCGGAGTCAACTGTCGTCGCATCGGAATCTCCTTATAAGCTGTCGATCAGGACGAGCGTCCCGAGCGGAACCTTCTGCAGGTGGGCGAGGGCGGTCTTCGGCACCCGGACGCAGCCCGCGCTGATCGCAGCGCCGAAGACGTGCGGATTCGGCCAGCCGTGGATCGCGACCGTACCAGGTCCGCCACCGAACGTGTCCAAGGTGGGACTGTGCGCACCCAACGGCAGCACGATCGGCGACGCCGAGCGCTTGTGGTCGATGATCGAGCCGAGCAGGAACGTCCGCCCGGGCGGCGTCGGCGTCTTCGTCGCGCCGACCCCGGCCTTCCAGGTGCCGAGACTCTTGTTGTTCTCGAACAGCTCGAGCGTCCGCGCACTGGTGTGGACGCGGATCAGGTACGACGAAGTGGCCCGGTCGAGCCCTTCGTCCTGGAGCCAGCCGGTGGACCGGTTCGGCTTGGAGGGGAGCAGGACCCGGACCCAGCCGTCGGTCTGCTCCACCACCGGCAGCCAGGTCGGACCGAACTGGGTCGGGCCGATCTTGCCGAACGCGTCCGCGTCCGGGGCGCTGTAGAGCGCGGCCTCGGCCCGCGGGTGCACGACGATCCCGGTGGACCCGGCGAACGGCTCGGCGTCGAGCGGGGCGGTGGTGATCGTCGTCGAGGTCGTCGAGGCCGTCAGTGTGGTGAGGTCGACGGTCTCGTGCTTCTTGTTGCCGAGGATCCCGACCGTGGCGACCACCCCGAGCAGCACGAGCACGGCCAGCGCAGGCACCGAGCTGCCGCCTCGCTCGTCGCGCATCCGATTGCTCCCCGTGGTCCCGGTGACGGCACGCCGTCACCCCCCAGTAGTCCGGTCGAATATAAACCCACTGGTAACAACGGTCTACACCTCGGGCCGTTACGGGGGAGCGCTAGTCGCCGTGGTTCTTGTTGCGGCGTTTGAGGTAGCGCTCGAACTCGGCGGCGATCGCCTCGCCGGTGGCCTCAGGGAGGTCGGCCGTGTCGCGCTGCTCCTCCAGCGAGTGCACGTACTCCGCGACCTCGGGGTCCTCTTCGCTGAGCTCGTCCGCGCCACGCTGCCAGGCCCGCGCGAGCTCCGGCAGGTCACCTTCGGGCATGGCCATGTCGAGGAGCGCCTCGATCTTGCCGAGCAGCGCCAGCGACGCCTTCGGGCACGGCGTACCCGCGATGTAATGCGGGATCGCGGACCAGATCGACACCGCCGGCACGCCGAGCGTGGTGCACAGGTCGGCGAAGACACCGGTGATTCCGGTGGGGCCTTCGTATGTCGACGGCTCCAGGCTCCACGCCGCGGTCAGCTCCTCGTCGGACGAGGTCGCCGAGACCGGGATCGGACGGGTGTGCGGGGAGTCCGCGAGCAGGGCGCCGAGGACGACGACGAGCTGCGCGTTCGACTCGTCGACGATCTCCAGCAGCTCCCGCGAGAACGCCCGCCAGCGCATGTTCGGCTCGACGCCGCGGATCAGCAGCACGTCCCGGCCGGTGTCGTCCGGACGGGCTACGTAGATCCGGGTGGTCGGCCAGGTCAGGTGCCGTCCGCCGTCCTCGTCGAGGCCGACCCGGGGACGGTTGACCTGGTAGTCGTAGTAGTCCTCGGGGTCGATCGCCGTGACGAGCTCGGCCTCCCACTCGTCGATCAGGTGGTCGACCGCTCCGGTGGCCGCCTCGGCCGCGTCGTTCCAGCCCTCGAACGCGGCGATCACGACCGGGTCCCTCAGGTTCGCGAGATCAACCACTCGCAGGCTCCCTGTCGTCTCTTGTAGCCAATCCGGACTGCAAGCCTACGTGCTCGCCGCTCGGCACGCTCCGCGTTTCACCTCCAGCGCAACGTGTCGCCCCACCCGCCGCCGCCGTACCGCACCCCACCAGGGAGAATGGACAGCACCTTGAGCCTCCACCAACCGTTCGGCGCGCCCGAAAACGGTTGGTGGGTGCTCAAAGAGAGACGACGTAGAGGAGTTGTCGGTGGCGTCGCTGCGCGCGGTGTTGTGGGACATGGACGGGACGTTGGTCGACTCCGAGAAGGTCTGGGCGGAGGTGCAGCTCGAGCTGCTGGCCTCGCTCGGTGCGACCTGGACGCTCGAGGACTGCCTGTCCCTGATCGGGAGCGACCTGCGTGACGCCGTCCAGGTCTGGATGGCGCGGATCCCGGACGGCGTGATCACCGCCGAGGAGCTGGCCGACCGGATGTTCTCGGAGGTGGTGGAGGCGCTCCGCCAGGAGGTGACCTTCCAGCCGGGTGCGCTCGAGTTGCTGCAGGCGCTGCGCAAGGAAGAGATCCCGTGCGCGCTGGTGTCGGCGTCGTACCGGGTGATGATCGACGCGGTGCTCGGGCACCTGCCGCCGGATCCGTTCGCCGTGATCGTGGCCGGTGACGAGGTGACGCTGGGCAAGCCGAACCCGGAGCCGTACCTGACCGGTGCCGCCCGGCTCGGTGTGGACCCGGCGGACTGCGTCGTGATCGAGGACTCGATGACCGGCACCGAGGCCGGGACGGCGGCCGGCATGTACGTCGTCGCCGTACCGCAGTGGGTGACGATCCCGGACGCGCCGCGACGGCTCGTGGTGAAGTCGCTCGAGCCGCTCACCCCGGAGTCCCTGCGGTCACTGCTCCGTTGACGAGCTACCGTCACTTGGTGCCCTCGGGGGCGTTGTCAGGGTGTGGGCTGAGTGTGGGCTGGGGAAAGGTGAGACGGTGAGTGAGTGGGTGCGCCGGGTGTCGGCGGCCGTGGCGGTGGGTGCGCTGGGTGTGTCCTTGGCGGCCTGCGGTGAGCCGGACGACAACGCCCCGCACCCGGGGGAGTCGACGCCGCAGCTGATGATGCTGCGGCTTGCAACCACGGACTCGATCTCGTCGCTCGACCCGGCAGGACGGTACGACGTGGGCTCGCGGACCGTGCAGGCGAATCTGTACCAGACCCTGCTGACGATCCTGCCGGACAAGCCGACCCCGGTGCCGGACGCCGCGGACTGCCAGTTCGACTCGCCGACGACGTACACATGCAGCCTCAAGGAGCACCTGACCTTCCCGAACGGGCACGAGCTGACGGCTTCGGACGTGAAGTTCAGCTTCGACCGGCTGGTCCGGCTGAAGACGCCCGGGGGAGCGGCCGCGCTGTTCTCCTCGGTGAAGTCGGTGAGTACGCCGGACGAGCTGACCGCGGTGTTCAACCTGACCACCCCGGACGCGCGCCTGCCGTACCTGCTGACCACGACCGCGTCGTCGATCGTCGACGAGGAGTCGTACCCGGCGAACAGGTTGCTCGACACGAAGGCGATCGGCAGCGGGCCGTACCAGCTGGCGGCATACAAGCCCGGCACAGAGGTCACGCTGACGAAGTTCAAGGGGTACCGCGGGCCGCGGGCGGCGCAGAACGACGGCGTCACGATCAGCCTGATGAAGGACTCGAACGCGCTCTACCAGGCGATCACGACCGGCAAGGCCGACCTCGCGTTCCACGGCTTCGGCCCGAGTCTGCTGGACAACCTGCGCAAGTCCGACCAGGTCCAGGTCGTCGAGACAGGCTCCGCGGAGATCCGGCTGTTCGCCTTCCAGATGAAGTCGTTGCTGGCCCGCAAGCCGGCCGTACGGCGGGCCGTGGCGCAGCTGATCGACCGCCCGGCGATCGCGAAGAAGGCGTACGGCGACCACGTGTCGCCGCTGTACTCCGTGGTGCCGCCCGGCTACGGCGGGCAGGCGGATGCGTTCAAGACGGAGTACAAGCAGCCGAACAAGGCAGCGGCCGCGGCGATCCTCAAGGAGGCGAACATCGCCGTACCCGTGCCGCTGACGGTCGGGTGGACGCCGTCGCAGTACGGCGTGGGCGCGAAGGCCGAAGTACTGGAGCTGAAGCGGCAACTGGAGGCGTCCGGGTTGTTCCGGGTGACGCTGCGCGGCGCCGAGTGGCCGCAGTACCAGGAGGCGACGAAGGCCGGGGCGTACGACCTGTACCAGGCCGGCTGGACTCCGGCGTACCCGGACGCCGACGACTACCTGACCCCGTTCGTGACCGACTCTCCGTTCCAGAACGGCTACCGGTCCGCGGCGGCCACGAAGTTGCTGCAGCAGGAACGGACCGAGCAGAACGGCCTGAAGCGCGATGACCTGATCGGTCAGCTACAGGGAGTGATCGCCCAGGAGGCCCCGGTGATCCCGAGCTGGCAGGGCCGCCTGGCGGTCGTCGCGAACAAGAACGTGGAGAACGTGAAAACAGCGGTTGACCCGCTGTCGTTCCTCCATCTCTCGGCATTACGGCGCTGACACAAAAATGCCATGGCAGTAACGGTTCGCGAGGTCCTGGCGACCGTGGGTGCGACGCCGTGGTTTACTGCGGAAAGTCCACGATACGGGACGATTTCCTGACGATCACGATCGGGCAACGCAGCACTTTCCGCGTTTGACTCCGGGCTGTAATGGCGGCAGGTTAAGGCGGCAGCCATTCCGGATTTCGTTCCGGTTCATCCGAACCAGGCAGGGGAACTCATCGCGTGAGCACGCCACTCGAGGTCGAGCCCGGATCGTCGGCCGCGCAGCCGGAGGCCGTACTCGAAGGCGTCGGCAAGATCGAGGGCCGGTCGCTGTGGCAGATCTCCTGGATCCGGTTGAAGCGTGACAAGGTCGCGCTGGCCGGCGGCGCCTTCGTGCTGCTGCTGATCCTGGTCGGCGTCTTCGCGCCGCTGATCTGCAAACTGGTCGGTGTCACCCCGAACGATTTCCACCAGGACCTGGTGGACCCGTCGCTGCAGACCCCGATCGGCAAGCTCGGCGGCGTCAGCTGGGACCACCCCTTCGGTATCGAGCCGGTCAACGGCCGCGACATCTTCGCGCGGATCGTGTACGGCGCCCGCATCTCGCTGCTGATCGCGTTCCTGGCGACCCTGCTGTCGGTCGTCATCGGTGTCGTGATGGGCATCGTCGCCGGCTACTTCGGCGGCTGGGTGGACACGCTGATCAGCCGGCTGATGGACATCTTCCTGGCGTTCCCGCTGGTGCTGTTCGCGCTGGCCCTGGTCGGCGCGATCCCGGACAAGATGTTCGGTCTGCAGGGCGACGCGCTGCGGGTCGCCCTGATCGTTTTCATCATCGGCTTCTTCAGCTGGCCGTACATCGGCCGGATCATCCGCGGCCAGACGCTGTCGCTGCGGGAGCGGGAGTTCGTCGACGCGGCCCGGAGTCTCGGCGCGCGACGCCCGTACATCCTGTTCACCGAGCTGCTGCCGAACCTGATCGCGCCGATCCTGGTGTACGCGACGCTGCTGATTCCGACCAACGTCCTCTTCGAGGCCGGTCTTTCCTACCTGGGTGTCGGTGTCCGTCCGCCGACCGCGAGCTGGGGCGACATGCTCTCCGGCGCGGCGAACTGGTACCAGGTCGACCCGATGTACATGATTCCGCCCGGTTTGGCGATCTTCGTCACCGTGCTGGCGTTCAACCTGTTCGGTGACGGATTGCGCGACGCGCTCGACCCGCGATCCCGGTAGGCGTTTCGCATCAACCAGGGAGCCTGGCTCTCAACGATTGAAGGGGTGCAACAAGAGATGAGATGGAATCGCATCACGACGGTGACCGCCGTCAGTGCGGCCGTCGCCTTGAGCCTGGTGGCCTGCGGGGGACCGAAGGCTTCCTCCGGAGGGTCGGGTGGCGGCAGCAGCTCGGCGACGCCCGAGTTCGACGCGGCCAACGGGAAGATCTTCAACCCGAGCGACAAAAAGGGCGGCACGCTCCGGATGGCGATCACCGAGAAGTGGGACTCCACTGATCCCGGTGACACCTACTTCGGCCTGTCCTGGAACCTCGTGCGGAACTATGTCCGGCCGCTGATGGTCTTCAAGTCGGCACCCGGCAAGGAAGGCGGAAAGGTCGTCCCGGACCTCGCCGAGGCGCCCGGCGTGCCGAGCGACAACGCCAAGACCTGGACCTACAAGATCCGCAAGGGCATCAAGTTCGAGGACGGCACCGAGGTCAAGGCCAAGGACGTCAAGTACGGCGTCGCCCGGTCCCTGGACAAGACCACGCTCGCGCAGGGTCCGACGTACTTCAACGACTTCCTGCTGGACGTCCCGAAGGACTACAGCGTCGCCAAGGACCCGCAGCTGGCGCAGTTGTCCAAGGCAATGACGACGCCGGACGACTACACCATCGTCTTCCACCTGAACAAGACGTTCGCCGGCTTCGACTACTTCGCTCAGCTGCCGTCGACCGCGCCGGTCCCGCAGGCCAAGGACACCGGCACGAAGTACCAGCTGCACCCGATCTCGACCGGCCCTTACAAGTTCGAGAGCAACGACCCGAACAAGGGCTTCACGCTGGTCCGCAACGACCAGTACGACGCGTCGACCGACCCGGACTCGGGCCGCAAGGCGCTGCCGGACAAGATCAACGTCGCCTACAACGTGAACGGCGCCGACATCGACAACCGGCTGCAGGCCGGTGACCTCGACGTCGACATCGCCGGTACCGGTGTGCAGGCCGAGACCCAGGCCAAGGTGCTGGCCGACCCGAAGCTGAAGGCGCACACCGACAGCGTGCTGTCGACGCGGCTGAACTTCACGGTCTTCAACAGCCAGGTCAAGCCGTTCGACAACGTGAACTGCCGCAAGGCGGTCCTGTACGCCGCCGACCACGAGGGCTACCAGCGCGCGTACGGCGGTCCGTTCGGTGGCGACATCGCGACGAACCTGATGCCGCCGTCGGTCGCGGGCGCGCAGAAGTTCGACGACTACGGCTTCGAGGCGGACAAGAACGGCAACCCGACGAAGGCGAAGGAAGCACTGACGGCGTGCGGTATGCCGAACGGCTTCAGCGCCAACATCGCCTACCGTGCGGACCGGCCGAAGGAGAAGGCCGTCGCCGAGTCGCTGCAGCAGTCGCTGGCCAAGGTCGGCATCAAGCTGACGCCGAAGGGCTTCCCGACCGGTGACTACACCAAGCTGTACGCCGGCAAGCCGGACTACGCGAGGAACAACAACCTGGGCATGATCGTCTACAGCTGGGGCGCTGACTGGCCGGACGGCTTCGGCTTCCTCAGCCAGATCGTGGACAGCCGGGTCATTCGGCCCGCTGGTGGTAACACCAACCTCGGTATCCGGATCCCGGAGGTCGACCAGCTGATCGACAAGGCGCTGGCCACCACCGACGACGCCGCCCGTAACCAGATCTGGGTCGACGTCGACAAGAAGGTCATGGAGCAGGCCGGCGTCCTGCCGGGCGTCTGGGCCAAGGGCCTGCTGTACCGCCCGGACACGCTCGCGAACGTGTTCAGCAACGACGGTCAGAACATGTACGACTACGCGAGCATCGGTCTCGCGCAGAAGTAACCGGCAGACCGTGGCAGTTGAGTTGCCCTGAACAACAATCACCAGTAGAGGTAGGTGAAGGCTGAGGGCGGCCGGTGATCAGCGATGATCACCGGCCACCCACGCCGAGCACGGTGTTCGCATATCTTGTCCGCCGGGTGATCGGAGCAGTGCTGCTGCTCTTCATCGTCACGGCCGTCACGTTCTCGATCTTCTTCCTCGTCCCGAGACTCGGCGGTGCCACCGCCGACGACCTGGCCGGCCGCTACGTCGGCAAGAGCGCGGGGCAGGAGCAGATCCACAACACGGCGGTCCGGCTCGGCTTCACCGACCCTCTCTACGTGCAGTACGGCCGGTTCGTGAAAGGCCTCGTGGCCGGCCAGGAGTACAACTACGGCACCGGGACCGAGCACTGCCCGGCTCCGTGCTTCGGCTATTCGTTCCTGACCCAGCAGCCGGTCTGGCCGGACCTGGTCGCGCGAATACCCGTGACTGCGTCGCTCGCCGGTGGTGCGGCCTTCATCTGGCTCATCACCGGCGTCGGCACCGGCATCATCTCGGCCCTCAGACGCGGGTCGGCGCTGGACCGATCACTCATGTCGGTGGCGCTCGCGGGTGTGTCGCTGCCGATCTTCTTCACCGGCCTGCTGTCGCTGTCGGTCTTCAGCTACGGCCTCGGCTGGACGCAGCAGGGCGGCATCAACCCACTCGACGAGACCAACCCGTTGTGGTGGGCGTACGACCTGATCCTCCCGTGGGTGACGCTGGCCTTCCTGTACGCCGCGGCGTACGCGCGACTCACCCGGGCCGGCATGCTCGAGACGATGAACGAGGACTTCGTCCGGACGGCCCGCGCCAAGGGCCTCACCGAGCGGACCGTGGTGCTACGGCACGGCCTGCGGTCGGCGCTGACGCCGATCCTGACGATCTTCGGTCTGGACCTGGGCCTGCTGATGGGTGGCGCGATCCTCACCGAGACCACGTTCTCACTGCCCGGTATCGGTCAGTACGCCGTGATCGCGCTGCGGGCCAACGACCTGCCGAAGGTCCTCGGCGTGACCCTGGTCGCCGCGTTCTTCATCGTGCTGGCCAACCTGGTCGTTGACCTCCTGTACGCCGTCGTCGACCCGAGGGTGCGGATCTCGTGACCGAGCCGATCGAAGAAGTACAAGACACCGTTCAGCGGGTGGAGCGCGGCGAGGCCTTCCTCGACGTCCGCGACCTGAAGGTGCACTTCCCGACCGACGACGGTGTGGTGAAGTCCGTCGACGGCATCTCGTTCCAGCTGGAGCGCGGCAAGACGCTCGGCATCGTCGGCGAGTCCGGTTCCGGCAAGAGCGTCACGAGCCTGTCGATCATGGGCCTGCACCCGCCGGGTGTCGCGAACATCAGCGGGCAGATCTTCCTCGACGGCCAGGACCTGGTGACGTCGACGCGCGAAGAGGTGCGGCTGCTGCGCGGCAAGCGGATGGCGATGATCTTCCAGGACCCGCTGTCGGCGATGCACCCGTTCTACACAGTCGGCACGCAGATTGTCGAGGCGTACCGGGTGCACAACCAGGTCAGCAAGGCGGTCGCGAAGAAGCACGCGATCGAGATGCTCGACCGGGTCGGTATCCCGCAGCCCGACCGGCGCGTCGACGCGTACCCGCACCAGTTCTCCGGCGGTATGCGGCAGCGCGCGATGATCGCGATGGCGTTGTCCTGCGACCCCGACCTGCTGATCGCCGACGAGCCGACGACCGCGCTCGACGTGACCGTGCAGGCGCAGATCCTGGATCTGATCCGGGACCTGCAGCGGGAGTTCAACTCGGCCGTCATCATCATCACCCACGACCTCGGCGTGGTCGCCGAGCTGGCCGACGACATCCAGGTGATGTACGCCGGCCGCGCGGTCGAGTACAGCACCGCGGAGGACATCTTCGACCGCCCGCAGCACCCCTACACCTGGGGTCTGCTCGGGTCGATGCCGCGGATCGACCGCGAGCGCACCGAGCGGCTGATCCCGATCAAGGGCACGCCGCCGAGCCTGATCAACGTGCCGAAGGGCTGCGCGTTCAACCCGCGCTGCAACTACGCGCACCTGAACGGCGGCCTCAGCGAGACCGAGCGGCCCGAGCTGCTCGACACCGGCGACGGCCACCTGGTCGCGTGCCACCTCTCCCCGCAGGAGCGCCAGAAGGCGTGGGAGACCGACATCAAGCCGAAGCTGTGAACGGGACGACTGTGACTACTACTGACGCCGAACCGACTCCCGCCGTCCCCAAGATGGGGGAGGAGTTGCTGTCGGTCGACGGCCTCGTCAAGCACTTCCCGATCCGCAAGGGGCTGCTGCAGCGCCAGGTCGGCGCCGTCCAGGCGGTCGACGGCCTGACCTTCAACGTGACCCGCGGCGAGACCCTGTCGCTGGTGGGGGAGTCCGGCTGCGGCAAGACCACCACCGGCCGGCTGCTGACCCGGCTGCTGGAGCCGACCGCGGGGAACATCGTCTTCGAGGGACGCAACATCAGTCACCTCAGAGAAGGCCAGATGCGTCCGCTGCGTCGCGACGTACAGATGATCTTCCAGGACCCGTACGGTTCGCTGAACCCACGGCACACGGTCGGCAAGATCGTCGGTGCGCCGTACCGCTTGCAGCATGTGAAGACCGAGCACGGCGTCAAGCGGGCCGTGCAGGAGCTGCTCGAACTGGTCGGTCTGAGCCCGGAGCACTACAACCGCTACCCGCACGAGTTCTCCGGCGGTCAGCGGCAGCGGATCGGCATCGCGCGCACGCTGGCGCTGCGGCCGAAGCTGATCGTCGCCGACGAGCCGGTGTCCGCGCTGGACGTGTCGATCCAGGCCCAGGTGGTGAACCTGCTGGAGGACCTGCAGGAAGAGTTCGATCTGACGTACGTGATGATCGCGCACGACCTGTCCGTCGTACGGCACGTGTCGGACCGGGTCGCGGTCATGTACCTGGGCAAGATCGTCGAGCTGGCCGACCGCGTCAGCCTGTACGAGAAGCCGATGCACCCGTACACGGTCGCGCTGCTGTCCGCCGTACCGGTGCCGGACACCAAGCGGAAGGCCAAGCAGGAGCGGATCCGGCTGCAGGGCGACGTCCCCAGCCCGATCAACCCGCCGCCCGCGTGCCGCTTCCACACCCGCTGCTGGAAGGCGCAGGAGATCTGCAAGACCACGGAGCCCCCGCTGATCGAGCTCGCCCCGGGCCACCAGACCGCCTGCCACTTCCCGGAAAACGTGGAAGCACCCGCCGCCAAGGCCGACTGATCATTCCTACAGGTCGATGATCCGGCCGCCGGTCGGCAACGCGAACGGCGCGATCCGTGGCGGCGTCGTACTGAAGATGAGTTTGGCGAAGTTCGGTACGGCGACCTTCACGGCGCCGGTCGCGGCGGTGACGACGAGCAGATCGGTCTCGGCCGTCTTCGAGAACCGGCGCTTGCCTGCGGCAACGAAGCTGTCGTCGTCCAGCCATTGGCCGAAGAACAGGCTGTCGTAGGCGTACGGCAGCCCGATCTGCCGCGCGGTCGCCACGTCGTACAGCCGAGGGCTGACCCACCCCGGCTCGATGCCGATGAGGGCGTCGTCCGTCTCGGTGAACAGGTACTTCGCGGCGGGGGAGAGGAAGGCCTGCTGGCCGGAGAAGCGGGCGGGGGCGGTCGCGGACACCGTCGTCGCGATCGCCAAGTTCACGGTGGGTACGCGCTGGTCGAGCGGTTGCGCGTATACGATCTGCCCGGCCGTCACGGTGCGGACCGCGACCGGTGACCCCTTGGCCATGAGTTCGCCCTGGTTGGTGCGGATGTTCCAGCGATACAGGCCGTCGGGTGTGCCGAAGTACGCCGTGTCGCCGTCGAGCGCGACGATCTTCGAGTCGTACGCGAGGGTGGCGGTCGGCGGGATCGTGTTGCCGGCCCGGGTGCGCACGAGTTCGCGGCCCGCGGCGACGTCGTACACGACCGACTCCACGTGATCGTCGAAGCCTTCCACCCAGGCGACCAGGTTGCCGCGGTGGTCCGCCGTCAGGCTCCACGCGCTCTTGCCGGTCGCGCGGACTCCGGAGCGGTCGGCGATGTGGATGTTGCCGGCATCAAGGAACACGAAGCCCGCATCGGTCTGGACGAACGCTGTCACCTTGTACGGCGCCACCGAGATGACCTCGCTGCCGTAGTGGATCTCGTTGCCCAGCGCAAAGGTCGGGCGGCGCTGCGCGAACGGCGCGGGCCGGGCCGGCTGGGGTTGTTGGTTGCGCGGACGGATGACGGTCGCGCCACCGACGGCGACGGCCGCGGTCGCGACGGCGCCCCCGACGATGCCGAGCGTACGCCGGCGCCCGGCCCGGTGCTTGCCGGCCGCAACAATCCCGTCGAGATCGAGCGCCGGCGGCTCGGTGAGGTCCTCGTCGTACGGCCGCTCCGCCCGCCAGGACTTCCGGCGCCACCAGCCGATCGCGGTGGTGGTGATCGCGCGGCGGGTGTACGCCTCGGCGTTGTTCGGATCGCGCAGGCGGTGCCAGCCGACGTACGTCTTGACCAGCGCCTCCTGGACGAGGTCCTCGGCGAGGCCGCGGTCGCCGGTCAGCAGGTACGCGTACCGGAAGAGCGCGCCGTGCCTGCTGGTCGCGAACTCGGCGAACGCGCTCGCCTCGGCCATCTGTCCCCCTCGGGTACGTCTACCCTCCCTGACGTGGGGACGTGGGCAAAGGGTTGGGCGTTGCAGCAAGCAGTAACCGGGCGATCAGCGCGTGACCGGCCGCGTCCGGATGATCACCGTCGGACGCGAGCAGCGCGGTGATGTCGGCGTTGTCCTCGAACGGCGTGTAGATGTCGACGTACGTCGCATCGTCGGCGCGCGCCGCGGCGGCGATCGCGTTGTTGGTGCGGACGGTGAGCTGGTCGCTGGCGATCCGCCCGCTCGCGGTGTACTGCTGCTTGGCCACGTCGCCGTCCTTGAAGACGTTCCAGTAGCCGGTCATCAGGATCGTGGTCGGCAGGTCGCCGCGGAGCGCGTGCACCCGGCTCAGGATCCGGCCGAGATTGGCGGTCAGCTGCTCGAACTCGTCGGACACGCAGTCGCTCGTGCACTGCCCGCTGGTGACGTCATCGTGGTGGTCGCCGAAGTCGTTCGCGCCGATCGTGAGCAGTACGACGTTCGCGGCCTTCGTGGCCTGCTCGACGGGGGAGTTGCGCTGGTCGAGCTGCTGCAGCAGGCCGGTCGAGTCGAGTCCGGCAACGCCCTGGTTGTCGACGGTGACCGGTACGGCGGAGCGGTCGTGGAGCTGGTCGCCGTACAGCTGGGGGAAGGCGGCGCAGTCGCAGTTCGAGCCGGAGGTGACCGAATCGCCGAGGGCCACCACCCGGACCTCACCGGCCGCAGGTGGTGGGAGCACCTCGCTGACCGTGTCGGCGCCGGTGATCGCGCCGAAGAACGCGAGCAGGAGCAGGCCGGTAGCGAGCCTTCGTAGTGTCTGGATCACGCCGGTTTGGTGTGGCTCCCTTCGTGCTGGGGGAGTACGAGCTGGTTCGCCAGCCAAGGATAGGCCGACGCGAACGCGGGCGCGGCGAACTGCCACACGTGCGTGCCGGGGGAGATCTCGACCCGGGACCAGATGCCCACCTTGGCGCCGGCCGTGGACAGCTCCTCCGCCTCGTGCTGGTGGCGCAGTTCCTCGGTGCTGGTCAGGAACAGGCCGTTGACACCCCGGTACTTGCCGTGGGCATGCATCACGAGGAGCGGCTCGTTCGCCTTCTCGAGCGCCACGTCACCGCCGTACAGGTCGTGCAGGCTGCCGGCCGGCGTACTCGTGTACGGCGCGAGGTCGCCGGAGATGTCGATGAAATGGTCGAACACGTCCGGGTGCTCCACGACCAGGTCGAGGGCACACGTACCGCCCATCGAGAAGCCCGCGACGGCCCACTGCTCCGGGTTGGTGGAGGCGCCGAACGTCTTCTCGACGTACCGCGGGATGTCCTCGTCGAGATGGTCGGCGGAGTTCCCCCGCGGCCCGTTGACACACTCGGTGTCGTTGTCGAAGCGATGCGTGGCGTCGACGAAGACGAGGATCGGGGCGTATCCGTGGTGGCGGTGCGCGTACGCGTCGGACACCTGTACGGCGTTCCCGAGCCGGACCCAGTCACCCGGACCGCCGCGTTCGCCCCCGATCAACTCGACCACCGGAAGCGCCTTGCGGTGCGCGCTGCGGACGAACCAGATCGGCGGCAGATACACCAGCTCTTGCCGGTGGCCGAAGTGGCTGTACGTCGCCGGAATGTCCACCGCAACCAGCCGCCCGACCGCCGGCACCTTCGTCAACCGAGCATCATGCGCAAGCCCCGACATCGAAACCTGCCCCGGCAACGGCGTGTTCGTCCAGTCGTTCACCGCGGAATCGATCGTCGGGTAGTACCCAACGAACTGGTTGATCCCGTTCGCACACACCAACGCCGCCAACCCAGCCGCCAAAACCCCAGCCCCCCGCCGCCACCACCGCGCACTCCGCCACCCGGCGGCCAGCACGATCAACGCCCCCACGGCGACCCCGAACCACAACCACACCACAAACGGCAACGGATCCGTGATCCCGACGAGCTTCGCCCCCGGGTACGCCGCGAACAGCGTCACCACCAGCGCCCCGCCAACCACCCACGGCAGAACCCGCCCCCGCCACCGCCGATCCCGCCACCCGACCGCCACAACCAGCACCCCGACCGCAACCACATCCAGCATCGCCGGAAACCAACCGCCGAGCAGCGACACACTCATCGAAAGCCTCCAACGCCGAGTAGACCCACATCCCAGACGCCGACCGGGGGCTACTGGTTGTCCGCGAGCAATCGCCTGATCCGGTCGGCCTCCTGCTGGTCGTGACGTGCGTAGAACTGCAGCGCCTGCCGGAGAGAACGGCCCGCCGCCCGGTGATCGGCCAGGTCCGTGAGGAGCTCGCCGAGCTGGAGGTTCGCACGGGCCCGCCGTACGTCGTCATCGGCGGCGGAAGCGATCTCGAACGCCTCCTGGGCGCAGCTCAGAGCGGCTCGGTGCTTGCCGACCCGGCGATATGCGGCGGCGAGATCGTGCAGGACGTTGCACAGGCTGGTTCGCATTCCGGTCTGCCGGGTCAGCTCGACGGCCCTCGCGAGGCTCTCGACGGCCGCCTCGGGCCGGCCGAGGTCCAGGTGCACGCAACCGAGGTTGTGCAGCGCCAGCGCGCGACCGGTCGTGTTGTCGCTGTCCTCGCAGACGCGCAGGCTCCGGTTGAAGTAGTCGAAGCCCTTCTCGAGGACCCCCTGACCACAATGGAACGTACCGAGGTTGGTCAGCGCCAAAGCGGTGCCGAACGGATCGCCGACCTCGAGGTTCAGCTCGAGTGAACGCTCGCCGCGCAGGATGGCGTCGTCGAACCGGCCGAGCGAGCCGAGCAGCCGCGACGCGTTGTTGAGTGCGAGCGCCTCACCCCGCTGGTTACCGACGGCACGGAAGGCTGTGGCGCCGTACCCGAAGCTGTCCAGCGCATCCTCGTGTTGTCGCTGCTCCGCCTGCGCGATGCCGAGATCACAGTGCAGCATGGCATTGACGGAATCGTCCGAGCTGATCGCGAGGGCCTGGTTGACCAGCGTCATATGGTCGATCGAGCGTCCGCAGGCGATGAAGTACGACGCCAGTCCGATCGCAAGGTCGCTGATTCCGCGGGACCTGTCGATCGATGCCGTCGAGAGATGCGTCGAGAGCTGGGTGGCGAGCCGTACGACGGACACATGCTCGGACGTCAGCCAGCGCAGGGCCGCGGGGGCGTCCGGAAGTCCGAGGTCGGCGGCCGGCAGATCGGTCCTGGCCCAGACCAGACGCGGGCTCCGGGGCGCGATGAGCTTGGTCGCGTGCCAGGCGGCGGCCTCGTAGAACCCGAGGAGGCGATCGAGCGCGCCGTCCTGGGCGTGCGGCGGCAGCACGCTTCCGGCGAGTTCCCGGGCGTAGAGATGGAGCAGGTCGTGGATCCGGTACCGGCCCGGCGCCGGTGACGACAGCACGTGGGCATCGACCATCTGCTCGAGGACGCTCTCGGCGACCGGCCGGCTGGTATCCATCAGTTGTGCGGCAGCGACCGTGCTCAACTCCGGGGCGTCGACCAGGCCGAGGGAGGCGAACGTCCGGGTCGGCACCTGACCAGCCGACGCGACGTCGTCGAACCGCCGCCCGATCGACAGCGAAAGACTCGCCCGGACGCCGGTGGCGCCGGCGTCCAGCTCATCGATCCGGCTCTCCATCCGACCGAGGCGCTCGGCCAGGTGCTCGAGTGTCCAGGTGGGGCGCGCAACCAACCTTCCGGCGGCGATCCGGATGGCCAGTGGCAGATACCCACAGGACTCGACCACCGCTGCTGCGGCTTCCGGTTCGGCGTCGATTCGCATCGGCCCCGCGATCGACCGCAGCAGGTCGACGCCATCCCGCTCACTCAACCCGCCGAGCTGCACGTGACAGCCGGCGGGCAAGGTGGTGAGCGAGATCCGGCTGATCGCGATGGTCGCACAGGAAGGCGCAGCAGGCACGAGAGGTGTCAGCTGCTCGACGCCGGCCGCATTGTCGAGGAGCACCAGCACCCGGCGCCCGGTCAGTCTGGTGCGGAACAAGGAACACGCTTCGTCGGTCGGGCCAGGAATGTCGGCGTCGGCCACGCCGGTTGCCCGGAGCAGACCATGGACCGCCTGGTCGACGCCGATCGGCGTTCCCTGGCCGAAGCCACCGAGGTCGAGGTAGAGCTCACCGTCCGGGAAATGGTCGGCGACCCCCGCGGCCGCCGTGGTCGCCAGGACGGACTTCCCGGTGCCGGCCATTCCCTGAATCGTGATCACCCGCGTGGCTCCCGGCACCTGCGACAGCGGACCTGTGAGTGCTGCCCGGATCTGTGCGAGCTCGGGCGCGCGGCCGCTGAAGTCGGATGGCACGGCGGGCAGCTGGTGCGGGATCACCCAGTCCCGTGCAGGGTTGTCATCCATCGGGACCGTGGCCGGCCGAGGCCGGCCCGGCCGTCGCGCCGCTGCGAGCAACGCGGATCGCGCGACCTCGGCGAGGCCCAACGCGTCCGCCAGCCTCGTGACGGTGTCGCGGTACGGGTACTTGCGATTCCCGCGCTCGAGTGTCCCGACAGCCTGCTCGCTCAGACCGGCGAGTTCAGCCAGCCGCTCCTGCGTGAGCCCGGCGGCAAGCCGCAGCCTGCGCAGCTCGGCGCCGAAGGACTCCTCCAACTCCAGATCCCCCGATCGAATCCGGGCAAGGCCCGCCGTTTGCCTGCGGCAACTGCCCAACAGCCCGCAAGTGTAGGGCAGAAGTGTGCAGGTTGTACCTGGTGGTCACCACTCGCACTGCGTGACGATAAGTTCTCATCCGATAACAGTGTGCAACCATGCATGCGGTGAGTGAAGGGGAGAACAGCTATGACTCGACAGTCGGGGGTACGGGCGCTGGCTGGTTTGCTGACGTGCCTGGTCGTGCCGGCGGTGGTCGCGGCCGTGCCGGCGCAGGCGACCGTCACACGTCCCTGCGAGCCGGAGGCGTTCTACAAGGTCGAGCGATGGGGCGGTACGTCGTTCGTGGCACTCGCGCCGCCGGCCGGCAAGTACAACGCAGCGCCCAGCACCGCGAACCTGCAGTACTCGATCAGTCTGACCCGGGGTGCGTCGTCGACGGCCGAGGTGGGGGCCAAGGCGTCGGTGAAGTGGGGGATCGCCACGATCGAGGCGAACACGAGCTATGCGGTGACGAACTCGGTGTCGTCGACACTGACGGTCACCGACACCCTGCCGGTTCCGGGCCACTACCGCGGTTTCGACCAGCCGGGTGTCCTCAGGCAGCGGTTCCGCATCACCAAGTGGCAGACGCTGACCAACTGCAGTGAGCGGCAGACCTACGACTACGGGACCTACAACGTGATCGTGGGATGGCCGTACTACGCCAGCTGCGTGACCACTGCGTCCTCCTGCACTCCGCGGCCGTAGGACCCGCTGCGAACAAGCCGCCGTTCCGGCCGAGATCGTTCGGTCGGAGCGGCGGCTTGGTCGTTGCCGGGCGGCGTTCGACAATGTCGAACGATGGGCGTTGTGCCGCCTCGTGATCGCTCCTACATTCCAGCCAGCCGTGGTCGTCACGGTGCGGTGCAAAGGGGAAGGGAGGTTCGGTATGGCTACGACCGAAGCGGTCAAGGCGAAGACCCTTCTGGGGGAGTGTTCGGCGGAACTCGCGGGCACGTTCATCCTGATCCTGTTCGGCGTCGGCGTGGTGGCGCAGGTGGTGGCAGGTGGGATCGGGAACCACGACTCGATCGCGTGGGCGTGGGGCCTGGGGGTGACCTTGGGCATCTACACCGCGGGCCGGATGACCGGCGCGCACCTGAACCCGGCGGTGACGATCGCGCTGGCGGCGTTCCGCGGGTTCAGCTGGAAGAAGGTGCTGCCGTACTCGGTGGCACAGTTCCTCGGGGCGTTCCTGGCGGCGCTCGTAGTTCGCTGGAACTACACCGAGGCGATCGGCAAGGTGGACCCCGGGCACACGATCAAGACCCAGGGCATCTTCTCCACGCTGCCCGGCAACGGCAGCATGGATCTCGGCGTGCACCTGTGGGGCGGCTTCCGGGACCAGATCATCGGTACGGCGATCCTGATGTTCGTGATCCTGGCGATCACCGACCTGCGCAACACGTCCCCGGCGGCGAACCTGGCGCCGTTCATCGTCGGCCTGCTGGTCGTCGGTATCGGGATGGCGTGGGGCACCAACGCCGGTTACGCGATCAACCCGGCCCGTGACTTCGGTCCCCGGGTCGCGTCGCTGATCACCGGCTACGGAGGAGCACTCAAGGATCAGTTCGGGGACGTCTATTTCTGGGTGCCGATCGTGGCACCGATCCTCGGCGCACTCGTCGGTGCGTTCCTGTACGACCTGCTGGTCGGCCGGAACCTCCCGATCGCCGACGCGGACGAGGAGCCGGGCCGCATCCCGGAGGAGAAGACCACAGCATGAGCATGCAGCGAGAGCAGCGTGAGGAGAGGACTATCCATGGCTGACTTCGTCGGTGCCGTCGACCAAGGCACCACGAGCACCCGTTTCATGATCTTCGACCACTCCGGCAACGTGAAGGGCATTCACCAGCTGGAGCACGAGCAGA
Source organism: Kribbella sp. NPDC055110 (assembly GCF_053607525.1). Lineage (NCBI taxonomy): Bacteria > Bacillati > Actinomycetota > Actinomycetes > Propionibacteriales > Kribbellaceae > Kribbella > Kribbella sp. NPDC055110. The sequence goes on from NZ_JBSGTS010000001.1 coordinate 436,929, forward strand.
TCCTGCCGCAGGCCGGGTGGGTCGAGCACAACCCGTTGGAGATCTGGGAGCGAACCAGCTCGGTGATCCGGACCGCGCTGAACGCGCAGGGTCTGCACGCGAGCGACCTGGCGGCGCTCGGTATCACCAACCAGCGCGAGACTGCGGTGGTCTGGGACCGCAAGACCGGGCGGCCCTACTACAACGCGATCGTCTGGCAGGACACCCGGACCGACAGGATCGCCTCGGCGCTCGAGCGTGAGGGCAAGGGCGATGTCATCCGGCAGAAGGCCGGTCTGCCGCCGGCGACGTACTTCTCGGCCGGCAAGGTGCAGTGGATCCTGGAGAATGTCGACGGCGTGCGCGCGGCCGCCGAGGCCGGGGACGCCGTCTTCGGCAACACCGACACCTGGCTGCTGTGGAACCTGACCGGTGGCACCGAGGGCGGCTCACACGTCACCGACGTGACGAACGCCAGCCGGACCATGCTGATGAACCTGGAGACGCTCGACTGGGACGACGAGCTGATCTCGTTCTTCAACATCCCGCGGCAGATGCTGCCGGAGATCAGGCCGTCGTCGGACCCGAACACGTACGGCGAGACGCTGACGAACGGCCCGCTCGCTGGTCAGGTGCCCCTGACGGGTGACCTCGGTGACCAGCAGGCAGCCACCGTCGGCCAGGTGTGCTTCAAGCCCGGCGAGGCGAAGAACACCTACGGCACCGGTAACTTCATGCTGCTGAACACCGGCACCGAGCTGGTCCGGTCGAAGGCCGGCCTGCTCAGCACGATGTGCTACAAGTTCGGCGACGAGGCCCCGGTGTACGCGTTGGAGGGCTCGATCGCGGTCACCGGCTCCGCGGTGCAGTGGCTGCGGGACCAGCTCGGCATCATCTCCGGTGCGAGCGAGACCGAGACCCTCGCCCGTCAGGTCGAGGACAACGGCGGTGTGTACTTCGTGCCCGCGTTCTCCGGCCTGTTCGCGCCGTACTGGCGGTCCGACGCCCGGGGCGCGATCGTGGGTCTGTCCAGGTTCAACACCAACGCGCACCTGGCGCGCGCGACACTGGAAGCGATCTGCTACCAGAGCAAGGACGTCGCGGACGCGATGGAGAAGGACTCGGGCGTGAAGCTCGACGTACTGAAGGTGGACGGCGGTGTGACGGCGAACGAGCTCTGCATGCAGATGCAGGCCGACATCCTCGGCGTACCGGTGAGCAAGCCGGTCGTCGCGGAGACCACGGCGCTCGGTGCGGCGTACGCGGCCGGTCTGGCCGTCGGGTTCTGGAAGACCAAGGAAGAGCTCGTCCAGAACTGGAACGAGGACAAGCGGTGGGAGCCGCAGTGGAACGACGAGCAGCGTGCCAAGGGGTACGCCGGTTGGCAGAAGGCCGTCCAGCGGACACTGGACTGGGTCGACGTCGGCTGATCGAGCACGAGTAACTGCAATCGGAAGGAACAGCACAGTGGGCGTAGTAGCTCTGTCACCGCAAGCAAGGGCCGACGCGATCGACGCGCTGGCCGACGGGCGCGAACTGGACGTCCTGGTGGTCGGTGGCGGGGTGGTCGGCACCGGGTCGGCGCTCGACGCCGCGACCCGTGGCCTGACCACCGGACTGCTGGAGGCGCGCGACTTCGCGAGCGGCACCTCCAGCAGGTCCAGCAAGCTGATCCACGGTGGCCTGCGCTACCTGGAGATGCTCGACTTCCGGCTGGTGCACGAGGCGCTGCAGGAGCGCGGTCTGCTCCTGCAACGCCTGGCACCGCACCTGGTGAAGCCGGTGCCGTTCCTGTACCCGCTGCAGCACCGCTGGTGGGAGCGGTTCTACGCCGGTGCCGGCGTCGCGCTGTACGACGGTATGGCGGTCAGCTCCGGCTTCGGCGCCGGACTGCCCATCCACCGGCACCTGACCCGGCGCGGTGCGATGCGACTCGTGCCGTCGCTGAAGAAGTCCGCACTGGTCGGCGCGTTGCAGTACTACGACGCGCAGGTCGACGACGCGCGGCACACGATGGAGCTCGCCCGGACCGCGGCGTCGTACGGCGCCTTCGTCGCCAACCGGGTGAAGGTGACCGGTTTCCTGCGGCAGGGCGAGCGGGTCACCGGCGTCCAGGCGAAGGACCTGGAGAGCGGGCGCGAGTTCGAGGTCCGGGCGAAGCAGGTCGTCAACGCGACCGGTGTCTGGACCGACGACACGCAGGCGATGGTGGGGGAGCGCGGGCAGTACCACGTCCGCGCGTCGAAGGGCATCCACCTCGTCGTACCGAAGGACCGGATCCAGTCCAGCACCGGGATGATCCTGCGGACCGAGAAGTCCGTGCTGTTCATCATCCCGTGGGGCCGGCACTGGCTGATCGGCACCACGGACACGGACTGGCACCTGGACAAGGCGCATCCGGCCGCGACCAGCAAGGACATCGAATACCTGCTGGATCACGTCAACGCCGTCCTCACCACACCGCTGTCCCGTGAGGACGTCGAGGGCGTGTACGCCGGTCTGCGGCCGCTGCTCGCGGGCGAGTCGGAGAGTACGTCGAAGCTGTCCCGCGAGCATGTCGTCGCGCACGCGGCGCCGGGTCTCGTAGTGGTTGCCGGTGGCAAATACACGACGTACCGGGTGATGGCCAAGGACGCGATCGACGCGGCCGCGGCCGCGCTCGACGGGCGGGTGCCGCGCAGCGTCACGAAGAACATCCCGCTGGTCGGCGCGGACGGCTACCAGGCGCTGTGGAACCAGCGGCACCTGATCGCGCAACGCTCCGGCCTGCACGTCGCCCGGATCGAGCACCTGCTGAACCGGTACGGCGCGCTGATCGACGAGGTGCTCGAGCTCGTCGCCAACGACCCGTCACTGGGCGAGCAGCTGCCCGGTACGCAGGACTACCTGAAGGCCGAGATCGTGTACGGCGCCAAGGCCGAGGGCGCTCGTCATCTCGACGACATCCTGGCCCGGCGGACTCGGATCTCGATCGAGGCCTGGGACCGCGGCGTCGGCGCTGCCGAGGCGGCCGCCCGGCTGGTCGCGCCGATCCTCGGCTGGGACGAGGCGACGATCGAGCGCGAGGTCTCGTTCTACACCCAGCGCGTCCAGTCCGAACGCGACTCCCAGGACCAGCCCGACGACGAATCCGCCGACAAGGTCCGCCTCGAAGCCCCGGACATCGTCTCCCCGGCCTAGGTCCCGCCCAGCCCGGAGTCTTGGGGAGGGCTGCACAGCCCTCCCCAAGTTAGAGCTCGTGGTCCTCGGTGCGGATCCAGTTGAAGGTGCGTTGGACGGCGGCCTGCCAGTTCGCGTACTCCGTGGCGCGGCGCGCCGGATCCATGTGCGGCATCCACTGGCCGGCGCGGTGCCAGTTGCTGCGGAGGCCCTCCAGGTCGGGCCAGTACCCGACGGCCAGTCCAGCGGCGTACGCCGCTCCGAGCGACACCGTCTCGGTCACCATCGGACGGACCACACGCACGTCGAGCAGGTCGGCGAGGAACTGCATCAGCAGGTTGTTGGCGGTCATCCCGCCGTCCACCTTCAACGCGGTCAGCGCGATTCCCGAGTCGGCGTTCATCGCGTCGACCACCTCGAGGGTCTGGAACCCGGTCGCCTCGAGGACGGCGCGGGCCAGGTGCCCCTTGGTGATGTAGCCGGTCAGCCCGGCGATCACGCCCCGCGCCTCGCTGCGCCAGTGCGGCGCGAACAGCCCGGAGAACGCGGGCACGATGTACGCGCCGCCGTTGTCCTCGACCGTCCGGGCCAGCGTCTCGATCTCGGCCGCCGTGTGGATCATCCCGAGCCCGTCCCGGAACCATTGCACGAGCGACCCGGTGACCGCCATCGACCCTTCGAGCGCGTACGACGCCGGCTGGTGACCGATCTGGTACGCGACGGTCGTCAGCATCCCGTGCTTGGACCGGACGATCTCCTGCCCCGTGTGCAGCAGCAGGAACGAACCCGTGCCGTACGTGCACTTCGCCTCGCCCGCGCTGAAGCACGTCTGCCCGAACAGCGCCGCCTGCTGGTCGCCGAGGGCCGCACCGATCTGCACCCCCGGCAGTACTTCGGTCGCGGTGCCGAACACCCCGGACGACGGGCGGATCTCCGGCAGGATCGCGCGCGGCACGTCGAACGCCTCGAGCAGCCGGTCGTCCCATTCGAGCGTTCCGATGTTCATCAGCATCGTCCGGCTCGCGTTCGTCACGTCGGTCGCGTGCAGTCCGCCGTTCGCGCCGCCGGTGAAGTTCCAGATCAGCCAGCTCTCCATCGTGCCGAACAGGATCTCGCCGCGTTCCGCGCGTTGCCGCAGACCAGGCGTGTGGTCGAGCATCCACCGGATCCGCGGCGCCGAGAAGTACGTCGTCAGCGGGAGACCGCAGAGCTCCGCGAACCGGTCCGGACCTTCGCTGCCGGCCAGTTCGGTGACGAGCCGGTCCGTCCGGGTGTCCTGCCACGTCACCGCGCGCCCGATCGGCCGGCCCGTGACGCGATCCCAGAGCAGGCTGGTCTCGCGCTGGTTCGCGATGCCGATGGCAACGATCTGGGACGGCATCGCGCCGATCTGCTTGATCGCGGCCGGCACCACGCGGGTGACGTTGTTCCAGATCTCCCCGGCGTCGTGCTCGACCCAGCCCGGCCGCGGGAAATACTGGTGGTGCTCGCGTTGCGCCACGGACACCAACCGCCCGCGCCGGTCGAACAGGATGCAGCGCGTCGAGTTCGTCCCCTGGTCCACTGCCGCGACGTACTGCTCAGCCATCAGCCCACCTCATGAGTCGTCCCGGAGGTCGCGGGCGATGGCGTCGGCGGTGGCGCGGACCATGGTGACCAGGTCGGCGCGGTGCCGTAGGCGGCTGTCGCAGATGCGCTCGATCCGGCCGGCGAGCCCGACCGCGCCGACGACCAGTCCGCCAAGCCCCCGGATCGGCGCCGCGATGCTCGCCAGTTCGACCGTGTGCTCCTCGAACTCGGTCGCCCACCCGCGCGACCGGACCCTCGCGAGCTCCTCGCTCAGCCGGACCGGATCGGTGATCGTCCGCGTCGTGAACGCCTCCAGTCTTCGCGGGCGTGCCGCGCCGCTGGTGTCGTACGCCAGCACAGCCTTGCCGAGCGCGGTCGCGTGCGGCGGCAGCGTCGTACCGACGTCGAGGGCCTGGTCGCTGTCGTCGGGCCGGAAGACGTGGTGCACGACCTCGACCTTGCCCTCGACGAGGCGGCCGACGCGCACCACCTCGCCGCTGCGCGACGCGAGCGAGTCGGCCCAGTTGATAGCGCGGCTGCGGAGCTCGTTCGGGTCGAGATAGCTCTCGCCGAGCCGGCCGAACGCGTCGCTGAGGTGGTAGTGCGCGCCGCTGTGGTCCTGTTCGACGAAGCCGACCTGGTGCAGCGTCCGGAGGATCCCGTGCACGGTCGTCTTCGCCAGCCCGAGCGCGTTGCCGAGATCGGCGACCCCCAACCCGTCAGGCGCGGCGGCGAGCAGTCGCAGCACCGCGGCGGCCCGCTCGATCGACTGCACGGTCCCCGGCACACCGGCAGGCTACCTGTGAATCACTGGTCTGGCTCCACCTCACACGTCACGCCGAGCGATCACCTGCATGATCACTCTGAAGCGATCGCTTGCAGTACGTCGAGACGTGCTGCGCGCCGTGACGGCCAGACAGCGGCCAGTACGCCGAACAGGATCGCGAGCACGACGGCGATCACCAGTTGCAGCACCGGGATGTCGCGGACCGCGATGCCATCGTCCACCATCGCCGACTGGATCGCGACGGCGAAGGCGACACCGATCGCGAGACCGATCAGCGCGCCGAGCAAGGTGATCGCGATCGCCTCGACCCGGAGCATCCGGCCGAGCTGCGGCCGGTCCATCCCGATCGCGCGCAGCAGCCCGATCTCCCGGGTCCGCTCGACCACGCCGAGCGCGAGCGTGTTCACGATGCCGAGCAGTGCGATCAGGATCGCCATCGCGAGCAGGAACCCGAGCGCGATCAGGACGCCGTTCACGGGTTGCCGCGCGACCGCGGCGTACGCCTCCTGGTCGCGGACCTGGAGCGCTGGGTAGTCCTTCCGCAGCTGGTCGAGGATCGCGGTCCGGACCTCCGCCGCCCGATTGCCCTGGGCAACCTCGACGTACAGCAGGTTGTCGCTCGGTGACCCGCCGACCGTCGCGTACGTCGGGAGCGACACGACGACCGCGTTCAGTTGCCGGTTCGGGGCGACGATCCCGCCGACGGTCAGGCGATGCGTTCCGTTCGTGGTCTTCAGGTCGAACGGTTTGCCGACGGCGAGCTTGAGCGTCTTGGCAAGGTTGCGGGGGACGACCGCCTGCCCGGCTGCGAGCGCCGCGGCGGAGCCTGCGTCGAACGTGGTCGTGACCGGCCCGGCCAGCGTGCCGTCGCTGACGCCGGTGACCTGGACGTTCGTCTTGGCGATCTCACCGGACTGCACCCGGACCCGGTGCACGGCCTCGACGCCCGGGACCTTCGCGGTCCGGTCGCCGACCTGGGTGCTGAAACTGGGGGTCCCGTCGTTCGTGACGAGGATCTCGGCGGTGCCCAGCGCGTCGACCAGGCTCTTGTCGATCGAGGCCTTCACCGAGGCGCCGATCACCAGCACGCCGCTGATCAGCGACACGGAGATCATCAGCGCGGACGCGGTGGCCGACGTACGGCGGGGGTTCCGCTCGGCGTTGCGGCGGCCGAGGGTGACCGGCGCCTTGCGGCCGAACGGATACATCAGCGCGCGGACGACGTACCGGCTGATGATCGGGTTCAGCATCACGATCGCGAGGACGGCGGTGCCGGTGCCGAGCGTGATCAGGACGGCGCCGGGCAGTCCGCCGGAGCTCACCCCGATGCCGAAGAACAGGACGGCCATCAGCAGCATGAAGGCGCCGATCGCCAGCCGGACGAGCAGCGTGCGTTCCGGGACGTGTACGTCGTCGCGCATCGCCGCGACCGGCGGGAGCTTCCCGGCCCGCCGGGCGGCGGGCGCAGCGGCGGCGACCGTCACGCCGATGCCGATCAGGTAGCAGGCGATGATCGTCGTCGGGGTGACCTGCAGCGACGCGGTCGGGATGCGCAGGTCGAGCAGCTCGTAGCCGAACCGGACCGCGGCGGCCACGCCGACACCCACCAGCAGGCCCAGCGTCGCTCCGACGATGCCGATGATGACGCTCTCGGCGAGCACCGTGCCGGTGATCTGGCCGCGGGACGCGCCGATCGCGCGGAGCATCGCGAGCTCGCGGGACCGTTGCGCGACGACCATCGCGAACGTGTTGACGATCAGGAACCCGCCGACGAAGAGCGCAAGGCCGGCGAACAGGAGCAGCACGGTGCCGAACCCGCCGAAGGTGTTGTCGAGGTCGTGTTTGCCGTCGGTCGAGACCTGCTTCGCGGTCCGGACCTTGACCGAGTCTCCGATGGTGTCCGCGATCGCCTTGCTGACCACGTTCGGGTCGGAACCTGGCTTGAGCGAGACGGTGATCGACGTCCAGCCGGGCTTGCCGAGCAGCAGGAACTGAGCGGTCGCGCCGTCGAAGCTGACCAGCGGCGCGCCGGCCGCGGCACCGGCCTGCGCCGCCGTCGTGGTCGCGGTGAGTGTCGCGGTGACGGCTTGGGTCGGCGTGACGATCCGGACCTGGTCACCGACGTGGTAGCCCGCGCGGCTCGCGGTCGACTCGTCGAGCGCAAGCTGGCCGCTGCCCCAGGGCGGCGTACCGTCGACGAGCCTGAACGGTGCCGCACCGGCGTCCCGCGGCCAGGCGGCGCCGAAGGACATCAGACCGTAGTTCTCCAGCAGCTTGCCGTCCGGGCCGAGGATCTGCACGTTGCTGACCAGGAGCTGCGGGACCGCGGCGGCGACCCCGGGTACGGCGGAGATGCGGTCGGCGAGCTCGATCTGGAACGTCGCGGGGCGGTCCGTACCGGTCTCGATCGGCGAGGTCGGCGTGACCGTGACGTCCGCCGTACTCACCGCGAAGTTCTTCTTCAGCGCCGCGGACAGGCTGTCGGTGAAGACCATCGCGCCGCCGGCGAACGCGACGCCGAGGGTGACGGCGAGCGTGCACAGCACGAAGCGGAGCCGGTGCGCCAGCACCGAACGGAGGCCGAGCGTGAACATCAGCCGGCCAGCTCGCCGGCGGTGTCGTGCCGGGTCTCCAGCTGCTTCATGGTGTCGAGGACCGACTCCGCCGTCGGGTCGACCAGCTCGGACTGCAGCTGCCCGTCGGCCAGGAACAGGACGCGATCGGCGTACGACGCGGCGGTCGGGTCGTGGGTGACCATCACGACGGTCTGGTTGAACTCCCGGACGAAGCGATGCAAGAAGTCGAGGACGTCACCGGAGGAACGTGAGTCGAGGTTGCCGGTCGGCTCGTCGGCGAACACCACGTCCGGCTTCGAGACCAGCGCGCGGGCACAGGCGACGCGCTGCTGCTGGCCGCCGGACAGCTCGGACGGCTTGTGGCGGAGGCGATGCATCAGGCCGATCGTGTCGACGACTGTGGTCAGCCAGTCCTGGTCCGGTTTGCGGCCGGCGAGGTCGAGGGGGAGCGTGATGTTCTCCAGCGCGGACAGCGTCGGGACCAGGTTGAACGCCTGGAACACGAAACCGATCCGGTCGCGGCGCAGGTGTGTGAGCTGCTTGTCCGGCAGCGTGGTCAGGTCGACGTCACCGAGAAACACCTTGCCCTCGGACGGCTGGTCCAGCCCCGCGAGACAGTGCAGCAGCGTCGACTTGCCGGAGCCCGACGGCCCCATGATCGCGGTGAACCGGCCCTTCCCGAAGTCCGCGCTCACGCCGGCCAGCGCATCCACCTGGGTGAGACCACCGCCGTACCGCTTCCAGAGACCGGTCGCCCGCACCGCCACATCGCCCACACTCATGCGACGAACCGTATCCACCCAGGGTTCCTCCGCCGGGCGCTAGGTCGTGACTACCCGTCGACTGTGATCAGGTCTATGCCTGCCGACTCGGCGGCGACCTCCTCCACCGAGCGGGTGGGGAGCGGCGGGGGCGTGCCGCCCCAGGCCGGGCAGATCGCCTTGTGGTCGCACCAGTCACACAGAGGCCCCGGGCTGGGGCGCCAATCGCCGGAGTCGAGGGCTCTGGTGATCGCGACCCACAACGCGGAGACCTTGCGCTCGCAGGCGCGCAGGTCGGCCTCGTCAGGGACGTAGCGGACGATCTCGCCGTTGCCGAGGTAGACCAGTTGCAGCATCGCCGGCACCACGCCGCGCAGCTTCCACAGCACCAGCGCGTAAAACTTCATCTGGAACAGCGCCTTCGCCTCGAAGAACTCCGACGGCGAGCGCCCGGTCTTGTAGTCGACCACCCGGATCTCACCGGTCGGCGCCACGTCGAGGCGGTCGACATACCCCCGCAGCACCAGACCGGAGTCCAGCGCGGTCTCGACGTACAGCTCCCGCTCGGCGGGCTCCAGCGCGTTCGGGTCCTCGAGCGTGAAGTACTTGCCGAGCAACTGGTGTGCCTCGGCGAGCCATTTCGCCAGCTCCTCGCCGTCCGCGTCCTCCGCGAACAGCTCCGCGACCTCCGGCTCCTCCTCCAGCAGTCGTTGCCACTGCGGCTCGAGCATCTCCGCCGCCTGCTCCAGCGTCCGCTCGCCACGCGGCAGATCGAACAACCGCTCCAGCACCGCGTGTACGACGGTCCCGCGCACCGCAGCCGCCGACGGCTTCTCCGGCAAGCGGTCCACCACCCGGAACCGGTACTTGAGCGGGCAGCTCATGAAGTCCGCGGCCCGGGACGGCGACAACGCCCCACGCGGATGCACGTGCGGATCGACAGCAGCTGCAACGCTCATGCCCCAAACCCTAGGCACAACCACCGACACTTCGCCCACGCCCCACCCCAACCCTGTGGAAAACCGCCTCTCGTGACTACCTGTCGAGCTTCCACATCACCCCGCCGCGAGCACCCGCGCCGCCACCAACCCGACCATCCAGCCGGCGCCACAACACCCACCCATCCGGCACGAGACCGGATATCCCCTGGCGTTGTGGCTTCTCCCCTCTAACACCACCAGAGAACCCACAACACCAGGGGATATCCGGCGCTCCGGTCAGATGTCTGGGCGTCGGTGGCGGCATCCGAAGACTCACGACAGACCATGGAGACCTGAAACCCGACATCTCCCGCCTCCTCCCACCAGTTCCTGTCTCCAGTCCCACCGCCCGCCCGCACCGCCCGCCCGCACCGCCCGCCCGCACCACCGCCCGCACCACCGCCCGCACCACCGCATGCACCGCCTCCCGCACCGCCGCATGCACCGCCTCCCGCACCGCCGCCCGCGCCACCGCCCGCGCCACCGCCCGCGCCACCGCCCGCACCACCGCTCGCCCGCAACATGCACCGCATCACCGCATGCACCGCCCGGTCCCGCGGCCGGCCCCGAGGTCGGGCGCGACAAGAGCCCTCGCACACGAGGGGATATCCGACGGTGTTGTGGCTTCTCCGTTGGTGTTAGAGGGGAGAACCCACAACGCCAGGGGATATCCGTTCTTGTGCTGGATGGGTGGCTGGGTGGATGGGGTTGGTGGCGGGACTGGGCCACTCGCGGCGGGGTGATGTGCATGCTCGACAGGTAGTGCACCGGTGAGACGGTGTACGCACGGGCGCGTTTACGCTCAGGTGCACTACCCGTTCACTGGACATGTCCTGTCGAGCGTGCACGTCACACCAAGCCTGGCACCGCGCTGGAACCCGTCGACGACCCACACGTCAGGCAGAAGAGCCGGATATCCCCTCGTCTGCTTGGTGCGGGGGCCCTCGCCGCGCCCGATCGGGCCCGGCCGGTGGGACGCACCGGGCGGTGGTGCGGTGGGTGGGGTGGTGCGGTGCGGGCCAGCGGTGGGGTGGTGCGGTGGGTGGGGTGGTGCGGTGCGTGGGGTGGTGCGGTGCGTGGGGTGGTGCGGTGCGTGGGGTGGTGCGGTGCGTGGGGTGGTGCGGTGCGTGGGGTGGTGCGGTGCGTGGGGTGGGGTGGTGCGGTGCGTGGGGTGGGGTGGTGGGGACTGGAGATAGGAGTTGGTGGGCGGGGAACGGCTTCACAGGGAACTTTCAGTGGGGGCACGGGTGGTTGTGGGGGTGGGTTGGCATGCTCGGTTTATGACGACGCCGACGCAGCCTCCGCCGGATCACGATCGTGGTCTTGAGTACGACCTTGCGACTCTGCACCGACGGCGCTTTCTCGGGTTGTTCACGGCTGCCGGGCTCGCTGCGGTTGCCGGCTGCTCGACGGATGACAGTGCGTCGACGAGTACGCCGTCGGCGGCCAGCTCTAGTACGTCGAGCGCGACGGCCACGACGTCCTCTGCGTCAACGGATGTCGACGAGATCCCGCAGGAGACCGGGGGACCGTACCCGGGTGACGGCTCGAACGGGCCCAATGTCCTCACCCAGTCCGGCATCGTTCGCAGCGACATCACCAAGTCGTTCGGTTCCGCGTCCGGCGTCGCCGGCGGCGTACCGCTGAAGGTCGAGCTCACCATCGTCGACGCCGGCCAGGACAAGCCCCTCGAAGGCGCCGCCGTCTACCTCTGGCACTGCGACGCCCAGGGCCGGTACTCGCTGTACTCCGACGGCGTGACGAACGAGAACTACCTCCGCGGCGTCCAGGCCGCGGACGGCTCCGGCAAGGTCACGTTCACCACGATCTTCCCGGCCGCGTACATGGGCCGCTGGCCGCACATCCACTTCGAGGTGTACGCCGGCGTCGACGAGGCCACGAAGGCCGGCCAGATCACCCGTACGTCGCAGCTCGCCCTCCCGAAGGACGTGTGCAGCACCGTCTACGCCACCGCCGGGTACGACGGCAGCGCGCAGAACCTCAGCCAGACGTCGCTGGAGAACGACAACGTGTTCGGCGACGACGACGGCGTACACCAGCTCGCGACCGTCTCCGGGGACGTCTCCGGAGGGTACGTCGCCACGCTGACGGTGGGTGTGTAGCAGCGAGTTAACACTCGACCAGTAGCGTTGGGTTGATGCCAGACTCGCGTGACCCCCAGAACCCCGCCCAGCCGGCCGGCCCACCACCGCCCGGAACGTGGGTGCTGGGGCGCGTCCGCGGCATCCGGCTGACCATGCGTTTCACCTGGCTCCCGGTGGCGATGCTGCTCGCGATCGGCTTCGCGGCGATCATCGGGCAGCAGTTCCCCGAGCTCGGCGGCTGGCGGTACGTCGCCGCGTTCGCGTTCGTGGTGGCGTTCACGGTGTCGATCCTGATCCACGAGCTCGCGCACGCGTTGATGGCGATGCGGTTCGGTATCGGCGTCTCGGAGATCAACCTCGGGTTCTTCGCGGCCGGCACGCATATCGAGGGCGAGCGGAAGTCGCCGCTCGAGGAGTTCGCGGTCTCGGTCGTCGGCCCGATCGCGTCCCTGATCGTCGGCGGCCTCGCGTATCTCGGGTCGCGCGCCTTCGACGAGGGTGTCGGGTACGTCGCCCTGTGGGAGCTCGGCATCGCGAACCTGATCGTCGGCGTCACGAACCTGCTGCCCGGCTTGCCGCTGGACGGCGGCTGGGTGCTGCGGGCGATCGTCTGGAAGTTCACCGGCAACATGCACACCGGCACGATCGCGGCGGCGTGGGCCGGGCGGCTGCTCGCGATGGGCGTGCTGCTGCTCCCGGTGCTGCTCGAGCAGGTCTGGGGCCGGCAGCCGTCGATGATCGACTTCCTGATCGCGCTGCTGGTCGGCTTCTTCCTCTGGTCCGGTTCGACCGCGTCGCTGATGCAGGCCCGGCTGCGGCGCAAGCTGCCCGCGCTCCAGGTCCGGGCGATGGCCCGCCGCGCCATCGCCGTACATTCCGGTACGCCGCTCGCGGAGGCCGTCCGGCTGGCCGGCGAAGCGCACGCGGGAGCGGTCGTGGTGATCGACGGCGACGGCAAGCCGCATGCTCTGGTGTCCGAGACCGCGGTCGCCGCGGTCGCCCCGAACCAGCGCCCGTGGACCACGGTCAGCGAGGTCTCCACCCGGATCGGCGCGGGCCACATCATCGGCGTCAACGACACCGGCGAGGAGATCCTCGCCACACTGCGTGAGAGTCCCGCCTCGGAGTACCTGGTCCTGGACGCCGACGGCGGCGTGTACGGCGTCCTCGCGACCGCCGACGTCGAACGGGCGTTCCGCAGCCGCTGACCACCCGCTGAACCCACAGCTGGGCATGCAGCTGGGCGACCGCCGGATTATTCGGTTCCGGTGACCGAAAGTTAAGGTGAGCGCCTTATGGCTGACTTGCGCGACTTTCCCGACCAGGCGTTCTCCGGGGTCCATCACGGACCGCTGCAGGAGGGCGAGTGGGTCACCCTGCAGGACTCCAAGGGCCGCCGGCACTCGGTCAAGCTGGAGCGCGGTAAGACCTTCCACACCACCAAGGGCGGGATCGAGCACGACGAGCTGATCGACGGCCCGGACGCCGTGGTGATCAGGTCCAAGGGCAACGTGGAATACCTGGCGCTGCGGCCGCTGATGGCCGACTACTCGGTCTCGATGCCGCGCGGCGCCGCGGTGATCTACCCGAAGGACACCGCGCAGATCGTCACGATGGCCGACATCTTCCCGGGCGCGAAGGTGGTCGAGGCCGGGGCCGGTTCCGGCGCGCTGACCACCGCGCTGCTGCGGGCGGTCGGGATCCACGGCCAGGTGATCTCGTTCGAGCGCCGCGAGGACTTCGCGGAGGTCGCGCGGAAGAACGTGACCGGTTTCTTCGGGGGAGAGCACCCGGCCTGGCGGCTCGAGGTGGGGGACCTGGTCGAGAAGCTGAACGAGCAGGACGTGGACCGCGTCGTACTGGACATGCTGGCGCCGTGGGAGTGCGTCGACGCCGTCGCTGAGGCACTTTCACCCGGTGGGGTGTTCTGTGCCTATGTTGCCACCACGACGCAACTGAGCCGCTTCGTGGAGACGCTGAGGGCACACGGCGAGTTCACCGAGCCGCGCGCGTGGGAGTCACTCGTGCGAGACTGGCATGTAGAGGGTCTCGCCGTCCGTCCGGGCCACCGGATGCAAGGACACACGGCCTTCCTGGTCACCGCCCGGAGGATGGCGCACGGGGTGCAGGCACCCCGGAAGAAGCGCCGTCCGGCACCGGGCGCGTACGGCGACGACTACGCCGGTCCGCGCCGCCCTGAGGCAGCCGGTGCGCCGTCGTCCGAAGTATCCTCGGAATCTTCCGGCGACATGCCGTAGGCAACGGACTCCATCCGCAACCGACACGTGATGGGATTCAGCTTGCCCGGCGAGGTTTTCTGGGTAAGGTCCATAGGGTCGAGCCCCACATGGTGAGGTGATGATCGTGGCTGGAGACGAGAGTCCTACCGCGGCAGAACTGCGTAACCAGGTCCGGTACCTGGAAGCCGAAGTCGCGGCGTTGCGACGTCGGCTGCTCGAGCACCCGGCAGACAGCCGGTCGCTCGAGAGCAGGCTGTCCGAAACCCAGGCCTCCTTGGCGAGTGTCACCGCTCAGAACGAGCGGCTGGCGGACACGCTGCGGGAGGCGCGAGAGAAGATCATCGCCCTGAAGGAGGAGGTCGACCGGCTGGCGCAACCGCCGTCCGGTTTCGGCACCTTCCTCGGACGGAACGAAGACGACACGCTCGACGTGTTCACCGGCGGCCGGAAACTCCGGGTCGCGGCGAGCCCGTCGGTGGACCTGGACGCGCTCAGGCTCGGCCAGGAACTGATGCTGAACGAAGCACTCAACGTGGTCGAGGCCTGTGACTTCGAGGTCGTCGGCGACGTGGTGATGCTGAAGGAGCTGCTCGCCGACGGCGAGCGGGCGCTGGTGATCGCGCAGGCCGACGAGGAGCGCGTGGTGCGACTGGCGTCGCCGCTGCTCGACGTACCCCTGCGCGCCGGTGACTCGCTGTTGCTCGAGGCCCGCTCCGGATACGTGTACGAGAAGATCCCGAAGTCCGAGGTCGAGGAGCTGATCCTCGAAGAGGTGCCGGACATCGACTACACCCAGATCGGCGGCCTGTCCGGCCAGATCGAGCAGATCCGGGACGCTGTCGAGCTGCCGTACCTGCACAAGGACCTGTTCCTGGAGCACGAGCTCAAGCCGCCGAAGGGCGTGCTGCTCTACGGCCCGCCGGGGTGCGGCAAGACGCTGATCGCGAAGGCGGTGGCGAACTCGCTGGCCAAGAAGGTCGCCGAGCGGACCGGCACCGAGGGCCAGAAGTCGTTCTTCCTGAACATCAAGGGCCCCGAGCTGCTGAACAAGTACGTCGGCGAGACCGAGCGGCACATCCGCCTGGTCTTCCAGCGGGCCCGGGAGAAGGCTTCCGAGGGCATGCCGGTGATCGTGTTCTTCGACGAGATGGACTCGCTGTTCCGCACCCGCGGATCCGGTGTGTCGTCCGACGTCGAGAACACCATCGTCCCGCAGCTGCTGAGCGAGATCGACGGTGTCGAGGGGCTGGAGAACGTCCTCGTCATCGGCGCCTCCAACCGCGAGGACATGATCGACCCGGCGATCCTGCGGCCCGGCCGGCTGGACGTGAAGATCAAGATCGAGCGCCCCGACGCCGAGGCGGCCCGGGACATCTTCTCGAAGTACCTGACCGCCAACCTGCCGCTGCACGTCGACGATCTGGGCGAGTTCGGCGGCGACCGGCAGGGCTGTGTGGACGGGATGATCCAGCGCACGGTCGAGCGGATGTACACCGAGGCCGACGAGAACCGCTTCCTCGAGGTCACCTACGCCAACGGTGACAAGGAGGTCCTGTACTTCAAGGACTTCAACTCGGGCGCGATGATCCAGAACATCGTCGACCGGGCGAAGAAGATGGCGATCAAGGCGTTCCTGGACGAGAACCAGAAGGGTCTGCGGGTGCAGCACCTGCTGCAGGCCTGCGTGGACGAGTTCAAGGAGAACGAGGACCTCCCGAACACCACGAACCCGGACGACTGGGCCCGGATCTCCGGCAAGAAGGGCGAGCGGATCGTCTACATCCGAACGCTCATCTCCGGCAAACAAGGCACCGAGCCAGGCCGCTCCATCGACACGGCCACGAACACGGGTCAGTACCTGTAACCACCGCCGTACCTGGACCGCCCTCGGACATCGCGTCCGAGGGCGGTCTTCGGTGTGCGGTGGCAGGAACGTGCAACCCGGCCCGGCCCCGCAACACTCCTCGCGAGGATGAAGCATCCGAACTGAGGAGTGGACGATGAGGAAAGCCGTGATCGCGCTCGCACTCGCAGCGCTGGTTGCCGTCGGCACGGCCGGTACGGCGGTGCCGACGACGACAGGATCCGTGCCTGGTCAGGTGCTCGACCTGACCAACTGGAAGCTGACCCTGCCGACCGGCGACGACGAGGACCCGACGGAGATCAAGCAGCCCGCGCTCGCGACGTACAGCAACGGCCCGTACTTCGTGGTGGACGGTGACGGCGTGCAGTTCCGGGCGCCGGTGAACGGGGTGACGACGGGTGGTTCCAGCTATCCGCGCTCGGAGCTGCGGGAGATGAACGGCACCGAGAACGCGTCCTGGTCGTCCACTGATGGCACGCACACCCTGGTCGTGAAGGAGGCGTTCACGGCGCTGCCGGCCGAGAAGCCGCACGTCGTCGGGGCGCAGATCCACGACGACGAGGACGACGTGAGCGTGTTCCGGCTCGAGGGCACCAAGCTGTACGTGACCGACGGCGACGACGCGCACCACAAGCTCGTCACCTCGGACTACCAGCTCGGTACGCCGTTCGAGGCGAAGTTTGCGGTGTCCGACGGTGAGGTCAAGGCGTACTACAACGGCGTACTCCAGACCACCATCGCGAAGTCGTTCGACGGCGCGTACTTCAAGGCCGGCGCCTACACCCAGGCCAACTGCGACAAGTCGTCACCGTGCAGCGACTCGAACTACGGCGAGGTGCGGATCCTCGGCCTGTCGGTCCAGCACAGCTGAGGGTAGGCATAACACCCGGTGAGATCGGGGGGGTTTCCCCGATTGGTACGGCGGTTCTGCGGGCCTAGCGTGCTGGTATGGCGACGGACGAGGTGCGGAAGGACCTGCGGGCTGCTGTGGCGGCGCGGCAGGAGCTGGGACCGGAGTACGAGGCTGAGATCATCGACAGCTTCCTGGAGAAGCTCGACGCGCGTGACCGGCACCGTGGCGCCGATCTCCTGCCGGAGCGTGCGCCGCGGCGGCATCCGAGCCGCGAGACGGACCCGGGTGGGCTGGCGCTGGCGATCGTGTCGATCGTAGCCGCGATCCCGATCACCGCGATCGCGGCCGGCATGATCGGCCCGTTCGGCGTCGTCATCTGCTGGGCGGGCCTGGTCGCCATCAACTTCGCCCGCACCATGGCCCGCCGCCGCTAGAGACAGGCCACGGGGAGCAGGAGGTGACGTACGCCGTGCGGTGGATCCACGGGCCGTCGATCCAGGCGTGGCTGTCCCATCCCTCGAGGATCGTCACACCAAGCTCCGTACGTACGGACCGAGAAGCGCCAGCGCGTCAGGCATGAACGACCACTCGTCGAACTTGGCCACGAGCTCGGCCGGCGACATCCAGGCGCCCCACGCGACCTCTTCCGGCTGATGCCGCACCGGACCGTCCCAGATACACGTGTACAGATACGCGTGGTACTGGGTGTTCTCGTCCGCGTAGTCGTCCTCGGGCAACCGCGTCAGCTCCACGCCGGCGATCCCGAGCTCTTCTTCCAGCTCCCGTACGACGGCATGAAACGGGTCCTCGCCCGCCGCGACGACTCCACCGGCAGCGAAGTCGTACCGGCCCGGATACACATCCTTCGTCGGCGTACGCCGATGCACGTAGAGGTCCCCGTCCGGATTCAGAACAACGACCCCGGTCGCCGCATGACGCAGATTGTCGCGACGCATCACCGATCGTGGCACCGCCCCGGTGACCTGGTTGTGCTCGTCCAGAATCGCCACCATCTCGTCCACCCGCGCAGTCTCACACGTAACCCTGTGGACACAGCAAGCCCTTTAGTCGTCGGTACCGCGTAGGCTCAACTCCATGAGTGTTCGGCGGATCATGGGTACCGAGACCGAGTTCGGGATCTCGGTGCCGGGCCAGCCCGGGGCGAACCCGATGCTGACCTCGAGCCAGGTGGTGAACGGCTATGCGCAGACGCAGCCGCTCGCGCGCAAGACCCGGTGGGACTTCGACGAGGAGCACCCGCTGCGGGACGCGCGAGGATTCGACCTGAGCCGGGAGGTGGCGGACTCCAGCCAGCTCACCGACGAGGAGACCGGCCTGGCGAACGTGATCCTCACCAACGGCGCCCGGCTGTACGTCGACCACGCCCACCCGGAGTACTCCGCGCCCGAGACCACGAACCCGCGGGACGCGGTGGTGTGGGACAAGGCCGGCGAGCTGGTGATCATGGAGGGCGCGCGGCAGGCCCGCCTGATTCCGGGTGCGCCGCAGCTGAACCTCTACAAGAACAACACCGACAACAAAGGCGCGTCGTACGGTTCGCACGAGAACTACCTGATGCGCCGGTCGACGCCGTTCGCGTCGATCGTGCGGCATCTGACGCCGTTCTTCGTGAGCCGCCAGGTGGTCACCGGCGCCGGCCGGGTCGGGATCGGCCAGGACGGCGCGGCGCACGGGTTCCAGATCAGCCAGCGGGCCGACTACTTCGAGGTCGAGGTCGGCCTGGAGACGACGCTGAAGCGGCCGATCATCAACACCCGCGACGAGCCGCACGCGAACCCGGACCGTTACCGCCGGCTGCACGTGATCATCGGCGACGCGAACCTGTCCGAGATCTCGACGTACCTGAAGGTCGGGACGACCTCGCTGGTGCTGGCGATGATCGAGGACGGCTGGCTCACCGACGACCTGAGCGTCGACCGGCCGGTGACGGCGCTGCACGAGGTCAGCCACGACCCGTCCTGCACGCACCTGCTGACGCTGAAGGACGGCCGCAAGATCACCGCGGTGCAGCTGCAGACGGAGTACCTGGAGCAGGCCCGCAAGTACGTCGAGGACAAGTACGGCGACGATGCGGACCGGCAGACCAAGGACGTCCTGCACCGTTGGGAGCAGGTGCTCGACCAGCTGGCCATCGACCCGATGAAGCTGTCCGACCAGCTCGACTGGGTCGCGAAGTACAAACTGCTCCAGTCGTACCGCGATCGGGACGGCCTCGAGTGGGACGACTCGAAGCTGCACCTGGTCGACCTGCAGTACTCCGACCTGCGCCCGGACAAGGGCCTGTATTACAAGTTGGTGAAATCCGGCCGGATGCAGCGGGTCGTCACCGACGAGGAGATCCGGATGGCCGTCGCGCACCCGCCGACCGACACCCGGGCGTACTTCCGCGGTCGCTGCATGCAGCAGTACGCACCGCAGGTCGCGGCCGCCTCCTGGGACTCGGTGATCTTCGATCTGCCCGGGAAGGAATCGTTGCAGCGGATCCCTACTCTCGACCCGCTGCGGGGCACGAAAGCGCACGTCGGCGCACTTCTTGACCAATGCGACACCGCAAGTGACCTGGTTCGCACCATCACTGGGGGTGCGGCCGGGTAGGGTCGCTAGTGAGGGTCGGTTGGGCGGCCCTCCCAGCGGTTCTAGGAGGTGGTGTCATGGCTAAGGACGGCGGTCAGCAGCACAAGCAGCCGAAGCGTTCGTCGACCGAGGAAGAGGTCGAGCAGGTCGAGGCGTCCGAGGACGTCCAGGAGCGGAAAGAGCGGCTCGACGAGGACGTCGACTCGATCCTGGACGAGATCGACGAGGTCCTCGAGGAGAACGCCGAGGAGTTCGTCCGCGGATTCGTGCAAAAGGGTGGGGAGTGAACCGCTCGATGACATCTGATGCCTCCGGCCGCCTGCCGGAAGCCTTCCTGACCCCGGGCGGCTCGTCGTTCATGGACTTCCTGGCCGGGCACGCGCCCGACCTGTTGCCCGGACGACGGTCCCTGGGGCAGGGCGACCTGTCCAGCGAAGTCCCGCACGGTACGACGATCGTGGCCGCCACCTTCCCCGGTGGCGTGATCATGGCCGGCGACCGGCGGGCCACGATGGGCAACATCATCGCCCAGCGTGACATCGAGAAGGTGTTCCCGGCCGACGAGTACTCGGCGGTCGCGTTCGCCGGTTCGGCCGGCTTCGGGATCGAGATGGTCCGGTTGTTCCAGGTCGAGCTGGAGCACTACGAGAAGCTCGAGGGCGCCACCCTGAGCCTCGACGGCAAGGCCAACCGGCTCAGCGCGCTGATCCGCGGCAACCTGCCGATGGCTATGCAGGGCCTCACCGTGGTGCCGCTGTTCGCGGGCTACGACGAGGACATCAAGGGCGGCCGGATCTTCTCCTACGACCCGACCGGCGGGCGGTACGAGGAGACGCACTTCTACAGCGTCGGCTCGGGCTCGCTGTTCGCCCGCGGCGCGCTGAAGAAGCTGTACCGCGAGGACCTGTCCGAGACCGACTGCGCGACGGTGGCAATCCAGTCGCTGATCGACGCGGCCGACGACGACTCGGCGACCGGCGGCCCGGACATGCTGCGCCGGATCTTCCCGGTGATCGGCGTGGTCACCGCGGACGGTTACCGGCGGCTGCCGGAGGACGAGGTGGCGGCGCTCGTCGACGCGGCCTGGGCCCAGCGGCACGAGCGTCCCGACGGCCCGGCCGCAGGCAACCTGAGCTGACCATCCCGATGACCCTGCCGATCGACTGATTAGAGGACGACACCTTCGATGAGCGTTCCGTTCTACGTCTCGCCCGAGCAGCTGATGCGGGACCGGGCCGACTTCGCCCGCAAGGGCATCGCCAAGGGCCGCAGCGCGATCGCGCTGCAGTACGCCGACGGCATCCTGTTCGTGGCGGAGAACCGCTCGCCCGCCCTGCACAAGGTGGCCGAGATCTACGACCGGATGGCGTTCGCCGCCGTCGGTCGCTACAACGAGTTCGAGAACCTGCGGATCGCCGGCGTCCGGCTCGCCGACATGCGCGGGTACTCCTACGACCGGCGCGACGTGACCGGCCGGGCGCTGGCCAACGCGTATGCGCAGACCCTCGGCGCGATCTTCTCCTCCGGCGGCGAGAAGCCGCTCGAGGTCGAGATCCTGGTCGCCGAGGTCGGCGTCGGCGTGGCCGACGACCAGATCTACCGGCTCACCTACGACGGCTCGATCGCGGACGTCCGCGGGTACGCCGTGATGGGCGGCCCGGCCGACACGGTCGCGGAGTACATCGGCGAGCACTACTCCGAGGGCATCTCGCTGGCCGGTGCGCTCCGGCTCGCGGTGGACGCGCTCGGCCACGACGGCACCGAGGTCCGGGAGCTGACCCCGGACCAGCTCGAGGTCGCCGTCCTGGACCGGACCCGGACCCAGGTGCGCAAGTTCAAGCGGATCTCCGAGGAGACGCTGGCCGGCATCCTGGGCGAGTCCAGCCCGGCGGTGGACGAGAAGTCCGACGCCGAGTCGGACACGGAGTCCGCGTCCGACTCCAGTGAGTCGGCGGCCGGTGACACCCCGGTCGCTCCGCCGGCGGACGACGCACCGGTGGCGCCGCCGGAAGATCCCGACGACGACCGTCCGCTGTGACGGACCAGATCGAGAACTCAGCCGCCACCGACGAGGTGGCGGCTGAGCAATCTCCGGCGGCTTCGCGACCAGCAGACCCGGCTCCCTGGGAACTGCTGGGGGAGGAGCCGGGGTTCGAGCGATTCCTCACCGTGCGTCTGCGGCGGTACCGGATGCCCGACGGTCGCGAGATCGAGTGGGACGTCATCGGTCCCGAGGCCGGCCTCTCGGCCGGGGTCACGGTGCTTCCGTTGACGCCCGACGGCCGGATCGTCACGATCCGGATGTTCCGGGCCGGCCCGGACCGCGTGGTCACGAACCTCCCGGGCGGTCTGGTCGAAGCCGACGAGGAGGTGGCCGTCGCGGGTGCGCGGGAGCTCGAGGAGGAGACCGGCTACACCTGCGAGACGATCGACGTGGTCGGCTGGCAGTTTTCCGGTGGATCTTCGACGTTCCGCAAGTACGTCGCGATCGCGCGCGGGTGCCGCCCGGACGGGAAGCAGCAGCTGGACGAGGCCGAGGACTGTGTTCCGGTCGAGCTGTCCGTGGACGCGTTCCGTGCCGAGCTGCGCACGCCCGGTGCGATGACCGGCAGTGACGCGGCGTACCTCGCGCTCGACCACGCCGGCCTGCTCTGAGCCGGGTCGGTATCCTGACAGCGGACCGCGACTGGCGCTGAGGTGGACGACCACCGGGGAACGGTCTGCCATCCGGCTTCGCCGCGCGCCTGGGCACCCACCTGACGCCCAGAGGAGTGCGCAGATGACTGCTGAATTGATGATCGGGACCGACCTCGCCGCCGACATGGTCGCGAAGGCCGCCGAACGAGCACGGGTCCTGCAGGAGCAGTACGGCGTACAGCCGTGTCTGGCGACCGTGCTGGTCGGTGACGACCCGGCGTCGGCGACGTACGTGCGGATGAAGCAGAACCGCTCGAAGAAGGCCGGGATCGCGTCGCTCAGCGTCGTACTGCCGGCCGAGACGACCACCGCGGAGCTGGTCGCGGAGATCACCAAGCTCTCCGACGACCCGGCCGTGCACGGGATCCTGTTGCAGCATCCGGTGCCGCCGCAGATCGACGAGCGGGCCGCGTTCGAGGCGATCGACCCGGCGAAGGACGTCGACGGCGTGACGATGCGGTCGTTCGCGGCGATGGCCTTCGGGGATCCCGGTTTCCGGTCGGCGACGCCTGGCGGGATCATGCGGCTGCTGGCGGCGTACGACGTACCGCTCGAAGGGGCGCACGCGGTGGTGATCGGCCGCAGCCCGATCCTCGGTAAGCCGGCCGGCATGTTGCTGCTGGCATCGAACGCGACCGTCACGTACGCGCACTCGCGGACCCGGGACCTGCCGGACCTGGTCCGGACCGCCGACGTCGTTATCGCGGCGGTCGGCAAGGCGAACTTCGTCCGGGGTGACTGGCTGAAGCCGGGCGCGGTCGTGGTCGACGCCGGCTACAACGAGGGCAACGTCGGCGACGTGCACTTCGCCGAGGCGGCCGAGGTGGCCCGGCTGATCACGCCGGTTCCGGGCGGGGTCGGGCCGATGACGATCGCGCTGCTGCTGGAGCAGACGGTCGATGCCGCTGAGACGGCTGTCCACTCTTTGACTACGCTGGCCTAGGGTTGGGGGACAGGATCTAAGGAGGCGGACGTGGCGGTACGGGCGATCCGGGGGGCCACCCAGCTGGACGTGGACGAGCGCGAGCACCTGCTCGAGCGGTCCGCGGAGCTGGTGAAGGCGGTCCTGGAGGCGAACGATCTGGAGAACGAGGATCTGATCAGCATCCTGTTCACCGTCACGTCCGACCTGCGTTCGGAGTTTCCCGCCGTCGCGGGCCGGCAGATCGGGCTCACCGACGTACCGCTGATGTGCATGCAGGAGATACCGGTGCCGCACGCGCTGCCGCGGGTGGTGCGGCTGATGGTGCACACCGAGACGCCGCGGTCCCGGGACAAGATCCAGCACGTGTACCTGCACGGAGCGGTCGCGCTCCGCCCGGACCTGACCGGCGCCCAATGAAGGCGGCACTGTGAGCGAGCTGCGCGGCCCGGTTCGGATCGTCGGCACCGGGCTGATCGGTACGTCGATCGGCCTCGCGCTGGTGCGCCTCGGCGTGGTCGTGGAGCTCGTCGACGGGAACCCGGACAACGCGCTGATGGCCGAGCGGATCGGTGCCGGCGCACGGCAGGTCGACATCGAGCCGCAGCTGGTCGTGGTCGCCGTACCGCCGGACCATGTCGGCGCCGTCGTGGCCGAACAACTCGAACAAACCAATGCCATCGTCACTGATGCGGCCAGTGTGAAGTCCAAGCCGCTCGCCGACGCACGCAGCCTGACCGCGGATGTCAGCCGGTACGTCGGCAGTCACCCGATGGCCGGCTCCGAGCGCAACGGCCCACTGGCTGCGCGCGCGGATCTGTTCGACGGCGCCACCTGGGCGATCACCCCGCACGCGACGAGCGCTCCGGAGGCGGTCGATCTCGTACGGCGGCTCGCCGAGGCCTGTGGCGCGCGGACGGTCGAGTTGTCGGTGGAGGATCACGACCTCGGTGTCGCCCGGGTGTCGCACCTGCCGCATCTGATGTCGGCGCTCGCCGCTGGCACGCTGGCGGACGCGCCGTCCTCCCATCTCGAACTGTCCGGTCAGGGTGTCCGCGACGTCACCCGGATCGCGGCCGGCGACCCGCGGTTGTGGACCCAGATCGTGTCCGCGAACTCGACCGCGCTGACCGGCCTGCTGGAGCAGATCCGCGGCGAGCTCGACCGGCTACTCGTTGCCCTCGGCAAGGAAGAGGCCGGCGACGAGTTGACCGCGATCCTCGGCCAGGGCGTGTCCGGCGCGGTCCGGGTCCCGGGCAAGCACGGTACGCCGCACATCGACCTGGTCACGGTCCTCGTCACGATCCCGGACCGTCCCGGCCAGCTGGCCCGCTTGTTCGCGGACGCGGCCGAGTCCGGCGCCAACGTCGAGGACCTCCGCATCGACCACAGCCCCGGCCGCCCGGTCGGTGAGGTCGAACTGGCCGTCAAGCCGGGTTCGGTGGACCAGTTGGTCGACGTACTCACCGAGCGGGGCTGGGTCGTCCACCGCTGAACGAGGGTGTGCCTGAAGTGTCCCCGGGCGAAGGTACCCTTCGGGGCATGATCATCGCTGTTGACGGGCCGAGCGGCTCCGGTAAGTCGAGCACTGCGCGTGGAGTGGCCTCCCGTCTCGGTCTGCGGTACCTGGACACCGGTGCGACGTACCGTGCGGTGACCTGGTCGGCCGTCGAGCGCGGCCTGGATCTGGACGACACGGCGGCGGTTGCGCAGCGTGCGCGGGAGCTCGAGCTGGAGATCAGCACCGACCCCGCCAACCAGTTCGTGATCGTCGACGGAACCGACGTCACGGCCGCGATCCGGGAGCCGCGGATCAGCGAGGTGGTGTCGAAGATCGCCACCAACCTGGACGTCCGCAAGGAACTGATCAAGCGCCAGCGGGCCGTCATCGACGACGCCCAAGACACAGCAGGGCCGAGCGGCGGGATCGTGGTCGAAGGCCGCGACATCGCCACGGTGGTCGCCACCGACGCCGAGCTCAAGGTGCTGCTGACCGCCGATCAGGAGGCGCGGATGGCGCGCCGCGGGGCGGAGCTGGGCTCCGTCACCGCCGAGCAGCTGCGGGACCAGATCGTCCGCCGCGACGCGGACGACTCGACCGTGTCCGAGTTCCAGGTCGCCTCCGACGGAGCGGTCACCATCGATTCCACCGATCTGTCCCTCGAGGAGGTCATCGACGTGATCAGCAGGCTCGCCAAGGAGACCGTCCCTCAGGGTCGGGAGCTATGACGGCTGAAATCACCGGGCACAAGGATCTGCCCCGCACCGACGATCTGCCGGCACTGCCGTACCGGATGGCGCTCCCGTTGCGGAGGGTCGCGAAGCCGTACTTCCGCCGCAAGTACAACCTGACCGTGCACCACGAGGACCGGTTCCCGCTGACCGGTCCGCTGCTGATGGCCCCGAACCACCTGAGTCTGCTCGACGGGCCGCTGCTCGGGGCGATCGCGCCGCGGATGCTGCACCAGCTCGGCAAGATCGAGGTGTTCGGCGGTCTCCAGGGCGCGTTCCTGCGCCGGGTCGGCCAGATCCCGGTCGACCGGTCGACGTACGACGTACTCGCGGTCCGGCAGTCGATCCAGGTACTGCGGGACGGCCGGGTGCTGAACATCTACCCGGAGGGCACCCGCGGGCCGGGTGACTTCAGCCGGATCCGGACCGGCGTGGCGTACCTGGCGATGGTGACCGGGGCCCCGATCCTGCCGGTCGCGCTGATGGGAACGCGGCTGCCAGGGGGTGACGTGGAGGGTTTCCCACCGGCCGGGAGCCGCATCGACGTGGTGTACGGCGAGCCTTTCGCCGTCGAGCGCGTACCCTTTCCCAGGAGACACTCCGACGTACAGGCGGTCGCCGGTCAGATCGGCGACGTATTGCGCGCCCATGTGAAGGCGGCCGTCGAAGAAACCGGCCACCCGCTTCCGGGCTGGCGAGACCAGAAGGACCCTGATGACTGACCTGCCCACCGAAGCACCGACGCACGACCGCGAAGACACCGGGCCGCTGCCCGTCCTCGCGATCGTCGGGCGGCCGAACGTGGGCAAGTCCACGCTGGTCAACCGCATCATCGGCCGCCGCGAGGCGGTCGTCGAGGACACCCCGGGCGTCACCCGGGACCGCGTGTCGTACGACGCCAACTGGGCCGGGCGCGAGTTCACGGTCGTCGACACCGGCGGCTGGGACCCGGACGCGGTCGGCATGGCCGCACTGGTCGCCGCCCAGGCCGAGGTCGCGATCAACGCCGCCGACGCGGTGCTGTTCGTGGTCGACGCCGTGGTCGGCATCACCGACGCGGATGAAGCGGTCGTCCGGGTACTGCGGAAGTCCGGCAAGCCCGTCGTACTGGCCGCGAACAAGGTCGACGACCAGCGCATCGAGTCCGAGGCGATGAACCTGTGGAGCCTCGGCATCGGCGAGCCGTTCCCGGTGTCCGGGATGCACGGCCGCGGTACGGGCGACCTGCTGGACGCCGTACTCGAGGCCCTTCCGGAGGCACCCGCGGAGCGCGACGGCGAGCTCGGCGGACCGCGCCGGGTCGCGATCGTCGGCAAGCCGAACGTGGGCAAGTCCTCGCTGCTCAACAAGGTCGCCAAGGAGGACCGGGTCGTCGTCAGCGACGTCGCCGGTACGACGGTGGACCCGGTCGACGAACTGATCACGCTCGGCGGCCAGGAGTGGCGGTTCATCGACACCGCGGGCATCCGGCGCAAGGTGAAGAACGTCCAGGGGCACGAGTACTACGCCTCGCTGCGGACCAACGCGGCGATCGAGCGGGCCGAGGTCGTCGTGGTCGTCATCGACGCGTCGGAGTCGCTCACGGAGCAGGACCTGCGGATCATGAACGCGGTCGAGGAAGCCGGCAAGGCGCTGGTGATCGCGTACAACAAGTGGGACCTGATGGACGAGGAGCGGCGCTACTACCTGGAGCGCGAGATCGATCGCGACCTGGTGCAGTTCCGCTGGGCGCCGCGGGTGAACATCAGCGCGCTCACCGGCTGGCACATGGACAAGCTGGTGCCCGCGATCGAGGCAGCGCTGGAGGGCTGGCAGACCCGGGTCCCGACCGGGCAGCTCAACGCCTTCCTCGGCCGCCTCGTCGCCGCGCATCCGCACCCGGTGCGCTCCGGCAAGCAGCCGAAGATCCTGTTCGGCACGCAGGCCACGACGATGCCCCCGACCTTCGCCATCTTCACCTCCGGCCCGATCGAGACGTCGTACCAGCGCTTCATCGAACGCCGGCTCCGCGAGGACTTCGGCTTCGTCGGCAGCCCCGTCCACGTCTCGATCCGAGCCCGCCAAAAGAACAAGAAACGCTGACCGAACCCGGTCCGAACCACCCGATCGGATGAGGTAAGGTTTACCCCGGCTCGCTCTTCGGAGCGTCCATCGGGCTGTGGCGTAGTTTGGTAACGCGTCTGGCTGGGGGCCAGAAGACCGCAGGTTCAAATCCTGTCAGCCCGACTTCTGAGGGGCACCGATTCTGTCGGTGCCCCTGTCTATGTTTGCCCCATGACGACCTGGGGTGACAGACGAACCTGGAACGACGACGACCTCCGCCAGGCTGCGGCCGAGAACCATTCATGGCGTGGCGTCGCCCGCGCACTGGGACTGAAAGGGACATCCGCAGGCACTGTGCGCTCGCTCAAGAAGCACGCCGAGCGGCTAGCGCTCGATACGGCGCACTTCACCGGCCAACGCCAGTGGTCCGACCGGAAGTTGCGTGAGGTGATGAAGGACGCGACTTGTTGGGCGGACGTGATCGTCGGGCTGGGAGTCAGCGACGGCACCGAGTCCCGCGTCCGGATCAAGGGACATGCGATGCGCTTGGGGCTGGACTGCACAGCCCTCAGGTCGTCTGATTCGCCGCGGCCTGCGGCCGAGCCACTGCAGCTACCTGCGCGTCCAGAGATGCTGCGGGCTGCGGCGCCGGCACTCGCGATGGCCTGGTTCACGCTTCACGGTTGTGCTGTTGCGCTGCCGATGGAGCCCGAGGTGTACGACCTGCTGGTAACCACCACGAACGGAATCCAACGCGTCCAGATCAAGAGCTCAGAACGCCCAGGCAGCAACGGTCACTGGCAGGTCGGGATCGGACGCCGGCCGTACGTTCTGGACAAGTCGGCCACGAAGATGCCGTACGATCCGGACGACATCGACCTGTTCTTCATCGTTCTTGGTGACGGCAGCCTGTATGTCATCCCGAGCTCAGTAGTGGCTGGTCGGGTGTCCATATACGCCGACACGTACGCGCGGTACCGGGTCGGGGATGCGTCGAGTTTGTTGGGTGGTGGGGCGCCTGGCGGTGCCGACGCCCCACGTCGCGGGTCAGCGTATGCTCGCGAGTTCCTTGGGCTGCGGGGTCTCGTCGACCCTGAGGCTTTCGCCTTCGATGTCTACTCGGGGAGTGAGGCGGTCTAGCCACTTCGGGAACCACCAGGCTCGGTCGCCGAGGAGGCTGAGGATGGCGGGGACCAGGGTCATCCGGACCACGAAGGCGTCGATCAGGACGCCGATCGTGAGGCCGAAGCCGATCGCCTTGATGATCGGGTCCTCGACGAGGATGAAGCCGGCGAAGACCGACGCCATGATCAGGGCCGCGGCGGTGACGACACGCGCGCCGTGGCCGAGGCCCTGCACGGTCGCGTCGTTCGCGTGCCGCCCGTGCACGAACTCCTCCCGCACCCGGGACACGATGAACACCTCGTAGTCCATCGCCAGCCCGAACAGGATGCCCATCATGATGATCGGCAGGAAGCTCACCAGCGGGCCGGGGGAGTCGATCCCGACCAGGCTCGCCAGATGCCCTTCCTGGAACACCGCGACCGTGATCCCGAACGTCGCCCCGATCGTCAGCACGAACCCGAGGGTCGCCTTCAACGGCACGAGTACGGACCGAAACGCCAGCAGCAACAGCAGGAACGACAGCCCGATCACGACGAACAGGTACGTCGGCAACGCGGCGGACAACTTGTTCGACACATCGACCCCGACCGCCGTGTTCCCGGTCACGGAAATACTTGCGTCGCCCGTGGCGAGCGGCTGCACCGCGGACCGCAGGTTCTTCACCAGATCGGCGGTCTCCGCACTCGCCGGCCCGCTACGCGGGATCACCTGCAGCAACCGCGTCGTACCGTCGGGACTCCCCGCGGCCGGCTGCGCCGCGACCACGTCCGGAAGACCCTGCGCCTTACCCAGCACCTGCTGCACCAGCGCGTTGGACGCCGCCGCGTCGTTGCTCTTCACAACAACCACGAGTGGGCCGTTGGCACCCGGCCCGAACGCCGCGGCGGTCAGGTCGTACGCGACCCGCTGGTTGCTCCCGGCCGCCGCCGAAGCACCGTCCGGCAGCGCGAGCTGCATGTCCTTCGCCGGGATCGCGAGCAAACCCAACCCGATGATGCCGACAGCAACGATCGGCACCCGCAGCCGCGTCACCAGCCGACCCCAGCGGAAACCGAACCCTTCCTTGTGAACAGCCTCGGTCGGCGCCTTGCGTAGCTTCCGCGGCAGCACTCGGTTCCCCACGAACCCGAGCAGCGCGGGGAGCAACGTCAACGCCACCAGTACGGCGGTCAGCACCGTCGCCGCCGCGGCCAGGCCCATCGCGGTCAGGAACGGTACGCCGACCACAGACAACCCGGCGAGCGCGATCACCACGGTCGCACCGGCGAACAGCACTGCCGACCCGGCCGTCGCTGTCGCCCGTGCGACGGACTCCTCCGGATCCATGCCTTCGCCCAGCTGCGACCGGTGCCGCGAGCTGATGAACAGCGAGTAGTCGATCCCCACCGCGAGCCCGAGCATCAGCGCGAGGATCGGTGCTGTCGACGACACATCGGTGAACGCAGTCACGATGAACAACCCGGCCATTCCGGCCAGTACGCCGAGGAGCGCCGTCACCAGCGTCATCCCGGCCGCGACGAGCGACCCGAACGTGACGACCAGTACGACGGCCGCGACCCCGAGCACCTCAGTCGCGCCGATCTCCGGGACGCTGGGCTTGATCTGGCCGCCCGGCACGACCTGGAGATCACCCGAGCTCAGTCCGCTCAATCCGTCGTACCCGTCGCTGCTCTCGTGCGACAGCTCGTCGGCCGGCTTGTCGAACTGGACGCTGATCAACCCCGTCGTACCGTCCGGGCTGATCGCCTTGCTGGTGAACGGGTCGATCGCTGCGATCACCTCGGGCACCTTCGCGACCTTGGCGACGGTGGCGCCGACGGCGGCCTTCACTGTCGGGTCGGCGAGCGTCTTGCCGTCGGGCGCCTTCACCACGACGGTGGCGGACGCGCCGCTGGCGGCCGGCAGTTCCTGCTTGAGTGCGTCGAGCGCGCGCTGCGACTCGGTGCCGGGGATCGAGAACGTGTTCGCGGTCTTGCCGCCCAGGGTCAGCGCACCGACGCCCAGGACGACGAGGAACAGCGCCCACAGTGCGGCGACCAGGCGCCTGCGCTGGTAGGAGAACCGGCCGAGCCGGTACAGGAGGTTGGCCATCGGGGTCCGTTTCGGTGTCAGGTACGGCGTACGGGCAGGGGTGATCGCCCCGTGGCGACGGGGGAGTCGGGGTTGGTGCTCAGGCGCGGCGGAGCAGTCTCCGCAGGGCGATGTCGCAGAGTCTTCGGAGGTCGTCGTCGGTGCGTTCGTGGGCATGCCGGCACTCGCCGAGCAGGCCGTTGATGGCGAACTTCGCCAGGTCGCGCTCGAGCGGGTCGTCGGAACCGGCCATGTACTCCGTCAGCCGCATGCCGTCGGCGACCAGTTGCGCGACCTCGGGCATCTGCTCGATCACCGGGAGGATGTCCTGGAGCACGTCGACGACGCCGCGGTGCACGACGGCGAGATCGATGAAGCTCTGGATCGCGAGCTCCTGCGCGTCGGCCCGGGACAGCTCGGCGGCGGCCTTGA
Organism: Kribbella sp. NPDC055110; assembly: GCF_053607525.1. Taxonomy (NCBI): domain Bacteria; kingdom Bacillati; phylum Actinomycetota; class Actinomycetes; order Propionibacteriales; family Kribbellaceae; genus Kribbella; species Kribbella sp. NPDC055110. The sequence continues at coordinate 467,918 of NZ_JBSGTS010000001.1, forward strand.
CGAGCTCGGCCACGTCGGCGGCGGCCGGCTCGAGGACGGCGGCTAGCACGGCGGGCTTGCCGCTGAAGTGGTACAGCACGGTGGCCTTGGAGCAGCCGGCTGCGGTCGCGATGTCCTGCAGTGACGTCGCGTTGTAGCCACGGGCCTGGAACAGGTCGATCGCCTGACGCACGATCTCGCGCCTGGTTCGCTCCCGCGCCGGGGTGGTGACTGCCATGTCAAGCATCTTGACTGACCGATCGGCCAGTTTTCAACCGATCGGTCAGTTTTGTGGTCCGGTTCACGTGGTTGCCCACGGTGTAATGATGTAATTCAGGCCCCTCGCTTCGCTCGGGGGCGGGAAGAGAAGAGGCGCGAGCGATGGCAGACGAGATGGCCGGCGAGATGGCGGGCGAGATGGCGGGGGACGACGTACTGGATGCCTACTCCCGAGTGGTCTCGGGCGTGGCCGAACACCTGATCCCGCGGGTCGCGAGCCTGCGGATCCACAGCCGGCGCGGCGACTCGTCCGGCTCCGCCGTCGTCCTGACCGGCGACGGGCACCTGCTCACGAACGCACACGTGGTCGGCGACGGCGTCGAGGCGTCGGCCGAGTTCGCGGACGGTACGTCGGCGCAGGCCCGGGTGGTCGGGGTGGACCGGTTGTCCGATCTCGCCGTACTGCGGGCCGACCGGGAGATTCCTGATCCGCCCGAGTACGGTGACGCGGATCTGTTGAAGGTCGGGAACCTGGTGGTTGCCGTCGGCAATCCGCTCGGGCTCGCCGGGAGCGTGACCGCCGGTGTGGTGAGCGCTCTCGGGCGATCCCTGCCGGTCCAGAGTGGCTCAGCTCAGCGCATCATCGAAGACGTGATCCAGACCGACGCCGCGCTGAACCCGGGCAACTCCGGCGGGGCGCTTGCCGACGGCAACGGGCGGGTGATCGGGATCAACACCGCGGTCGCCGGGATCGGGCTGGGGCTGGCGGTCCCGGTCAATCCGACCACGCGCCGGATCATCTACTCGCTGCTGCACGACGGTCGCGTGCGGCGCGGGTACCTCGGGCTGGTGACCAAGCCCGCGCCGCTGCATCCGGCGCTCGCGGAACGGTTCGACCAGCGCACGGCACTGCGGGTCGTCGAGGTCATCCAGGCGAGCCCGGCGGCGGCAGCGGGTCTACGGCAGGGCGATCTCGTCCTGGCGGTCAACGGCGTACAGCTTCGAGATGCTCAGTCTCTGCAGCGGCAGTTGTTCGAGGACGCGATCGCCCGCCGTACCGAGATCACTGCGATCCGGAACAACGCACTCGTGGACGTGATTGCGTATCCGGGGGAGCTCACCGACTGAGCTCGGCGCGCAGCAGGACGCAGGTCCCGGGTTCGAGGGGCGCGTTCGGGAAGGTGAAGTCGCGGGTGACCTCGCTGAACCCGAAGCGCCGGGTGAGGTCGCGGATGACGCCGTTGGCGAGGTTGACGAAGGTGTAGATCTCGTCGGCGCGCTCCTGGGTCCAGCGCATCCGGTCCTTGGTGAGCAGGTCGCCGATGCCGTGACGGCGCCACTCGCTCGAGACGATCAGCCCGATCAGGTAGTACCCATCCGGAGCCGTCGTGGGCGGATCGGTGGGGGAGGCCTGATGCCGGATCACCGCGCCGTACCCGACGACCTCACCACCGATCTCCGCGACCGCCGTGTACCGATCGGGGTTCTGCAGATCCGCCACCAGCCGGCTCCGGCGCTCGTCCACCGGCCCGCCGGTCCGCGTCACAATCAGGTCGGCGCAAGCCGTCAGATCCGCATCCACCGCCGGCCGCACCAGAACGTCGACTGCCTGCCGGGTAGCCCCAGGCCGATACTCCGCGAACCCGCTCATGCCCTCATCCTAGGATCGCCTGCGTCCACCGCCGGCGCCGTCAAATCACAGAACAAAGAACCCCGCACCCGCGGACCAGCAACCGCGGGTGGAGACAGGACGTGGTGAGTGGAGACCTGCTATTTCCTGTTCAACCCCATCAACGCAACGGCGCCGGCCCACCACGAGCTGTCTCCTGCCACCACAGTTCGCCCGTGCAGAGCATCCACCACCGCCGAGATCGTCCTACATGCGGCGAGAGATACGGGTCACCAGCCGCGTTTGCGCCATTCGGGGAGGTGGGGGCGTTCGGTGCCGAGGGTGGTGTCGGAGCCGTGGCCGGGGTAGACCCAGGTTTCGTCGGGGAGATCGGCGAAGAGTTTGGTCTCTACGTCGTTCAGGAGCGACGTGAAGCGCTCGGCGTCGCCTTGCGTGTTGCCGACGCCGCCGGGGAAGAGGGAGTCGCCGGTGAAGAGGTGCGGTGCGCCGTCCGGGTCGTCGTACAGCAGGGCGATCGACCCGGGGGTGTGGCCGACCAGGCGGATCACGCGGAGGCTGCACTGGCCGACGGCGATGTGGTCGCCGTCGTCGGCGAGCTGGTCGGTGGGGACCGGGATGCCCTCGGCGTCGTACCGCCCGGCGACCGTGGTCGCACCGGTGCGGCCGACGACCGCGGCCAGTGCCTCCCAGTGGTCCTGGTGGCGGTGCGTGGTGATCACCCGTGCGAGGCCGCCGTCACCGATCAGCCGGAGCAGGGTGTCCGCCTCGTTCGCGGCGTCGATGAGCACCTGCTCGTCGGTCTGCCGGCAGCGCAACAGGTACGCGTTATTGTCCATCGGCCCCACAGCGACCTTGGTGATCATCAGGTGCGCCAACTCGTGGGTCTGTGCCGCCCCGCCGACCTTCACGTTCCCGTGGTACTCCGGCATCTCGCCTCTCCCTGATCTCGGTGACACGCCGATCCTCGCACCTCCTGCCTACCGGTGCAGCGACCACCCATGGTGATCGAATATACTTTCGAAACGCCGCTCGGATCCGGCGGCGGAAGTTTTTGTCGGTGGGCCTCGTTAGCATGACCGGGCAAGTGAGTGAACCACCCAGAGAACCACCTGGAACCCCTCGAGAACGGCTGAGAGTGAGCTTGTGTCTGACCGTCTGATCGTGCGTGGAGCACGCGAGCACAACTTGAAAGACGTCTCGGTCGACCTGCCGCGGGACGCCATGATCGTCTTCACCGGCCTGTCGGGGTCCGGGAAGTCCAGCCTGGCCTTCGACACGATCTTCGCCGAGGGCCAGCGGCGGTACGTCGAGTCGCTGTCGGCGTATGCGCGCCAGTTCCTCGGCCAGATGGACAAGCCGGACGTCGACTTCATCGAGGGCCTGTCACCGGCCGTCTCGATCGACCAGAAGTCCACCTCGCGGAACCCGCGGTCCACGGTCGGCACGATCACCGAGGTGTACGACTACCTCCGGCTGCTGTTCGCCCGGGCCGGGCGCCCGCACTGCCCGGAGTGCGGCGAGCCGATCGCGCGCCAGACCCCGCAGCAGATCGTCGACCGCGTGCTCGAGCTGGAGGAGGGCACTCGGTTCCAGGTGCTCGCGCCGGTCGTCCGCGGCCGCAAGGGGGAGTATCTGGACCTGTTCCGCCAGTTGACCGGTCAGGGCCTGTCCCGGGCCCGGGTCGACGGCGAGACGATCCAGCTCACCGACCCGCCGAAGCTCGACAAGCAGAAGAAGCACAACATCGAGGTGGTCGTCGACCGGCTCGCGGTGAAGAGCTCCGCGAAGCAGCGGCTGACCGACTCGGTGGAGACCGCTCTCGGGCTGGCCAGCGGGCTGCTCGTGCTGGACTTCGTCGACCTGCCGGAGGACGACCCGCACCGCGAGCGCCGGTTCTCCGAGAAGCTCGCCTGCCCGAACGATCACCCGCTCGCGATCGACGAGCTCGAGCCGCGGTCGTTCTCCTTCAACTCGCCGTACGGCGCCTGCCCGGTGTGCACCGGTCTCGGGACCCGGATGGAGGTCGACCCGGAGCTGCTGGTTCCGGACCCGTCGAAGTCGCTCGACGAGGGCGCGATCCAGCCGTGGGCCGGCCAGAACGTCTCGCAGTACTTCGAGCGGCTGCTGGACGCGCTGGCGAAGGACCTGAAGTTCAAGACCAGCACGCCGTTCGGTGAGCTGCCGGCGAAGGCGAAGAAGGCGCTGCTCACCGGACACGACAAGCAGGTCCACGTCTCGTACCAGAACCGCTACGGCCGCGAGCGGTCGTACTACACGAGCTTCGAAGGCGTCATCCCGTACGTCGAGCGCCGGCACGCGGAGGCGTCGAGCGACACCGGGCGGGAGCGCTTCGAGGAGTACATGCGCGAGGTCCCGTGCCTGGCCTGCAACGGCGCCCGGCTGAAGCCGATCTCGCTCGCGGTCACCCTCGGCGGGAAGAACATCGCGGAGATCAGCGCGATGTCGATCGACGAGGTGCACGGCTTCCTGACGCAGATGGAGCTGAGCCCGCGCGAGAAGCAGATCGCGGAGCGGGTGGTCAAGGAGATCGGCGAGCGGCTGCGGTTCCTGCTCGACGTCGGCCTGGACTACCTGGCGCTGAGCCGCCCGGCGGGTTCGCTGTCCGGCGGTGAGGCGCAGCGGATCCGGCTCGCGACGCAGATCGGTTCGGGTCTGGTCGGCGTACTTTATGTGCTCGACGAGCCGTCGATCGGCCTGCATCAGCGGGACAACCGGCGGCTGATCGACACGCTGGTCCGGCTCAAGGAGCTGGGCAACACGCTGATCGTCGTCGAGCACGACGAGGACACCATCGACCACGCCGACTGGGTCGTCGACATCGGCCCGGGCGCCGGTGAGCACGGCGGCCAGGTCGTCGTGTCCGGCACGGTGGAGGACCTGCGCAACCACCCGGACTCGATCACCGGCCAGTACATCTCCGGTCGCCGGGAGATCCCGATCCCGGCGGTCCGGCGGCCGCTCACCGAGGGCCGCGAGCTGACCGTGTACGGCGCGCGGCAGAACAACCTGAAGGATCTCGACGTGACCATCCCGCTCGGGGTGTTCGTCGCGGTCACCGGGGTGTCCGGCTCGGGCAAGTCGACGCTGGTGAACGACATCCTCTACACGTCGCTGGCGCGGCAGATCTACGGCGCCCGCGCGGTGCCCGGCCGGCACACGAAGATCTCCGGGATGGACCAGGTCGACAAGGTCATCCACGTCGACCAGTCGCCAATCGGCCGGACGCCGCGGTCCAACCCGGCGACTTACACCGGGGTGTGGGACCACGTCCGGAAGCTGTTCGCGGAGACGCCCGAGGCGAAGGTCCGCGGGTACCAGCAGGGTCGCTTCTCGTTCAACGTCAAGGGCGGCCGCTGCGAGGCGTGCTCGGGTGACGGCACGCTGAAGATCGAGATGAACTTCCTGCCGGACGTGTATGTCCCGTGCGAGGTGTGCCACGGCGCCCGGTACAACCGCGAGACGCTCGAGGTGCACTACAAGAGCAAGACCGTCGCGGACGTGCTGGACATGCCGATCGAGGAGGCGTCCGAGTTCTTCGCGGCGATCCCGGCGATCTCGCGGCACTTGAAGACGCTGGTCGAGGTCGGCCTCGGGTACGTCCGGCTCGGGCAGCCGGCGCCGACGCTGTCCGGCGGTGAGGCGCAGCGCGTCAAGCTCGCGTCCGAGCTGCAGCGGCGGTCGACTGGCCGCACGGTGTACGTCCTGGACGAGCCGACGACCGGTCTGCACTTCGAGGACATCCGGAAGCTGCTCGGCGTGCTGAGCGGCCTGGTGGACAAGGGCAACTCGGTGCTGGTCATCGAGCACAACCTGGACGTCATCAAGACGGCCGACTGGCTGATCGACCTCGGTCCGGACGGTGGTCGTCGCGGCGGCACGCTGGTTGCGGAAGGTACGCCGGAGGAGGTCGCGGCCAACCCCGCGTCGTACACCGGGCAGTTCCTCGCGGAGATCCTCGAGGGTCGTGCCGCGAAGCCGAGCGCCAAGAAGGCCGCCGCGCAGCCTGCACCGGCGAAGTCCGCACCGGCGAAGTCGGCACCGGCCAAGAAGGCAGTCGCAAAGAAGACAGCTGCTGTGAAGAAGACGGCTGCCCCGAAGAAGACGGTGGCGCAGAAGTCAGCGCCACAGAAGGCCGTGGCGCAGAAGACCGCGAAGACGGCGGCGCCCGTGAAGAAGACGGCCGCCAGGAAGCGGGTCGCCGGCTGACGGGCGGGTCAGCGGCGGAAGAGTTGCTGCCAGAGCTGTCGGCCCCAGGTCCGGCGCGGTGACGGCAGCAACGCCGCCGGCAGCATGACTGTCGGCGGCTTCGCGAGCGTGACCGGTACCTGAACCATGCGGTCGCCCTGCAACCAGTACAGGTCGGGACTGCACTGGTCCGACGCATCGCGGTAGGTGTCGGCGACGTACTGCGCCAACCGGTCCGCGACCTGCTGTCCCGCATCGGCGGCGCAGAAGGCGACGGTGCTCAACCTCGGTACGCCGACCAGCACGCCCAGCCCGATGGAGGCCTGGGGCAACAACTTCTCGCGGTCGACGATCGCCATCGACACGAGCGGGTCGTCGTCCCGGGAGAGCACCGAGAAGCCCTCGTGCTCGACCGGGCGAAGATCCGAGATGTGCTCCAGCGTCAATTGCACCGGCGACGGTACGTCGGGATCGCCGAGCCCGAGCATCGAGCGCCGTACGACGGTCAACCGGCGGTAATCCGCTCCGGTGCCGACGAACACCACGACCTCGAAGTGGTCGCCGAACGGGATCAACGCGTCCGCCACCGGCCCTGAGGTCCGCGCCGACCAGCCGCGCTGCAGCAGCATCGCGCGCTGCCGTACGGCGACGTCGCCGAACCGATGCTCCTCGGTGGCGAGCTCGCCCTCCGCGACGACCGCCCGTAGCCACGCCTCGATCTGCTCGGCCCACAGCTGCTGGGGGAGCTGACGGCACCGGTCGATGATCTCGCCGAGGCCGACGACCGCCGACATCTGCAGCGCACCGCGGCCCCAGCCGACCTCGACCGTGCGTTCGGCGGTGTCGACGACACACCCCGGCATCCACATCGGCGCCAGGTCCGCGATCGCCTTCAGAACCGTCGAATCGTTCGTCGTACCAGTCATCTCCAGGCCTCTCCCACCACTAGAGTGTGCCGGGCATCCACTCGGTACGTTTCAGGTCCCCCCGCGTTTGCTGAGGGCCGGCCAGCGGAGAAACCTTAGCCGCGAGACCGGGGCGACGCCTGAATCCGACAAGCAGCTGGCGCACGCGGCATACCTGTCGCGACGGCTCGAGGGGTGGACTGCGTGGTCGGGATCGTGGCGCCGACTGCCAGCTGATTCACAGCAAACCTTCAAACTGCGGTTGAATCCGAATCGTGGTGAACCGTTCGGACCATCCGGTCGTTTGACTCGGTGTACAGCGTTCAACTATTTCGATCAGCAGGCTCCTGGAGGTCCAGATCTATGAGCGATGACACGATGGCACCCGCCACCACCCCGCAGCAGACCATCCCGCAGCAGACCAGCCCGCAGCAGGCCAAGGCGACCGACGGCCTGCGCGACCGGAGGACTGTGCTCCGGTGTGCGGCGATGGTCGCCCTCGCGGGTGCCAGCGCGCCGCTCCTCGCGGCCTGCGGTGGCAGCGACGACGCCTCGGGCGGTACGACGCCGTCCGCGAGCGGCTCGAGCTCGGCGCCGAGTGCCGGCAGCAGCGCCTCGTCCAGCGCTCCGTCGTCCACTGCCCCTTCGTCGAGTGCGCCGGCCAGCGGCGGTTCGGTGCTCGGCCCCGTGTCCGACGTACCGGTCGGTGGCGGGAAGGTGTTCGCCGACGCGAAGGTCGTGGTGACGCAGCCGACCGCGGGTCAGTACAAGGGCTTCTCCGCGGTGTGCACGCATCAGGGCAACCCGATCGGCTCGGTGGAGGGCGGCCAGATCGTGTGCCCGTTCCACAACAGCCACTTCAGCATCACCGACGGCAGCCCGGTCAGCGGCCCGGCGCAGACGGCGCTACCGGCCGTGAACGTGAAGGTCGAAGGCAGCAACATCGTCGAGGCCTGATCGCGACGTACGAAGGCCCGGCCACCGTGGTGAGGAATCCGGTGGCCGGGCCTTCAGCTAGGTGTCAGGACTGGTCGGCGGCGCCGACGTACAGCAGCTTGTTCGGGGAGCCTGTGCCCGGGTCGCCGACCTTGTCGGCCGTGGAGTTGTCGACCAGCGCCTTGGCGACGTCGGCCGGCGTGGCGTCCGGGTGGGCGGCCAGGTAGAGCGCGACCCCGCCCGCGACGTGCGGCGTGGCCATCGACGTACCGCTCATCTTCGCGGTGGCGTCCGGGTCGGTGATGCCGACCGAGGTGATGTCGACGCCCGGTGCGAACAGGTCGACGCACTTGCCGAAGTTCGAGAAGTCGGCGCGCTTGTCCTGGTTGTCGGTGGCGCCGACGGTGATCGCCGAGGGCTCCCGGGCCGGCGAGCCCTGGCAGGCGTCCGCGCTTTCGTTGCCGGCAGCAACGGCATAGGTGACACCGGAGCCGACCGAGGCCTTGACCGCGGCGTCGAGGGCGTCGTCGGCGCCGCCGCCGAGGCTCATGTTCGCGACGGCCGGCTTCTTGGCGTTCTTGGTCACCCAGTCGATGCCGGCGACGACGGACTCGGTCGTGCCGGACCCCTGGCAGTCCAGCACCCGGACGCCGAAGACCTTGGCGCCCTTGGCGAGGCCGTACGTCGTGCCCGCGATGGTGCCGGCCACGTGGCTGCCGTGACCCATGCAGTCGACGCCGTTCTGGCCGTCGCCGACGGTGTCGGTGCCGACGGACGCGCGGTCGCCGAAGTCCTTGTGGGCGGCGTAGATCCCGGTGTCGATCACGTAGACGTTCACGTTCTCGGCGGTGGTCGACGCCTCGTACTTCTTGTCCAGCGGCAGGTCGCGCTGGTCTGCGCGGTCCAGGCCCCACGGCGGGTCGTCCTGGCTGACAGTGATCTTCTGGTTCTGTTGGACGAATGCGACCCGCTTGTCACCGGCCAGCTTCTTCGCCTGGTCCTCGGTCATGCCGGCCGAGAAGCCCTTGATCGACGCGTCGAACTGCTTGTTGACCTTGACGTCGTAGCTCGAGGCCAGGCTCTGCGTGGCGGCCCGGGTCTGGGCCCGCGAGTTCTGGCCGGCCAGTACGACGATGTAGCTGCCGGGGATCGCGTTCGAGCTACCGGCGCCGCGGATGGTGACGGGAGCGGTTTGCGACGCGTCACTGCCGGCCGCTGTAACGGCGATTCCGGTAACGGCGAGCGCGGACGCAGCGACGGCACCGAGTAAAGCGCGCGGTCTGCGAAGGGATGGGGACATGGGCGGAACTCCCTCGAGTCAGCGCAAGGCCTTGTTGCCTCACGCAAAGGACCTGCGCATCTACCCTGGTCCACACGCTAGGGAGCGCGCCCATCCCAGCCGGGGGTCAACTCAGCCTTATGACTCAACCCGCAATACGACCGCAATGTTCAGCGGGTTTGTCGTGCCTGGTGATTGGAATACTTGCGCGCCGCGAACTCGTACGCCTCGACGATCAACGGGAGCAGCTGGTCCAGACCGGTCGGGTCGACGATCGCGACCCAGTACTGAGTGGCATAGAACGGATGCGGCATCAAGGTGTCGCGCGCGGCGTAGTCGTGGGCCGAGTCGAGCACCCAGTCGGCGTCGCGTTCGGTCGGCACCGGTCCGAACAGCGAGGTGTACGTCGTCTTGGTGAGGCCGAGGTTGAGACGCCAGGAGCCGGGCTGGTCGAGCCGGGACACCTTCTCGTAGTGGTCGCCGGTGACAATGGTGGCGAACGGCTGCTGCCGCTCCGGTGGCAGGTCGCCCGCCGGGTCGTACAGGTAGAACAGGTCGTCCTGGGCCTCGAGCACCCGGACGCCGTCGTACGCGCGAATCAGTCGATCCAGTTCGTCGATCTTCATGCCTTCAAGTCTGTCATTGAACTAGGAGTGCAAACTTGGCGGCGATTCCGGATTTGTCGGCGGGCCGAACTAGGGTGGTTGAGTGGCTGATCCGTCCTCGTACCGTCCCGCTCCGGGATCGATCCCCGACTCGCCAGGTGTCTATCGCTTCAGCGACTCCGGCGGCCGGGTGATCTACGTCGGCAAGGCGAAGAACCTGCGGGCGCGCCTGTCGTCGTACTTCCAGGATCTGGTGAACCTGCACCCGCGGACGCAGGCGATGGTGACGACGGCCGCGAAGGTCGAGTGGACGGTGGTGGCGACCGAGGTCGAGTCGCTGCAGCTGGAGTATTCCTGGATCAAGGAGTACGACCCGCGCTTCAACGTGAAGTACCGCGACGACAAGTCGTACCCGTGGCTCGCGATCACCCTCAACGAGGACTATCCGCGGGTGATGGTCGGCCGCGGCCAGAAGAAGAAGGGCGTGCGGTACTTCGGTCCGTACAGTCACGCGTGGGCGATCCGGGAGACGGTCGACCTGTTGCTGCGGGTGTTCCCGATGCGCTCGTGCAGCAAGGGCGTGTTCAACCGGCACCGCCAGATCGGCCGGCCCTGCCTGCTCGGGTACATCGGCAAGTGCGCCGCGCCCTGCACGGGTCAGGTGACCCAGGAGGAGCACCGGCAGATCGTCGACGACTTCGCCGCGTTCCTCTCCGGCCAGACCGCGACGTACGTGCGCCGGCTGCAGAAGGAGATGCAGGCCGCGGCCGCCGAGCTCGAGTACGAGCGGGCCGCGAAGATCCGTGACGACCTGGCCGCCCTGGACAAGGCGCTGGCCAAGAACGCAGTGGTGCTCGGCGACGGCACCGACACCGACGTGATCGCGCTCAGCGAGGACCCGCTCGAGGTCGCGGTGCAGATCTTCTACATCCGCGGCGGCCGGATCCGCGGTGAGCGCGGCTTCATCGCCGACAAGGCGGACGGTACGGCGACCACCGGAGACCTGGTGTCCCGGTTCATCCAGCAGACGTACGCCGGTGACTCGGCGGACTCGATCCCGCGGGAGATCCTGGTCCCGACGATGCCCGAGGACGCCCCCGCGCTGACCGAGTGGCTGGAGTCGACGCGCGGCGCGCGAGTGGACCTCCGCGTCCCGCAGCGCGGCGACAAGAAGGCGCTGATGGAGACCGTCGAGCGCAACGCGCTGCAGACGCTGACGATGCACAAGACGAAACGGGCCAGCGACCTGACCACCCGCAACCAGGCGCTGGAGGAGATCCAGGCCGCGCTCGACCTGCCCGAGGCGCCGCTGCGGCTGGAGTGCTACGACGTCTCGAACCTGCAGGGCACCGAGGTGGTCGCCTCGATGGTCGTGTTCGAGGACGGCCTGCCGCGGAAGAGCGAGTACCGGCGGTTCGTGATCAAGGGTGTCGAGGGGCAGAACGACGTCGCCTCGATCGCCGAGGTCCTGACCCGCCGGTTCAAGCGGCTCCTGGACGAGCGCGCCACGATGACCGCCGACGAGGATCCCAGCGGCGCCCTCATCGACCCGGAGACCGGGCGCGCCCGGAAGTTCTCCTACGCACCAGGACTCGTGGTCGTGGACGGTGGTCCGCCGCAGGTCGCGGCGGCCCGGCAGGCGATGGACGAGCTCGGCCTCGGCGACATCCCGGTCTGCGGCCTGGCCAAGCGGCTGGAGGAGGTGTGGCTGCCGGACGAGGAAGACCCGGTGATCTTCTCCCGTACGTCGGAAGGCCTCTACCTCCTGCAGCGGCTCCGGGACGAGGCGCACCGGTTCGCGATCACGCACCACCGCAGCCGGCGGTCGAAGTCGATGGTCGAGAGCGTCCTCGACGAGGTGCCGGGTCTCGGCGAGGTCCGGCGGAAGACGTTGCTGCGGCACTTCGGGTCGCTGAAGAAGTTGCGGCTGGCCACGATCGACGAGGTGGCGGATCTGCCCGGTTTCGGGCGCCGTACGGCGGAGTCCGTCGTACTCGCGGTGAACGCTGCCGCAACGAAGGCGGAAACCGGCCGGGCTCCGTCGGTGAACACGGCCACAGGCGAGATACTGGGGGACGACGTCCCGGCGCCGGCCAGGACGCCTGACGGGGATCCAGGGAGAACTGAGAACTGATGGACGACACGGGCGGCAACCTCATCATCGTGTCCGGGATGTCGGGCGCGGGACGGAGCTCCGTCGCCGACGTACTGGAGGACCTCGGCTGGTTCGTGGTGGACAACCTGCCGCCGATGTTCCTGACCACCCTTGTCGAGCAGGTCATCGGCACCGGCGCGGCGCCGCGGCTCGCCGTCGTCGTCGACGTCCGGACCGGGCTGTTCTTCGGCGAGCTGAGCTCGGCCATCCACGACCTGCGACTGAAGGGGTACCGGCCGCTGACCCTGTTCCTGGAGGCGTCCGACGACGTGATCGTGCGCCGGCAGGAGGGCGTCCGCCGGCCGCACCCGCTGCAGGGCGAGGGCCGGCTGCTGGACGGCATCCAGCGTGAGCGCGAGCTGCTCGGCGACATCCGGGCCGGCGCCGACCTGGTGATCGACACCTCGAGCCTGAACATCCACCAGCTCGCCGCGAAGATCGTGAACGCGTTCGGCGACGAGGAGAACGCGGAGCTCCGGGCGACCGTGGTGTCGTTCGGGTTCAAGTACGGCATTCCGGTCGACGCGGACGTGGTCGCCGACATGCGCTTCATCCCGAACCCGTACTGGCAGCCCGACCTGCGCCCGATGACCGGGCAGGACAAGCCTGTGTCAGACTTCGTCCTCGGCCATCCGCTGGCCCAGCAGTTCCTGCAGAACTACGTGGACGTGCTGGACACCCTGCGGACCGGCTACCTGAACGAGGGCAAGCGCTTCGTCACCGTCGCGATCGGCTGCACCGGGGGTAAGCACCGCAGCGTCGCGATGGCGGAAGAGATCGCCCGCCGGCTGCGCGAGAAAGGCTCACCGACGTTAGTGGTACACCGGGACCTGGGGCGGGAGTGACGCGAGCGCCCAGGGTCGTAGCACTGGGTGGGGGACATGGCCTGGCCGCATCCCTTTCCGCACTTCGCCATGTGACCGATCAGCTGACCGCCGTCGTGACGGTCGCCGACAACGGCGGTTCGTCCGGGCGGCTGCGCCAGGAGCTCGGCGTACTGCCGCCGGGTGATCTGCGGATGGCGCTGGCCGCGCTGTGTCGTGACGACGAGTGGGGCCGGACGTGGGCCGACGTACTGCAGCACCGCTTCCGCAGCAACGGTGAGCTGCACGATCACGCGGTCGGCAACCTGCTGATCGTCGCGTTGTGGGAGCTGCTCGGCGAGGCGGTCGAAGGACTCGACTGGGTCGGCCGGCTGCTCGGCGCGGAAGGCCGGGTGCTGCCGATGTCCGCCGTACCGCTGGATATCACCGCGCGGGTGCTCGGGCTGGATCCGGCGCATCCGGAGGTGATCACGGAGATCCGCGGTCAGGCCGAGGTGGCGACGACCGAAGGACACGTCGTGGACGTCGCGCTCGACCCTGCCGACCCGCCGGCCTGTCCCGAGGCCCTGGTGGCGATCGCGGAAGCCGACTGGGTCGTCGTGGGTCCGGGCTCGTGGTTCACGTCCGTCATCCCGAACCTGCTGGTGCCCGAGCTGAGCCGCGGCCTCGAGCAGACCAGCGCCCGCCGGCTCCTCACGCTGAACCTGGGGGAGCAGAAGGGTGAGACCGACGGCTTCTCGCCCGAGACCCACCTGGAGGTCTTGGCCGCGCATGCGCCGGATCTCCGAATCGACGTCGTGCTCGCCGACGCCGGTCACGTGCCCGACCCCGAGTCGCTACGCCGTACGGCGGAGTCCCTCGGGGCCGAGCTGGTGATCGCCGACATCGCCGACGACGACCGCGACCTGCACCACGCCCCGGACAAGCTGGCCAAGGTGTACCGGGAGATCTTCAGCTAGTCGAAATCGGCGTCGAGGTCCTTCTTGGCGGTGTACACCTGCTTGCCCTGGGCGTCGTACCCGCGGACCCGGACGCTCTTGATGCCGGAGTTCCCGCCGGTCAGGCCCCAGATGTAGTAGCCGTTCGAAATCAGCGCGCGCGTCGGGCCCTGCGTCGGCAGGTCGACGACGAGCTGCGCGACGCCGTCCGGTATCATCCCGAAGCTGAAGTCGTCGGCGAACTTCCCGTTCGCCTGTACGGCGCCCCGCGTGTAGTCGTACGCGCCTTTCGCCGTGGCTCCCAGCATGTGGCACCACGCGTACACCTTCTGGTCCGGTGAGATCAGTACGGCGGTGAGCTTGTTGCCGGTGCCCGTCTTGAGCGCGACCTGCCACTCCTTCGTCACCGGTCCGGCCGCCTTGATCCGCGGATCCTGCGCTCCGCTGTCGCCGCTGAAGTAGATGTCGTCCACGCCACGGCACCGCGTGGTGATCTGCTCGTCGGTCAGTGGACTGACCGGCGGCGGGGGAGCGAGAGCCTTCCCGGTCAACGGGTCCTTGGTGAGTACGACGTTCGGCGTGATCGGCTCGGCGGTCTTGACCGTGACGTTGTCCGGGGCCGACGGCCGTTCGGTCGCTGCGGTCGGGAGCGACGGGCGCTGGTACTCGAAGATCTTGCGGCCTTCGGCGTCGTACCCGCGGACCTGCCGCTGCTGCCCGCCCTTGGCCGCATTGTCGAACCCGATCGAGTAGAAACCGTTCTCGCCGACGAGTGCCTGCCGCGGCTCGGTCTCGCCGTCGAGGTCGACCAGAACCTCGCGGACACTGTCCGGAACCCGGTTCGTGGCAGCGGCGAAGGGGGTCCGACCAGAGGTGGCCTGCGGCTTTGTGCTGATCCGTCCGTAGGACTGCGCCTGCCCGACGCTCATCAACGCACAGGTGCTGACGATGGATTGGTCCGGGGACAGGAACATCACGTGCAGCCGGTTGCCGGTGCCGGCCTTCACGACGACCTTCCAGTTGGCGTCGAGCGGCTGCCCCTTGTCGAGGGGGTTGGCACCGTGCTCGCGCAGGAAGTCGACGTACTCCGTATCGGTCTGCTTGCACTGGTTGCGCAGGTTGGCGTCGCTCAGCTGACTGACCGGCGGAGGCGGCTGGACCTTCGCGCCGGCTTCGTCTTTGATGACGCGACCGGTGCTCGCGTCCATCGTGAGCCGCGGGCCGTTTGCGGGGCCGGTGCTCTCGTCGCGGTTCGCGGACCAGGCGGCGACACCGCCGATGATGACGCCCGTGGTGAGGACGGCGGTGGCGACCGTCGCGATCCGGGTGTTGCGGACGGAGCGCCGGGCACGGACGAGGAGATCGTCGACGTCGGTGGTCAGTGGCTGGTCGCTGTCGTCGGCGGCAGCGGCCAGAAGGCGTTCGATGTCCGTACTCATGATGCGCTCCTTTCGGTCTGGTCGAGAAGTTCGCGAAGGCGGGTGAGGCCACGGGACGTCTGACTCTTCACGCCGCCGACACCGATACCGAGGATGTCGGCGGTCTGTTCGAGGCTGAGGTCGGCGTAGTGCCGCAGTACGACGCACGAACGTTGACTCGGCGGCAACGCGGCGAGCGCCTGGACGACGAGCATCCGGTCCTCGACGGTGCCGACCGGATCCGGCCGCGGCGTGACCTTCTCGTCGGTGTCGAGGAGCCGCTCCCGGCGCCACGGTTTCCTGGACTGGTCGAACACGGCCGTGACCAGGCATTGGTGCGCGTAGCCGTTCAGCCCTTGGGTGCGGTCGATGCGGTGCCAACGGCGATACACCTTCACGAGCGCGTCCTGCGCCGCGTCCTCCGCCCGGTGCCAGTCGCCGCACATCAGGTACGCCGTTCTGCGCAGCCGCCGGATCGTGGTCGCGGCGAACTCGGTGAACTCGGCGTCGTCCGGTGCCTTCATACCCCTCCTCTCGGAACGTCGCCGGGGTAACGCATTCAGTGCGCCGAAAGGTTGCAGCGCCCGTAACCGGGGCAGCTTCTGCCCGTTGGGTCTTTGACATGGGTGGGAGGATGGCCTTCATGGCGATGACAGCACAGGTGAAGTCCGAGTTGACCAGTATTCAGGTGACGAAACCGTGTTGCCGCAAGGCCGAGGTCTCGTCGATCCTGCGGTTCGCCGGCGGGCTGCACCTGGTCTCGGGACGCATCGTCGTCGAGGCGGAACTGGACAGCGGCGCCGCGGCCCGGCGGCTGCGCAAGGACATCGCGGAGATCTTCGGTCACCCGTCGGACGTGGTGGTGATTTCCCCGTCCGGGATCCGCAAGCAGACGAAGTACGTCGTCCGCGTGGTCCGGGACGGTGACGCGCTGGCGCGGCAGACCGGCCTCGTGGACAACCGCGGCCGTCCCGTCCGGGGCCTCCCGCCCGCGGTCGTTTCCGGTGCGTCCTGTGACGCGGTTGCGGCCTGGCGTGGTGCGTTCCTGGCGCACGGATCGTTGACCGAGCCGGGTCGGTCGTCCTCGCTCGAGGTGACGTGCCCCGGGCCGGAGGCGGCGCTCGCGCTGGTCGGTGCGGCGCGGCGGCTCGGGATCGGTTCGAAGGCCCGCGAGGTGCGGAACGTAGACCGCGTGGTGATCCGCGACGGTGACGCGATCGGCGCCCTGCTGACGCGGCTCGGTGCGCACGAGTCGGTGCTGGCGTGGGAGGAGCGCCGGATGCGGCGCGAGGTCCGTGCGACCGCGAACCGGCTGGCGAACTTCGACGACGCGAACCTGCGCCGCTCCGCCCGGGCCGCGGTGGCCGCTGGGGCGCGCGTCGAGCGGGCGTTGGAGATCCTGGGCGACGACGTACCGGACCACCTGCAGGTGGCGGGCAAGCTGCGGCTGGAGCACAAGCAGGCCAGCCTCGAAGAGCTCGGCCAGCTGCACGAGCCGGCGCTGACCAAGGACGCCGTCGCCGGCCGGATCCGCCGCCTGCTCGCGATGGCCGACAAGCGCGCCGGCGACCTCGGCGTCCCGAACACCGAAGCCAACCTCACCCCGGAGATGCTCGACCCGGCCTGACCGGATCGTTATCAACGGCCGCCTGCGCCGCTCTTGCGACGTTGGTTGGATCTGTCCCACGGATGGATCACGACCACGATCGGAGACCGATGGGCGACGCGAACGAAGAGGCCAAGGCAAAAGAAGACCTGATTCGGACCGGGCACAAGAATCAGGAGAGTCACCGCAAAGCGGGCGATGCGGTGAAGAAGCATCGCGAAGGCGAGGCGAAGAAGGGCAAGATGGTCGCCGACGAGCCGGCGGCGGTCACTGCGCCGGCGGCGAACTGGCCCGGCAACGAGGTGCCGGCGACGCCGGGAGTGCGCGATCAGCTGGCCGGTGCGCTACGAGTCGGCCAGGCCGGTGATGTGGCCTTTGCGCGGGACCTGCTGAACAGCGGCCAGGCGCCCCTCGGCGGTGTGGCCAAGCCGGAACAGACCGCCGCCGGCGCGAAGGAAAGCACGGCTGGATCACGGGCCGCGAAACCTGCGCTCGGCCTCGGCTGATCGGTGCGAACGGCGGTTTCCGGAGGGACGTTCCGGAAATCGCCGTTCGTCGTACCAGCCAGTGGTCTGGTCTGAAGCCGTGAAAAACAACCGGTGGTCTCATCTGGACGCTACCAGTTGATCGAGTGGGCGGTTGGGCTAGTGTTCGGGCTGTAGCGGCAGTGCTCGAAAGCTAGTTCTGAGGAGACGCAGTCCCGTGACCGTACGCGTAGGTATCAACGGCTTCGGCCGGATCGGCCGTAACTTCTTCCGCGCCGTGCAGGCGTCCGGTGCCGACATCGAGGTCGTCGCCGTCAACGACCTGACCGACAATCAGACCCTCGCTCACCTGCTGAAGTACGACTCGATCCTGGGACGCTTCCCGGGTGAGGTCTCCGCCACCGACGACGACATCACCGTCGGCGGCAAGAGCTTCAAGGCGTTCGCCGAGCGCGACCCGGCCAACCTGAAGTGGTCGGACGTCGGCGCCGACGTGGTGATCGAGTCCACCGGGTTCTTCACCGACGCCACCAAGGCCAAGACGCACGCCGACAACGGCGCCAAGAAGGTCATCATCTCCGCCCCGGCGAAGAACGAGGACCTCACCGTCGTGATGGGCGTGAACCACCAGCTGTACGACGCCGAGAAGCACACCGTGATCTCGAACGCGTCCTGCACCACGAACTGCATCGCCCCGCTGGCCAAGGTTCTGAACGACGCGTTCACGATCGAAAAGGGTCTGATGACCACGATCCACGCGTACACCCAGGACCAGAACCTGCAGGACGGTCCGCACAAGGACCTGCGCCGCGCCCGCGCCGCCGCGCTGAACATCGTCCCGACCTCCACCGGCGCCGCGAAGGCGATCGGCCTGGTGCTGCCGGAGCTCAAGGGCAAGCTGGACGGCTACGCGCTGCGCGTCCCGGTCCCGACCGGCTCGGCCACCGACCTCACCGTCACTGTCGGCCGCGAGGTCACCGTCGACGAGGTCAAGGACGCTTACAAGGCGGCCGCGGCGGAGGGTTCGCTGAAGGGCTACCTGACCTACACCGAGGACGAGATCGTCTCGAGCGACATCGTCACCGACCCGGCGTCCTGCATCTTCGACGCCGGCCTGACCAAGGTGATCGGCAACCAGGTCAAGGTCGTCGGCTGGTACGACAACGAGTGGGGTTACTCCAACCGCCTCGTCGACCTGGTGAACCACGTCGGCGCCTCGCTCTGACATTCCCCAAGCTTTGCGTCCGAAGAGAGCCCTGGTGCTTCTTCGGGCGCAAGCTCGTTCGCACGAGGAAGCTGAACTGTGAAGACCATCGAAGATCTCGGCGACCTGGCCGGGCAGCGGGTGCTGGTCCGGTCCGACCTGAACGTGCCGATCAAGGACGAGGTGATCGGCGACGACGGCCGGATCCGCGCGTCGCTGCCGACTCTGGTGAAGCTGGCGAAGGCGGGCGCGAAGGTGATCGTGACCGCGCATCTCGGCCGTCCCAAGGGTGAGCCGAACCCGGCGTACACGCTGGCCCCGGTGGCCAAGCGGCTCGGTGAGCTGCTGCAGCCCGAGGGCATCACCGTGCGGTTCGCCACCGACGTCACCGGTGACGCGGCGCAGACCGCCGTACAGGATCTCGACGAGGGTGAGGTCCTGCTGCTCGAGAACGTGCGCTACGACCCGCGCGAGGAGAGCAAGGACGAGGCCGAGCGTGGTGCGCTGGCCGATGAACTGGCGGCGCTCGCGGACGTCTTCGTCAGCGACGGCTTCGGTGTCGTGCACCGCAAGCAGGCCAGTGTGTACGACGTCGCGCGCAAGCTCCCGCACGCGGCGGGTGGGCTGGTGCTCGCCGAGGTCGACGTACTGAAGAAGCTCACCGAGGACCCGGCCCGGCCGTACGTCGTGGTGCTCGGCGGCGCCAAGGTGTCGGACAAGCTCGCGGTGATCGACAACCTGCTCGCCAAGGCCGACAAGCTGCTGATCGGCGGCGGCATGGTCTTCACGTTCCTGAAGGCGCAGGGCCACGAGGTCGGCAAGAGCCTGCTCGAGGAAGACCAGCTGGACATCGTCCGCGGCTACCTGAAGGAGGCCGGCGACAAGATCGTGCTGCCGACCGACATCGTGGTCGCGCCCGAGTTCACGGCGGATTCGCCGGCCACCGTGGTGGCCGCGGACGCGATCCCCGCCGACCAGCTCGGCCTGGACATCGGCCCGGACTCCGCGAAGGCGTTCGCCGCCGAGGTCGGCGCGGCGAGGACGGTGTTCTGGAACGGCCCGATGGGCGTGTTCGAGATGGCGGCGTTCGCCGGCGGAACCAAGGCCGTCGCGCAGGCGTTGACCGAGGTGGACGGGCTGAGTGTGGTCGGCGGCGGTGACTCCGCGGCCGCCGTACGGCAGCTAGGCTTCGCCGACGACGCGTTCGGCCACATCTCCACCGGTGGCGGTGCGTCGCTCGAATACCTGGAGGGCAAGGAGCTCCCGGGTCTCGCGGTACTGGAAGAGGACTGAGATGGCCACCGGCAACTCAGCTGCCCGTACGCCGTTGATGGCGGGCAACTGGAAGATGAACCTGAACCACGTCGAGGCCGTGCACCTGCTGCAGAAGCTGAGCTGGACGCTGCAGGACAAGAAGCACGACTTCGAGCGGGTCGAGGTGGCGGTGCTGCCGCCGTTCACCGACATTCGCAGCGTGCAGACGCTGGTCGACGGTGACCGGATGAAGATCAGGTACGGCGCGCAGGACGTGTCCACGCACGACGCCGGGGCGTACACCGGCGAGATCTCGGCGGCGATGCTGAGCAAGCTCGGCTGCACCTATGTGCTGACCGGACACTCCGAGCGCCGGCAGTACCACGCCGAGGACGACGCCCTGGTCAACGCCAAGACGGCGAAGGCACTCGAGGCCGGGCTGATCCCGATCGTCTGCGTCGGCGAGGGCCTCGAGGTCCGCAAGGCCGGCGAGCAGGTTCCGTACACGCTGGCCCAGGTGGACGGCGCGCTGGCGGGGCTGAAGCCGGACGACGTCCGCAAGCTGGTGCTGGCCTACGAGCCGGTCTGGGCGATCGGCACCGGCGAGGTCGCGACGCCGGAGGACGCGCAGGAGGTGATCGCCGCGATCCGGGGCCGGATCGAGGAGACGATCTCACCCTCGGTCGCCGACTCGGTACGGATTCTTTACGGCGGATCGGTGAAGATGGCCAGTGCAGGTGGCATCATGGCCCAACCGGATGTCGACGGCTGCCTGGTCGGAGGTGCGAGCCTCCAGGTGGACGAGTTCGCCGGCATCTGCCGTTACCTGGACCTTCAGTTAGGCTACTCCTCGTGATTCTCGCTTTCTCGATCGTCGTGATCGTCTGCAGCTTGTTCCTGACGCTGCTGGTGCTGCTGCACAAAGGCCGCGGTGGCGGCCTCTCGGACCTGTTCGGTGGCGGTGTGTCGTCCAGCCTCGGCGGCTCGTCGGTCGCCGAGCGGAACCTGGACCGGATCACGATCGGCGTCGGTCTGATCTGGTTCGCGTCCATCGTCGCGGTCGGCCTGCTCTACAAGCTCGGCTGAGGGGTCGGTTCCCGTGGCTGGTGGTGGCAGTGCGATTCGTGGCAGCCGGGTCGGTGCCGGGCCGATGGGCGAGGCGGAGCGCGGCGACACCGCGCCCCGGCAGCGCATCGTGTTCTTCTGTGCGAACGGGCACGAGACGGCGACCTGGTTCGCGGTCGAGGCGGCCATCCCGGAGGAGTGGGACTGTCCACGGTGCGGTCTGCCGACCAGCACCGATGTGAACAACCCGCCCCCTCCGCCGAAGATCGAGCCCTACAAGACCCACCTGGCCTATGTGAAGGAGCGTCGCTCCGAGCAGGAGGCGCAGGAGATCCTCGACGAGGCCCTCGAGAAGCTCCGCGCTCGCCGCGCCCGCGGCGAGGTCATCTTCTAGCAAGTGCGCGCTAGGGTCTGCGGCATGAAGTCGTCGATCGCGCCTGTTCGCTGGACCCCGCCGCCCGCGCCGCCGGTACGGCAACCGACGGATGTGGACGTCGAGGTCGTCGCGTTGCCGGGCGCGGGCCCCGAGGACACGCTGATCGACGACGACGGCAGCGTCCTCACCGGTCTGTACGACGGCCGCATCCTGCGCGTCAGCGCCGACGGCAAGACCATCAGCACCCTCGCCGACACCGGCGGCCGGCCGCTCGGCCTGGAATGGCTGCCGGACGGCAAGGTGCTGATCTGCGACGCGAACCGCGGCCTGCTGACGCTCAGCAAGGACAACCGGATCACCACGCTGCTGTCCGAGATCGACGGCCGCCCGATGCGGTTCTGCAACAACGCGGACGTCACCGAGGACGGCACGATCTACTTCACCGACTCGTCCACGCGGTTCGGTATCGACGAGTGGATGGCCGATCTCCTCGAACACTCCACGACCGGCAGCGTGTACCGCCGTACGCCCGACGGGGAGCTCACCCGGCTGGCGACCGGCCGCGGCTTTCCGAACGGCGTGGCGCTCAGCAGCGACCGCCGTACGCTCTTCTGGGCCGAGACCGCGACGTACGGGCTCTACCGGCTCGACCTCACGACCGAGGGCGCGGAGCCGGTGCAGATCGCTGCGATCCCGGGGCTGCCGGACAACATCGCCCGCGGCTCGGACGGGCTGATCTGGGTCGCGGTCGGGTCGCCGCGCAACGCCGTACTCGATCTGCTGCTGCCGAAGCATCCCGTGCTGCGCAAGGTCGTCTGGGCGCTGCCGGACGCGCTCAAGCCGAAGGCCGCGGACGTCATCGAGATCCAGGCGTACGACGAGACCGGCGAACTGATCCACGACCTGCGCGCCAAGCACCCGCAGTTCCACATGCCGACCGGCGTCCGCGAACGCGACGGGAAGGTGTGGCTAGGAAGCATCGGTACGAGCTCCCTAGCCACATTCCCCACTCCTACGCGTCCCGGGGCTCGTCCGGGGGTTTGACGACCAGGGCGAAGTCCTCGCCGTGGTTGCTGACCCCCTCGATGACCGCAGCCTCGACCGCCTCCGAGCCGATCTCGCTGCGCAACATCAAGGGATCCGTGCGCAGGTCCTTCGCCAGGGCGACCGCAAGCCCGACCATCACGACCGCGAACGGTAACGCCGCGACGATGGTCAGGTTCTGCAGGCCTTGCAAGGCGTCCGCGCCACCTCCGCCGGCGAGCAGCATGACCGCCGCCACCGCACCGGTCAGCACACCCCAGAAGATGACCAGCGGCTTCTTCGGCTCGATCGCACCACGCTCGGACAGCGTGCCCATGACGATCGACGCGGCATCTGCACCGGACACGAAGAAGATCGCGACCAGCAGGACGACGATGACCGTCGTCACCGCGCTCAGCGGGATGTGGTCGAGCATGCCGAACAGCTGCCCCTCGGTCGTCGACGCGCCGGCGATGTCGGTGCCGTCACGCTGGAGGTCGATCGCCGTACCGCCGAAGATGCAGAACCACAGCACGCTGACCAGTGACGGCACCAGCAGTACGCCGGTGACGAACTGCCGGATCGTGCGGCCGCGGCTGATCCGGGCGATGAACATGCCGACGAACGGCGTCCACGAGATCCACCAGGCCCAGTAGAAGACGGTCCAGCCGGACAGCCAGGTGGCCATCGCGTCGCCGCCACTCGCCTCGGTCCGGGCGGCCATCTCCGCCAGGTCGCGGAAGTAGTCGCCGATCGCGGTCGGCACCAGGTTCAGGATCAGCACGGTCGGGCCGACCACGAACACGAAGACCGCGAGTGCGACGGCCAGCACCATGTTGATGTTCGACAGCCACTGGATGCCCTTCGCGACGCCGGACACCGCCGAGGCCACGAACGCCGCGGTGAGCACGGCGATCACGCCGACCATGACGCCGTTCCCGGTCTTGTCCAGCCAGCCGAGGATCCGGACACCGGAACCGATCTGCAGCGCCCCGAGTCCGAGCGAGGCAGCCGACCCGAACAGCGTCGCGAAGATCGCCAGCCCGTCGATCACCTTGCCGATCGGTCCTTCGGTACGGCGTCCCAGCAGCGGAGCGAATGCGGCGCTGATGAGCTGCGACCGCCCGCGCCGGAACGTGCCGTACGCGATCGCGATGCCCACGACGGCGTAGATCGCCCACGGATGCAGCGTCCAGTGGAACAAGGTGGTCGCCATGGCAGTCTCGAGCGCCTTCGACGACCCGCCGTCGACGGTGCCGGGCGGGGGATCGGTGAAGTGCGAGAGCGGCTCGCTGACGCCGAAGAACATCAGTCCGATGCCCATGCCGGCGCTGAACATCATCGCGACCCAGGACACCGTCCTGAATTCGGGCTTCTCGTCGTCCCGGCCGAGCGGGATCCGCCCGTACCGGCCGGCGGCGAGCCAGATCACGTACACGACGAAGCCGGAGGCCAGCAGGACGAACAGCCAGCCGGTGTTCTGTTCGACCCATCCGAGGGCCGAGGTGGACGTCGTACCGAGACCGGCGGCGTCGACGATGCCCCAGGCGACGAAGGCCAGGGCGATGACCGCGGTGACACCGAAGGTGACGCGGTCGAGTCCGGAGCCATGACTTCGGCTGCCGGGTGGTGGGGGCGTTGCGATTGCGGGATGCGGTGCGGGGTCTTGAGTGTCTGCCTGGCTGTCGATATCAATCGCCACAGGTAAGTCACGCCTCGCTTAGGCGCGCCTCCGTTCTGTTGTGTCGGGGACAATGCCTTACGACCGTGTCGGAGATCGTGGCAAAACGCAACAATCGTGGTTTCGGCCACACTCGGTAAGGTGCGGTCATGCGTTTCGGGATCGCGATTCTGCCGGAGTACCGCTGGCAGGACGCCGCGCCGCGGTGGCGGCGGGCAGAGGAGTACGGGTTCGACCATGCGTGGACGTACGACCACCTGACCTGGAGCGGCCTCCAGGACTCACCGTGGTACGGGACGACGCCGACGCTGACGGCGGCCGCGCTGGTCACGTCGACGATCAAGCTCGGCACGTTCGTCACCTCGCCGAACTTCCGGCATCCGCTGGCGCTGACCCGCGACATCCTCGCGATCGACGACGTGTCCGACGGCCGATTCCTGTGCGGGATCGGGGCCGGCGGCAGCCTCGACGCGACGATCCAGGGCGGGCCCGACCTGACACCGCGGCAGAAGCAGGACCGCTATCAGGAGTTCGTGCAGCTTCTGGACACGTTGCTGACCACGGACGGCGTCGACTTCGAGGGCGAGTACTTCGAGACGCGCAACGGCCGCACGCTGCCTGGTTGCATCCAGCAACCACGTGTCCCGTTCATCCTGGCCGGCAACGGGCCGCGGTCGCTCAAGTTCGCCGCCAGGCACGGCGACGGGTGGATGACGACCGGGGGAGCGGGTGACGACCTGGACAGCTGGTGGGCGTCGGTCGCCGACCTCAGCCACCGCCTGGACGACCTCCTCGAGGGCCGCCACCTGAACCGGTACCTGTCGCTCGACTCCAAGGTCTACGCGCTGTCCAGCCCGGCCGTCTTCGAGGACGCCGTCGGCCGCGCCGCAGCCCTCGGCTTCACCGACGTCATCACCCACTGGCCCCGCGCCGAGGGCGTGTACGCCGGCTCCGAAACCGTCCTCGAGCAGATCGCGCGCGACGTCGTACCGCGGCTGCGCTGAGCAGATCGAGGCACAGACCGTGTATGTGATGCTTGAGCGCCGGCACGGGCGTCACAGACACGGCGGTCACATCCAGTGCTGCACCGACTGCAGCAGCCAGGGGACAACGTCGCTACTCACCCAGCGAACCACCGCCGCGAGGATTGCGCCAAGCGCTGCCTTGAGCAGCAGTTTGCCGATGAGCTGAAGTCGGCGGGCTAGTGACCCTTCGTGACGAGACGCATCATCACATCGAACCACCGGGCGCCGACGTGACGACAGCCTGCCCGGTCTCGAGCGTGTGGAGCGGGCGTTTGACTCGCGCCGCCTATAATAGACCACGGTGTTCTTCCCTCCAGGGGAGTCGCCAAAATGGAGTGCCCAGCCTCCGGTTGCCAAGCCAAGGTGGTTGGGCACTTCCTTATTTGCAACAAGGCATGTTTCATCGGCTCTCCGATAATCACATATTGAGAGCGTGACAGCACCGCAGGTCAGCAGGATCGAGAACGACCTGCATCCGCGGACATTCAATTATTGATCCTGTCCGTCAGATCTCCTTCCTCGCGATTCACCGTCGATCGATTTACGCCACCAGAAGAGTTTTGATCACCCCGACGAGATCCTTTCCCCGGGCCAGCGCGCCGTTCAGGAGGGCGTCGACTTCATCGCGGAGACCGGCTTGGGCTAGGGAGGCGCAGACCTCGGCGAGCTCCTTGCTGGACAGCTCGCCGCCGAGATACCAGAGGGCGGCCACCCGATCCGTCGGCGAAGCGCTGAGGAGGCTGCCGACCAGATGGCGGCGCCTGCCCCCGCTAGCGCCGTGGACAGCGTCCGGCACCGGCCGGTTGTCGTTGCGCCGGTACCCCCGCGCTGCTGGCGTGGTGTCGGCGGGGCCGTTGCGCCGGTCCCCCCTGCGAACCCGCGGAGGGGCATCCGCGACCGGATCACGCGCTGGCTGTCTTCGCGCGGCGGCTTCAAGTAGTCGCAAATCGCCCATGCTGTAAGGAAGTTTGGTCACACCGCGCAGACTCTGACGGTCGAGAGCCAGATCGTACAGCTTCAGGATTACGCCTGTCGGCGGGATCCTGCGAGCGTGGAGATAATGCGAGATTGCGGCAGCCGAGTACTGGAGATGCTTGCCAAGGGCACGCATGTTGATCGGCTCGCTGGCGGCGTACAGGACACGGAGCGCGAGCGCGAGATCACACTGCTCCCGTGTCGCCTCCGCCGCGTACGACGCTGAGATTTCTCCTCGGAGCGCCACTGCCCTCCCTCTGTCGGCTGTGGGCTGAGTCACCCACGAGAGCATCGTAGACCCTCCCGGGGACAAAATGTCTGGACGGCGTGGAAAGTGTGGCTACAGATTTGTAATCAAGAATTTAATTACCTAGCTGAGTGTTTACAGCCAGTCCATGTTTACAGTCTCTTGCGCCGGTCCGGTGAAGTCTTCTACTCTCCTGAAGTGAACTATCAGATGGGCGTGCCGATCGGGGCGCGGCCGGTGATTGGCTAGTGGAGGATCGATGGTCTTGCCGTCGTGGCAGGACGATTCGCTGGGTACCATGAAGCGGGTCGCGTTGTGGCTAATCCAGGTGGTCGGCGAGGGAAACGACTTCACCAAGGAGTCGTTGCGAGACGCCTTTCCTGGTGTGTCGCAGGTCGACCGCCGACTTCGCGACTTGCGCGACTTCGGCTGGCGGATCGACACGAGCAGGGAGGACGTGGCGCTTGGCACGCACCAGCAGCGCTTCGTTACGCTGGGTGTTCCGGTGTGGGAGCCGGGAAGGGCTGGCCAGCGTTCGAAGGGCCCCGCCGCGATCGGTGCGGGGCGGCGTCGGCAGGTGCTCTCGGCTGACAGGCACATGTGCCGATCGTGCGGCATCACCCCGGGTGATACGTACGCCGGCACCTACGAGACCGCTCAGTTGGACATTGCGCGGCGCAAGGTGGTGAAGCCGGACGGTAGCGTGGACATCGAGTTGGTGACGGAGTGCAATCGCTGCCGGGTGGGTGGCCGGGATCTTGAGGCGAGTCTGCCGGCAGTCGTCGCGGGCGTGACCGCCTTGAGCTCGGTCGAGCGCCGGGTACTGGCCGGATGGATGAAGGCCGATGCCCGGGAGTTCAGCAGGCTCGAGCGGGTGTGGAGTGAGTACCGGACGCTGCCGGCGGAATCGCGGGAGGCCGTTCGGGCTGAGTTGGACCTGGATTAGGCGCAGCTGTGAGAAGCTCCGCTGATGCGTGATGAGGAGCAGGGATAACACGTGACTAAGGACTACGGCCGACCGGCCAACGCGGATGAGAACCGAGCACTAGTGAAGAGCCGCCTCGACGAGCTTGTCGACGGCGACGGCCCACGCGAGACGCTTACGATCGAGTGGCGTGGGACACCTAAGCATTTGGATGTCATCCAGCTCCCAGTCGGCAACCTGCACTACAACCCGGCGACGCATCGGGTCCGCGCTCAGCGAAGCTATGACGCTCACCGCGACGAACTGCTCGAGGTCGATCCTTGGAGTTCAGGGAGCCAGGCGTACCTCGACAGTCTGCTGAAGGCACAGCCCTCAGATCCCTCGCGGAGGGATCCAGAGTTCAACGAATTGGCCGAGAGCCTGAGTGAGTATGGTCAGAGCGAGCCGGGGTTGGTGACACACGACGGTATCCTGGTGAACGGCAATACTCGCCGCGCAGCGCTGGTGGAGCTTCATGGCCCAAACCATCCGATGCGCGTTGCAGTGCTCCCAGCCTCGTGCGACTGGCAGGACATCGCGGACGTCGAATTGTCGCTGCAGCTGCGGAAGGAGCATCGCCGAGACTACTCGTACATCAACCGCCTCCTGGCTGTTCAGGAGCTAGTTGATGCCGGCGCGCCGCTCGCGACGATCGCGGCTACGTTCCGGACGACTGCCGCTCGGTGCAGGCAAGATCAGTGGGTCCTGTCATGTATCGAGGCGATGATCGCACGGAGCGATGTGGATGGCGCGCGTCTGTCACTCGTCTCGTTCGAGGAACACCAGGAGAAGCTGCGAGAGCTTCACCGCGCCTATGAAAAGCTCCAAGCCACAAACCCTGAGAAGGCGGAGCTGCTGCTCGAGAGCCGGATGACCGCGATTATCCTCGGCTTCTCGAAGACTGATGTTCGGCTCATCGAGCCGGGATTTGAAAGGCAGTACTTGTCGGTGGTGTTGCCTGCCGAAGGCGCCCCCAAGGCCACCGGCGGCGGAGTGGCGATCCCTGGGCTTGGCCGCTCGGTAAAGCAAGAGTCAGGATCATTGGTGAAGGCGAAGGCGCTTACTGATGCGGCGCTCCGGGCCCGCATGGTGGCAAGCGGGGTACCAGATGCCGTGCAGAGTGACAGTGGTCCAGACTTGGCCAAGTTGAGGTCAGCCATGGACTCAGCGATCGATCGTGCAGGCCGCGATAGCCGAGTCAGGAAGCGGAAACAAGCAGCACCGAAGCGGTTGCTGGATGCCACCGCGGACGTCAATGAGTGTGTTACCGATCTAGCCCAGTCGCGTGCGACGCAGAGCCTCGATGAGGAGGCGTTCGATGATGCGTTGCTGGATCTTCGCAAGAGCCTCGAGGCGTTGGCCCGTGAGACACGAAAGACTGTGAAGGATCCGGGTGACGGTGCGTCGTGGTTGCTCGAGGAGTTCGGAAAGGGATACTGAGTGGAACCAGGTCCTAATGCCGGGCTCGTGATCGGGTTCGACCTCACCCGCACGCAGGCATTGCTCCGGTGTGTGCCGGCGTATCGGCAGCCGCTCGGCCGCCTGATGGCGAGATTCCCGGCTGGCCGGCTGGTAGACCAGTTGGCCGCTTCCATCCCGATCGATGGGTTCGTCGCCGGAATCGCCGCGCTCGCCGAGTGGCCGGATCCCGAGCACGTGGTCTGGGAGCCTGACTTCGAGGTTCTCATCGTAGACCTGCTGGATTCGGCCGATGATGTCGACAAGCTGCTGAGCGGTGCGCCTCCGGACCAAGTGATCAATCCCGCGGACGTACGCGGCATGCTTGGCGTGGACTGGACGGGCGATCTCACCAAGTTCCAGGAACGTGATGTGGCGCGCCTACTGTCGATGAAGCATGGCGCGAACTTCAGCGTTCCGGGTGCGGGCAAGACCAGAGTCTCGCTGGCGGTCTTCGCAGCCCTCCGCGAGCAGCGGCGCGTGTCCCGCATGCTGGTGATCAGCCCGAAATCGGCGTACGAGGCCTGGGCTGAGGAGTCCCAGGTATGCTTCGGCGAACCGCCGGCGGTACAGATCCTCGAGAAGCGACCGGCCGCCAACGCCGACATCGTTCTTGTGAACTACGAGCGTCTGGACCGGTCTCTCGGTGTGCTGTCTGACTGGTTGAAGGCCGAGCCCTCGATCCTTGTGCTTGACGAAGCGCACCGGATGAAGCTCGGGGGAGCGGGTGTCTACGGGGCTGCCTGCATCGCGCTTGGTCCGCTCAGCCGGGTAAGGATGATTCTCAGCGGCACGCCGGCTCCGAACGGCGCGAAAGATCTCGAGAACCTCCTTTCGTTCGTCTGGCCGGGGTTTGGGCGGCGAGTCGTCACGCAGGCCGTCGGCGGCGGCAACCTCGCGTATGCCAGCTCAGTATTGCGGCCGCTGTATACGCGCACGACCAAACACGAGCTTGGACTTCCTCCTGTGCAGACTCGCATCCGCATGCTTCCGATGCCCCCGTTGCATCGAGAGATCTATGACGCGCTCATTGGTACCATGTCGCCTCGGGCGGAGGCAGAGAGCAGGGATTTCGAGGCACTCGGCCGCGCAGTTCTGCGGCTTCTCATGGCCGCTACGAGTCCGGCGCTCCTCGTGGAGGGCTCCAGCGCGTACGAGCCACTGTCGTTCCAGGTACCGCCGCTCGACATCCCGGAAGGCAGTCCCCTCTGGCCACTGTTCCGCCGGCTACCTCAGTATGAAGTCCCGCCGAAGTACCAGGAGACGGTCTCGATCGTGGCTGCGAACGCGAAGGCCGGCCGGAAGACTCTGGTCTGGGCGAGTTTCGTGCGCAGCATCGCTACTTTGCAGACACTCTTGAGTCCGTTCCAGCCGGCTGTGGTCCACGGCGGTACGGCAGATCGTGAAGAGGAGCTCCGACGATTCCGGGAGGACCCAGACTGCGCTGTACTCGTCTCGAACCCGGCAACACTAGGCGAAGGCATCAGCCTGCACCACGTGTGTCACGACGCTGTGTTCGTGGACCGTGACTTTCAAGCCGGCCGCTACCTCCAAAGCCTCGATCGAATCCATCGCCTCGGGCTCGCTGCTGGTACCAAGACCAACATCACTGTGCTCATCTCCGAGGGAACGGTCGACGCGATCGTCGCTGACCGGCTGGCTAAGAAGCTGACCTTCATGGGCGAGATCCTGGACGATCCGTCCGTCAAGAAGCTGGCTGACCCCGAGGAGGAGCCGGCCCTGTTCGCGGCTGGCATGGACCAGGATGACATCCATGCACTGCTTGTTCACCTCTCGGGGGCGGCGAATCGTCAGGAGCTGCTCTAGTCCCTGTTCGTGCAGCGATCAGGATGCACTGATGGTGAGGATTCACGCAGCGTCGCATGCCGACGGTCGTCATACGGCTGGCGATCGGGAGTAGGCGTTGTCGAGCTTGTGCCGATACACGATCCGGTGGACGCGTCGGCGCGAGAAACAGGCCGACTTTGAGGGCCGGGACGACCATCTTCATGGCGAAGGCCAGTCCGGGCTTCTCCGCGACGTCGTGCCGCGGTTGCACTTAGACGGCGAGAGGGCCGCACACCTGGTGGTGTGCGACCCTCTCGTCAGTGTGCTGGAAGGGCGATCAGGAACCGATCGCGCGGATGTTCTCCGCCTGCAGACCCTTCTGGCCCTGGGTGATCTCGAACTCCACGCGCTGGTTCTCGTCCAGCGAGCGGAAGCCCGACATCTGGATGGCCGAGTAGTGCGCGAACACGTCCGCGCCACCGTCATCCGGGGTGATGAAGCCGAAGCCCTTGTCAGCGTTGAACCACTTGACAGTACCGACAGCCATTTGTCTATCTCCTCGATGGCTATTAACAATCCGCGACCCACACCTCATGAGCCGCGCGTCGCCGAAAGGCCCCAGACGACAGACCGGCCATGCAGCACAGCAAAAGTCAGGGAGTCCAAAACTGCAACGCCATAACTGTAGCCGTTCTGCGGCCTGATGGTAGGGGTGACCACAAACACGTGTCGCTGATTGTCGCGACTCGCTACCCTCCGTACACGCTCGATTCTGCGCGGCACAGGGCCGGTCCGGAACCGGAAATCCCGCGCCGACCTGCTGTTTCGCCCCCAGAGGTGCGGACCGGAGGATGGCAACGAAGGACAATGGCCGGTACGCCGGGTGATGGGCGCATGATTCTGATCGGAGTTCCCGGCGTGTCGCGCGGCTGTGGACAGTCGCCGGCACGCCCCACCGAGGAGGCAGCAGTGATCGTCAGCGTGACCCGTACGGGCGGTTTCGCCGGGCTGACCAAGCAGGGCGAGCTGGACACCAGCGGCCAGCCGGACGCCGACCAGCTGGAGGACGCGGTCCGGGCACTGGGCGCCAAGGACCTGGGCTCCGGCCGGCCGCAGCCGGACCGGTACGTGTACCGGCTGGAGGTGCGTGACGCCGCCGACGACGGCGCCACGCAACACACGGTCGCCGAGCAGGACGTGGACGCGACCACGGCCTGGCTCCTGGACCGCGTCCTCCGCTAGCGCCAGTCGATCTCCGGTGCCCGGTAGAAGTTGACTCCGAGCACCTCCCAGCGGGGGCCCTGCTCGGCCAGCCGGTCGCGGTACGTCGTCCAGTCGAGCGCGGACTCCGGCGACCACCCGAGCTCGGCGATGCCCGGCAGCCGCGGGAACGTCATGAACTCGACCTTCTCCAGGTCGTCGAGTGTCTCCGTCCACAGCGGCGCCTCGACGCCGTCGATCGCACTCGCCGGCACGTTCGGGATCAGCGTGGCCGGGTTCCAGCTGTAGGACTGCTCCACGCTGACCAGACCGGCCCACTGGAGGCCGAGTGGCGTCCCCTCGTGGTATTTCATGTCCAGGTACGCCCGGTTCGCGGGGGAGAGGACCAGGGTCGCCCCCTGCTCCACTGCCTTCTCCGCCAGCACCTGAGCCTTGGGGTCCTCGGTGCCCCAGTACTGCACGACAGTGCCGGCAGGCAGCGGCCCGTCGGCTATCTCGTGCCACCCCATCACCCGCTTGCCGTGCTTCACGACCAGCCCGGCGGCCTTGGGTACGAAGTCGAGGTACTCCGAGTGCGGTGTCGAGTGGGCCTCGTCCCCACCCAGGTGCAGGACGTCACCGGGCGTCTGCTCGGCCACCTCCCGGAACACGTCGTCGAGGAACTCGTACGTCACGTCCTTGTCGATGGCGAGCGAGCTGAAACCGACCTCGGTCTCCGTGTAGAGGTCCGGCGCCTGGTCACCCTTGTTCAGCTCGGGGTACGACGCCAGCGCCGCATTGGTGTGTCCTGGGGTGTCGATCTCCGGTACGACGGTGATGTAGTGCTCCGCGGCGTACTGGACGAGGTCGGCGTACTCCGCCTTCGTGTAGTAGCCGCCTGCGCCGCCGCCGACCTGCTGACTGCCGCCGTACTCCGTGAGGCGCGGCCAGGAGTCCACCTGGATCCGCCAGCCCTGGTCGTCGGACAGGTGCAGGTGGAGCCGGTTGATCTTGTAGAGCGACACCAGGTCGATGTAGCGCTTCACCTGGTCGGCGGTGAAGAAGTGCCGCGAGACGTCGAGCATCACGCCGCGGTACCCGTACCGCGGGGAGTCCGAGATCGTCGTACCAGCGACCTCCCATGGACCCTCCTGCTCGCTGTCGGCCTCAGCCTTCGCGGGGAGGAGCTGCCGGAGGGTGGTGACGCCGCGGAACACGCCCTCCGCGGTGGCCGCGGTGACGGTCACGCCGGACGCGTCCGCGCGGAGCTCGTAGCCCTCGGCACCGAGCGACTCCGGGCCGTTGGTGGACAGCGTGATCGTGCCGGTGCCTTCCTGTACCGGCAGCGCGAAACCGGTCGACCGGCGGAGCTGCGCGGCGAACCTCTCGGCGATCGTCTGGGTGGTGGAGTCGTCGTGGCCGATGGTGGCGTCGGGCTGCAGTGTGAAGGTCTCGTCGGGGAGGGCCTGCTGCGCCGTGGGCTGCGGAATCATGATCGGAAGTGTTCGGGGCTCCCGGCATTACGTCAAGAGACTTCAATATTTACAGCCCGGCCGGCTCGATCGCCTGTCGCCTCGGGCGGTCATGTTCGCACTCTGCCGGCCGCACCGAGCGCCGAGCCAGCACAGGCTCGCTCAACGTCAGAAGGGTCGCGACAGCCAGCACCAGACCGCCGACCAGGGCCACACTGCGCACGGTCGTGTTGTCGATCAGCAGTCCGCCGATGAACGCGCCTGCGGCGATGCCGGCGTTGTACGCCGAGTTCATCCCGGCTGAGGCGAGCTCTGTGCGCATCGGCGCGATCTGGAGTGTCCTGGTCTGCAGGGCGACGGCCATGGCGCTGTAGGCCAGCCCTGTCACCGCGATGAGCGCGACTGTGGGCACCTGCCACCGCCCGAACGCGGCGAGCCCGAAGAGGAACGTGGTGAGGAGCGCAAGCGCCAGGAGCAGCGTGCGCCAGGGGTTCTGGTCGAGGGCTCGTCCGACGAGCACAGCGCCCACCACACCGCCGATCCCGCTGGCCAGGAGGATCGGCCCGAGCGCATTGCTGCCGAAACCGCTGACGTCCAGCAGGAACGGCGTGATGTAGGTGTTGAACGTCATGAAGCCCGTCACCCCGATGGCCGCGGTGGCGACGACTGCGACGTACCGACGTACATCAGGGGTGGTACCCCGGCGGGAGACGCCGCCCTGAGGCTCTGTCCGCGGCAAGAGCGTCATAGCGCCTGCGAACATTGCGGCACCCAGCCCACCCATCACCAGGAAAGGGATTCGCCAGCTGGTGTGCTCGCCCAGCAGGGTGCCGAGCGGTACGCCGAGGACCGACGCCAGCGCGGCGCCGATCGAGATGCGGCTCACCGCCCGGCCGTGGAACTCCGGTGCGACCAGACTGGTAGCGATCGACGGAGCAATCGACCAGAACAGTGCCTGGGACAGTGCTGTGATCAGTCTGGCCCCGAAGAGCACCTCGTACGTCGGTGCGGCGGCAGCCAGCAGATTCGCGACGGTGACGACCGCGAGGGTCCCACTGAGGACAGCTCGCCGCGGCCACCGCCGCGTGAGCCGGGTCAGCGGAATGGACATCAGGACGACGATGACGGCGTACCCACTGACCAGGAGGCCGATCTGCGAGCGGGACCGGTGCAGATCGTCGGCCATCACGGTCAGCAGGCCGATCGGCAGTACTTCGATGGTCACGTAGGAGAACGTGCCGACCGAGAGCATCAGAAGGGCCAGCGAGGTTCGGCGCGGCGACATGTCTTCACCTGTGATTCCAGTAAAAGAGCTTATGGTGGTAGCTTCTCACTTATGACCGACAGTCGCAATGCCGAGCTCCGCATCGTGGGCGGACATCCTGCCCTCGATCTGGTGAACACGGTCACGCCGCGGATTCGAGGCGGCGCGGTGGAGCATGACTACCTGACCTCGCCCGCCGAGTTGGTCGCGTGGGCTCGCCGGATCGGGTTGATCGATCTGCGCGACTACAGTGCGGTCGAAGGTACGTGGCGCTCGTCGCCGGAGCTGGCCACGAAGGCCTTCAACGCGACGCTGGAGATTCGCGAGGCGGCGTACGACGTGTTCGCGCCGCGGGCGGCTGGTGCCGTGGTCGCGGCCGATGGCGTCAAACACAGCGAGGATTCGGCGTTCGAGCGGCTGATGCTGCGGTGGTCGGCTGCGGCCGCTCGGTCGATGCTGATTCCAGCCGCGGGCCGGGAGCATGGCATCGCGGAGCTAATGGTTGGTACGTCGCCGGCGCAGTTGATCCCCGACCGGCTGGTGGTGGCCGCGGTCGAGTTGGTGCGGAGCGTCGAGTTGCGTCAATTGCGGGCCTGCCCGGTCGACGACGGAGGCTGCGGCTGGTTGTTCCTGGATCGCAGCCGGAACGGTTCGCGGCGCTGGTGCGCGATGGAGGACTGCGGGACGCGGGCGAAGATCCGCAAACTCGGTGAACGCAGGCGTGCTACCGGCATACCGCAGTCTTAGGGGTAGCGCACTCGAACCTTCACTGTCAGCGACCGGCTCACCTGGCGAGAACGCGTGTCGAAAGGTGCCAACTGTCCCCGCGACCTGTCATCGTAGGCGGCCGGGCCTCCCGACAAGTGGGCCCTGGCCGGACCTGCCCCGTATCAGGAGCAGGCTGACGAACCAGATTGTGGAGGACAGATGACGCAGGTGGCAGAGCAGCCGGGCAGTACTGCCGGGCGGCTCGGCTCGGTGGTTCTGGATTGCCCGGACCCACTCGAGCTCGCCGAGTTCTACTCGGCGCTGCTGGGGCTGGAGATCGACGAGAACGGCGACGAGGACTGGCGGAGCCTGACCGGCCCCGGCTCCTCGTTGGGGTTCTCGACGCTGGCCTTCCGGCGCTCGGAGGAGTACGTGCCCGGCACCTGGCCCGGCACCGACGCGCAGGATCTCCACCTCGACCTGATCGTCGAGGATCTGTCCAGCGGGCACGCGACCGTGGTCGCCCTCGGCGCCGAGCCGCTCGATCCGCTGGACCCGCCGCCCGCCGACAACGCACGCGGCTGGCGGATCTACGCCGACCCCGCGGGGCACCCGTTCCGGATCTGCCTCGAGTGAGTCACCGAAGAGCCCGCCCTGAACTCGGGGCGGGCTCTTCGCATGTCAATTCGCGCCTGGCTCAGGCGCCGGCGAACGGGAAGTGCCGGCCCTCGACGCACTGCGGCCGCGGCTGGTAACTGTTCACCCCCGGCTCGCCGCGCAGATGGAACGCGCTCGGGTACGGCGACTCCGGATCGGTGATCCTCGTCGACGTCGGGATGTACCGGATGGTCAGCCCGCACCGCCTCCGAGGGGATGTGTTCGCATTGCTGCCGTGCACGATGTTCGGGTGGTGCACCTCGACGTCGCCCGGCGCGAGCACCATGTCGACGGCTTGCGACTCGTCGACCTCGACCGCGATCTCCTTGCCGAGCACGCTCTCCACGTCGGTGTTGTCGCGCATCCCGGCGACCTCGGCGCGGTGACTTCCCGGGATCACCCGGACGCACCCGTTCTCCGGCGTCGAGTGGTCGACCGCCAGCCAGAGCGTCACCACCTCCATCGGGTCGAGCGGCCAGAACGCGGCGTCCTGATGCCAGAGCACCGGCTGGCCCGAGTACGGCGGCTTGGAGATGTAGTGCGACGCGAACAGCGCGATGTCCGGCCCGACGAACTTCTCGGCGATGTCGACGAGCCGGTCGTCGCTCACCAGCCGGACCCAGAACGGGTCGTCACGCAGATAGATGTGCCCGAGCTGCTCGGGCCGGACCTCGGGATGCCGGGCCTGCAGCCATTCGACATGATCGTTCACTTCCTTGATCAGG
Source organism: Kribbella sp. NPDC055110 (assembly GCF_053607525.1). Lineage (NCBI taxonomy): Bacteria > Bacillati > Actinomycetota > Actinomycetes > Propionibacteriales > Kribbellaceae > Kribbella > Kribbella sp. NPDC055110. Next base: position 504,189 of record NZ_JBSGTS010000001.1, read on the forward strand.
TCTTGGTCGATGACGTCACGGACGATCACATAACCATCGGTTTCGAACATGCCTCAAGCGTGCGTGTTCGGGATATTTGGGACTAGCAGCGGTACGACGAGAATTAGTACTGTCTTGATGTGGATCAGGTCCTGCGCTTCGAGGCGCACGCGTTCGGCCGGCCGTACCACGCGGCGCGGGTGCGGATCCCGGCCCGGGCCCGCGACACCGAACTGCACACGCACGCGGACTTCCACGAGTTCATGGGCGTCGTGTCCGGCAGCGGCGAGCACCTGCTGACGACTGGTGTCGCGCCGCTGCGAGCCGGCGACGTCGTCCTGGTCCGCCCAAGCGACCGCCACGCGGTCCGCGGTGCGGCTCCAGACGGCCTCGAGTTCGTGAACGTCGCGTTCCCGAGCTCGATCTGGCAAGGATTTCTGGACCTCACCCGGGCCTCTCGCGGACCGATCAGCATCAACCAACCGGCCGCGATCCCGGTCTTCGAGAACGCGCTCACCCGTTTCCAGGACAACCCGACGACGTACGACCTGCTGCGGTTCTGGATCGATCTCCTTGACCTCTTCACGCCGGGCGACCCAGGCGGCTCGCGCATCCCCGACTGGCTGGCCAGAGCCTGTACGTCGATGCGCGCCGAGGACAACCTCCGCAGCGGCGTACCGCGTCTGCTCGCACTCGCCGGCGTCAGCGCCGCACACCTGTCCCGCTCGATGCGCGCGTCGTACGGCGTCACGCCGACAGCCTTCGTCACAGACCTCCGCCTGGAACACGCCGCATCCTTGCTAGCAGCAACCAACGACACGATCGCCACCATCGCGACCCGCTGCGGCTTCACCAGCCAGTCCTACTTCACCCGCTGCTTCACCACCGCACACGACCTGACCCCCAGCGACTTCCGCCACCGCTCCCAACGCGCGTTCGTACCCTGATTTGGTGCGATCGAACAGATGTTCTAATGTAGGTCACATGCGAACGAGAGCTGGCACCAGGGCAGGCGGCGACCATCCGGTCACCACCGACACCGTCTCGCGCGCTGATCCGGCCCTTCGCAGTGGCGTCGCGTGTGTCCATTGCAGATGCGACGCCGATCCGGTGGACGATGGCTACGTCCCGGACGACCTGTACCACCTGACAGGTTCCGAGTTCCCGGAAGATACGCGCTTCGTCACTGAGGAAGACGCGTTGGATGCCGAGTTGGACGAGTTGCTGGGCCGGAGCCGCTACTCGCGGGTGGACGAGTTGGAGTGGCAGGAGTGGGACGGTGTCGAGCAGGACGAGGCGGAGCGGGAGATGTTGCGCCGTGTCGCGCCGGCGTGGGTGCTGTTGCCGCCTGGTGGTGCGCTGGCGGCTGCGCTGGAGGAGACCCGGCCGGAGGCGATGTCGCCGATGGCGCTGGTGGAGTTGATGAAGGCCGCGAACCGGCTGATCGGCTGGGGGGAGTCGATCAAGGCGGGCGCGATGGCGTCGTTCGTCCGGCAGCGTCGTGCCGAGCACCGCGAGGCGCCGCGCCCGACGCAGATCGATTCCAGGGGCCGCCCGATCGATCCCGAGCGGTCCTGGTACGGCGAGATCGCGCTCGCGCTCGGGTTGTCGCCGAATACCGTCGGGCGGCGGGTCGACACGGCGTTACGTCTGACCTCTACCCTGTCGGCCACGCATACGGGGTTGCGGTGTGGGGCTTTGACCTGGGGCAAGGCGCTGGCGATCTCCGAGGCGACGAGCGCGCTGCCGGATGAGGCCGCACGAGCCGTGGAGGCGCATGTCTTGAAACGCGCCGCCAAGCAGACCCACCGCAACCTCCTGGAGTCGTTGCGCCGCCAGGTCGCGAAACATACGACCGCTCGCGCAGCCGACGACCACCGCGCCGCGGTTGCCGAGCGGACCTGCAAGATCGTCCCGCTGGCCAACGGCATGGCCGGCCTATGGATCGTCAACACCGCCGACAAGATCCAGCAGATCTGGATCACCATCCAAGCCATAGCCACCCTCGCCAAACGTGGCACCCCAACCACCAGCTCCACCACCGACTCAGCTGGCCGCACCACCACCGACGCCCCTGGGCCGCGCAGCGCGCCCGAGGATCCCGAGCCGACGCCTCCCGCGGACGCCGGCCAAGGATCCCCGGATGCCAGACCCGATCCCGATCCAGGCGCCACCCACCACCACCGCCACCACCACGACATCACCACCACCGCCACCGCCGCCACTGCGGGTGCTGATGCTGATGCCGATGCCGATGCCGGTGCGAGTGCCAGTGCCGGTGCGGGTGCCAGTGCCGGTGCGGGTGCCAGTGCCGGTGCGGGCGCTGGTGCCGGTGCTGATGCCGATGCAGGTGCCAGTGCCAGTGCGGGCGCTGGTGCGGGTGCCGGTGCGGGTGCGGGTGCGGAGAGGGACGCCCGCACCGCCGAACAGCGCCGTGCCGACGTGACCGCCGACCTGTTCGAACACATCCTCCACAACGGCCTGGACTGGCTCGGCCGCCGCCTCCCCGACCAGCACCGCCGCCGCCCCCACATCGAGGTCGTCGTCCCCGCCTCCACCCTGCTCGGCCTCGACAACAACCCCGCCGAACTCACCGGCTACGGACCCATCCCCGCCGACATGGCCCGCCGCATCGCCACCGACGGCACCTGGCGACGGCTCCTCACCGACCCCACCAACGGCACCGTCCTCGAAGCATCCACCACCCGCCACGACCCCGGCGCACTCGTCACCGAAACGCTCCTCGCCCGCCACCCCGTCTGCGCCTGGCCCGGCTGCAACCGCACCTCCCGCGACTGCGACCGCGACCACCTCACCCCCTTCACCCGAACCGGCCGCACGAACCTGACCGGAATGGCCCCGTACTGCGAATACCACCACGTCATCAAAGACACCGCCGCCTGGGGCTGGACCACCTCCGGCAACCCCGACGGCTCCATCACCCTCACCACCCCCACCGGCCACCGCTACCAAACAATCCCACCCGCCCGAGGCCCGGTCACCCGACAAGCCGACGCCAGCCCCAACACCCAACGAGCCAACCCCATCGCCCAGCGATCGGACCCCACCGCCCAGCGATCGGACCCCACCACCGAGCGATCCAACCCCGCCACCCAACGGTCCCAACCCGCCGCCGAATCAGACGCCGCTACCGGAACCAACACCTGCACCTCTGCCGCGGGCGCTGCAGTCCGCACTACTGCCCGCGCGCCAGCACCCTTCTGACCATCCACTGCCGGCGCGTCGAACCGAAACACCGCCAGACGTACAGCCCCGCTCATCGATCGTCACAACGCCCACGAACGCACCGAGCCGCCAACTGCTGCGGGGCCGCACGCGGCAGTTGAAGGCCACGACCCACACCGTGCCACCACGCAGGACCCCGCCACCACGCAGGACCCCGTCACCGCGCAGGACCCCGTCACCGCGCAGGACCCCGCCACCACGTCAATTGGCCTCACGCCAAGTCAGACCGTTGCGAGGTACTCCGCGACCTCATCCTGCTTGAACCACTGCGCCCATCCACGGACGTCGGCGTTGAACCGGGAGTCTGTCAGCGACAGGTCCGCGCCGTTCTCCACCAGGTACCGGAGAGTGCTGAGGGAACCTGTTCCGGCCGCGAGGTGGGCCGCGGTGACGTTGTCCGCCGTAGGCTCGTTGACGGCGAAGCCAAGGTCCGCGAGTTGCGGGACGACCTCCCAGCGCTGTGCAGCGGCGGCCTCGGCGAGCAGTGCGGGGCGGTCGGCCGGTGTGAGTTCACCAGCAAGGGCGGCCGCGAACGGGTCTTCGGCGTGCGCACCGCGGTAGAAGTCACGCACCGCGCCGACCTCGGCGCCGTGGTGGATCAGCTCGTCGAGGATGTGCAGCGCGAACGAGGCCCCGTCGTTGTCGGCGTACGGGCCTGCGATCGCGCCCATCGGCCGGTCGAGGTCCTTTTGGCTGAGCGCGGCGAGGCGTCGGCGCCAGATCTCGTACGCGTGGTCCAGCGCTTCAAGGGCGGCCGCGGCTGATCCCGGGACTGCGGCCTCAGCATCTGTGGCGGCAGGTTCGTGCCCGAACCAGGTCGCCGTGCGTTCGGCCTGCAGCAGGTCGGCGATGTGCGTGATCCGCCAGGCGAGAGTGGTGAACGGCGGGGGAGCGGGAGGGATCCAGGCCCAGTCGGCCACGAACCCGTCATCCGTCGCCCGGACGGTCCAGCAGCCGTCGAACGGTTCCCAGAAGTACTCCTCGTCGGTCAGTCCCTCGACGCGGCCCTGTAGTCGTTGCCACGCGAAGTCCGAGAGGTCCAGGAGGTTCTGCGAGAGCGTCGTCATGTGATCACCGTAGGACGACCTGCGGACAGAATCGGTCCGCAGGTCGAGGCAGAATAGACGCACGATGGATACCGCGGCCCGGCTGCTCCGTTTGCTGTCCTTGCTCCACTCGCGCCCTCAGTGGGACGGCGCAGAGTTGGCGGCGAGGCTCGAGATCACGCCTCGCACCGTACGGCGTGACGTGACGCGACTGCGGTCGCTCGGCTACCCGATCGACGCCGAGGCCGGGATCGGTGGCGGCTATCGCCTCGGTCCTGGTGGACGCCTGCCGCCGCTGCTGCTCGAGGACGCCGAAGCTGTGGCGATCGCGGTCGGCCTGCGCGTCGCGACGACCACGACAGTGACCGGAGTCGAGGAGGCGGCGATCTCCGCACTCGCGAAACTCGATCAGGTACTGCCCGTGCGGTTGCGCGAGCAGATCGCCGCGATCGGGGCACACACCACTCAGCTGCCACAAGGCGAGCTGCCGCCGGTGGACGGCGACGTGCTGGTCACGCTGGCGGCCGGCTGCCGGCATGTCGAAGGGGTCCGGTTCCGCTATCGCACGCATGACGGCAGTGAGTCCGAGCGCAGCGTCGAGCCGTTGCAGATCGTGCACACCGGCCGGCGCTGGTACCTCGTCGCCCGAGACCGCGACCGGCAGGCGTGGCGAACCTTCCGGGTCGACCGCATCGAGCAGCCTGTACTCACCGGCTCCCGGTACCGCTTCGTCGACCCGCCGGACCCGGTCGCATTGGTTGCCGAAGGCACCGGAGTCGCACCGTGGGACATCGTCGCCCGGATCCGCGTCGAGGCTCCGGCCGCAACCGTGACGAAGGTGATCCCGCCCAGCCAGGGCGTGGTCGAGGAGCTAGACGCCACGACCTGCGAGGTCCGCTTCGCTGCGAACGACCTGGGCCCGCTCGTCGGACAGGTCACCCGGATCCGATGGCCGTTCGAGATTCTCGATCCACCCGAGCTACGCGCCGCCGTACACGACGTGGCCCGCCGCCTCCTCGACTCCTAGCTGTCGGCCAGGGCCTTGCGGATGCGTTTTTCGGAGACTGGGTACGGCGTGCCGAGGGTCTGGGCGAACAGGCTGATGCGGAGTTCCTCGAGCATCCAACGGACCTCGAGCAGCTCAGGGCTCGGGTACTTGCCCGTCGGCACCGCGCGGAGCCTCTTGCGGTACTCCTCGGTGAGCATGTCGACGACAGCCATCCCGGAGCGGTCGCGCGCGGCGTTGGCGCCGAGCTTGTCCAGGCGCTGCTCCATGCCGCGCAGGTACCGCACCAGATCAGGCAGTCGCCGAGCGCCGGTCTCGGTGATGAACCCGGGATGCACAAGACCTTCGAGCTGGCCGCGGACATCCGACAGGGCAGCGAGCAGCGCAGGACTGGCCGCGCGGGAGATCTGCTTGTCCACGGTCCGCGCATGACCGAGCACCTGCTCGACCTGCTGCAGGATCGTCAGCACAGTGTCCGCGAGCTCCGACCGTACGGCGTCCCGCAGGATCGAGAATGCGGTCAGATTCCACGCCGGCCCGCCCGCCGCTGCCATCAGCTGATCGACGGCAGCCGCGATCGCGTCGTCGAGCAGCTCGCCGACGTTCCGATGCGGACCCGCCAGCAACGTCAGCTTCTGCGCACTACTCAACCCACGCTGTACGACGTCGATCACCGACGGCATCGTCAGCAGCAGAAGCCGTCGCGTTCCCGCCCACATCGCGGCGGCCTGGTCGCGCTCGGTCTCCTGGAGGCGGATCGCGACGCTCTTGCCCTCGTCGACGAGCGCCGGGTAGCCCGCGACTGTCAGCCCGTTGCGGTGCTCGGAGAAGCTGCGGGGGAGATCGCCGAACGTCCAGTCGGTCAGACCGGACTTCTCCAGCCCGCTGACTGCCTTCGACGCGACCTGCGAGATCGCGGCCTTCGTCTTCGGCTTCAGTCTCTCCTTCAGCTTCGCGAGATCCTTGCCTTCGGCCACGGTCTTGCCCTTGTCGTCCTCGACCCGGAACGTCATCCGAAGATGCTCGGGCACCCGCGCCCAGTCCCAGTCCTCCGGCTCGATCACCACGCCGCGCAGGTCTCGCAGGGCGCGTGCCATCGCGTCGGTGAGCGGCCCGGACGCCGGGTCGAGTTCGGGGAGGATCTGCCGCGCGTGGTCCGGCGCCGGCACGATGTTCCGCCGTACCGCCTTCGGAAGCGACTTGATCAGCGTCGTGACCAGTTCCTCGCGGAACCCGGGAACGCTCCACTCGAAGCCGTCCGCGGTCACCTGGTTGAGCACGAGCAGCGGGAGATGCACGGTTACGCCGTCGGCGTCCGTACCGGGCTCGAAGGCGTAGGTCAGGTCGAACGTCATCCCGTTCTGCGTCCAGCGCAGCGGGAACTCGTCCTCCTTCACGTCCGCGCCCTCGCGGACGACCAGCGAACGCTCGAAGTCGAGCAGGTCGGCGTCGCGCTGCCGTGCCGTCTTCCACCAGGTGTCGAAGTGCCGGCCGGTGACGACCTCGGGACCGAGACGCTCGTCGTAGAACGCGAACAGCGTCTCGTCGTCGACCAGCAGGTCGCGCCGCCGGGTCCGCTCCTCGAGCTCCTCGACCTCTTCGATCAGCTTGCGGTTCTCGTGGAAGAACTTGTGGTGGGTATCCCAGTCGCCCTCGACCAGCGCGTGCCGGATGAACAGCTCGCGGGACACCTCCGGGTCGACCTTCCCGTAGTTCACCTTGCGCCGCGCAACGATCGGTACGCCGTACAACGTGACCTTCTCGTACGCCATCACGGCACCGGCCTTGCGTTCCCAGTGCGGTTCGGAGTACGAGCGCTTGATCAGGTGCGGGGCGAGGTCCTCGGCCCACTCCGGCTCGATCTTCGCGTTCACCCGCGCCCACAGCTTCGACGTCTCGACGAGCTCGGCGGCCATCACGAACTGCGGCGGCTTCTTGAACAGTCCGGAGCCGGGGAAGATCGCGAACTTCGTGCCGCGCGCGCCGAGGTACTGGTGCTGGTTCGCGGGGTCCTTCATCCCGAGGTGGCTGAGCAGCCCCGACATCAGCGCGATGTGCACGCTCTGCGGATCCGCCGGTTCACCGGAGTTCAACGAAACGCCGATCTGGGACGCGACCTGACGGAGCTGCGCGAAGATGTCCTGCCATTCGCGGACGCGGAGATAGTTCAGGTACTCGCTGCGGCACATCCGGCGGAACTGGTTGCCGGACAGCTCCTTCTGCTGCTTCTTCAGGTAACCCCAGAGGTTCAGGTACCCGAGGAAGTCGCTGTTCGGGTCGCGGAACCGGGCGTGCGCCTGCTGGGCCTGCGCCTCGGCATCGGTCGGACGCTCGCGCGGGTCCTGGATCGAGAGCGCGGCGGCGATCACCATGACCTCGCGAACACAGGCGTGCTTGTCGGCCTCGACGATCATCCGGGCGAGCCGCGGGTCGAGCGGGATCTGCGCGAGCTGCCGGCCGATCGGGGTCAGCCGTCCGCCCTTCGGCGTGTCGATCGCCCCGAGTTCGGTGAGCAGTTGCAATCCGTCGGTGATGCTGCGCTTGTCGGGTTCGTCGATGAACGGGAACGCGGCGATGTCACCGAGCCCGATCGCGGTCATCTGCAGGATGACGGAGGCGAGGTTGGTGCGCAGGATCTCCGGGTCCGTGAACTCGGGCCGTTTGGTGAAGTCCTCCTCGGAGTACAGCCGGATGCAGATGCCGTCGCTGGTCCGGCCGCTGCGGCCCTTGCGCTGGTTCGCGCTGGCCTGCGACACGGGCTCGATCGGCAGGTGCTGGACCTTGGTGCGGTGGCTGTAGCGCGAGATGCGAGCCGTACCGGGGTCGATCACGTACTTGATGCCGGGGACGGTCAGCGAGGTCTCGGCGACGTTCGTGGCGAGCACGATCCGGCGGTTCGAGTGCGCCTGGAAGACCCGGTGCTGCTCCGCGTTGGACAGGCGCGCGTAGAGGGGGAGGATCTCGGTCGTACGGCGTTCGCCGCGGAACTTGTCGCTCAGCGCGTCGGCGGTGTCGCGGATCTCGCGCTCGCCGCTGAGGAACACGAGTACGTCGCCGTCCGCCTCGTACTCGAGCTCGTCGACGGCGTCCAGGATCGCCTGGGTCTGGTCGCGGTCGATCGTCCGCGGGTCCTCGGGATCGTTGACCGGCCGGTACCGCACCTCGACCGGGTACGTCCGGCCGGACACCTCGACGATCGGCGCGGGGGTGCCGTCGGCGGCCGCGAAATGCGCTGCGAACCGCTCCGGGTCGATGGTCGCCGAGGTGATGATCACCTTGAGATCGGGGCGGCGGGGGAGGAGGCGCTTGAGGTAGCCGAGGATGAAGTCGATGTTCAGGCTGCGCTCGTGCGCCTCGTCGATGATGAGTGTGTCGTACCGCGTCAGGTCGCGGTCGCGCTGCAGCTCGTTCAGCAGGATGCCGTCGGTCATCAGCTTGACCAGCGAACGTTCGCTGACCTTGTCGGTGAACCGTACGGCGAAACCGATCGTCTCACCGAGCTCGGTGCCGAGCTCCTCCGCGATCCGCTCCGCGACCGTCCGCGCGGCGAGCCGACGGGGCTGGGTGTGCCCGATCATGCCGTGGATGCCGCGGCCGAGCTCGAGGCAGATCTTCGGGATCTGGGTGGTCTTCCCGGACCCGGTCTCACCCGCGACGACCACGACCTGGTGGTCCCGGATCGCGGCGGCGATCCCGTCCTTCAGCTGACTGACCGGCAACTCTTCCGGATACGTGATCTCCGGTACGGCGTTTCGCCGCACCTCGACCCGCCGCTCGGCCTGCTCGACCGCCCCGACCACACTCTGCAGCTCGGCGGCCCGCTTGTGTGCGTCCGACGTACGCCGAACCCGCTCGAGCCGGCGACCGAGGTGCTCGCGGTCGTACGCCGTCAGGTCGTCGAGCCGAGCCGCGACCTCGCCGAGGTTCACGTCGGTGACAGGAGTCTGATCGGACGACGGCTTCCGCCCACCCCGCCGCCGCGACGGACGACGCCGCTTCGCTGGGTCCTGGGAGGGGGCTGGGGAGGGACTCGTGGACTCGGTCCGGGCATCAGGCATAACCACACCAGTTTAGGCGCTCTACCCCAGCACCTCACCCGGATTACGGCACCGCCAGGCGCCTGGGCGTCCGGGTCAGTCGTGGAGTGACGGCACCTTCACCGCGAGCACCGGCACGGGGGACTCGAGCAGGACGCGTTGGGCGGTGCTGCCGAGGATGAGTTTGCCGACCGGGCTGCGGCGGCGCAGGCCGAGGACGATCAGGCCGACGTCCTCGGCCGCGGCCGCCTTCAGCAGCGCGCCGGCCACGTCGCCCTCGGAGACGGCCTGCTGGATCGTCACCTCGACGCCGTGCTCGCGCAGCTTGGCCTCGGCGGCGGCCAACTCGTCGGCGTTGGCGTAGCGGGCGTCGATGTAGGCGTCGCCGCGGCTCGTGTTCAGCAGCAGGATCGAGGCCCCGCGCAGCTCGGCCTCGGTCGCCGCGGCGGTCAGCGCCGCCTCACCCTCGGGCGTTGGTACGTATCCGACGAGAATCTTCACGCCCCCACTCTCCCATCAATCGTCCTCGCCGAAGGTCAGGCGGTCGCGGCTGGGTAGGGTCAGGCGCATGGTCGAACTCCAGGTGGTGCTCCCGGACGAGTCGGCGGGGATGCCGCCTGAGCGACTGGTCGAGCTTGCGGTTGCCGCGGAGGAGCTGGGCTATGGGACGGCCTGGTTGCCCGATCACCTCCTCCCGCCGGGTGAGTTCGGCCCGACGTACGGCGGTGTGTACGAGCCTCTCGTCACGATCGGGTACCTCGCAGCGCGCACGAGCCGGATCCGGTTCGGTACGTCGGTGCTCGTGCTGCCGATGCGGAGCCCGTACGTGGTCGCGAAGCAGGCGGCGACGCTGCACCGGCTGTCCGGCGAGCGCGTCGTACTGGGAATCGGCGCGGGGTGGGCGGCGGCCGAGTTTGCGGCGGTCGGTGCCGTGTTCGAGGAGCGCGGCCGCCGTACGGACGAGTCGCTCGGCATCATCCGGGATCTGTTCGAGGGCCGGGACCGCGGCGGGGTGTTCGAGCCCAAGCTGCGGGCGCCGCTACCGATCATGATCGGCGGTACGACGGTGCCCGCATTGCGCCGTGCCGCGCGGTACGGCGACGAATGGCAAGGGCTCAACCTGGACGGCGCCGGGTTCGCGGCGGCGGTGGCGCGACTCAGATCGTTCGGCCACCGGCCGATCAAGGTCGGGACGCGGCTCGATTGGTCCGCCGGCGACCCGGATCCGATCGTCGCAAGCGCACACGAACTCGTCGACGCCGGGGCGGAAACCCTGGCGGTGTCCTTCGGCGATCACACCAGCGCGTTGGACCGCATCACGAGGTTCCGGGACCTCTTCACGGCGGGCTGAGCTTGCTGCGCAGCACCTTGCCGGTCGCGTTCCGCGGGAACTCGTCGAGGACCACGATCTGGCGCGGCGTCTTGTATCGCGCGAGGTTCGCCTTCACGTGCGTCAGCAACTCGTCCTCGGTCGCCGGCGAATGGAGTACGACGTACGCGATCAGCCGCTGACCGAACTCCTCGTCGGGGACTCCGGCGACAACCGCTTCGGCGACCGCGGGATGTGCGGCGAGGCACTGCTCGACCTCGACCGGGTACACGTTCTCGCCGCCGGAAACGATCATGTCGTCCTCGCGGCCGTCGACGAACAAGCGCCCGGCGGCGTCGAGGTGACCGAGGTCGCCGGTGCTCATCCGCCCGTCGACGACAGTCTTGCTCGAACCGTCGGAGTACCCGCCGAACACCAGCCCGCCGCCCGCGAAGATCCGCCCGGTCGTGCCGGTCGGCACCACGCGGTCCTGGTTGTCGAGGATCCGGATCGTGCTGCCGAGACAGGGCCGCCCGACGGTCCCGGGCGCGGCGAGCAGGTCGGCGGACGTCGCGATCGTGGCGATGCCGACCTCGCTCGACCCGTACGCGTCGCACAGCACCGGACCGAACCGTTCGATGAACCGCTCGGCCAGCGGCGCGCCGAGCTGGGACGCGCCCGAGATGACAGCCCGTAGCGAGCGCAGGTCGTACTCCGCGATCACTGAAGGACCGAGATCGAGCAGGCGACGCAGCATCACCGGTACGGCGACGATCGCGCCCGCGCGGGACGCTTCAACGTCGGCGAGCAGGGTGGGGGCATCGAACCGCGGGCGCAGTACGAGCGGCGACCCGAGGAACAAAGCCAGCATCGAGGTGAGCAGACCGAGCCCGTGGAACAGCGGCGGGCACACGACCATCGGCTCACCCGCCCGCAGCCCGAACCGGCTCAGCGCACTCCCGGTCAGCCCCGCCAACCCCACGGCGGTCGGCACCCGAGGCGCCGCCTTGGGAGTGCCGGTGGTACCCGAGGTGAGAATCGTGATGTGCCCAGCCGTCGAAGGTGCAGGTGCCGAAGGCGCCGAACACGCGGCAAGCTCGGCCAGATCAGACAAGACCGAACGAATGCCTGCCGGTGGGTTGAACTCGGAGTCATGGACCAGCAGGTCCGGGCGGTGCCGCTCGAGTACCGCTTGCAGTTGTGGCGGCGCGAACTCGGTGTTCACGAACAGGACGTCCGCACCCAGCCGCGACGCCGCCAACGTCGCCTCGAGGAATCCGCGGTGATTCCGGCACAGGACCGCCACCTTGCTCCCGGCAACGATCCCGTACTGCGCCTGCATCCCGGCCGCGATCCGCTCGCATCGCCGATCCAGCTCGGCGTACGTGATCTGGTCGTCGCCGGTGATCACCGCCGCCCGCTCCGGGTACCGGATCGCCGCGACCACCCCGAGCGCCGCCATCGACTGACCCCAGGTCCGCAGCGCCCGCTCGATCCGCACGAGCTGCGCCGGCCCGGCCGATCGCCACACCCCGGACCTGATCAGCGCGACCGACAACCCGCCGACCTCGGCCGCACTCTGCACCAGCCACTCCGGCGGCCGCAGCGGTCCGATCGGACGGATCGTCCTCATCGCTCCTTCCCGCCTCCGGTACGCCGGTAGTACTGCTCGAGCAACCGGTCCGTCGGCACCCGCAACAGGTTCCCGAGGGCATCGGCCGGCCGGACGAACGGCGGCGTGATGTTGTGCGGCCGCTCCGCCACCGCCGTACACACCTGATCGGCCGCCTGCTCCGGCGTGAGCCCCGGCATCTTGTTGAGCAGCGGCGTCGGCTCACTCATCCGCGTGTGCACGAGACCCATGTAGACCGTCGACGTCGTCACCCCGTCGCCGCGCACCTCCTGCGCCACGCACCGCAGCCACACGTCGAACGCACTCTTCGACGCCAGGTACGCCGACCAGCGCGCCATCGGCGGCGTACGGACGCCGGCCGTCGACACGTTCACGATATGGCCGGACCCGCGCTCGCGCATCGACGGCAGCAGCTCGAGCACGAGCTTCGCCGGCCCGAGGTAGTTCACCGCATTGGTCCGCTCGATGTCGTGGAACCGCTGGTACGTGTCCGCGATCGATCGCCGAATCGACTTGCCCGCGTTGTTCACGAGTACGTCGACCCGCCCGTGCTCGGCCAGCACGGTCCGCACGAGCTCCTCGACCGCGGCCGGGTCGGCGAGGTTCGCCGGGTACACGTACGCCGTACCGCCGCGCGACCGGATGTCGTCCGCCACGAGCTGCAACTGGTCCGCCGTACGTGCCACCAGCAGCACCGTCGCTCCGGCGGCGGCCAGCCGTCGCGCAGTCGCCTCACCGATCCCGTACGACGAACCGGTCACCAGAACCACCTTGCCGCGAACAGCCGCACCCAGCCGCTCGTCGGAGATCCCGGTCCGCCCGTTCGTCAGCGCAACGAGCAACGACCACCCCAGAGGACGCTTCCCGGTCACCATGCGCTCGACATTACCCGTTGGTAGCCGTCTGCGGCAGGGGGTGATTCAGTCGGCTGCCGGTTGCGGAGCGCTCCAGCTCGCCAACAGCCGGAGACGATCGGCAGTGGGCGACCCGGGCTCGACCTGGTAGACGCAGAGTGTCTGCTCGGCGTCACCGGGCACCTGGAACGACTCGTACGCGAACTCCAGGTCGCCGGCCACCGGGTGGTGATAGGCCTTCGCGCCGTGCGTCCGGCGCAGGACCCGATGATCGTTCCACCAGCCCGTGAACTCGGGGCACTGCAGCGTGAGCTCGCCGACGAGCTCGGCGAGTTGGCGGTCGTTCGGGTAGCGGCCGGCTTCGAGACGCAGGATCGCGACGGTCTCGGCCGCGATCCGCTCCCAGTTACCGACCTGCTCGCGGGCCGCAGGGTCGAGCAGGTAGTAGCGGGCGAGGTTCCGGCGCGTCGCGGGCATCGCCTCGAAGTCCGTCAGCACCGCCCGGGCGAGCTCGTTGGTAGCCAGTACGTCGGTGCGTCGGCCGAGGATGAACGCCGGAATGTGGTCGAGCGTCTGCAGCATCAAGTACAGACCCGGTCGGACCCGCTGAGGGCTCGCGGGTGTCCGGCGGACCGGCGCCCGCCGCGTCAGGAGGTCACTGAGGTGTTCGCGCTCGACCGCGTCGAGCTGGAGCGCACGCGCGAGAGCGTCAAGCACCTCGGTCGACGGATTGCCCGCCCGACCCTGCTCGAGCCGGGTGTAGTACTCCGTACTCACGCCGGCCAACCGCGCGACCTCGTCACGACGCAGACCGGGGACTCGCCGCTTGCGCCCGTCCGCGGGCAGGCCGACCTGGTCGGGTGCGATCGCGGCCCGCCGTGAGCGGAGGAAGTCGGCGATCTCGGTACTGCGCTCCATGGCTCCAGTGTGTCGAACGCCGCGGCCGATCCGTGCTCGCAAGGTGGCCCTGCGGGTACCAGTCTCGCCGGTGCCTGCCCGGACAGGGGCTGCTCAGGCACTCAAAACGCGTTCTGCGACTGGTGTTCTGGAGCCACGGCCGGGAATCGCCGACCGATCACACTGGAAGGCAGTCACAAATGTCTGTGCACGATGAAGTCAAGCCGCTCGCAGGTCGGGTCGCGGTGATCACCGGCGCATCGAGCGGCATCGGCGAGTCCGCGGCCGAGCATCTCGCCGGACTGGGCGCGACCGTCGTGGTGCTCGCCCGGCGAGCGGTTCGCCTGGACGAGCTCGTCGCCCGGATCGAGAAGGACGGCGAGAGCGCCCTGGCGGTGGCCGTCGACGTCACGGACGCCGCGGCGGTGCAGGCCGTGGCCGATCGGGTCGAGGCCGAGCTGGGCGGCGCCGACCTGCTCTTCAACAACGCGGGCGTCATGCTCCCCGCGCCCGTCGAGGAGCGGGCGACCGAGCAGTGGCAGCATCAGATCGACCTGAACATCACCGGTCTGATGAACGCCATCGGCGCCTTCACGCCGCAGTTGGTCGCGGCCGGGGCCGCACGCGGTGTCGCGGACCTGATCAACACGTCGTCGATCGCGGCGCAGAACATCTTCCCGAACTTCGCCGTCTACTCCGGCACCAAGGCGTACGTCAGCCATCTGTCCCGGCATCTGCGCGCCGAACTCGGCCCGAAGAACGTCCGGGTCTCGGCGATCGAACCGGGCATCGTAGGCACGGAGCTGCAGAGCCACGTCACCGACGCGGGCGCGCTGCAGTGGCTGGCCGGGTCCAAGCAGACGATGGAGTGGCTGACCCCGAACGACGTCGCGCAGGCGGTCGGCTTCATCGCGATGCAGCCACCCCGGGTCAACTTTCAGCAGGTCACGATCATGCCCACCGCTCAGACCAGCTGAGGCGTTGCAGCCATTCGCGGATCAGGGCGCTGAAGAGGGCGGGTTGTTCGATCTGGAGATTGTGGCCGGCGACGTCGAGTACGGCGTACGTTGCGCGCGGGTAGTGGGGGAGCAGACCGAACAGATCCTCGTACCCGGTCACGGCGTCCTGCCGGCCGCAGACGATGAGGGACGGTCCGTCGTATGGCGGACCGCTCTCCGGTGCCGTCGACAACGCCCAGTTCTTCTGGATGCGGTCCATCGCCGCCGTATCGGCGATCGCGAGACCCGGCGCCACATCCGAGCGGTACGCCGCCAGCGCCGCCGCGGTCTGCACTACCGCCAGGTCGGTGAAGTCCTCGCCCTCTTCGAGCGATTCGAGCACGCCCGGCTCGGTCCGCAGTACTGCATGCTCGGGCAGCTTGCGGTCCTTGTGCCACAGCTCGCCGGTCGGGCAGATCATCGCTAGACCGCGAATCTGCGCCGGTCGCTCCGCCACCAGTCCGCGCGCCAGATATCCGCCGTACGACTCGCCGATCAGCAGGAACGGTTCGTCGCCGATGTGCTCGGCGATGAATTCGCGCAGCGCCGCCATAATGCCGTCGGAGCTGTCGATGTCGCCGGCTGGGCTCTGACCCATCCCGGGCAGGTCGGGGTAGAGGCGGCGGTAGCCGGGCAGCTCGGTGAAGATCGGCTCCAGGCAGCCGGTCATCAGCCGGTGGTCCGGCGTCCAGCCGTGCAACGCGAGAACCGGTACGCCGTCGCCGTACGACACATGGTGCAGGGTCATGGGCAAGTTGTAGCAACCCGTCCCGACAGTTTTAGATTCAGGCATGGCCCGTCGCTCAGCACTCCCTCCCGTTCTTGATCCCGCAGTCCTTCGCGCCCGCCTGGATCGCGCCCGCGAGGCCGCGGCCGGCACCGGTCTGGTGATCGCGCCAGGCTCGGACCTGCGCTACCTGCTCGGTCAGCCCGGCGGCTCGTTCGAGCGACTCACGGCGCTGCTGATCCCGGCTGACGGCGCCCCGGCTCTCGTCGTACCGAAGCTCGAAGCACCTGGGTTCAACGGGTTGGAGGAGCTCGGCGTCGACGTCGTGACCTGGGTGGATGGTGTCGATCCGTACAACCTGGCGGCTGAGCGGCTGCGTGGTGCCGAGCGGGTCGCGGTCAGCGACTTCACGCCCGCGCTGCATGTATTGGGTATCCGGGACGCGTTGCCGAAGGCCGAGCAGGTGCTGGCCGGGCCGATCGTCCGCGAGCTGCGGATGCGGAAGGACGCGGCGGAGATCGACGCGCTGCGGAAGGCGGGCGCGGCGATCGACCGTGTCCACGCCCGCGTCGGCGAATGGCTGCGTCCCGGCCGGACCGAGGCCGAGGTCGGTGCCGACATCGCGGCCGCGATCGTCGAGGAGGGCCACACGGAAGCGGACTTCGTGATCGTCGGCAGCGGCCCGAACGGCGCGAGCCCGCACCACGCCCTGTCCGACCGGGTGATCGAGGTTGGCGACGTGGTGGTCGTCGACATCGGCGGCCCGGTTGCCGAGGGCTACAACTCCGACTCGACGCGGACGTACGCCGTGGGTACGCCGCGGGACGCCGATGTCTCCGCGACGTACGCCGTACTGCAGGAGGCTCAGCAGGCCGCCGTGGATGCCGTTCGGCCCGGTGCGACGGCCGAGTCGATCGACGCTGCCGCTCGGGATGTCATCGCGGCGGCGGGCTTCGGTGACTACTTCATCCACCGGACCGGGCACGGGATCGGGCTGGACGTCCATGAGGAGCCGTACATCGTCGCGGGCAACGCCCTGCCGCTGGCAGAAGGTATGGCGTTCAGCGTCGAGCCGGGCATCTACCAGGCGGGTCGCTGGGGTGCGCGGATCGAGGACATCGTCGTGGTGACGGCGGACGGCGTCGAGTCGATGAACAACCAGCCGCATGACCTGGTCGTGCTGACCTAACCAGCCCGGAACGTCTTGCGGTAGGCGAGTGGGGACACGCCCAGCTCGGACCGCAGGTGGTGTCGCAGGGAAGCCGCCGTACCCAGGCCGGCCTCCTCGGCGACGCGGTCGACGGACAGGTCAGTCGTCTCCAGCAGCTGGCACGCGTGCCGTACGCGCTGCTGCAGCAGCCAGGTGCCGGGCGACTGTCCAGTCTCAGCCTTGAAGCGTCGGCTGAACGTACGCACGCTCATCCGCGCATGCTCCGCCATCGCCGCGAGACTGACCTCCTTACCGAGCCGTTCGAGCGCCCAGGCCCGCGTCGGCGACGTACCCTCACTGCCTTCCTCAGGTACGACGCGTTCGATGTACTGCGACTGTCCGCCGTCACGCCACGGCGGTACGACGCAGTGCCGGGCGGCCCGGTTGGCGACCTCGCTGCCGAAGTCGCGGCGGATCAGGTGCAGGCAGAGGTCGACGCCCGCGGCGAGGCCGGCCGAGGTGAGTACGTCGCCGTCGTCGATGAACAGCTTGTCCTCGTCGAGCTTCACCTGCGGGTACACGCTGCGGAACAGCTCCGCCCGCTCCCAGTGCGTCGTTGCGGGCCGCCCGTCGAGATAGCCGGCCGCGCCGAGGACGAACGCACCCGTGCAGATCGAGGCGATGCGTGTGCCCGGGCGGATGGTGGCGAGCGCGGCGGCGAGGTCGTCGGGCAGCGTGCCGTCGTACCGCGGCTGGGGGATGTAGGTGCCTGGGACGATCACCGTGTCCGCTTCGGCGAGTGCCTCGGGGCCGTAGTCCGGGACGAGATTGAACCCGGCGCCGGCCCGTACCGGTCCGCCGAGTCCGCAGATGCGGATGTCGTACAACTTGGTTCCGTCGGCCTTGGTCGCGGCGCCCAGGACGGTCGGCGGGATGGTGAGGTCGAACCCGACGACCGGCTCGAGGGCGAGGACGGCGACGACATGCGGACCGACGGCGGCCAGATGACGACTCATGGCCATATCTTGACACATGTTGGCTATCTGGCCACTAGTTCGATGACGATCGAACCCTCATCCTTGATCGGGTGACACAGATTCTGGAGACGAAGAGGACCCCGAGGGTGCACCTGGCCTGGGCGGTCGCTGTGGTCGGGTTCGTGACGCTGATCGGCGCGGCCGGGTTCCGGTCGGTGCCGAGTGTGCTGCTCGATCCGCTGCACGAGGAGTTCGGCTGGTCGCACGCCACGATCTCGGCGGCGGTGTCGATCAACCTGCTGCTGTTCGGCGGGATCTCGCCGTTCGCCGCCGCGCTGATGGACCGGCTCGGGCTGCGGAAGGTCGTCAGCGGCGCACTGGTCCTGATCGCGCTGGGCAGCGGCCTGACCGTCTTCATGACCGCGTCCTGGCAGCTGCTGTTCTGCTGGGGGCTTCTGGTCGGCGTCGGCACCGGGTCGATGTCGATGACGTTCGTGGCGACGATCACCGGGCGCTGGTTCGTACGCCGTCGCGGTCTGGTGACCGGGATCCTCACAGCGGCCGGTGCGACCGGTCAGCTGATCTTCCTGCCGCTGATCGCGTCTCTCGCGTCGCGCTACGGCTGGCGGGTGCCCGCACTGGTAGCAGCCGGCGCAGCGCTGGCCGTCGTACCGCTGGTGCTGTTCTTCCTGCGGGACTACCCGAGTGACGTCGGGCTGCGTGCGTACGGCGCTCCAGAGGGAAGTACTGCGGGGCAGCGGGTGGAAACGACCGGGAGTAGTGCCATGCGGGCGCTCAACGCCCTGCGGATGGCGGCGCGGCGGCCCGCGTTCTGGATGCTGGCGGGCGGGTTCGCGATCTGTGGCGCGTCCACGAACGGTCTGGTCGGGACGCACTTCGTGACGGCGGCACACGACCACGGCATGCCGGCTACGACCGCTGCGTCGCTGCTGGCGCTAGTAGGTGTGTTCGACGTGGGCGGGACGATCTTCTCCGGGTACCTGACCGACCGGTGGGACCCGCGGTACCTGCTGATCGCTTACTACTCGCTACGCGGCCTGTCGCTGCTGGTGCTGCCGTCACTGCTCGGACCGAGCGCCGCACCGAGCACCTGGGTGTTCATCATCTTCTACGGGCTGGACTGGGTGGCGACCGTGCCGCCGACCGTGGCGCTGTGCCGCGAGTGGTTCGGCGAGGACGCGCCGATCGTGTTCGGCTGGGTGTTCGCGTCGCACCAGGTCGGTGCCGCGCTGGCCGCGACCGGCGCCGGAGCGATCCGGGACGTGCAGGGCAGCTACAACCTCGCGTGGTACCTGGCCGGCGGGCTCTGTGCGGCGGCCGCATTGATGTCCGCAAGCATCGGACGACGCCGCCTCGTCACTGCCTGACCCTTTCCGCTAGCCTCGATATAGGTTGAGGTTGGAGGGACGAGGAATGGACATCGAGCCGAGTGAGCTGACGGTCGGGCAGCTGTCGCAACGCAGCGGCGTCGCGATCTCGGCCCTGCACTTCTACGAGCGGCAGGGGCTGATTCTCAGTCGGCGTACGTCGGGGAACCAGCGGCGCTACAAGCGGGACACGTTGCGACGGGTGGCGTTGGTGAGGATCGCCCAGCGGGTCGGCGTACCGCTCGCGGAGGTCGCCGCGATCCTCAAGCTGCTGCCGGAGAACCGGACGCCGACGCGGGCCGACTGGGAGCGCATCTCCGAGTGCTGGCAGGCGGAGCTCGACCGCCGCATCGTGCACCTCGAACAACTCCGCGACGACTTCAAGGACTGCGTCGGCTGCGGCTGCCTCTCCATCGACCGCTGCGCCCTCGCCAACCCGTACGACACCCTCGCCGCCAAGGGTCCCGGACCGCGCCGGCTGGTCGACTCGACGGACCAGCCCTGCCACCCCGGAAAGTGCGCGTGACCAGGCAATTCGAGTAGCTCGCCGCACGCCTCCTTGCTACCGTTGAAAGGGGGGTGGGGCGATGGAAACAGGTGCGTCGGCCGGGCCGATGAAGACCCAGATTCGCGACACCCACGCCTTCGACGGGCTGTCGGTAGGGGTCGCCGTTCTGACCTCGGTGATCGGGGTCGCGCTGACCGGGTTCTTCGGTGCCGGGCGGCTCGGGGCGTACGCCGGCGCGATCGTCCCGCCGCTGGTCAGCGCCATGGCCACCACCCGCGGGCGCGGTGCCGCGCGACTCCTCGGCATCGGCGGGCTGACCGTCGGCGCCTTGGTGCTCGCCTTCTCCGGCTACACCATCACCGACATGCTGAACGGCGGCGTGTCGCCGGTCGCGGACCGGGACGGCACCTTCATCAAGCCACCGGGGTCCACGGACAACTCTGGCGGCTCCGGCACTTCGAACAACCAGTCGAACCCGTCCGGTGAGTCGAGCGGTGACACCAGCGCGGTCTCAGTGCCGGACGAGTTGCGCTGCCCCGACACCGCGGTGAAGGACACGTCGACCTGCCGGTTCGCGGTGCAGCCGGCCGGCTCGGCCACGATCAAGGTGACAGGCGCGGAGCTGGGCGGCCGCGATCAGGGCGACTTCGAGATCACGAAAAAGTGCATGGGGACCATCAAGAAGGGGCAGGCCTGCTCGATCCGGTTCCGGTTCACGCCGTCCGCGGAGGGCGACCGGGAGGCCGATGTCGCGGTCCAGTTCCCCGGCGGGACGCGGGTCGTCAAGCTCCTCGGCAGGGGTCTGGGCGGCGACGGCGGTGGGGGCAACGGATGCGTGGACGGCTTCGTCCCGCGTCGGGCGGTCACCGGCGACGCGGTGTGCGTGACTCCGGAGCAGCAGGCGCAGGCCGCTGCACAGAACAGGGCCAGCGCGGACGAGAACCGGGTTCAGGCCGACGGGTTCTGTGTGCCGGGTTTCGTGTGGCGGGAAGCGACTTCGGATGACCACGTTTGCGTGACTGTGGACGATCGCTCGGAAGCCGCGGCGGAGAACGCCGCAGGCGCCGAGCATGCTGCGAAGTGACTTATCCACAGGCCAGGGGCCGCGGCCAGCGAACTGGGGGTGCGGGCGTCTAAGGTCGTCGGCATGGGCGAGACCGAGGCTGTGCTGACTCTGACCGACGACCGGGCCAAGGTTGCGGGTGACCTGATCCGGGCGATCGCGGGAGACGAGGCGCGCCTGCGGACGGATCAGGAGACCGCGGTTGCTGCGTTGTGCGAGGCGGCGGCGCGGGTGCTCGTGGTCCAGGCGACCGGCTGGGGGAAATCCGCGGTCTACTGGGCCGCGACGGCGATCCGTCGGGCCGAGGGGTTCGGCCCGACGCTCGTGGTCTCGCCGCTGCTGTCGCTGATGCGTGACCAGGTCGCCGCGGCGAGCCGTGCCGGGCTCCGCGCCGCGACGCTGAACTCGAACAACATCGACGAATGGTCGAACATCGAGCACGACTTGCGCTCTGGCGCTGTCGACGTCCTGTTGGTGTCCCCGGAGCGCCTGGCGAACCCGGGCTTCGGGCGGCGCGTGCTGGATGGTCTGGCCGGGCAGATCGGCCTCTTGGTGATCGACGAAGCACATGCGGTGTCGGATTGGGGTCATGACTTCCGGCCGGATTATCGCCGCGTGTCCGAGGTGCTGCAGCGGTTGAACCCGAAGACGCCGGTTCTCGCGACGACAGCGACCGCCAACTCGCGCGTGACGGAGGACGTCGCGAAGCAGCTCGGTGAGTCGACGTTGGTGCTGCGTGGTCCGCTGGCGCGATCGAGTCTGCAGCTCGCTGTTGTGGATGCGCTGTCGCCGTTGGATCGGTTCGCGTGGGTTGTCGACGCACTGCCGACGCTGCCTGGGTCAGGGATCGTGTATGCGTTGACGGTGGCCGACGCGCAGCGGCTGGCGACGGTGATCCAGGAGGTTCACGGGCCAGATGTGCCCGTCGCGGCGTACACGGGTCAGCTGGAGGCGGGGGAGCGGGAGCGTCTCGAGGATGCGCTGCGTGCCAATCAGCTGAAGGCGTTGATCGCGACGTCGGCGCTGGGGATGGGGTACGACAAGCCGGACCTCGGGTTCGTGGTGCATGTCGGGTCGCCGCCCTCACCGGTCTCCTACTACCAGCAGGTCGGCCGTGCCGGTCGCGGCATCGATCACGCGGTGGTGGCGTTACTGCCGTCCGATGCGGACGCGGGTGTCTGGGACTACTTCGCGACCGCGACGATCCCGGTGCCGGAGAACGTGCAGCGCTTGCTCCGGGCACTGGAGGGCTACGGGCCGGATCAGCCCGCGACCGTGCCTGCGTTGGAGGCCGAGACCGGACTGCGCCGGACCCGGGTCGAGCTGATGCTGAAGCAACTCGCCGTGGACGGAGCCGTCGACCGGGTCGAGCGCGGCTGGGTCCGCACCGGCGCCGAGTGGACGTTCGACGCGGCGCACTACGACGGCATCGTGTCGGTACGTCGGCGCGAGGCCGACATCATGCGCGCGTACACCCGCGGCGATCGTTGTCTGATGCAACTTCTCCAGGAATCGCTGGACGACCCGTCGGCGGAACCCTGCGGCCGGTGCTCGGTGTGCCTCGGGGCGCTGCCCGAGCCGTTGGTGGAGCGACCCGATCCGGAGACCGTCGCGACCATCACGCGGTCGTTGCGCGGCGAGGTCCACGTCCTGGAGACGCGGAAGATGTGGCCGGGCGGCGCGTTCGGCGCCCGCGGGAAGATCCCGCCGGCCCTGTCCGCCGAGCCGGGCCGCATCATCGTGTACGCCGACGCGCCCGAGTGGCGCGAGGTGTTGCAAGGTGCGTTCAACGGCTCGCCCGCGCCGGACGCTGTCGAGGCGTTACAGGCCGGTGCCGTCGCGGCACTGTCCCGATGGCGCGGTTCGTGGTCGGCCCGGCCCGATGTCGTCGTACCGCTTGCTGCAGGCGGTTACCGGGAGCTCACGTCGGCGGTTGCCGATCACGTTGCCGGGGTCGGACGGTTGGAGTGCGCGGAGCTGACTATCGACCGCACCGGCTACACCGACGACCTGTCGTCGGCCGAGGAGGCGAGGGTCTGGCGGGACGGCCTTCAGGTGGACGGGACGACGGCGCAGGCCGTCACCGCGCGCACGGTGCTGCTGCTCGTCGACTCCACCTCATCGCAGTGGCCGGTCACCGTCGCCGCAGCCAAGCTCCGCGAAGCAGGCGCCGCCGCGGTTCTCCCGTTGGTCATCCATAAACGCCCGTAAGCGAGGTCTCCACACAGGTCTTCAGGTCCGCCAGCAGTCGTGGCCAGCCGTCCTGGATCATGGTCCGGATCGTGCTGCCCGGCTCGAAGCCGCTGTGGATCACGGTGAGCTTGACCTGGTCGTCGACCGGCTCGAGCTCGAACGTTGCCGTCGACAACGGCTCGCGGCTGATCCGCTCGTACGTCGCCTCGTCGATCGCGTACTTCTTCGCGAACTCGGGGGTGATGTGGTGCCAGGTGTAGGACAGCCGCGTGTACGGCGTGTGCTCGACCACGACCTGCCCCGGTCCGGAGATCACGACGTCGCCCTGGTGCCACACCATGGGGGAGCCGGGCTTCCAGTCGGTCTCGTGGTGGAGCTGCCAGTACTGCTCGGTGAACGCCGGGTCGGTCAGCGCCTGCCACAACCGTTCAGGCGTGGTCCGGATGTAGGTGGTGTAGACGAAATCGTTGCCTGTCACTTCAGCCTCCAAGGCCGTCTTGAGGTCGGCGAACAGCTGAACCCGCCGACGGTCGTACTGATGGATCCAGCGATCGGCGATCGCGTTGATCGGCTCCGCGTTCAGGTGGTGCAGCTTCTCCCGGCCGCGCCATACCGTCGTGACGAGGTTCGCGCCTTCCAGTACGGCGAGATGCTTGCTGACGGACTGCCGCGCCATGTCGAGCTCGGCGCACAGCTCGCGCAGGGTCTGCCCGTTGCGCACGTTCAGCAGGTCGAGCAGCCGTCGCCGGCTGGGATCCGCGAGCGCCCGGAACACCTCGTCGTCCATCGCACTCCGATCGCATCATGCAGCCATCTGGCTGCCTTTCGACAATAGGCAGCCAGTTAGCTGCATGTCAACCCGGGCCGTCCGGGAGAGGATGTCGGCGTGGAGATCACGAGCCTGGGTTATCGCACCGACCTGTTGCTGCTGGAGGTGAGTGGGAGCACCTTCCACGACACCGGCGAGTACGCCGTGATCCGGACTCCGGCCAACCCCGGCTTCTGGTGGGGCAACTTCCTGCTGTACCGGACGCCGTTCGCGCCGGGCGACACCAAGCTCCGGGTCGACGACTTCCGGCGCGAGTTCCCGGATGCGGAGCACGTTGCCATCGGCATCGATACTGTGGACGGCGAGATCGGGGCCGGGGACGAGCTGATCGCGGGCGGGTTCACGGCCGACAAGAGCGTCGTGATGACGGCCGATCGGGTCCTGCCACCACAGCGGCCGAACGTGGACTCGACGTACCGCTTCCTGGACAGTGACGACGACTGGGAGCAGCTGTACCACCAGAGCCTCGCCACCGCGTCAATGACGGTCGACGCCGCGTACGAGGACTTCACCCGGCGTCGGCTGGCGGCCAAACGCGAGCTGGTCGATGCCGGTCACGGGAAGTGGTTCGGCGCGTTCGACGGAGATCGGCTGCAGAGTGCCCTCGGGTTGATGTTCGACGGCAAGGGGCTGGCCCGGTTCCAGGATGTGCAGACGTCTCCCGAGGATCGCGGTCGCGGCCTGGCCACCACGCTCGTCCACCACGCGTCGACGTACGGGCTGACCGAACGCGGTGCGCGGACGCTGGTGATGGTCGCGGATCCGGAGTACCTCGCGATCCGGATCTATCGGTCGCTCGGATTCACCGACTCGGAGACCCAGCTCGGGTTCGCGAAGCCGCCTGCTTGACCCCAACATGAAGTGACCCTCACATGAAACAGTAGGCCCATGACTGAGGGACGTGGGGTTGTGCTGGTCACCGGTGGGAGTCGCGGGATCGGCGCGGCCGCGTCGCTCGCGCTCGCGGCGGACGGTTGGGACGTCGGGGTCAACTACCGGACGCAGGCCGACGAAGCCGCGCAGGTCGTGAAGGCGTGCGAGGAACGCGGCGGACGCGCGATCGCCGTACAGGCCGACGTTACCGAGGCCGATCAGCTCGAGCGCCTCTTCGACACCGTGACCGCCGAGCTCGGCCCGATCGGTGCCGTGATCAACAACGCCGGCGTCGTGTCGCCGGCCGGCCGGGTCGCGGAGTACGACGCCGACCGGCTCGAGCGGGTGTTCCGGATCAACGCGATCAGCGCGTTCCTCGTCGCCGGCGCCGCGGTCCGCCGGATGTCGACGGCGTACGGCGGGAAGGGCGGCGTGATCGTCAACATCTCCTCGCGCGCCGCGGTGCTCGGATCGGCAGGCGAGTACGTCGACTACGCAGCCAGCAAAGCCGCCGTCGACGCGCTCACGACCGGACTGGCCAACGAGGTTGCGAAGGAGGGCGTCCGCGTCCTCGGAGTCCGCCCCGGCCTGATCCAGACCGACATCCACGAGCCAGGCCGCCTGGATCGCCTAGGCGCGACCCCGCCCCTGGCGCGACCGGGCAAGCCGGAGGAGGTAGCCGAGGTCATCGCGTTCCTGGCCTCGAACCGCTCCTCGTACATGACCGGCACCACCGTCGACGTCTCCGGCGGCCGCTAGCACCACTTTGTGCACCGGATCCGCGTTGTCGAGCGTCCGCCGTACGGATCTGGTGCACAAAGTCGAGAGGTAGGAGGTTGGGCGTGGGACTGCGGCCGGTGGATCTGGCGCGGCGGGCGGGTGTGTCGACGCAGTTGGTGCGGAACTACGAGGCGGCCGGGATTCTGCCGCCTGCGCCGCGGTCGGACACCGGGTACCGGCAGTACGGGCCGGAGCATCTCCAGGCGTTGCTGACGTACCGCGCCCTCTACCCCGGCTTCGGCGCGGAGACTGCCACCGAGATCATGCGTGCTGTCCACAACGGCGATGCGGCGCTCGCGTACAGGCTCGTGGACGCGGCCCACGCAGCCCTGCACGAGCAGCGACTCGCCACCGACGCCGCCAGTGACGCGCTCGGCGCGCTGGCCGCGGAGTACGTCGACGAGCAGCCGGTCAACGGCCCGTCCCTGCTCGTCGGCGAACTCGCACACCGCTTGGGCGTCCGTACGTCGGCCCTCCGCGTCTGGGAGGCCGCGGGCCTGCTCGCGCCGACGCGGGAACCGGGCACGAAGTACCGGCGCTACGGCCCCGAGGAGGTGCGGGACGCGCGGATCATCCACGTGCTCCGCCAGGGCCGGTACTACTTCGAGCAGATCAAGCCCGTCCTCGACGGATTGCGCCGTACCGGCAGCACCGACGCCCTCCGCACCGCGATCGCCGAACGCCGAGCCGCCCACGACCACCAAACCAAGGCCATGCTCCACGGCGCCTCCCTCCTCTACCAGCTCATAGAGCCTCTTTGAGCCCCCACCAACCATTTGACCGGCGCCGAAACGGTTGGTGGGGGCTCAAAGTCGGTGGGGAACGGCGAGGCGGGTCGGGACCGATCGGCCTCGGACTGTGATCAGGTCGCTTTGGCGCCACTGATCGGACTCGGCCGGTGTCGCCTTCTCGACGGCGGTCATCGAGGCGATGAGGCGCCCGGGGGCCGTTTTGGCGAGCTCGCTCAGCCGAGCCGCCTCGTTCACCGGGTCGCCGATCACGGTGTATTCGTGCCGCCGTACGTCGCCTACCGTGCCGGCCACCACGATCCCCGCCGTGACGCCGATCCCGGCGGTTGCCTCGGGCAACTCGTCGGCGAGCCGCCGGGACAGCTCCCGTCCCGCGGCCAGGGCGCTGCCCGCCGGATCCGCCAGCTCGGCCGGCGCCCCGAACACCGCCAGCACCGCGTCACCGGCGAACTTGTTCACAAACCCGCCCTGCCGGTCCACCTCCGCGACCACGATCGCGAAGAACCGGTTGAGCAACTGCACCACCTCGGCCGGCGGCCGCTGCGCCGCGAGCTCGGTCGATCCGACGAGGTCGACGTACAGCACCGCGACGTACCGATCCTCGCCGCCGAGGCTGTCACTCGTCAGCGCCTCCTGGACGACGCCCGGCCCGACGTACCGCCCGAACACGTCCCGGATCCGCTCCCGCTCGCGCAGCCCGTCCGCCATCCGGTTGAACCCGGCCTGCAGCGACCCGAGCTCGGTGCCGTCGAAGACCGGGATGCTCACGTCGAGCTGCCCCTCACCGATCAGGCTCAACGCGTCCCGCACCGACCGCACGGGCGCGACCACGGACTTCGCCGACAGCCAGGTGAGCAGGTAACCGTTGCCGAGCGCCACGATGCCCAGGGCAAGAATCACGACCGAGAGCCGGGTCGAGGTGACGTCGCCCTCGATCAGCGCGAGTACGGCGGCCAGCATCAGGCCCGCTACGGGTACGCCGGAGCCGACCGCCCAGAAGAACAGTGTGCGGGCTTTCAACCCGGCCGCGAGCAGCCGCCGCGGCGGAGGTGAGTCGACCAGCGCCCGCGCCGCGATGGGCCTGAGGGTGAACTCGGTCAGCAGGTACGAGACCGAGCAGGTGATGATCGCGCCGTCGATCACAGTGAGCGCGACCCGGAGTGCGTTCTCCGGCTGCATGTACAGCGTCATCGCCGTGAACACCACGGCGGCGCCGAGCCAGAGCAGTACCTCGATGAGCGTGAGCCATAGCGGCAGTCGCAGCGTGGCGATCTGCTCCCGCCGGCTGGCCGGCCGCTCAAGGTCGACCCAGCGGGTGACCCGCTTCGTCAGGCGGTTGCTCCAGACGTAGCAAACTCCCATCGCGAAGAGAAAATAGGCCGGTATGACGATCCCGTCGAGCAGCTTGAGCTCGTCGACCAGCGATGGGCCCGGAAGCACGAAGACGGCGAGGACGAAGGTGACGAAGGCGCCGATCAGGTTGGTGCCCACCGAGAAGGCGGTGAGCAGCAGGTGGAGGCGGATCCGCAGCCGTCGCGGGTTCTGGTCGGCCGGTCCGAGCAGCCAGGATCCGAACGGTCGTCGTTTGAGCACCAGCTCGGGGCTCCGCTGGGACATCATGGGTCTTAGTCTGCCGTGTCAGGACCGAACCAGGGTTTTGGCACGGTGGTGCGGCTGGCCCAGATTGGTCGTCCGAACTGCCCGGGACGTGGGTAGTGTTCCCCGGACGCCTCACTCGGGGAGCTTTCCTTGACGCACGATCGCCACTCCTACGCCGAGCCGCATGTGGTTCGGACCACCCATCTCGAGCTCGATCTCGCGCTCGATTTCGACGAGAACGTGCTGGCCGGCAGTGCCACGCACACCCTCGCCTGGATCGGTGCGACCAGCCGGCTCGTCCTGGACACCCGCGACCTCACCGTCCTGGGGGTCGAGGGACAGGCGGCCGACGGCTGGGAGCCGCTGGAGTACAGCCTCGCGGTTCCGGACCCGGAGCTGGGCTCCGCGCTGACCATCCGTACGGCGGGCCATCCGCGGGTCAGGGTGAGTTACCGGACCGCGCCGACCGCGACCGGTCTGCAGTGGCTGGAGCCGGCGATGACGGCGGGCGGCGTGATGCCGTTCATGTTCAGCCAGTCGCAGGCGATCCACGCGCGCAGCTGGGTTCCGGTACAGGACACGCCGAGCGTGCGGTTCAGCTACGCCGCGCACGTGACGGCGCCGCCGGAGTTGATGGTGCTGATGAGTGCCGACAACGGTACGACGTCCCGCCGTACCGGCTCGTACGACGTGGTGATGCCGGAGCCGATCCCGTCGTACCTGCTGGCAATCGCCGCGGGCGACCTGGTGTTCGAACCGCTCGGCGAGCGGTCGGGGGTGTGGGCCGAGCCCGCGACCGTGCGGAAGGCGGCGACCGAGTTCTCCGACACCGAGGAGATGATGCAGGTCACCGAGGAGCTTTTCGGCCCGTACCGCTGGGGCCGCTACGACCTGCTCGTGCTGCCGCCGTCGTTCCCGTACGGAGGGATGGAAAACCCGCGGATGACGTTCGCGACCCCGACCGTGGTGATCGGCGACAAGTCGCTGGTCAGCGTGATCGCGCACGAGCTGGCGCACAGCTGGTCCGGGAACCTCGTCACGCAGGACAGCTGGGACGACATCTGGCTCAACGAGGGCTTCACGTCGTACGTCGAGAACCGGATCGTCGAGGCTGTTTACGGGACCGAGTTCGCGGTGATGGAGACCGCGATCAAGCAGCACGCGACCGTGGTGAAGCTGGACCCGTTGACGCCGGCCGAGCTCGCGGTGGAGTTGCCGGGCCTGCATCACCGGTCCGAGTACCACGGGACGACGTCGACCGGCCCGTTGAAGGGGTCGTGGTTCCTGTCCTGGCTGGAGGAGCGGTTCACGCGGGAGGTGTTCGATCCGTTCCTGCGCGGGTACTTCGACGGGTTCGCGTTCCGCAGCATCAACACCGACAACTTCGTGGAGCACCTGCGGGAGCACCTGATCGCGCCGCATCCGGACGTGGTGACGGACGACGAGCTGGCCGCGTGGCTGTACGAGCCGGGGATCCCGGCGTTCGCGCGGCGCGCGGTGTCGGCGCGGTTCCAGGTCGTGGACGAGGCGCGTGGTCTGTGGCTGACGACGGGCGAGCTGCCGCACGGCGCGGAGCGGTGGACGACGCAGGAGTGGCTGCGGTTCCTCGACGCGGCTCCCGACGTACTGAGCCCGCTGTTGCTGCAGCAGCTCGACCGTGCGTTCGGCCTGACCGGTACGGCGAACGGTGAGATCGCGCGCCGCTGGTACCAGATCGTTGCCGCGAGCAGCTATGAGGCGGCGTACGCCGAGATGGCCGAGTTCCTCACCAAGGTCGGCCGGATGAAGCTCGTCCTCCCGGTCTACCAGGCCCTGGCCGGCACCGACCGCGCCTTCGCCGCCGAAGTCTTCGCCAAAGCCCGCCCGGGCTACCACCCGATCACGACTGCCGCGGTGCAGAAGATCCTGGGGCAGTAGCCGGCTACACGTCGAGGATCCGGCGGTGCGTCTGGTGCTGGAAGCGGTAGCCGAGGCGGTCGTTGGTTCGGCGCATGGCTGTGTTGGTGTCGACTGTGTCGGTGAGTAGGCCGTCCAGGTCGGGGAAGCGGCGGCGGGTCTCGTGGATCTGCGCGGCCTTCATCCACAGCGCGAGTCCGCGGCCGCGGTGCTCGGGGAGGACGGCGGTGCCGTAGTTCTGGCCGTCGCCCTTCCCATCACCTGAGACGACGACCTCGGTGAACCCGGCGATGCGGCCCGTGCTGTCGACGGCCGCGACGACCCCGAGCCGCTCGCCGCGCTGCTCGATCACCCGTGCGGCGTACCTCGTCCGCTCGACGTCCCACACGTCCACACCGGCGTCGATCGTGCCCGACGGCGCATCGTTCATCCCTGTCCGCGCGTCCGTGAAGGTCTGCGCCAGCTCGTCCGGCACCACACCTTCCCAGGACACCAGCCGGTAGCCCGGCACTTCCGGTACGTCGGGAGTCCGCATCGACAGATCCAGCCGCGCGTAGATCAGTGTCATACCGATCGTGAACCCGTGCCGCTGCAGGAAATGATCGCCGACCGAGTTGGCGTCGACCTCCGTGACCAGCGTCCGTACGTCGTGCTCGCGCGCGCCGACGACGACGGCGCCGAGCAGCAGGGTACCGATCCCGTGGCCGCGCTCGGCCGGGTGCACGTTGATCTCCATGTCGCCCAGGTGCGCCTGCGCCTCGCGGCTGTTGAGTCGCAGGAACGCGGAGCCGACCGGCGTACCGTCGGCTTGCGCTGCCAGCCAGGCGATCCGGCGGCTGAACGGCTTGTAGTCGGGATCTGTCAGCGGAATCAGTCGGATGCTCAAGCCGTCAACATAACGCTGCCCCAGGATCACGTGCTGCGTGGCGGTCGATCCGCTACCGTGGCGCGCAGGCCGAACGGGGAGCGGGGAGAGGAGCCAGGGGTGGAGCAGCTGGACGAGGATGCCATCCGGGCCCGGATGGTTCGCACGATCGGTGCGGATCACATCGCGCTCCGCGAGCAGGTGCTTGCGGAACTGCGCCGGCGGATCGTCGACGGTGAGTACCGTGAGGGCGAGCGGCTGACCGAGACCCGGCTCGCGGACGACTTCGGGGTGTCACGGAATCCGGTCCGGGAAGCACTGCGTGTGGTCGAGGCCGAAGGCTTCGTGCAGATCCTTCCGCGGCGCGGCGCGGTCGTCAGTACCCTCGACGAGACCGCGGTCCGCGACCTGTTCGCCGTTCGGGAGCAGCTCGAGACGCTCGCTGCCGGGCTCGCGGCGGAGCGGGCGACGTCCGCGGGGATCGCGACGCTGCGCGGGCTGGTCGAGGACGCGAACGCCGCCGCGAAGGCCGAGGACTTCGACCGGGTCGCCGAGCTGAACAGTGCGTTCCATCGGGCCGTGATCGACGTCAGCGGGAACCGCTGGCTGCACTCGATCTCGACCGCGATGTACCACCACGTGCACTGGGTGTTCCGGGTCGGCGCGGCCCAGCGGGCGCCGCACTCGTCCGAGGAGCATGTGCGGCTGGTCGAGGCGATCGAGGCAGGCGATGCGGCGGCCGCGAGTACGGCCGCCCGCCTGCACGTCGAGGCCGCCGCCAAGGCGGCACTCGGCCCGAAGGCCTGATTCAGCGCCCGACCGCGTACCCCTGCATACCCCGCGGGTTGGCCGCCGCGGCGAGCACGCCGTCGGCTTCCTTCCGTACGGCGCACAGTCGGCCGAGGCTCCACGGATCGGACTCGGTCACGACGTGCCCCCGCCGTACGAGCTCGTCGCGGATGCCCTTGCCGACCCGACTCTCGATCACCAGCCCACCCGGTTCGCTGGAGCGCGGGTAGAACGACGACGGGAAGCCGGTCGTGTGCCAGGCGGGCGCGTCGATCGCCTCCTGCAGGTCCAGACCGGCGCCGAGGTGCCGGAGCAGGAAGAGCAGCTGCCACTGATCCTGCTGGTCGCCGCCCGGTGATCCGCAGGCCATGATCGGCTCGCCGTCGCGGAGCACGAGCGTCGGCGTGAGCGTGGTGCGCGGCCGCTTTCCGGGCGCGAGCGAGGCCGGGAGGCCTTCCTCGAGCCAGAACATCTGCGCGCGGCTGCCGAGGCAGAACCCGAGCTCGGGAATCGTCGGCGACGACTGCAACCAGCCGCCGCTGGGGGTCGCCGAGATCATGTTGCCCCAGCGGTCGACCACGTCGACGTGGCAGGTGTCGCCGCGCGTCTCACCGACCGCGGAGACGGTCGGCTCACCGGTCGTCGCGTCGCCCGTCTCATTGCCGGTGGCAATCGACGGCAGCTTCGGGGTGCGCCCGTCGGGGCTGCCCGGGCGGAGGTCCAGCGCGGCCTCCGAGCCGATCAGCTTCGCGCGCTCAGCGGCGTACCCGGGGGAGAGGAGCGTGTCGAGCGATACGTCGGCGCCGTCGCCGTACCAGGCCTCGCGGTCGGCGTACGACAGCTTCATCACCTCGACCGTCGTGTGCACGCCCTCGGCGGTATCGAGGTCGACGTCGCCGAGTTCCGCGAGTACGGCGAGGGACTGCAGCAGGGCGGGGCCCTGACCCCACGGACCGGTCTTGGCGACCGTGTATCCGTTCCAGTCGTACGTCGCCGCGTCCTCCCAGCTCGCCTGGAACGCGGCCAGGTCGTCGCCCGTGATCAGACCGGCATGATCCTCGCCGCTGGAGTCGCGATGCGGCAGCCGCGAGAACTTGTCGATCGCCTCCGCGACGAACCCTTCCCGCCACGTCTTCCGCGCCTGCTCGATCTGCGTCTGCCGATCCGCTCCGACGGCCTCGCGCACCAGTTTCTCGAGCGTTGCGGCGTACGCCTCGTTGCTGAACCGGCCGGTCACCGGGCGGCCGTCCTTGAGCCAGAGCGCGGCGGACGTCGGCCAGTGCTCCTCGAAGAGCTGCTGCACGGTGCCGATGGTGTCGGCGATCCGCGGCACGAGCGGGTGCCCGTTGCGCGCGTACTCGATCGCCGGCTCGAGTACGACGCTCAACGGCAGCGTGCCGTGATCGCGCAGCAGAAGCAGCCAGGCGTCGACGGCGCCGGGGACCGTGGCCGCGAGCGGACCCGAGCCGGGCACCAAGGTCAGACCGAGTGAGCGGTAATGCTCGATGGTCGCACCGGCCGGCGCTACGCCTTGACCAGACAGCACGCGCGGCGCCGGGTCGTCGGCGGTCGCGATGATCGCCGGCACCTCACCGCCCGGTCCGTTCAGGTGCGGCTCGACCACGTGCAGCACGAACCCGGCCGCGGCACCCGCGTCGAACGCGTTCCCGCCGAGTTCGAGGATCCGCATGGCCGACTGCGACGCCAGCCAGTGCGTGGACGAAACCATCCCGAACGTGCCACGCAGCGTAGGCCGGGTGGTGAACGTCATCGTGCAGCTCCTTCTGTTGGTCGTACATCGGGGCCGGTGCCGTCGTCGTTGACGAGGTGACAGGCGACCTGATGTCCACCTTCGCCGATCGTCCGCGGTTCCGGGACGACTGTCCGGCATGTGTCCACCGCGACCGGGCACCGGGTGTGGAAGCGGCAGCCGGGCGGTGGGTCGATCGCTGACGGGAGGTCGTCACCGAGCAGGACGGGCCGGCGGGCGCGCTGCTCGGCAGGATCGGGTACGGGCGCCGCGGACAGCAGGGCCTGCGTGTACGGGTGCGCCGGCTTCCCAAAGATCTTCGAGCGCGGGCCCTGCTCCACCAATTGCCCGAGGTACATCACCGCGACCTCGTCGGCGAGGTACTCGACCGCGGACAGATCGTGCGTGATGAACAAGCATGCGAAGCCGAGATCACGCTGCAGATCGGCGAGCAGATTGAGTACGGCGGCCTGCACCGACACGTCCAGCGCACTGGTCGGCTCGTCCGCGACGAGCAGCCGTGGTTCGGAGATCAGCGCGCGGGCGATGCTGACGCGTTGACGTTGACCGCCGGACAGCTCGTGGGGTGCGCGCTGCGCGACCTCCGGGCGGAGGCCGACCCGGCGTAGCGATTCGGCAACCTTGGTGGAGATGTCCTTGCGACGCATCAGGCGGAGCGGTTCGCCGACGATGTCGCCGACGGACAGTCGCGGATCGAGCGAGCCGGCCGGGTCCTGGAACACGATGGACACGTCGCGGCGGTGCGGCCGCAGTTGCCGGCGGCTGAGGTGGGTGATGTCGGCGCCCGCGAGACGGACCGTTCCGCCGGTCGGCTCGAGCAGCCTGACGATGCACCGGCCGACGGTCGACTTGCCGGAGCCGCTCTCCCCGACGAGCGCGACGACGGAACCTTGCGGGATCCGGAGCGTGACGCCGTCAACGGCCCGGACCGGACCGAAATGCATGACGAGATCTTCGACTTCGAGGGCAGCGTCCATCAGACCTCCACTCGTTCGCGCACGGGGTTCCAGCAGGCGACTCGATGCGGACCGTCGGTGAGCTGCGGTTGGGACGACGTACACGTGTCGACGGCCCGCGTGCAGCGATCGGCGAACGTACAGGCGTCGGGTTGCTTGTCGAGCACCGGGACGAGGCCCGGAATCTCGTTCAGGCGCTGGGATTCCGCGTGCCGTCCGGCCGCGGGGGAGGCGCCGAGCAGTCCGACCGTGTACGGGTGCTCCGGGCGCGCGAACAGGTCGTGGACCTCGGCGGTTTCCACGACGCGTCCGGCGTACATCACCGCGACCCGATCGGCGAGATCGGCGACGACCCCGAGGTCGTGCGTGATCAGCACGATGCTCGTACCGAGGCGTTCGCGCAGACCACGCAGTACGTCGAGAATGCCGGCCTGGATCGTGACGTCGAGGGCCGTGGTCGGCTCGTCGGCGATCAGCACCTTCGGGTCGCAGGCGACCGCCATCGCGATCATCACGCGTTGCCGCATGCCGCCGGACAGTTGGTGCGGATAGTCGCCGACGCGGCGCTCGGCGGACGGGATGCCGACGAGCTTGAGCAGTTCGATCGCGCGGGCGCGAGCAGCCTGGCGGTTGAGGCCGATGTGCGTCCGCAGTACCTCGCTGATCTGGTGACCGACGGTGAAGACCGGGTTCAGCGAGGTCATCGGCTCCTGGAAGATGTACGCGACCTCGCGACCGCGGATCGAGCGGAGCGTGCGTTTGTCGGCGCCGATCAGTTCGGTGCCGTCGAGCTCGACCGAGCCGCTGACGGTCGCCGTGCGGGGGAGCAGGCCGGCGACGCTCATCGCCGTGACGCTCTTGCCGCAGCCGGACTCACCGACCACCGCGAGCACCTCGCCGTCACCGACCTCGAAGCTGACCCGGTCGACCGCCGACAACGGCCCGTCCTCGGTGCGGAAGGTGACAGACAGATCCTTGACTGCCAATACAGGTGTCATCGGCGGCTCGCCTTCGGGTCGAGGGCGTCGCGGAGGCTGTCGCCGACGATGTTGAACGCCAGTGTGAGCAGCATGATCGCGACACCGGGCATCACCGCGGCCCACGGCGCCCGGGACGCGAACTGCTGCGCGTCGGCGAGCATCGTGCCGAGGCTCGGCGCGGGTGGCTGGATGCCGAGGCCGAGGAACGACAGCACGGCCTCGCCGAGGATCGCCGCCGGGATACCGACGGTGGCCTGGACGATGATCGCCGAACCGGCGTTCGGGAAGATGTGCCGGCCCAGCACCCACGCGTCACTCGCACCCTCGACGATCGCCGCGGCGACGAAGTCGAGCGACTTGATCCGCAGCGTCTCGGACCGGACGATCCGGATCATGCCGGGGATCTGCGCGATGCCGATCGCGATCGCCGCGTTGCCGAGGCTCGCGCCGCGGATCGCGGCCAGCCCGACCGCGAGGATCAGGAACGGGAACGCGAGTACCAGGTCGGTGAGCCGGGAGATGAGCGCGTCGACGGTCCGGAAGTAGCCGGCGATCAGCCCGAGCGGTACGCCGACCACCAGCGAGAACGCGACCGCGAGAACCCCGACGTGCAGGGACGCTCGCAGCCCGAACATGATCCGCGAGAGCACGTCGCGGCCGAGGTCGTCCGTGCCGAGCAGGTACCCGGCGGTGCCGGGCGGGGCGAACGCGCGGTCGAGGTGGTTCTGGGTGGGTTCGTGCGGTGCCAGCCAGTTGGCGAACACGGCGAGGATCACCGCGATCGCTAGCACTGCTAGCCCGGTGAGCGCGAGCGGGTTGTGCAGGATCCGGCGTACCACTCGGCGGCGGTTGCTGCGGAGCGGCGCTGTCGGCACGGCTTCGGCAACTTCGGCGACAGCCATCAGGCCTCCCCTCGGACGCGGATGCGCGGATCGATGACGGAGTACAGGAGGTCGACCAGCAGGTTGATGACGATGTACGCCGTCGCGGTGACCAGGACCACCGCCTGGATGACGGGGTAGTCGCGCTGGAACACGGCGTCGACGGTGAGCTTGCCGAAACCGGGGAGCGCGAAGATCCGTTCGGTCACGACGGCGCCGGAGATCAGCGCGCCCAGTTGCAGGCCGACGATCGTGACGACCACGATCAGGCTGTTGCGCAGGGCATGCTTTCCGACGACTGCCTTGGGCGGGAGGCCTTTGGCTTCCGCCGTACGGATGTAGTCGGCGGACAGGGCGTCGAGCATCGATGACCTCGTCTGGCGCATGATCACGGCGGAGAGGCCGGTGCCGAGGATCAGCGCCGGGAGGATCAGGTGGTGCAGGTTCGCCACCGGGTTGGTGAAGAACGGGACGAAGCCGGAGGCGGGGAAGAGGCCGAGGGCAACGGACAGATACAGGATCGCCATCAGGCCGAGCCAGAAGTGCGGCACCGAAAGACCTAGCAGTGCTAGCGCATTCGCGGCCCATTCGGCCGGGCGCCCACGACGTACGGCGGCCACCACGCCGGCACCGACCCCGATCACGCTCGCGATCAGAATCGCTAGCACTGACAGCTCGATCGTCACCGGCAGCGCGCTCACGATCATCGAGCGCACCGGCGTACCGGTCCGGATCGACTGCCCGAGATCCCCGCGCGCCGCATGACTCACGAACTGCCAGAACTGCACGAGCCACGACTGGTCCAGTCCGTACTGCTCCCGGATCGCCCGCAACGACTCCGGATCCCGGTCCTCACCCGCAAGCGCCAGCGCCGGATCGCCCGGCAACGCCCGCACCCCGGCGAACACCACGATCGTCGCGAGCACGAGCGTCACCGCGGACTGCCACAACCGATTGAGCAGATACCGTCTCACTTCGCGAAACCTGCGAAGGCGGTGCGGATCACGCCGTCCGGGTAGACCTGGATGCCGAGGAGCTTCTTGGACACGCCGGTCAGGTTGCGCTGGCGGTACATGTAGATGATCGGGTCGTCCTGCTGCAGCAGCGAGGTGACCTGGCCGTACAGCTTCGCGCGTTCGGCCTGGTCGGTGGACTGGCGTGCGTCGGTGAGCAGCTTGTCGAGCGCCGGGTTGCTGTAGCCGGAGACGTTCTGGCTTCCGGTGGAGCCGACGAAGTTGAAGGTGTTCGCGTCCGGGTCGACCCGTCCCGACCAGCCGAGCTGCAGCAGCTGGAAGTCACCACGGTCCTGCTGATCCAGCAGAGCGGCGTACTCGACCGGCTTGATGACCAGCTCGAAACCGCCGTCCTTCACCATGCCCTGCAGCGCCTGCGCGAGCCGCAGACTGTCCGGGTTGTTCGACGTGATCATCTCGACCTTGTACGGCGTACTCACGCCGGCGTCGGCCAGCAACTGCTTGGCCTTCGCGGGATCGTGCGCCGGGCAGACTTGCGCCGCGTCGGACGTGAACTCGCTCTTCGGCGACACCGGTGAACAGGCGACCGTGCTGAGCCCGTTGAAGATCGACTTCACCAGCGCTTCCCGGTCGATCGACAACGCCAGCGCCTGCCGTACCTTCGGGTCCTTCGCGATCGGGGTATCGAGCTGCTTCATCGGGGTGCCGATCCCGGTGGCGTTCCCGATGTTGATCGTCAGGCCCTGGTACCCGAGCGACTGCGACTGCAGCACGCTGACGCTGTCGTCCTTCTGCAGCGTCGGCGCGTCCTGCGACGACAGCGAGTCCGCGACCTGCGCGTCCCCGGACTTCAGGTTCGCCGAGCGGATGCTCGAGTCGGTGATGATCCGGTACTCGATCGCGTCCAGGTGCACCTTCGCGGCGTCGTAGTACTGCGGGTCCTTGACGACCTTGATCGAGTTCTGCGCGACCCGGCTGGCGAACTTGAACGGGCCGACGCAGACCGGCGCGCTGGAGAAGTTCGCGCCGAGCTTCGCGACCGCAGCCGGGCTGAGCACCATCCCGGCCCGGTCGGCGAGCGCGGCGGTCAGCGGGGCGAAGGGCTTGGAGAGCTTGATGACCACGGTCTTCGGGTCAGGTGTATCGATCGAGGTGATCGGGCCGAGCTCGCTCTTCCGCGCCGAGCCGGCCAGCGTCAGGTCCCGGTTCAGCGAGATCTTGACGGCGTTCGAGTCGAACGTGCCGCCGTCGGCGAACTTCACGCCCTGCTTCAGCGGGATCGTCAGGCTCAACCCGTCGGACGAGACCGTCGGCAGCGCGGTCGCGAGCTGCGGCACCAGCTTGGCGTCCGGGCCGAGGTCGTACAGCTTCTCGCACATCGTGTGGAAGACGTACCGCGAGTACAGGCTGCGCGACAGCGTCGGGTCGAGCTTGTCCGGGTCGGCGGAGAGCGCGACCGTCAGCGTGCCGCCCTGCTTCACCTGCGCCGCGTCGGCCGCCTCGCCGAACACGTCCTGCCCGGCTGACGACTGACCGCTCGACGGATTGTCACCACCGGCCTGCTCGACCGGCGAGCAGGCCGACCCGACGAGGGCCACCGCTACGACGGCCGCGCCGATCCCAGCCGCGGTACGACGGCGGGTGCCGGAGATAAAACGGTTCAGTGCGAGTCGACGAGTCATCGCTGTTGCTCCTGGGTAGGCGGGTTATCGTCGACTGTTTCATGTATACAACCAGGGTGCGCAAGTGATTCGGCGAGTTTGGCTGAACCTTTTACGACCGCCCCGCGGCGATCAGCCCGTGACCGGGTAGGTCAGGGTGCCGGTCGGGACGGTGTAGTTGCCGAGAGCAACCGCCATCAGGTTCGGGCCGTCGTACTGCGGATGATGGATACCGAACTCGGTGGCCTGCCGGAAGCCGAACCGTGGGTAGTACTCCGCGTGGCCGAGGACGACCGCCGCAGGCTCGGGCCGGTCACGCGCCGTCGCCAAAGCGGCTCGTACGGCGGCCGCGCCGGCGCCTTGCCGTTGGTACGCCGGAAGCACGGCGACCGGTCCGAGCGACAGGACCGGTACGTCGTCGACGTGACAACGCGTGAGAAGCGCGTACGCGACCGGCTCGTCGTCGGACGTCGTGGCGACGAACGACAGCCCAGGGATCCAGGCGACCGGGTCTGCGCGGAGCTCGTCGAGGAAGTCGACCTCGTATTGGCGACCGAAGGCGTCACGCGTGAGTGCGCGGAGAGGCTCGACGTCGGACGGTGTTTCGATACGTGTGTTCCAGGACAACGGAGGTCCCTTTCGGAGGGTTCAGTGGATGAGTTGACTGACCGATGGCGCTGCCGGACGTGCCGCAGCGCGGGCTTGCGCGGTCATCAACTCACCTCCTTCTCCGAGATCGTGACCAACTTTAGCGGAGCGTGACGCGTCCATCATCCTGAATTCGCCAGCACGGCTGAACGAGGGGAAACTTCAGTGAACGTTGTCGCTTGGGGGAACCGTAAGGGACCCGGCAGTTGGAGAAGATATGCCCTGGGAGCCGGCGCGGTCGCCGCACTCCTGACGACCGCTGCGTGCGGGGCAGCCGATGCGTCCGACGGGGGGAAACCCTCGGACCAGAAGAGCGTCACGACCTCGTCCAGCCCGACCCCGTCCAACCCGACCCCGTCGAGCCCACAGACCTCGAACCCAGAGACGTCGTCGAAAACGCCCGACGACTCCAGCGTTGACCTTTGCACCATGGCGGACCTGACCTTCACCGTCACGAACTACGACGCGCCAGGTGAAGACGTTCGCCACCTCATGCTTGTGGCCACCAACAAGGGGTCCAAGAAGTGCGACGTCCAGGGCCATCCGGAGGTCACACTCGGCGACGCCAAGAGCTACGCCCCGGTCAAGGAGGCAACCAACTCCGACGAGGCAATCACCCTCGCTCCCGGCGAGAAGGCGTACGCGGGCGTACTTGCCACCGGCGGACAGATGGACACCTATCCGGTGAAGTTCATCACCGTCGGCCTCGGCAGCCCCGGCGGCGAGACCGAGCCGGAGAAGCCGGTCAGGGTGAAGATGCCCGTCACCTCGTTCGAGGCCGACGACGGCCAGCGCGTCACGTACTGGG
This sequence comes from Kribbella sp. NPDC055110, assembly GCF_053607525.1. Lineage (NCBI taxonomy): Bacteria > Bacillati > Actinomycetota > Actinomycetes > Propionibacteriales > Kribbellaceae > Kribbella > Kribbella sp. NPDC055110. The sequence continues at coordinate 544,259 of NZ_JBSGTS010000001.1, forward strand.
CGGGCACCGAGGGCCTCGCGATGCGCCCGGTCACCCAGTCCTGATCGGCCGCACCGATCTCACCACTCGACGACCAGCGGATCCTTGGACGGCGTACCGGCCGGGATCCAGGTCTCGTCGACGAGCCGGTACGGATGCCAGCGGCCGTTGCGGTCGAGGCGGAGCTGCGTGTCGGCGCCGAGCGTCAACTGGTTCGCCGACGTACTGATCGTCAGCTCGTCGCCCGCGGCGAGCAGCTCCGTCCGCGCTCGGTTGAGCTCGGCCGGGTCGGGTGTCCAGGTGTGCTCGAGTACGTCGAGACCGGGCGCGCCGCCGTACCGCCAGGCTTGGATGCCTGGGGCAAGGTTCCGGCCGGTGGACTCGGTCAGGGGCGTCACGAGTTCCGGGAAGTCCGTCGCCAGGCGGACGGTGTCCTGCCACTCGTCGAGTGGTTGCGGCTCGGCGGTGTTGCGGAGGAGCGCGTTCAGGATCGAGCGTGCTCGGCGGGCCGCGTCGAGCACGAGTAACTGGAGCGTCTGCGGCCCGAAGTCGCCCGGTGGTTCGATGCCCGCAACCGGCAGCTCGTCGAGCGCAACCCTCGCCGGGAGCTCCGGAGGCTCGGGCAGGTCGCCGGGCGTGCCGGCCAGTACGTCAGTGACGGCGACTCCGGCCTCGACGGGCTCGGCGGAGGATGCTTGTAGCTCGCCGAGGAGGGTTTCGCGGGTGCGGCCGCGGAGGAGCAGTAGTACGAACGGGTCGGCATCGAGGAGCCAGGCGACCTGATAGCAGAGGGCGGCCGCGTGCTGGCAGGGGAGTTCCCAGGCGTCGCACGTACAGCTCGGATCGAGATCGCCGATGCCCGGCAGCAGCGTGACGCCGGCGTCGGCGGCTGCCTCGACCAGGCTGTGTGGCATCTCGCCGTCGAGCAACGCCGCGATGTGACCGACGCGCGCGGCGAGCTGCTCGCGGAGGCGGCGCCAGTCGTCATCGCTCAGTTGGTCGACGTGGACGACGGACTCGTACGTGTCCTCGGGTGAATAGGCGGTGGCCGCGATCCGCCCGGGGCTGACGGTGATCGTGCCGACCTGCCCGGAGTTCGCGTACCGGCGGCCCTTGCGGAGCTGACCGTTGTCGAGTGACGTGTCCTCCATCGCCTGCACCCAGGCTCTGGCCCACCACGACCGGCCTCGGGTGCTGCGGTGCTGGGCCGCGAAGGCCGGGAAACCTTGCGCCTCGGTCATCGTGCACCTCCGCGCAGCTGGACCAGATCGGCCAGTTCGGCGTCGGAGAGTTCGGTCAGCGCCGCCTCGCCGCCGGACAGCACCGCCTCGGCCAGTTCGCGCTTGGCGGCGAGCATTCCGGCGATCCGGTCCTCGATGGTGCCTTCGGCAATCAACCGGTGGACCTGCACCGGCCGGGTCTGCCCGATCCGGTACGCCCGGTCGGTCGCCTGGTCCTCGACCGCCGGATTCCACCAGCGGTCGAAATGTACAACGTGATCGGCGCGGGTCAGGTTCAGCCCGGTCCCGGCCGCCTTCAACGACAGCAGGAACACGCGCACTTCTCCGGCCTGGAATCGGTCGACCATGTCCTCGCGCCGGGCGACCGGCGTGCCGCCGTGCAGGAGCTGGGTCGGGATGCCGCGCTCGGCGAGATGACGTTCGATCAGTCGCGCCATCGCGACGTATTGCGTGAAGACGAGCACGGCACCGTCCTCGGCGATGATCGTCTCGAGCAGTTCGTCGAGCAGTTCGAGCTTGCCCGAGCGACCGGTCAGCCGCGCGTCGTCGGGCTCCTTCAGGTACTGCGCGGGGTGGTTGCAGATCTGCTTCAGGCCGGTCAGGAGCTTCACGATCAGGCCGCGCCGCGCCATCCGGTCACTCGTCTGGACCTCCGCCATCAGCTCGCGAACCGTTGCCTCGTACAACACAACCTGCTCGCGCGTGAGCGAGACCGTCTGGTCGGTCTCGGTCTTCGGCGGCAGCTCGGGCGCGATCCCCGGATCGGACTTCTTGCGGCGGAGCAGGAACGGTTTGACGAGTTTCGCGAGCCGCGCCGCGACCTCCTCGTCCTTGTCCGCCTCGATCGGCTGCGCCCACAGGTTCCGGAACGATCCGAGCCGGCCGAGCAGCCCGGGTGTCGTCCAGTCGAGGATCGCCCACAGCTCGGACAGGTTGTTCTCCACCGGCGTACCGGTGAGCGCCACCCGCGCCTTGGCGGGCACGGTCCGCAGCGCCTTCGCCGTACCGGACGACGGGTTCTTCACATGCTGCGCCTCATCGGCAACCACCAGCGCCCACGGATGCTCGGCCAGCCGTACGGCGTCGCGCCGCAGCGTCCCGTACGTCGTCAGCACGAAGCCTTCCCGCGCCTCGTCGAGCGAACGTGACGTGCCGTGAAAGCGCCGTACCGGGGTGCCCGGAGCGAACCGCTGCACCTCCCGCTCCCAGTTGCCGAGCAGCGAGGCCGGGCAGACGACCAACGTCGGACCGGCTGTGTCGGCGGACTGTTGGCGGTGCAGGTGGAGCGAGATGAGCGTGATGGTTTTGCCGAGGCCCATGTCGTCGGCGAGGCAGCCGCCGAGCCCGAGCGACGTCATCCGGGTCAGCCAGCGCAGGCCGCGCAACTGGTAGTCGCGGAGGGTCGCCTGGAGGCCGGTCGGCGCTTCGATCGGCTCGTCGGCGCGGTCCGGGTCGGCGATCCGGGCGCGGAGATCGTCGAGCCACTTGGTGGGGGTGACGGTGACCTGGCGTCCGTCGATCTCGGTGGTCCCGGTGAGCGCCACGCCGAGGGCGTCGATCGCGGTGACCGGTTTGAGGATGCGATCGCGGGCCTTGCGGGCGAGCTCGGGATCGATCAGCATCCACTGGTCCCGGAGCCGGACGACCGGACGGGTGGCTTCTGCGAGTTGGTCGAGCTCGGCCTCGGTCAGTGGGTCGTCGCCGAGTGCCACTTGCCAGCTGAAGTCGAGGGTGCGATCGCCGCCGAAGAAGCTTGGGAGGTCGCTCGGCGGGCCGTCCGTCGACGTGATCGCGGCGCGTGCGGTGAGTTCTCGTCCGAGGCTGCGCGGCCAGTGCAGGTCCACGCCTGCGGCGGCGAGGCGCTGCGCGGAGCCGGCCAGTAGTTCGGCGATCTCTTCGTCGGCGAGGTCCATCTGGTCTGGTACGGCGGAGTCGAGGAGGCGGCCGAGCGGCTGCCAGACGCGTGCTGCGCGGCGGATCGCCAGGGTTGTGTCGATGCGTGCGCGTGGGCCGAAGCCGGGGACGTCCGTGGACCAGATGTCGTCGGCGTCTCGGACGAGGGTCGGATCCTTGAGGCTGTGCAGTTGGACCACGGCGCTGAACGCGAGCGAGTCGGCCAGCTCGATGCGGAGCGAGATCCGTACGCCGGTGTCGAGCCCGACCGACACTTCGTCGGCCCAGGTCCGCAGCCGGTCGGCGCGCTGGGGTGCGGTCGCGGTGAACAGGTTCGTGTGATGTGCCTTCGCGGCGGCGGGGGAGCGCGGCATACTGTCGGCCACAGCATCCAGAAATTCCCGCAACAACTCCTCAGCAACAGGAACCCGCAAGTCGCCGCGGTCGGAGCCGGACGCTTGACGGGCGAGGGGGAGCGCTCGGGCTGAGGCGGGCATTGCTTCGGCGAGTTCGAGTACGCGGGTGATGTCGTCTGGGTCGAGGGGACCGACGCGCCAGGCGTCGTGACCTTCGGGGGTGACGCCGGGGAGGAGCTTGCCGCGGGCAACCAATTGGAGCGCGACGAGCGACGCACCACCCCAGAAGGCCGCCGACGGGTGCGCTCCAGGCGCGCGCCTCATCCTCCCGAGGATCGGAACCGCCTCTGCCACCGGCAGCTCGACAGCGCGCACGCCGCCTCTCGCCGCCGCTCCACTGGGGGAGGCTGCGACGACCAGGTCCAACTCGACCTGATCGCCGACGCCAAGAGGGAGTGGGCCACCTTCTGGATCCCAGAACGCTACCCGGCTTGTCCGTGGTGGATCCGCCGGCCGGAAAACCACCGCACACCCAGCCAGCTCCTGCCCCGTGCCCACCAACCCGACAACCTCCCACTCGCCAACAAGCACCTGCAACAACAAGAGACTCAGACCGGAACTACTTCGGCGCCTTGCGCTCCGGGCTGCTCGAACTGGGTCCGGTGCAGTTCCTCGTACCGTCCGCCGGCCGCGAGCAGGTCCGCATGTGTGCCGCGTTCGACGATCTGCCCGGACTCGATCACGAGGATCTGGTCGGCGGCCCGGATCGTCGACAACCGGTGCGCGATCACCACCGCCGTACGTCCGGAGAGCGCCTCGGTCAACGCTGCCTGCACCGCTGCCTCGTTCGTCGAGTCCAGCGCGGCGGTCGCCTCGTCGAGGATCACCACCCGCGGCTGCGCGAGGAGCAACCGCGCAATCGTCAACCGCTGCCGCTCACCACCCGACAACCGGTACCCGCGCTCGCCGACGACCGTGTCGAGCTGATCAGGCAGCGACCGGATCAGCTCACCCAGCCGGGCCCGCTCCAACGCATCCCACAGGTCGTCCTCAGCCGCCTCGGGACGCGCGAGCAGCAGGTTCTCCCGGATCGAGTCGTGGAACAGATGCCCGTCCTGCGTAACCATCCCGAGTGTCTCGCGCAACGACTCCGCGGACACATCGCGTACGTCGACCCCGGCGAGCTTCACCGTGCCCGAGTCCACGTCGTACAAGCGGGGAATGAGTTGTGCGATCGTCGACTTGCCGGCACCGGACGAGCCGACCAGCGCAACCATCTGCCCGGGCTCGGCACGGAACGAGACGTCGTGCAGCACCTCGACGCCACCGCGCGTGTCCAGCTTCGCGACCTCTTCGAGCGACGCGAGCGATACCTTGTCGGCCGATGGGTACGCGAAACTGACACTGGAGAACTCCACCGCCACCGGACCCTCGGGCACCCGCCCTGCGTCCGGTTTGTCCTTGATCAGCGGCTCCAGATCCAGCACCTCGAAGACTCGCTCGAAGCTCACGAGCGCGGTCATCACCTCGAGCCGCGCACTCGCGAGCGCGGTCAACGGCGAGTACAACCGGGTGAGCAGCAAGGCCATCGAGACGACCGCGCCCGCGTCGAGTTGGTCGCGCAATGCGTAGAACCCGCCCAGCCCATAAACAACCGCCAGCGCGAGCGCGGACACCAGCGTGAGCGCGGTGACGAAGATCCACTGCACCATCGCCGTCCGCACGCCGATGTCGCGGACCCGCCGTGCCCGGGACGCGAACTCGGCCGACTCGCGCACCGGCCGCCCGAACAGCTTGACGAGCGTCGCACCAGGCGCCGAGAACCGCTCGGTCATCTGGGTGCTCATGGTCGCGTTGTAGTCCGCCGCTTCGCGCTGCAGTCCGGCCAGCCTGGTCCCGATCCGGCGCGCAGGAATGACGAACACCGGGAGGATGACCAGCGCGAGCAGAGTGATCTGCCACGACACCCCGAGCATCACGACCAGCGTCAGCACGAGCATCACCAGGTTGCTCACGACACCGGACAGGGTGTCGCTGAACGCGCGCTGCGCACCGATCACGTCATTGTTCAGCCGGGAGACCAGCGCGCCGGTCCGCGTGCGGGTGAAGAACGCGATCGGCATCCGCTGGATGTGGTCGAACACGGCCGTCCGCAGGTCGAGGATCAATCCCTCGCCGATACTCGCGGACAGCCAGCGCGTGACGAGGCTCAGCCCGGCCTCCGCGACCGCGATGGCCGCGATCAGCAAGGACAGTTGCAGTACGACGCTGAACGCCTTGCCGCCGACGATCGCGTCGACCACGCGCCCCGCCAGCACCGGTGTGGCGACCGCGAGCACCGCACCGCCGATGCTGAGCACCAGGAACGAGACCAGATACCGCCGGTGTGGTCGTGCGAAGGCGAGGATCCGTTGCAGGGTCGCCCGGGAGAAGGGTCTTTTCTCGTCCTGCGCGTGCATCGCGTGGTACAGCGAGTTCCACGCGGTCATTTCCATGCTCACGGCTGTGCTCCGCTGAGTCGATCGGCTGGGACGGTCGATGATTCCGGACACCACCGACAAAACCTGACGCTAGAACCTCGACGGAACTTGAGGTCAACTGCGTACACTGTACGAAGAATAGCCGCTGAGAAGGAATCACGCACATGCATCAGGAGTACAGCGGTAGCGGAGACCCCGCGAAGAGTCTCGAACTGCTGTGGCGCCGCCGCCCCGCGCAGACCCGCGGGCCGAAGCCGGCGCTGACCGTCGACGGGATCGTCGCGGTCGCCCTGAGGGTCGCGGATGCCGACGGCCTGGTCGCGATGTCGATGCGCCGGGTCGCCGACGAGCTCGGTGTGGGTGCGATGACGCTGTACCGCTACTTCCCGGGCAAGGGCGAGCTGCTCGACGTCATGCTCGACACCGTGTACGGCGAGCTGCCGCGCCGCGTCGTACCGGGGGACTGGCGGGCAGCCCTCGACGAGGTCGCTCGGGAGAATCGGGAGCTGTACCTGCGGCATCCGTGGATGCTCCAGGTCGCGGTCAACCGCCCGCCGCTCGGCCCGAACGTGATGGCGAAGTACGAATGGGAGCTGACCGCGGTCGAGGGGATCGGGCTCACCGACCTGGAGATGGACGCGACCGTCGCCCTCGTCAACGGTTACGTGCACGGAGCCGTCCGTACGGCGGTCGAGGCGCGCCAGGTGATCCAGCGGTCCGGGATGACGGACAAGGAATGGTGGCTGGCGCACGTACCGCACCTGGATCAGATCGGTGACCTGGAGAAGTTCCCGCTGTCGTCCCGGGTCGGGACGGCCGTCGGGAATGAGTTCGACGCACCGTATGATGCCGAACATGCGTTCGAGTACGGTCTGAAAAGGCTGCTGGACGGCGTGTCCGCGCTGGTCGTGAACCGGACTGCGCCAGAAGCGTAAATAGAGTTGTGAGTGAGTACTCACTCAGTTACCTTTGAACTCGTGAGCCCACGAGCAACCCCACTGCCCCCCGAGGAACGGCGCGCTGCCATCCTCGCGGCCGCGATGCCGTTGCTGGAGGAGTTCGGCGCCGAGGTCAGCACCAAGCAGATCGCCGAGGCCGCCGGGATCGCCGAGGGGACGATCTTCCGTGCCTTCGGCAGCAAGGACGCGCTGATCGAGGCCGCGATGGCGACCGTGTTCGACCCTTCGGACCTGATCCGCGCCCTCGAGCGGATCGACCGGAACCTGCCGCTGCGGGAGCGGACGATCGCCGCGGTCGACATCAGCCAGAAGCGGTTGCGCGGTGTGTTCAAACTGCTGTTCGCGCTGCGGATCCGCCGCCCACCGGAGTTCAAGCACTCGACACCGATGGACGAGGCCCGGCGCAAACGTCAGAACGACCTCGCCAACGCCGCGTTCGCCGACCTGCTGCGGCCGGACGCCGACCAACTCCGGGTGCCGCCGGAGGAGGTGGTCCGGATGATCGGGCTGCTCACCTTCTCGGCCACCCACCCAATGATTTCCGGCGGCCACGTGCTGACCGCCGAGGAGATCGTCGACTTCGCGTTCGACGGAATCCGTAAGCACCACACCGGTCAGCCACCGGCCTCCGAGGACATCGTCGGGTTCGCGCTCGACGGTGCCCGCCGTCACGACTCTGGGGATGATTGATGTTACTTCGCGTCTTGCGTACGCACCTGCGTCCGTACGCGGGAAACCTGCTCCTGGTGGTCGTCCTGCAACTGGTCGGGACGATCGCCTCCCTCTACCTACCCAGCCTGAACGCCGACATCATCGACAACGGTGTGGCCAAGGGTGACACCGGCTACATCATGGGCACCGGCGGCTGGATGCTCGGCGTCAGCCTGGTGCAGATCGCCTGCACGATCACGGCGGTGTACTTCGGTGCGAAGACGGCTGCCCTGTTCGGACGCGACGTACGCGCCGCCGTGTTCCACCGGGTCGGCGAGTTCTCCGCGCGGGAGGTGAACCAGTTCGGTGCGCCGACACTGATCTCCCGCAGCACGAACGACGTCACGCAGATCCAGATGCTGGTCGTCACCACCTGCACGATGCTGGTCGCCGCGCCGATCACGATGGTCGGCGGCGTGATCATGGCGGTCCGTGAGGACGTCGGCCTGTCCTGGCTGGTGGCGGTCGCCGTACCGCTGCTGGCGATCTGCATCGGATTCATCGCGAGCCGGATGGTGCCGCAGTTCCGGAAGATGCAGAAGAACATCGACGGGGTGAACCGGGTGCTGCGCGAGCAGATCTCCGGCATCCGGGTGGTCCGGGCGTTCGTCCGCGAACCGCACGAGGTCGAACGCTTCGGCGAGGCGAACCAGAACCTGACCGACACCGCGATCCGGGCCGGCCGGCTGATGGCGCTGGTGTTCCCGACCGTGATGCTGATCCTGAACGTGTCGAGTATCGCGGTGCTGTGGTTCGGCGCCTCCCGGGTGGAGAACGGGACCATGGAGGTCGGCGCGCTGACCGCGTTCCTGAGCTACCTGATCCAGATCTTGTTCTCGGTGATGATGGGCGTGTTCGTGATGATCATGGTGCCGCGGGCCGCGGTCTGCGCGGACCGCATCTCCGAGGTACTGGACACCGAGTCGTCGGTCCGGCCGCCGGTCACGCCGATCAGGACCTTCACCGGTCGCGGCCAGCTGGTGTTCGAGCACGCCGCGTTCAAGTACCCGGGCGCGGCCGAGCCGGTGCTGCACGACATCAACCTCATCGCGTCGCCGGGGCAGACGACCGCGATCATCGGCAGTACGGGCGCCGGCAAGACGACGTTGCTGTCGCTGGTGCCGCGGTTGTTCGACGCGACCGAAGGGCGGGTCCTCGTCGACGGCATCGACGTACGGGAGATCGAGCCCGAGGCGCTGTGGGAGCGGATCGGTCTGGTACCGCAGCGCCCGTACCTGTTCTCCGGGACGATCGCCAGCAACCTGCGGTACGGCAACCCGAACGCGACCGACGAGGAGCTCTGGGACGCGCTGGAGATTGCCCAGGGCAAGGACTTCGTCGAGGCCATGGCGGAAGGACTGAACGCGCCGATCGCGCAAGGCGGCACGAACGTGTCCGGCGGTCAGCGGCAGCGACTCGCGATCGCGCGGGCGCTGGTCCGGAAACCGGAGATCTTCCTGTTCGACGACTCGTTCTCGGCGCTCGACCTGGCGACCGACGCCCGGTTGCGGGCGGCGTTGCGGCCGGTCACCCGGGACGCGTGCGTGGTCGTCGTCGCCCAGCGGGTCTCGACGATCATCGACGCCGACCAGATCGTGGTGATCGAGGACGGCGCGATCGTTGGCAAGGGCACCCATCAGGAGTTGCTCGACACGTGTCCGACGTACGTCGAGATCGTCGAGTCCCAGCGTTCCGCGGAGGAAGCGGCATGAGCGAGTCACAGCAGCCTGCTCCCAACGGCAAGGCAAACGGCAAGGCAAACGGCAAGGTCGGCGGCGTGGCGGACGGCCAGACGGGCAGCAAGACGGTGAAGGCGACCGAGCGGCCGACCACCGGGCGCGCGTTCGGGCCTCCGGGAGGTATCCCGGGGGACAAGTCGATGAACTTCCTGCCCTCGGCGAAGCGGTTGCTCAAGCGGCTGCGTCCGCATCGGGTGCAGGTGTCGGGTGTCATCCTGCTCGCGATCTTCAGCGTCGGCCTGTCGGTCCTCGGCCCGAAGATCCTCGGCCGCGCGACCGACATCATCTTCGCCGGTGCGATCGGCAAGAGGTTCCCGAGCGGTCTGACCAAGGATCAGATCATCGAGCAGACCCGCGCGTCCGGCAACGGCCGGCTGGCGGACCTCCTGCAGGGGATCGACCTGATCCCCGGCGTCGGTATCGACTTCGATGCCCTGCGCAACGTTCTGCTCCTGGTCCTGGCCCTGTACGTCGGCGCGTTCTTCCTGTCCTGGGCACAGGGCTACATCCTCAACGGCGTCGTACAGCGGACCATTCTCGACCTCCGGTCCGAGGTCGAGGAGAAGCTGAACAGGTTGCCGTTGAGCTACTTCGACGGCGCGCCGCGCGGTGAGTTGCTCAGCCGGGTGACCAACGACATCGACAACATCTCGACCAGCCTGCAGCAGACCCTGAGCCAGCTGCTCACCTCGCTGCTGACGGTGATCGGGGTGATCACGATGATGTTCGTGATCTCGCCGGTGCTGGCGCTGATCGCGCTCGTCACGATCCCGATCTCGATGGTGCTGACCGCGGTGATCGCCAAGCGTTCGCAGGTCCGGTTCGTCGCGCAATGGCGGCATACCGGCGCCTTGAACGGGCAGATCGAGGAGGCGTTCACCGGCCACGAGCTGGTGAAGGTCTTCGGCCGCCAGAAGGAGATCGAGGCGAGCTTCGCGGACAAGAACGAGGAGCTGTACAAGGCCGCGTTCGGTGCGCAGTTCATCTCCGGGCTGATCATGCCGCTGATGATGTTCATCGGGAACGTGAACTACGTGGTGATCGCGGTCGTCGGCGGTCTGCGGGTCGCCTCCGGCACGATGTCGCTGGGTGACGTCCAGGCGTTCATCCAGTACTCGCGGCAGTTCACCCAGCCGCTGACCCAGGTGGCCTCGATGGCGAACCTGCTGCAGTCCGGCGTCGCGTCGGCGGAGCGCGTGTTCGAGGTGCTGGACGCCAAGGAGCAGGTGCCGGACGACGCGACACCGGAGAAGGTCACCGATTCTCGCGGGCGGGTCGAGTTCGAGCACGTGTCGTTCTCGTACGACCCCGACAAGCCGCTGATCACCGACCTGAGCCTGGTCGCCGAACCCGGCCAGACGGTCGCGATCGTCGGCCCGACCGGTGCCGGGAAGACCACGCTGGTCAACCTGATCATGCGGTTCTACGAGCTGAACGGCGGCCGGATCACGCTCGACGGCGTCGACATCACCGAGCTGACCCGGCGCGACCTGCGCTCGCGGATCGGCATGGTGCTGCAGGACACCTGGCTGTTCGGCGGAACCATCCGCGACAACCTCCTCTACGGCAACCTGGACGCCACCGAGGACGACATGCTGGCGGCAGCGAAGGCGACGTACGTCGACCGCTTCGTGCACAGCCTGCCCGACGGGTACGACACGGTCATCGACGAGGAAGGCAGCAACGTCAGCGCCGGTGAGAAGCAGCTGCTCACCATCGCCCGCGCGTTCCTCGCCGACCCGCAGTTGCTGATCCTCGACGAGGCGACCAGCTCGGTCGACACCCGCACGGAGGTCCTGGTGCAGCGCGCCATGGCCGCCCTGCGCTCCGACCGCACCAGCTTCGTCATCGCCCACCGCCTGTCCACCATCCGCGACGCGGACCTTATCCTCGTCATGGAGGACGGCGCCATCGTCGAACAGGGCAACCACCGCGAACTCCTCACCGAGAACGGCGCCTACGCCCGCCTCTACAACGCCCAGTTCAGCGGCGCAGTAGTAGACATCGACGAAGAAGCCGCCGCCCTCCCCACCCCAACCCCAGCCGGCCGCCCCATGGCCCGCTGACCAAGAGCCGGGGACACAACCCGCGTCCCCGGCTCCCAGCCCTGTGCATAACTCCCAGTGGGTGGTCGACGGGTCCCAGGGCGGTACCGGGCTCGGCGTGATGTGCAAGCCGCCACGCCACGACCAACCCGATCACGCAGCCGGCACCACCACACCCACCCCTCGGGCAGAAGAACGGATATCCCTCGAATGGTGGGTTCTCTGCTCGTACACCAGGGGAGAACCCCCAACGCGAGCGGATATCCGGTCTTGTGACGCAGGTGTGGGTCGGCTGGGCTGAGTTGGGCGGCGCCAGGTGGCCCGGCAGCCGGGCACGGGGCCGGATAACCCCTCGTGTTAGGGGTTCTCCCCTCTAGCGCCAACGGAGAAGGCACAACACCGGGGGATAACCCCTCGTGTGCGGGGGGCCGTCGAGCGCCACTCGGGGCGCCGGTTGCCGTTGGCGCGATGGTCGGGTGGTTCGTGGGGTGGTGTTAGCGGGCCAGGCGGCGTACGGCGAGCTCTGCGAGGAGGGCGGCGCCGTCGGGGAGGACTGAGTCGTCGAAGTTGGCCAAGGGGGAGTGGTTGTCGGCGGCTGCGTCGGGGTCGGTGGAGGCGCAGGCGCTGAGGTTGAGGTAGACGCCGGGGACTTCGTTCAGGACGAACGACATGTCCTCGGCGCCGCACCTCGGGTTGGGCCGTTCGCGGAACCGGTCCGGCCCGAAGACGTCGACGATGGTGTCGCGGGCGAAGTTGTACTCCGCCTCGTCGTTGACCGTCACGGGATACCCGACCCGGTAGTCCGCCTCCACCTGCAGCCCGTGCGCCGCCGCGAGCCCTTCGACCAGCTGGATCGACGCCTCCTGCATCTTCGCCCGGGCCACCTCGGAGAACGTCCGCACGGTCGCGTCGAAGAACGCGTCGTCCGGGATGATGTTCTCCTTCGTACCGCCCGCGATCCGGCCGACCGTGAGAACCACCGGGTCGAACACGTCGAACTGCCGCGTGATCATCGTCTGCAACGCGGTCACCATCTCGCACAGCACCGGGATCGGGTCCTTACCGCGGTACGGCGTGGAGCCGTGCGTACCCGCCCCGACGACGCGAACGCTCAGCTGATCCGCCGCGGCCATGAACGATCCGGGTCGGCTGCTCCACATCCCCAACGGCTGCGAGGACGAGCCGACATGCAGCCCGTACGCCGCATCCGCCCGCCGGCCGGCCGCGTCGAGAACCCCTTCGCGGATCATGATCGGCGCGCCGCCGGTCGTCTCCTCGCCCGGCTGGAACATGAACACCACGTCACCCGGCAGCTCGTCCCGCAGCGCAGACAGCACCTTCGCGGCGCCGACGAGCCCCGCGACGTGCAGGTCGTGACCGCAGGCGTGCATCATCCCGGGATGCTGGGACGCGAACGGTACGTCGGTCCGCTCGGTGACCGGCAGTGCGTCCATGTCGCCGCGCAGGAGTACGACGGGACCTGGTCCGCCACCGCCCCGCAGTACGGCGGTCACCGACGACAGCTCCTTGCCGAGTGTGATCTCCAGCCGCAACCCTTCGAGCGCGTCGAGGATCAGCTGCTGCGTCTTCGGCAGGTCGAGGTCGAACTCGGGCACCTGGTGCAGCGCCCGGCGCAACGCGACGATCTCCTCGCGGAACTGCTCCGCCAGTTCGCGCGTCCTCACGCTTTCGGTCCGAGGTCGAGGGCTGTCATGACACGTTGGGCGCTGCTGCCGAGTTCGAGCAGTTCGACGAGATCCAGCCAGCGTTCCGGGTCCTTGATCTCGCGCGGCAGCGTCGCGTCGTACGTCCCGACCGGCGCGTCCTTCGCCACCGCGACCACCTTCGGCGCGACGTCGAGGTACTCGGCCGCGGCGACGATCTTCTTCTTCACCCCGGGCGCCATCGGCGTACTCGGGTCGGCGGCCGCGGCGCGGATCGCGTCCAGATCGCCGTACGCCGTGACGAGCGAGGCGGCCGTCTTCTCGCCGACACCCTTCACGCCAGGCAGTCCGTCGGACGCGTCACCACGCAGCGTCGCGAAGTCGGCGTACCGCTGAGCGGGGACCTCGTACTTCGCGAGCAGCGCCTTCTCGTCGTACACCTCGGCCCGGCCGACGCCGCGCGCGGCCGTGTAGACGACCCGGATGCCGCGGCTGTCGTCGATCAGCTGGAACAAGTCGCGGTCCCCGGTGACGACGTCGACCGGCATCGTCGCCTGGTGCGACAGGGTCCCGATCACGTCGTCGGCCTCGTGGTCCGGCGCGCCGACGACGGTGATCCCGATCGCCTCCAGGCAGGCCCGGATGTACGGGATCTGCACCTCCAGGCGGTCCGGCACGTCCTCGACCTGCTCGCCCTTCGCCGACACGAACTCGACCCGCTGCGCCTTGTACGACGGGATCAGCGCGACCCGCCACGACGGCCGCCAGTTGTCGTCCCAGCAGGCGACCAGATGGGTCGGCCTGTGGTTCTCCGCCAGCCGAGCGATGAAGTCGAGCAGCCCGCGGATCGCGTTCGTCGGCGTACCGTCGGCGGCCTTCATCGTGTCCGGCACACCGAAGAACGCCCGGAAGTAGAGGGACGCGGTATCGAGCAGCATCAAGCGCTGGGGTCTGTCGGCCATGCCCAGATGCTTTCACAGCCCACGGACAGCCCGCGAGATCGCATGCGGCGAGGGCGCTTGCTCCAGTAATGTCTTCAGGATGGAGGACCTGGACCGCAAGATTGTCGGGCTGCTCGCGTCCGACGGCAGGATGAGCTTCACCGACCTGGGCAAGGCGACCGGCCTGTCCACGTCGGCCGTACACCAGCGGGTGAAGCGGCTCGAGCAGCGCGGGATCATCCAGGGGTACGCCGCCACCGTCGACCACACCGCACTGGACCTGCCGCTGACCGCGCTGATCTCGATCCGGCCGATCGACCCGTCGCAGCCGGACGACTCGCCGGAGCGGCTGCGGGAGGTCCCGGAGATCGAGTCCTGCTACTCGGTCGCCGGCGACTCCAGCTACATCCTCGTCGTCCGCGTCGCCTCCCCAGGCGCCCTGGAGAACCTGCTGGCCATCATCCGCGCCCGCGCAAACGTCTCGACAACCACGACGATCGTGCTCAGCACGCCGTACGAACGCCGCCCACCGGCCCTGTGAAGGTCCTGCTCAGCGATCTGTTCAGCACGCTGATCTCGGGCGGGGACCACGAGCGGGACGTCGTCAACGCGCGGATGGGCGCCGTGCTCGGGGTCGACTCCGCCGCGTTCCAGCGAGCGTTCGACGCGTCGTCGTACGAGCGATTCATCGGCGCGTACGGCGACCTGCCGAGCACACTGCGCGTGATCGCCGAGCGTTGCGGCGGCACGCCGACCGACGAACAGGTGCAGGAGGCAACCGCCCTGAGGCGCGCGCTAGCCCAACGGTTGCTCAGTCGGGCACCTGCGGCGACCTCGGAGACGTTGGCCGCGTTCAAGGCGGCGGGCTGGCGGGTCGGGCTGGTCAGCAACATCACCGCCGAAACCCAGGTCCAGTGGGCGGGCAGCCCGCTCGCTCAGTACTTCGACGCGACCGCCTTCTCCGCCGAGGTCGGCGCCGCCAAACCCGAGCCAGCGATCTACCGCAGCGCCTGCGCCGCACTGGATGTCGAACCCAGCGACTGCATCTACGTTGGTGACGGCAACGACAACGAACTTCCTGGCGCCGCCACCCTCGGCATGCACGCTATCCGCACCACCGAACACGCGGACAGCGACCCGAGCTGGTCCGGTCCGACGATCACGACGTACGCCGAGCTCACGACGTATCTGGCCTGACCTGGCTCAGGAGCCGCCGGCGGCGACGACCTGGGACTCGAAGGATGCGACCTGGATCTTGCCCTTGCCCTTCGGCGGGATCAGCAGGACCGCGTCGTGGATCGTCTCCGAGGTGAGGCGGTTGTAGTACACGACCGACTTCGGGCTGAACGCGGTCTGCGGCATCCCGTCCCACCAGTAGTGCCAGTTGACGCCCGGCACCAGCGTGTACTCGTGGGTGAGCGAGACGAACACCACTGCCGTACCGGACTTGGTGACGAACGCGGGCGACTCCGGCGGGGCCGTGAACACGTCGGTCATGCTTTGGGTCGACCCGCGCTTCTTCGCCTTCTCGGCCCGGTTGCTCACGATGTCCGCAAGCATCGTCGTGATGTCCGCGTTCGGCTCGAAGGCGGCGGCGCGCGGTGACTTGGCGCCGCCGGTCAGGTACGTCGCGAGGCTCGTCGCGGCGACCTGTGGTGCGGCCGCGAGCCTGGTGTCGTCCGCCTTGGTCGCTGCACGGATGCCGGTGAAGTCCGGGAGTTTGACCGTTGTCTTCACGCCTGCAGCGAAGGTGATGAGCCAGGGGCTGCCGGCGGTCTCTCGCTCCCACACGCCGAGGTGGCGGTAGGCCTTGTCGGTGGAGATTCCTGAGTTGCTGACGAAGCGCATCGGGTAGCCGGCGGACTGCGGCGCACCGATCACCGGGCTGGTGTAGACGAACGGGCCGGTCGGCTTGTCCTTGGCGACGCGGTCGATCTCGTACCCGGCCTGACTCTCGCGCACAAGGTTGCCGCCTTCAACAGTCGCGATGAGCTTGTCGTCGCGGGTGCTGTTGGCCTTGTTGTTCACTGCGTTGTACTGCTTGATGACCGCCGCTGCTGCGGCGTCGGTGATCGCCGGCCGGGTCAGGACGGTGACGCTGTCCGCCTGCGGAACCGCCGCACAACCGGCAACCACCCCAAACGCCAACCCTCCAACAACCACCCGCCAAGCACCCCCAGCAGGCCGCTGAGGCTGCCCCGGGCCGGGCTGCTGTTGCGGAGGGCGGGGTTGGGTGGGTGGTTGGCCTTGGGGGTGTTGTTGTGGGCCGGTCGGCATCGGTGGGCGTGCGGGCGGTGCGCCCTGCGCGGGCGGGCCTTGAACGGGCGGGTGCTGGACCGGCGCGGGCTGGGTTGGTGGGTACTGCGGGTGCGGGGACGGCCGGTTGTCCTGGAGGAGATGGCCCGGTGTGGTGGGGCGGCGGCGGAGGAGGATCAGGAGGATGCCGAGGGCAAGGAGAACGATGCCGGCGACGAACACGCCCAGTGCGGTCGCGAACGCTTTCGGGATCTCGATGCCCAGGTCGACCTGTACGTCGGGAGCCGTCTTCCCGTCGGCGTTCAGGATCACGACGTCGTACGGACCGTCCTCGATCGGCCACGCGATCGACTGCGTACCGGTGCCGTTCGCCTTCGCGACCCACCAGTCGAGCGTGTCCGGCGCCGCGAGCGGACCCGCCGTACCCTTCTCGTCCTGCGTTGACAGCGCGATCGGGAACTGCACCTGCACGAGCTTCGTGTGCGCGACGCCCTTCAGATAACTGCTGACGTCGAAGTCCCGGGCCACCCCGACGAACACCGGCTGGTTCTTCGCCGAACGTACGTCGACGTGCAGCACCGGACCGTGCCGGTTCAGCAGCTCCGGCGTACTCGCGATTGCGAGCCCCTTGCTGCTCAGCTGCTGATCGCCCGAATGAACCGTGTTGTCAGGCCCGATCAGCCAGAACGCCGCGGCCCCGCCGACGACCGCGACGATCAACCCGATCAAAGCCAGCAGTACGCCGAATATCCTGCGGATCACCCGCACAAGAACTCCCGAGATCGCGGCCTGCCCCAGACAAACCGCCCAACCAACAGACGCGTGAGCCTAACCCCACCCCAGCCCACCAACCCCCCCCCGGGCCCAGCCGCCGACGGCCAGCCCTTCCCCGAGACCCGCGCGGCGGGGTCGCTGAACAGGAAATACCCGGTGCACCGACACCGCTTCATGTTCAACGCCCCGCGTCTTGGGGAAGCCTTCGGTGCCATCCCCTGCGTGGTGGCACCGAAGGCGGATTGGGGGTTGTTAGTTGATGTCCAGGAGTTTTTGGGATTCGGAGGCGGTGCGGGAGGCGGCGGCGCGGGCTTCGGCTTCGGCTAGGTGGTTGCCGGCGTGCTGGGTCCACCAGTTCTGGCCCTCGACGGGGAGGGTGTCGATCGGGTCGTAGTACTCGTAGGTGCGGTTCAGCGCCTCGGGGTCCTGCTGCTCGATGCCGGTGCGGTAGTTCTTCTTCCAGTACGAGATGCCGCGGACCTCGTCGTACTCGGACAGCTGGTGCACCCAGCGCTTCCCGACGTACGGGACGTCGCACACGATGCGCGGGGTCGCGAAGCCGGGGAGGTACCCGAGGATCCCGTGCTGCAGGTGTTGCGCGTCGCGGACCGACACCCGCCAGTGCTCCGAGAACGGGATCATGTCGCACATGTAGAAGTAGTACGGCGTGATGTTCGCGCCGTCGAGCAACGCGAAGCACAGGTCGAGCAGTTGCGGGATCGAGTCGTTGACGCCGCGCATCAGCACGCCCTGGTTCCGCACGTCCCGCAGACCGGCCTCGAGCATCGCCTTCGACGCCTCGGCGACCAGCGGTGTCACGGACTGCGCCGCGTTCACGTGCGTGTGCATCGCCAGCATGACGCCGCGATCGCGCGCGACCCGCGCCACCCGCTCGACCCCACTCAGGACGTCGGAGGACAGCCAGTGCTGCGGCATCCCCATCAGCGCCTTGGTGGCGAGCCGGATGTCGCGGATGTTCTCGATCTCGAGCAGGCTGGTGAGGAACGACTCCAGCCGCGGCCAGGGCATGTTCGCCACGTCGCCGCCGGAGACGACGACGTCCCGGACTCCCGGCGTACGGCGCAGGTAGTCGAGCATGTCGTCGAGCCGGGTCTGTGGCTTGGCGACGAACTTCAGCTTCTCGATCACCGGCGTCGAGTTCCCGACCAGGTCCATCCGGGTGCAGTGACCGCAGTACTGCGGGCACGTCGGCAGGATCTCCGCGAGGACCTTGGTCGGGTAGCGGTGGGTCAACCCCTCTGTGGCCCACATCTCGTGCTCGTGCAGCGAGTCCCGGGCCGCATGCGGGTGCGACGGCCAGTCGGTACGGCGGTCAGTGAACACCGGGAGCATGTAGCGGCGGACCGGGTCCGCGTAGAACGCCTCCGTGTAGTCCGCGGCGCCCTGCGGAACGATCGTGTTCAGCATCTGCGGCGGCAGCAGCATCGACATCGTCGCGCGCTCTGCCTGGTCCCGGGTGAGGTCGTCGTACAGCCGGTCCTCGAGCAGGTCGCCCATCACCTCACGCAACTGCTTCACGTTCTTCACGCAGTGCGACCGCTGCCACTGCACCGAGCGCCATTCCTCGGCCGTGACGTCCTTCCAGCCGGGCAGCCGGGTCCAGTCCGGTTCGATCAGCTCGGCACGGCGGTACAGGTACGGCTGGCCATCACTGGGCCGATCTCCGGGCTGCTCGGAACGAGCCAGCTCCGGGGTGATCAGGTCGGTCACGGGTCCTCCGCGGGGCTTCGGTGGTATTGCGGTCTCATGTGAGGATAGCGATAGAACTTCCCCTAGATCCAACAGTACGCCGCAAGAATTCCCGTCACGACGCGCTGTGAGTAGTATTTTGCCCGACCCGCACAGCCGCCCCACACAGCATCGGCCGCACAGGAGGACCCGTGTCATCGAGCCCGGTAGGACTGCACCGTGTACTCGCGCCGTCCGGCGTGTTGCCGCAGGCGGCGGAGCGACTCGACGCGCGTCCGGACATCTGGCCCGACGAGGTCCGCATCGCGGTCGAGCGGCTGAACCTGGACGCCGCGTCGTACCGTCAGCTCGCGGAGGAACACGGCGGTGACGGTACGGCGATCCGCCGCGCGGTCCTGGACATCGTCGAGGCCCGCGGCAAGATGCAGAACCCGGTCACCGGCTCCGGCGGCATGCTCGTTGGCGTGGTCGACGAGGCCGGCCCGGACTCGCCGCTCGGCGTACAGAAGGGCGATCGCGTCGCGACCCTCGTCTCGCTGACGCTGACCCCGTTGCAGATCACCGACGAACTGCGCGACTGGGACGGCAAGAGCGAGCAGGTTCCGGCGCAGGGGCACGCGATCCTGTTCGCGCGGTCGATCGTCGCGAAGCTGCCCGACGACCTGAAGCCGGAGCTGTCGCTGGCCGTGATGGATGTCTGCGGCGCCCCGGCGCTGACCGCTCGCGTGGTGCGATCGTATGTCGACAAAGGCATAAAGCCTGTCGTGTCAGTAATTGGCGGCGCAGGTAAATCGGGCTCGTTGTCGTTGGCCGCCGCCCGCAACGCCGGTGCGGCCCGGACGATCGGCGTCGTGCCTGTGCAGCAAGAGAAGGAGCGCCTCGAGACCGCCGCGCTCGCCGACGTCGTGACGCTTGCCGACGCCCGCGATCCGGTCGCTCTGGCGAAGGCCGTCGAGGAGGCCGGGGGACCCGCGGACATCACCGTGGTGTGCGTCGACATACCGGGGTGTGAGCACGGAGCCGTCCTGTCCACGGCGGCCGGCGGCACTGTGATCTTCTTCTCGATGGCGACCTCGTTCTCCGCGGCCGCACTCGGCGCGGAAGGGCTCGCCGCGGACGTGACGATGCTTGTCGGCAACGGGTACGTGCCAGGGCACGCGGACTACGCGATGGAGCTGCTGCGGACCGAGCCGGGTGTCCGTGGTCTGTTCGAGAGCAGGCTGGCGGAGGATTAGGCCGTGCGCACACTTCTGACGAACGGTTCCGTCTACTCGCCCGCCGACCCCCACGCGACCGCGATCGCGTTCGACGACGGGGTGGTGACCTGGCTCGGTGACGACACCGGCGCGAGTTCGTACGCCGACGGGGCGGACGAGGTGATCGACCTCGACGGCAAGCTGGTCACGCCGGCCTTCGTCGACGCCCACGTCCACGCGGCCGGCACCGGCGCGGTCCTGACCGGTGTCGACCTCGCTGGGACTACATCGTTGACGGACGCTCTCGATCAGCTCGCGGCGTACGCGGCGAACCTCCCGGAGGACGCGGTCATCGACAGCGCCGGCTGGGACGAGACCGCCTGGCCGGAGGGGCGTCCGCCGACCGCCGAGGAGCTGGATCGCGCAGGCGGCGGCCGCCGCGTGTACCTGTCGCGCATCGACGGCCACTCCGGCGTCATCTCCTCGGCCCTCGTCCCGGTCGCAAAGGATCAAGAGGGGTACGACGAGACCGGCCGCGTGGAGCGCTCCGCGAATCACGCCGTACGGGATGCTCTCGGAGACCTGATCGGCGCGGATCAGCGACGGCAGGACATCGAGGCCGCGCTGAAGGCCATGGCCGCCAAGGGAATCGGTGCGTTCCACGAGATGGCCGCGCCGCACATCGGGCCGCTGTGGGAGCTGCCGATCGTGCGCGAGACGGCCGAGCAGCTCGGCCTGGCCGCGACGCTGTACTGGGGCGAGCCGGGCGCCTTCGAGCACCTCGGCACCTACGGCCTTGCCGGTCTTGCCGGTGACCTGAACGCGGACGGTGCGCTCGGTTCGCGTACGGCGGCCTTGCGGGAGCCGTACGCCGATCGCGCCGACCACCGCGGCCACGCGTACCTGACGTCGGAGCAGATCGCCGACCACGTGATCGCCTGCACCGAGCGGAACGTGCAGGCCGGATTCCACTGCATCGGCGACCAGGCGCTCGACAACATCGCGCGCGGGTTCGAGCTTGCCGCGGAGAAGGTCGGCGTGCAGGCGCTCGTCGCGGCGCGGCACCGGCTCGAGCACGTCGAAATGGTGGACGAGGCAACAATCGCGGTCCTCGCGCGCTGCGGCGTGGTGGCGAGTGTGCAACCGAGGTTCGATGCCCTCTGGGGCGGTCCGGACGGCATGTACGCCGAGCGCGTCGGCGACCGCTGGCCGGGGATGAACCCGTTCGGTTCGCTGGCCCGCGCGGGCATCGTACTCGCGTTCGGCTCGGATGCACCGGTGACCGAGATGGGTGGCTGGGATGCGGTGCGTGCAGCCGCGTTCCACCACGAGCCGTCCGAGCGGATCACCGTGCGGGCCGCGTTCCAGGCGCACACGCGGGGCGGTTGGCGGGCGGTAGGGATCGATGACGCCGGAGTGCTTGCGCCCAGCACGGCCGCGACGTACGCGATCTGGCAGAGCGATGCCGACCTCGTCGTACAGACGCCGGACACGCGCGTCGCCGCGTGGTCGACGGACCCGCGGGCCGGCGTCCCGGTGCTGCCGGACCTGAGCCAGGGAACACCTACCTGCCTGCGAACTGTCGTCGGTGGTCGTGTGGTTTATGAAGCCGAGGGATGGTCGCAATGAACAAGAAGCTGGACCTCGATCCGGTCACCGTCCGGAAGGCGCGCAGTCTCGCGCGCAAGGCCGGGAAGCCGATCGTCAATCTGGCCCGGCAGCACACCACGGTGTCGGTCGAGCGAGCGGTACTGCGGCTCGCCGGGCTGACCGGTGCCGACACCGAGGGCATCCCGTGGGTGAACCGGCTCGCGGACACCGTGCGTGCGGACGTCGGTCTCGATCATGGACTCGCACTGCCCGTGTGGGACGCATTGCTCCGTGGCGAAGCCGAGGACCTAGCAGTGCTAGCGCAGAAGGCCGCGTCGGGTTCTGTCACGTTCCGGATGCCCGAGGGGCGCGACGCCGTACGGGCACGAGCCGCTGCACGCAAGGCCGCGGCCGCTGGGATGAGGCGGATCGACGGGCGGCGAAAGGAACGGGACCGGCTGATCAAGCGGCACGGTGACCCGGAACAGCGGCCGTGGATCTACCTGATCGTTGCCACCGGCGACATCTACGAGGACATCCCGCAGGCGCAGGCGGCCGCGCGCGAAGGCGCCGACATCATCGCGGTGATCCGGTCGACCGGGCAGTCGCTGCTCGACTACGTGCCGGAGGGCGCGACCCGCGAAGGGTTTGCCGGTACGTACGCGACGCAGGAGAACTTCCGGCTGATGCGGGCCGCGCTGGACGAGTCGTCTCGTGAATTGGGCCGCTACGTCCGGCTGACGAACTACGCCTCCGGTCTGTGCATGCCGGAGATCGCGACGCTGGCCGGGCTCGAGCGGCTCGACATGATGCTGAACGACTCGATGTACGGGATCCTCTTCCGCGACATCAACCCGATCCGCACCTTCGTCGACCAGCGGTTCAGCCGTCAGATCCACGCCCGTGCCGGGATCATCATCAACACCGGCGAGGACAACTACCTGACCACCGCCGACGCGGTCGAGGCCGCGCATACGGTGACGGTGTCGCAGCTGCTGAACGAGTACTTCGCCAAGGAGGCCGGGCTCGAGGACTGGCAGCTCGGGCTCGGGCACGCTTTCGAGATCAACCCGGACCTCCCGGACTCGTTCCGGCTCGAGCTCGCCCACGCGATGCTGGCGCGGCAGCTGTTCCCGAACGCGCCGCTGAAGTGGATGCCGCCGACCCGGCACATGACCGGTGACGTGTTCCGCGGGTACCTGCTGGACGGGTTCTTCAACCTGGTCGGCGCGATGACCGGGCAGGGCATCCTGCTGGTCGGCATGATGACCGAGGCGGTCGTGACGCCGTGGATCTCGGACCGCGACCTGGCGTTGCAGAACGTCCGCTACGTCTTGGGTGCCGCGGGCAACCTTCACGAGGACTTCCGGCCGGAACCGAACGGGTTCATCGCGTCCCGGGCCCGCCAGGTCCTCGGCGAGTCGGTCGAGCTGCTGGACCGGATCGTCGACGACGGCCTGCTGAACGCGATCGGCGACGGCACCTTCGGCCTGATGAAACGGCCGCAGGACGCCGGTCGCGGTCTGGACGGGGTCGCCCGCAGGTCCGCGGGGTACTACAACCCGGCGACCGAGCTGTTGGAGGAGGGCCAGTGAGCATCATCCGGCCGTACGGCGACACCACGGGCGACGGGATGGTGCAGCTGTCGTTCACGCTGCCGGTCCCGCACGACAAGCGCGCCGAGGGCGCCGCGGTCCAGCTGGCCAACAAGATGGGCATGGATCCGGCCCTGGTCGTGCACTCCAAGCCGATCGGCCCGGACTTCACGTTCTTCGTGGTCTACGGGCCGGTGAACCACCTGGTCGACACGTCCAAGGTCGAGGTCGTCGAGCGCGACTACCCGCTGCTGTCGCCAAAGGAGGTCAACCTCGCGATCCGCAAGGGGTTGCGCCGCCGGCTGACCGTGGTCGGCGCCTGTATCGGCACCGATGCGCACACGGTCGGTATCGACGCGATCCTGAACATCAAGGGGTTCGCGGGGGAGAAGGGCCTGGAGTACTACCGCGAGGTCAAGGTCGTGAACCTCGGCGCGCAGGTCGCCGTACCCGAGCTGGTTCGGCGGGCCAAGGCCGACAAGGCCGACGCGATCCTGGTGTCGCAGGTGGTGACGCAGCGCGAGGCGCACGTACTGAACACGAAGGAGATGTCCGCGGCGTTCCGGGAGGCGTACGCCGAGGACGCGCGGCCCGTACTTGTTGCCGGCGGCCCCCGTTTCACCGAGCAGATGGCCGGCGAGCTCGGCGTCGACAGGGTGTTCGGCCGCGGCACGACCCCGGGCGAGGTGGCCAGCTATCTCGTTGACGCGCTAGTGACTCGACGTCATAACTACAGGAAGACTGCATAAAGGTGTCTAAGGCAACCATCGGACTGGCCGTCACGCATCGGCGCTACGTCCCGTACAGCCACGCGCACTACGCGGGCAACCTGGTCGACGGCGCATACGTGCTCGCCCTGTTCGGCGACGTCGCGACCGAGGTCTGCATCCAGGCGGACGGTGACGAAGGACTGTTCGCGTCGTACTCCGACGTGCAGTTCCTGCAGCCGCTGCGGGCCGGCGACATCGTCGAGGTGACGGCAACGATCACCCGCGTCGGCAACCGCAGCCGCGACCTCGAGTTCAGCGCGTACGTCGTGTGCCGCGGACGCCCGGACCGATCCGGGTCGGCGGCCGAGGTACTCGCCGATCCGCTCGAGATCACCAGGGCCAAGGGAACCGTCGTCGTACCGGTTGGGTGACGATTGGTTGCCCTGGGTAACGATCACATGGAGTGCCGATATCGCTCTGTAACGTGACTCGGCTGAGGGATCTTCGTTTTCCCTTGTAGCGCAGGCGATAGTGTTACAACGGGCTCAAAGAGCCGGGGGAGAGGTTGACACCGTCGTCGCCAGCGAGCATCGTTTTGGGAGTCGTCATATCCCGTTTGTTCAACGGTCACACGAAGTTCGGCCGCCGGATGATCCCGCGACGCTGACCAGGCCAAAGCCAGGCTTGAGTCGACGGGGGCTGAGATCACCGGAGGTTAGCCCCCCGCGGGGCAGAGGTGGAAGAGGCTCGGCGGCCAGTAGACAACAGCCCGACAGTGCGCAGCCAGCGTACCGACGGTTGGTCCGAAGGCACGCCGAGCCTCTTTCCTCTGGCCGGACCACGGACTGTTGATACTCCTTCACTTTGCGCGATCGGCGCCGAATGGCTACCGGCCGGATACATTTGCGTATCCGGGACGTTGTACGGTCATTCGACCGGCGTCCGTCGGTGCGTGAGGCAGAGGGGTTACCGCGTGGACCGGTTGAAGGCTCTGGGTCGGCTCATGCCCCGGGTGGTGGTGGCCGTTGTCGCCGGCGTACTGCTCGGCTTCGCGTTCGAGCCGCACGATCATCCCTGGCTGACAATCGTCGCCGTACCGCTCTTCCTGGCCGCGCTGAACGGGATCTCGATGAAGGCCGGCTTCCTGGTCGGCGCCGGGTTCGGGATCGCGTACTACGCGGTCCTCGTGCCGTGGCTGAGCATCATCGGCGGCGACGCCGCGATCGCGCTGGCGATCCTCGAGGGACTGTTCTATGCAGTCTTCGGATTGTTCGCGACGCAGGTCTTGAAGCTGCGGCTGTGGGCGTTGTGGATCCCGTGCCTGTGGGTGGCGACCGAGTTCGCGACCGCGTCGGTGCCGTTCGGCGGGTTCCCGTGGGGCCGGCTCGCGTGGGCGTTCTCCGCCGAGTCCCTGGGCAAGCTGGCCGCGTACGTCGGCATCCCCGGCCTGAGCTTCGTCGTCGCGTTCGTCGGCGTCCTCTTGTACGCCGTACTGCGCCGGGGGACCACGCTGCGCCTGCGGGCCGTGGCGCTCGTCGCGGGGCTGGCGATCGTGTTCGGGAGTGCGCTGATCCACCTGTCGATCGCGGGCGACGGCAAGACCGTGCGGGCCGCGATGGTGCAGGGCAACGTGCCGGGCAAGGGGCTGGAGTTCCTGGGCCGCGCGCGGACCGTCACCCGCAACCATCTGCAGGCGACCCTCGACCTGCAGAAGCGGGTCGAGGCCGGCACCGAGCCGAAGCCGGACCTGGTGATCTGGCCGGAGAACTCGACCGACATCGACCCGTACAAGGACGCGGAGACCCGCGCCGACATCGAGACCGCGGTGCGCGCGGTCGGCGTACCGATCCTGGTCGGCGCCGTCACCGAGGGACCGGGCGACAACGAACGACAGACCACCGGCATCGTCTGGGATCCCGTCACCGGACCCGGGCAGCGGTACGCGAAGCGGCACCCGGTGCCGTTCGGCGAGTACATCCCGTTCCGCGACCAGCTGCTGCCCTACATCAAGCGGCTCGAGATGATCGGCGCGCAGACCGTGCCCGGCGTGGGTCCGGGCGTGATGCCGATCCGCGGGGTCACGTACGGCGACGTGATCTGCTTCGAGCTCGCGTACGACAACGTCATCCACGACGTGGTCAAGGGCGGCGCGCAGGTGCTGATCGTGCAGACCAACAACGCGACGTACGGCGGAACGGGTCAGCCCGAGCAGCAGTTCGCGATCACGCGGATGCGGGCGATCGAGACCGGGCGCACCGTGCTGATCGCGTCGACGAGCGGGATCTCCGGGGTGATCCGTCCGGACGGCTCGGTCGAGCACAAGTCGGCGCAGTTCGTGCCGGATGTGTACGTCGCGAACGTCCCGGTGCGGGACGGTCAGACTCTCGCCACGGTTCTTGGTGGATGGCCGCAGTGGGTCCTCACCGGGCTCGGTCTGCTCGGTCTGGTGCTTGCGCTGGTCGCGCGCCGTCGGCAGCGGGCGGACGAAGACCCGCAGAACCCGCCGGCCGCGACGCCGAGCCGCGAGAAGGTCCCGGTCTGAGTCAGGGTTCATTCAGGGTTTGCCGTGCCCACTCGTTCCGTACGCTGGAGTCTCAGGCCGGAAGGGGTAGGACATGCCGTGGTTCGTGGCGCTCGCGTTGCTGGTAGTTCCGATTGCGGAGATCTTCGTGATCATCCAGGTCGGTCAGGTGATCGGCGGGTGGCCGACGGTCGCACTGCTGCTGGTCGAGAGCGCGCTCGGCGCCTGGCTGATCAAGCGCGAGGGCCGACGGGCATGGCGGGCGCTGCAGAGCTCGTTCGAAACCGGCAAGATGCCCGGCCGCGAGCTCGCTGACGCCGCCCTGGTCCTGGTCGGCGGCACCCTGCTGCTCACCCCAGGTTTCATCACCGACATCTTCGGCTTCTTCTTCGTCCTCCCCTTCACCCGCCCCCTCGCCCGCCGCGCCATGACCACCTTCTTCAACCGCCGCGTAACCACCCAACTAGGCGGCCCCGGCCTAGGAGCCTTCATCCCCGGCCCCACCACCCCCGGACCCCAACGCCCCACAGGCGACGTAGTCCAAGGCGAAGTCATCGACCCGGACAAATAGCCCACCCGCTCGCCCGCCGAGTGAAGGGGACGTGACCGGAGGCGTCGGTTGGAGGAGACTGGCGCAGTCGGCTGCGAACGGCGAGAGGCGGGATGTGGGGTGACACAACTCGGTCGGCGTCTCGTCGCCTGGTTGCGGGGGCGGGATCCCGGGCTCGGTGCGACGCGCCGGGCTGCGCGGACCGCCGTTGTGATGCCGGTCCTGTTCGCGTTCTGCGCCGTGGTTCTGCGGGCTCCGGCGGTGGCGACGTTCGCGGCGTTCGGGGCGTTCGCGATGTTGCTGCTGGTCGACTTCTCCGGGTCGATGGTTCAGCGGATCCGGGCGCAGGTTCAGCTGGCGCTGGCCTGGCTCGTGCTGGTCTCGCTGGGCACGGTCGCCGGCGTGTCCGTCTGGTCGGCGATCATCGCCACGGCTGTGGTGGGGTTCGTCGTCCTGTTCTCCGGGGTCGTCAGCTCGGTCCTGGCCGGGGCGGGTACGTCGTTGCTGCTCGCCTTCATCCTCTCGGTCGCCACACCGGCCCCGCTGTCGACGCTGCCGGATCGGCTGGCCGGCGTCTCGATCGCTGCTGTGGCAGCGGTCTTCGCCGTCTGGTTGTTCTGGCCGAAGCCGTGGGTCGACCCGCTCGCGGCGCCGGCGGCACGCGTGTGTCGTGCGGCGGCGGCGCAGGTGCGTTCGGAGGCGCGCGACTCGCTCGAGATCTGCGCCGTACGCACGGAACAGACCGCGACCCTGATCGACGAGCTGCGACGTACGTTCACCGCCACGCCCTATCGGCCGACCGGCCTGTCGACCGGGTCCAGGGCACTGGTGCGGCTGGTCGACGAACTGACCTGGTTGAGCGCGATTCTCGACGATCCCGGGCCGGCAGTCCCTCCCGGAAGCGACGCGGAGTCCGCCGCCGTCCACCTCGCGGCCGCTGAGGTCCTGGAACGCTGCGCGGAGTTGCTCGAGGACCCGAAGCGCGACGGGCTCTCCGCAGCCACCGACGTACTTCAGGATGCCGTGGCGTCCCTCGAAGAGCGGGCAGTAGATCGGCTGCCGTCGACGTACGGATCGCCTGCCGACCTTCTCGGAAGACTCAACGTGTCGTTCAGAGCTCAGGAGATCGCCTTCGGTGTGCTGCTGATCGCCCAGAACGTGGAGACAGCCCGGATGGCGGACCAGCGCAGTTGGACGGATCGCCTGCTCGGCCGGGAACCACAGTCACTCGCCGGGCCGGTCGTCAGCGCCGCCGAACGGGCTACCGCCCATCTCGAGCCGCATTCGGTCTGGCTGCACAACAGCATCCGCGGCGCGGCCGGTCTTGCCGCCGCGGTCGCGCTCGCTCACTTCACCGGGGTCCAGCACGGGTTCTGGGTGATCCTCGGCACGCTGTCGGTACTGCGATCAAACGCGCTCAACACCGGCCAGAACGCGTACCGCGCCATCGGCGGGACCGTGGTCGGCTCGCTCGTCGGCGCAGGTCTCCTGCTCCTCATCGGCGACAACCAGGTTGTCCTGTGGGTGCTGCTCCCGCTGGCGGTCCTGGTCGCCGGCATCGTGCCCGCGGCGATCTCGTTCGCGACCGGGCAGGCCGCGTTCACGGTCACGCTCGTCATCCTCTTCAACATCGCGCAGCCGGAAGGCTGGTCGTTGATCCTGTTCCGCGTCGAGGACATCGCGCTCGGCTGCGCGGTGAGTCTGCTCGTCGGCCTGCTGTTCTGGCCGCGCGGCGCGTCCACCGCGGTCGGGAAGGCGTTGGCGGAGGCGTACGTCGACAGCGCGCAGTATCTCGTCAGCGTCGTCGGGTACGCGGTTTCCTGCTGCGCGCCCGGGCCGCCGGTCCCACAGGACGGGCGACGCGCAGCGGCCGCCGCGCGGCGACTGGACGACACGTTCCGGACGTACCTCGCCGAGCGTGGCGCGAAGCCGGTGCCGCTGAGCGAGATGACCGCGCTCGTCACTGGTGTCGTCGGCATCCGGTTGGCCGCTGACGCCGTACTCGAGCTTTGGGAACGGTACGCCGATGGCCGGCCGCCGTCCGACGACCGAGCCGCCGCGCAGGCCATGCTCGTCGCGTCGGCGGACCGGCTGCTGCAGTGGTACTCCGCGCTCGCCGCCGCCCTGGACGGCCACGGCCGCGTACCCGAGCCGCTCGCGCACGATCTTGTCGCCAAGCGCCGTCTGGTGGAGGCCGTACGGCAGGACCTGTACGACGCCGACGGGCAGGCAACTCCGACGGCGATCCGGATCCTGTGGACCAATGCGCATCTCGAAGTGGTACGTCGCCTGCAACCGAGCCTCGCGCTCGCAGCCGGCCGAACCGGCACAGAGTCTGTCGAGCAGCCCGATGCCCGCGGGACCGGATTGGTCAGGCGGTGAACGGGCCTTTCGGGGCGAAGGCGTGGTGGGTGAAGCGGTCCGCGATGAGTTCGTGCGTCGGGCTGTCCGGGTGGAGGTCGTCGGGGAGCGGGTGGGCGAGGTTGTCTGCTTCGCCGTACAGTTCGCGGCCGTCCAGGTGGTGGAGATTCGGGTCGGTGAGGGCGCGTTGGGTGAGGATGCGGGCGAGCTCGGCGCGGATGACCGACAGGGTGAGTTTGCCCGCGGGGATCTCGTCGGGGTTGCCCGTGGCGGTGAAGCGGAGTTCGCCGGCGGCCAGGGCGGTCAGGTCCCAGCTGGTCGGTCCGGGGGTGTCCTCGTGGATCGGGCAGAGGATGGGGGAGACGACGAGCAGCGGCGTGTCGGGGTGGCCGTCGCGGATCGTGTCGAGGAAGCCGTGGACGGCGGGAGTGAAGCTGCGGAGGCGGAGCCCGTCGCTGTTGACGATGTTGATGCCGAGTTTGAGGCTGATCAGGTCGGCGGGCGTGTCGCGGATCGTGCGGGCGATGAACGGCTGCAGGTACGCGCTCCCACCGAACCCCAGGTTCACGAGCTCGACCCCGGCCTGAGCGGCCGCCAGAGCCGGCCAGGTGCCGGTCGGATGCGTCGCGTTGGAGCCGTGGCTGATGGAGCTCCCGTGGTGCAGCCAGACCCGGCGCGCGGTCGGCACCGGCTCGATCGGAGCATCGGTGCGCAGGGCAACGAGTTCGGTCGTTTCGTCGTGCGGCAGCCAGATCTCGACAGTCTTCGGTACGGCGGCCAGCCCGGTGACCCGCAGCGTCTCGGGCTGACCCGGGCGAGTCGCTGTCGCACCCGTCACGAGGTCGATCGTGATGACGTCACCGCCGGTCGCGGTGAGCTGCGTGAACAGTTCGCCATCGACGAGTACGTCGTACACGCCGTCCGGACGCGGGGGAGCGCCGACGTAGTCCCGCTTCGTCGGCAGCGTCTCCAGTTCGACGACGGTGGCCGACGTACGGAAGACGAGGCGTACGCCGGAGGGCTGTGACTCGACCATCGACATCTGGCCGTCGTCGTACTGCGTCCGCGCCCAAGCCGGCAGGCGGTGTGGCAGCAGGCCGCGACCGGTGTGCTCCAGGTCGAGCGCACCGCGGACGAGGTCGGCGGTGATGTGGTTGGTGATCATGTCAGCTCCAGCTGCGGAGGAGGGTGTCGAGGGCGTTGATGATGCGTGGCCAGCTGTCGGCCGCACTGGGCTCGCTGTGGTCGAACGACCCAGCGAGCTCGAGGGTGATGTAGCCGTGGATCGTGCTGCCGAGGAGGCGTACGGCATCGGTCTGAGCGGGCTCGTCGAGCTCGTACCCGCGGAGGACTGCGCGGACGAGCTCCGAGTGCCTACGCCCGGCGGCCACGTACTCCTCGCCCAGGACAGAAGCAGCCGTGGTGTGGCGGGTGGCGGTGTAGCGGCCCGGGTGGGCTCGGGCGTAGTCGCGGTAGACGTTGGCGAGGGCGAGCAGGGCGTCTCGGCCGGCGCGACCTGCCAGCGCGGCAGCGGCTTGGTCGGCCAGCTCGGTGAGGGCGACCGTGGCGATTCGGGCCTTGAGGTCGTCTGAGCTGCGGACGTGCGAATACAGACTCGCCACCTGGACGCCGAAGCGCCGGGCGAGCGCCGACACGGTGACCTGCTCGAAGCCGACCTCATCGGCCAGCTCGGCACCGGCCTGCGCCAGTCGCGCGCCGCTCAACCCCGCTCTTGCCATACCTCATTATGTATTTGCCTAAAGCCTTTAGGCAAATCGGGACAACAAGAAACCCCACCGCGCCATTGCGGTGGGGTTTCCCAGAAAATCAGCGCGTGGTTCAGGCGGTGCGCTTGGTCCGGTGCAGGTGCGCCGGGCCGATCTCACCCTTGCGGAGCAGCTCGACCCGCTCGGCCAGCAGCTCCTCCAGCTCGGAGATGCTCCGGCGCTCGCGCAGCATGTCCCAGTGCGTACGGGCCGGCTTCTCCTGCTTGGGCTCCGGCTTCTCGCCGGTGGACCGGGCGGCCTCGCTGCCGCAGTGCGGGCACTCCCAGATCGCGGGCACCTCGGCGTCGTGCGCCATGGTGACCTCGACCACGTGGCCGCGGGGGCAGTCGTACGTGATCATCTGGCGCGGCGCGAACTCCACACCGCGGTCATCCTCGAAGCTGACCCCACCCAGCCCCGAACCACGCAGTACGCGATTAGACATGTCAAACCTCCGAGATCGTCATCCGGGCCAACGGTCGGCCGGCCCGGATCATTCCCATTTTGGCATGTCCGAGCCATATGTACGCACCTGACCGCACCGTCGTGACCTGCTGTCATCGAGTGTTCACAGATCACGGTGTGTCGCGGGCCGCCCGACGTACGACGCACCAAATCGATACCTGGTTCACAGCCTGTTGCCAGGACGCGAGGATCTCCTCTTCAGTAATCGTCCCTAGCCTCAGCGTCCATGGTGCTACCCCGCCACAAGCTCCGTGGCCTCAGTTTCGTGAATGTGGCCCTGGTGGCCATTGTCCTCGCCATCGCCGTCACCGCCTACTTCCTGTTCTTCAAGAAGGACCCACCGGCGGCCAGCGCGACCCGGCCCTCGGTGGCCGTGCAGCGCGGCGACGTGACCGCGAGCGTCAGCTCGAGCGGCACGCTGCAGAGCTCCCAGACCGCGTCCCCGCAGTTCGAGACGTCCGGCACGGTGACGCAGGTGCTCGTGAAGGTCGGCCAGGTGGTGGCGAAGGGCGCCGCGATCGCGAAGGTCGACCCGGCCGCCGCCGAGCGGCAGTTGCGGATCGCCCAGCAGAACCAGATCGCGTCCGCGAACTCGGTCACTGCGGCCGAGGGGACGCTGAGCGACGCGCAGGACGCCCTCGAGGCGGCCGAGGAGGCTTCGGCCTCACCCTCGCCGACACCGACCCCGAGCAACGGCCAGCAGCAGACTCAGCAGTCTCAATCTCAAGGTCAGAGTCAGAGCCCGGAGGTTGCCGTCAGCAACGCCGAGGCGAGCCTGGCGAAGGCGAAGGCGGACAAGGAACAGTCCGACCAGAACGTCGAGGCGGCCCAGGAGGCAGTCGACGCGACCACGTTGAAGGCGCCGATCGCCGGAACGATCACTGCGGTCAACGGCGCGGTCGGCTCGGTGGCCGGTGGATCCAGCTCGAGCTCTAGTTCAGGCAGCAGCGGGCAAGGCTCGACCTCAGGTCAAGGTTCAGCCTCGACCTCCAGTACGTCGACCACGGCCGGCACCGGCTTCGTCGACATCGCCGACCTGAAGGCGCTCCAGGTGGTGGCCGCGTTCGCCGAGGCCGACGCGATCAAGATCAAGGCCGGCCAGGCCGCGACGGTCACCCTGAACGCCGAGCCCGGTACGACGCTCACCGCCTCGCTCGCGACCGTGTCGCCGACGCCGACCACCACCAACGGCGTGGTCTCGTACTCGGCCACCTTCAGCCTCGCCAAGCTCCCGGCCAACGCCCGGATCGGCCAGACTGCGAACGTCACGGTCCAGACCGCGAAGGCGGCCAACGTCCTCTACGTCCCAAGCACGGCGATCGCGACCAGCGGTACGACGTACACGGTCACGATGGCCGACGGCAGTGGGACGCGTGAGGTGCAGGTCGGCGTACGGGGTGACAGCTACACCCAGATCACGTCGGGCCTGAACGAAGGCGACCAGATCGAACTGCTGCAGGGCACGATCGGCGGCACCGGAACGCAGACCGGCCAGGGGCGGCAGGGCCAGCAGGGGCAGCTGCCTGGCGGCGGCCAGCTCCCGGGCGGCGGGGGCGTCGGCCAGGGAACCGGAGCCGGAGGCGTCCGTGGCCGCTGAGTCTCTGATCGAGCTCCGGGACGTCACCAAGACGTACGGCCAGGGCGAGACCGCAGTGCACGCTCTCCGGGGCGTGTCGCTGCGGGTCGAGGCCGGCGAGTACGTCGCGGTGATGGGCTCGTCCGGATCCGGCAAATCGACGTTGATGAACATCCTCGGCTGCCTCGACGTACCGTCCCGCGGGGAGTACTGGCTCGACGGCAGCGACGTGGCCCGGCTGAGCGAGGACCAGCAGGCCCTCGTCCGCGGCCGGAAGATCGGCTTCATCTTCCAGTCGTTCAACCTGATCCCGCGCACCACCGCGCTCGCGAACGTCGAACTGCCCCTCACCTACGCCCACCTGCGCCGGGCCGAACGCCGCAAGCGCGCCAACCGGGCGCTCGAACTCGTCGGTCTCGCCGACCGCACCGGGCACCGGCCGAACGAGCTGTCCGGCGGTCAGCAGCAGCGGGTCGCGATCGCCCGGGCGCTGGCGACGGGTCCGCGGATCCTGCTCGCCGACGAGCCGACCGGCAACCTCGACGCGCACTCGACCGACGAGGTGCTCGGGATGTTCGACGACCTGCACGACGACGGCCGCACGATCATCGTGATCACCCACGAGCACGACGTCGCGGCCCGCGCCCGGCGGCTCGTGCAGGTCTCCGACGGCCGGATCGTCGCCGACGAGGTGACCCGCTGATGACCCCACGCGACCTGATGGGCGCCGCGCTCCGCGGCCTCACCGCGAACAAACTGAGATCGCTCCTGACCGTCCTCGGCGTCTCGATCGGCGTCGGTGCCGTGATCGTGCTCGTTGCGGTCGGCAACGGCTCCGGGAAGGCGGTGCAGGCCCGTCTCGAGGCGATGGGCACCAACCTGCTCACCGTCTCCACGACCGGCGGCGGAGGCGGCTTCCAGCGTGGCCAGGCCGGACCGGCGGCCCAGCAGTACAGCCTGACCCTCGACGACTCTGCCGCGCTGGCCGACAAGCGGCTCGCGCCGGACGTCTCCGTGGTCGCCCCGGTGATGACGAGCAGCGGTGCGACGGCGACAAACGGCGACACCAGCTACACGGTCAACCAGGTGATCGGTACGACGCCCGAGTACATGCCGGCCACCAATACGCCGGTCGGGACCGGGGCGTCCTTCACGCAGCAGGACGTCGACACTTCGCAGCGGGTCATCCTGCTCGGACAGACGACTGCGACCGAGCTGTTCACGCGGCCGGCGAGCGCGGTCGGTCAGACGATCAAGCTCGGTGCCGTGGACTTCGTCGTCAGGGGGGTGCTGGCGAGCAAGGACAGCACCGGGTTCAACGACCCGAACGCGACCGCCATCGTGCCGATCAGCACGCTGCGCGCGACCCAGGCAGGGTACGGCGCGCTCAGCCAGATCGTCGTACA
Organism: Kribbella sp. NPDC055110; assembly: GCF_053607525.1. Taxonomy (NCBI): domain Bacteria; kingdom Bacillati; phylum Actinomycetota; class Actinomycetes; order Propionibacteriales; family Kribbellaceae; genus Kribbella; species Kribbella sp. NPDC055110. The sequence goes on from NZ_JBSGTS010000001.1 coordinate 578,743, forward strand.
GGCCGCGGACAAGGACCGCGTCGACACCGCGCAGGCCGAGGTCACGCAGTTGCTGACCGCTCGTCACCAGGTGCCCGCTGACCAGACCTCGCCGTTCCGGATCACGAACTCGGCGCAGATCCTGCAGACCAGCCAGGACACCGCGGCGACGTTCACCGCCCTGCTCGCGACCGTGGCCGCGATCAGCCTGGTCGTGGGCGGGATCGGGGTCACCAACATCATGCTGGTCACGGTCACCGAGCGGACCCGGGAGATCGGGATCCGGAAAGCGCTCGGCGCCCGGCGGCGGACCATCCTCGGCCAGTTCCTGATCGAGGCGACGCTGCTCAGCCTGATCGGCGGCGCGGTCGGGGTAGGGGCCGCGCTGATCGTCACCCGCTTCCAGTTGGCCGGCGTAGAGCCGGTGCTGGTGCCGTCGTCGATCGGGCTCGCGCTCGGCGTATCCGCGGCGGTCGGTCTGTTCTTCGGCAGCATGCCGGCGCACCGAGCCGCCGGCCTCCGTCCCATCGATGCGCTCCGCCATGAGTAGCACCGCCATGAATAGCTCCGTCATGAACAAGAGAGGTTCTTCAGATGAGTAACCAGACGCCCGACGAGTTCGCCCAGATCGGGTCCGAAGAGGAAGTCGACGCGGCGCTGACGCCGAAGAAGACCCTCAACCTGCCGCTGGCCACAGCGATCCTGACCGGGATCGTGGTCCTGGCCATCGGGCTCGGCGGTGGCGCCGGGCTGCACGCGGCGTTCGCCTCGGACAGCTCGTCGAACCAGCCGCAGGCCGGTGCCCGCGGCGCCGGTGGATACGGCGGGTTCCGCGGGCAGAACGGGCAGAACGGTCAGACCGCGCCCGGTCAGGGGCCCGGTGGCGCACAGGGTGGTGGTGGGACGGTCGGTACGGTCGTGTCGGCGACCAGTTCCGAGCTGGTCGTGAAGACCCAGTCCGGCAACGTCACGGTGAAGCTCACCGGCGACACGACGTACGAGATCACGTCGAAGGGCACCGCGGCGGACCTGAAGGCGGGCGAGCAGGTCGTCGTCAGCGGCCAGACCGCCAACGGCGCAGTCACCGCGACCACGGTCCGCCAGGGCTCGTTCGCCGGATTCCGCAACCCGAGCGCCACTCCGTCCACGCGCTGAGGATCCCCAGGCCATCACAATCGCCGGCCCATCCCGCCGCCAAGCGTGACACGAGCATCCGGCGGCGAATTGTGATGGCCTGGCGATCCGCCCCTCGACCCGTGCGCC